>JAGCYH010000027.1 GCA_017960905.1 Bacteroidales bacterium
GCTGTTGCGGGCGCATTCTTCACGAGGCGCACAGCTACGCCGCAGTGGCGTTCGTTGCACGAATCGACAGTCTTGCCTGTCTCGTCATCGGTCATAGTGCCAGGGCGGAGGTCTTCGGGCATGAAGAAGAGAATGACTGCCTTTGTCTTGCCTGAGAGCGTAGCCGACCAGTACTGTCCCATTTGCGGCATGAACGGCATCTCGTTACCTTCGCGGTAGTTGGCTGCCGGCAAGTATATCGCGCCGGCTTTTTCCATCGTCTCCCACTGAGCGGCATTGTAAGAGTTGGCACTCCACTCCGATACCGAAGCGTTGAAGGTCAGTCCTTCGGGCAGAGTCCAGTCGTCGGGCAGGATGACAAGGCCGTAAGTACCCTCAACGGCTGCCATACCACGCAGCTGGGCTGCGTTCTTACGTTTCTCGATCAGATAGTTCCACTCTGTTTTGGTAAGTGTGCGCCATTGGTTTATTTTCTTGCCGCCATTGCTTATGGCATTTGCGCCCCACTCCGAGTAGAGGGCATATTTCGCATCGCTTGCGTCGGCAAGTGTCGGTTTTTTACCAGTGCCCCAGCCAAAGAGGTCAATCCAGCCGTCGTTGTCGGCTGCTATTTTTGAGTTAGCGCTGCCAACGTAGTCCCATTGGTTTTCGGCAAATTGCCAAGTCTTTGTTGTAGCCTGGTATTGCAGGTTGCCTTGCGAGAAGAACACTTTCTTGGCGGCGCTTACCGAGAACTTACCCGACATGGCGCCGTTGTTGCTTTTGGGTGGTATGTAGTCCTGTACAAGGCGAACTGCGTTGCCAATAGGGCGCGATTCGGTATAATCGGCTAATTCACCATTAGTTATTGTTTCGTGAGTCCATGTGCACGGACGGAATACATTATTTGAAAAATAAACAGCAATTGCACTCTCATCGCCTTTGGCTGTAGACGACCAGTATGGACCTGCCGTAGCGAAATCCAAATCGGTGTAGCGGCGTTGGCGTGTGGCTGGCAGGAATACCGCACCGTTTTTCTCCATCTTGGTCCATTGTGTTGCGGTGTATTTGCTTGTTCCCCAGTCTTTTATCGATGCATTGAAGGTTACGCCGGCAGGCAGTTTCCAAGCATCGGGCAGGATGACAAGCCCCCATTGCTCTCCAATGTATGCAAAACCACGCAGTTTGGCGGCGTTGGTGCGTTTCTCGAGCAGGTAGTTCCACTCTTCGCTTGTCAGAGTGCGCCAAAGGTTGGCTTTGTTGCCGCCGTTGCTTATTGCGTTGGCGCCCCACTCCGAGTATTGAGCGAATTTCTCGTTTTCAAATTCGTAGAACGTCGGGTTTTGGCCTGTACCCCAGCCGAATAGATCGATCCATCCATCGAAGGTGTCCGATATGTCGCGGTTGGCGTATTCGGCAATATCATATTGTTTTTCGGCAAAGCGCCATGTTTTGGTGCTTGCCTGATACTGCAGGTTGCCTTTTGAGAAGACAATTTTTTTTGTGGGGCTCACAGAGAACTGTCCCTCGAGCGCACCTTCGGTGGCGGCGCTTGCCGCCACCACGTTGGCTGCACATAGCAGCGCGGTTAGTGTTTTTTTCATGTTGAAAAATTTTAATGTGTGATTATTTTAATTAATTGATTGGTGTCAGGGGAAAAAAAATGTTGCTGGCGGTTTGCGTTTTCAATTGCAAATGCCGGCAACACTGATGGTATGATGTTCGGAAATGCTCTGGCATTCCCTACTGTTATTATTTTCTCTGCGGAATGCGCGGAATGGGTGATTGTCAGTATGTTACGTAAACTATAAGGTTCCATATATAATATTTTTTCGTTGTTGTTAAAAAGTTGTTCAACTATCGTGCCAAAGTATTTATGCTTTGTTTTGCACCGGTTTTAAATTCTCACAATGCAAATATAATCAAGTGGTTTTAAGAAACAACATCAAACGGTTATTCTTTTGTTCCGGTAAACAATAAAACGACACAGGGCGCACCAAGATGCGCCCTGTGACGTTAAAAACATTCATTATTAATTATCTGACGTGTAGCTGATTACACAGTCATTATGTCTTTTTCTTTTGCAGCGAAAAGGTCGTCGATTTTTTTCATGAAAGCGTCGTGAATCTTTTGCGCTTCACCTTCGGCGTCTTTTTGCAAATCTTCGCCCAAGCCGTCTTTCTTCATTTTCTTAAACTCTTCGATGGCGTCGCGACGTATGTTGCGAACAGCCACGCGGCTGTCCTCGCAAACTTTTTTCACCTGTTTCACAAGGTCGCGGCGGCGCTCTTCGGTAAGTGGCGGAACCACTACGCGAATCATCTCGCCGTTGTTGTCGGGGTTCAGACCGAGGTTGGCTGCCATTATGGCACGCTCAATGGGCTGAATCATCGATTTCTCCCACGGGCGGATGGCTATGGTGCGCGGGTCGGGCGAATTGACATTTGCCACCTGCGAGAGCGGCGTCATCGAGCCGAAGTATTCCACCATGACACCGTCGAGCATACGCGGATTGGCCTTGCCGGCGCGTATCTTGCCCAATTCATTGTCCAAGTGCTCCAACGATTTCTGCATCTGCTCTTTGGCGTCGTCGAGCACCAATTCTATCTCTTCTTGCATATTATTGTTTTTTTCTATTCTCAATTTTTGCGCAAATATAAAACACTCATTTGTCAAAATCAAATAATCGGTTAAAAATCAACGGGCAATTGGTGTGGTAAATGTTCTTTGTCAATTGTCAATTGACAAAATAATTGTAACTTTGTCGGTTGGAAAAAGCGAACAGAAAATGGAAACAGCTGACATAAAGGCGCGTTTTGGCATAGTGGGCAACGATGAGAAGCTCAATCAGGCTATCAGCACTGCGGTGCAGGTGGCGCCTATAATGCTGTCGGTGCTTATAATAGGCGAGAGCGGCAGCGGCAAAGAGGTTTTTCCGCAGATAATACACGCGTTCAGCCAGCGCAAGCACAACCCTTATGTGGCTGTCAACTGCGGCGCTATCCCCGAAGGTACCATCGATTCGGAACTTTTCGGACACGAAAAAGGCTCATTCACAGGCGCTTTGGCCGACCGTCGCGGCTACTTCGAAGAGGCCAACGGCGGCACAATATTCCTCGACGAGATAGGCGAACTGCCGCTTCAGACGCAGGCTAAACTGCTGCGCATTCTCGAAAAAGGCGAATATATGAAAGTTGGTTCGTCGGTTGTGAAAAAGACCGATGTGCGCATTGTGGCCGCCACCAATGTCGACCTCGAGAAGGCCATTGCCGAGGGGCGTTTCCGCGAAGACCTCTTCTACCGACTCAACGGCATTATGATTCGCATTCCGCCTTTGCGCCAGCGCAAAGACGATATTCCGCTTTTGTTCAGTAAGTTCGTGGGCGACTTTGCCGCCAAAAACCGCATTCCGGCACCACGCCTCACTCCCGAGGCCAAATTAGCCCTTTGCGACTACTCGTGGCCTGGTAACGTACGCCAGCTCAAGAATATAGCCGAGCAAATTACCGTGCTCACCAAAAACCGCGAGATAGACATCGACGAGGTGGAGCGTTTCATCCCGAAGCCCGAGACGAGTGTCAGCACCGTGCCTTTCTTCGGCGATGGCGGCGAGACGTTCAACAACGAACGCGAGATACTGTACAAAGTGCTCTTCGAGATGCGCAAGGACATGGCCGAGATGAAAAAAATGCTGCTTACGCTGATGAACGGACACGCGACGCCCACCGACCTCGATGCGCAGTACCCGAGTATCATCACGTCGCAGGACGGCGCCATACTCTCGGCCGACACCATACATCTGTCGCCGCGCAAACCCGACCCGTTCCACTCGTCGTTCAATGCGGCAGCGTCGAACGATGCTGACAGTCAGCGCATTCTGACCGACGACGATTTGGTGCCCAACGACCTCTCGCTCGATATGAACGAGAAGGATACCATTATCAAAGCGCTCAACAAACACGGCGGGCGCCGTAAGGCGACCGCCAAGGAGCTGGGCATATCGGAACGCACCCTATACCGAAAGATTCACGACTACGATATCAATATTAAATAGAATGAAAAGCTTGATTGTCAGTATATTATATTCTGCGTTGGCTGCATTTGCCTTCGGCTCATGCACCATAAGCCTCACTATGAGTGGCGCGTCGATACCTGAGAATCTAAGCACATTCTCGGTGCAGTATATCAACAACCGCGCACCGCTCATCAACCCCAACCTCAGCCAGGACCTCACCGAGGGCCTCAAAGACCGCATTCAGAAAGAGTCGCGGCTGTCGCTTACCGAAGACCGTGGCGACATAGAGTTCTCGGGCAACATAACAGGCTATTCGACTCAGCCAATGGCTATTAAGGCCGATGCCGTATCGGCGCAGACGCGCCTCAACGTCAGCGTGAAAATACAGTGCCGCAACTTCAAAGACCCTAAGAAAGACTGGGAGCAATCGTTCTCGGCCTATCGCGACTACGACTCCGAAGACAATCTTGCCGATGTCGAAGAGACGCTCGTGAGCCAACTCGTCGAAGAACTTACCGAAAACATTTTCAACAAGGCTTTTGCCGACTGGTGAAAGCCTCAGCCGACCTGCGGAGCGTGAACAAAGAACAATTATATCAGGCGTTGGACGATCAGACAGTTCTCGGGCAGCTTACGCTGCCCGAACTGAACGGCATTGTGGCCGAATATCCGTTTTTCGAAATGGGTTGGATGCTGCTGCTCAAAAACCTTAAACAAACCGACGACATACAGTTCCAGAGCAAGCTTCGCCTTGCCTCGGTGCACATAAGCAACCGCGCGCGCCTCTTCGAACTGATGAACGAGCCGGCCGTGCCGTCGCAGACGGGCGAGCAGCCAAGCGCAACCGAGCCGCCGACCGACGAGAAGTCGAAGATAGACAGGGCTCTCGAGGCCATCAATAAGCTCAACGGCCCCACATCGGGCTATACGCTGCCCGACAAGCCGGTCAGCCTGGGCAAGGATGGCAAGCTGACTTTCGACGATTGGGTGAGATATTACGACAACAAACCGGCCTCCGAAACCGAAGACGCGCGCCAGCGACATCAGAAAGATATGATTGACGCATTTCTTGTGCAGGAGGATTCTTATGCCCGAATGCCGCAATCTGATGCATCTGTAGAAGTGCAAAATGTTGATATTCAGGAAGAAAGCGAGCATGATAACGACGATATTTTCTCCGAAACACTGGCCTCGATTTACATAAAACAGAAACAATATTCGAAAGCTATAAACATATTCAGAAAATTAAGTTTGAAAAATCCCGAAAAAAGCATTTACTTTGCAGCGCGAATTTCAGAATTAGAGAAACAAAACGATAAAACATAATAAAATGTTAACAACTTTATCAATTCTAACGAGCATAGTTTGCGTGTTCTTGGTGCTTTTCGTACTCGCACAGAACTCGAAAGGCGGCGGACTGACGCAGAGCTTTGCATCGACACAGCAAGTCATGGGTGTGAAGAAAACCACCGATTACCTCGTACGTGTTACTTGGACTTGCGCAATTATCATAATGGTGCTTTCGTTTGTTTCGGTGGCTGTGCTTCCGAAAAACGTCAGCGGTGCAGCATCGTCGTCGGTTCTCGACGAAGTGCTGAGCAACCAGCAGCAGCAGACTGCACCAGCAGCGTCGTCGACACTGCCCGGTCCGTCGGCTACCGACGCGACTCCTCTCGGCGAACCCGCTCCCGACGCAGGTCAGGCTGCAGAGTAATTGCACCGAACGACAATACACAAAAGAGGTTGCCCGCATGCGGGCAACCTCTTTTGTCGTACCATTCGGGCAACGGCTTGAGAAAAATCCGTAAATGATTTCTTGTCAGACTTTTTTTGCCGATTTGCATTTTCAAAGTTTTTTTTCTAATTTTGAAAAATCAAAAAACGACAGATGAAAACTATATTATTAATTCTATTTTCGGCAATAGCATTAACAGTAAATGCGCAGAAAATCAGGCTGATAGATACAGACAGCCATCTGTCGAACACGCTGATAAACCAAATATACCAAGACAGCCGCGGTTACATCTGGATAACCACCGAGAGCGGCCTCAACCGTTTCGACGGCATAGGCATTAAGGCCTATGCCAAAGGCTGGTCGGAAACTGAACTGAATTCGAACTACATACGCACCGTCTTCGAAGACAGCAAACAACGGCTGTGGATTGGTACGCTGCGAGGTCTGCAGCAGTACAGCATCGCCAAAGACAACTTCTGCATAGTGCCCATCATTGCCGACAACGACACGGTGAGCGCTCATGTCACGGGCATTGCCGAAGGCCAGGACGGCTGCATTTACATATCGACCTCGGGACGCGGAATATTCAAGTACAGCGGTTGTCGCGTTGTGCCAAGCCAATTGTTTGTGGCAGTGCCCAATAGCAACTTCGTGTCGGCCATCGCCATCGACAGCAACAACAACCTGTGGGCGCTGACTTCGCAAAACCAACTGCTCAAATGCGACTTGCTCACTGGCGAACAGTCGGAGGTGGATCTCGAGGATAAAAACATCGAGACCGCGACACTTTACTGTCGCGGGCAAGATGTGTTTCTGAGTGTCGAAAACAAATGCATATACGCCTTTTGCAAAGGCAGTTCGAAATATGTCCGCTACGAGGTCGACGATGAGATACGCAACAGCCCGACGACCATCTCGGCGCTTTGGCTTCAGGGCAGCGACCTCTATATTGGCACCGACGGCAACGGCCTCTTCTGCTTCAACCTGAACAGTCAGCTGACGCAGAAAGTCGACCTCTTTGTGCCTCAGTTCGACTTCGCCAACGCAAAGATTCACGCGGTATTCTTCGACAGCGATGCAAATATGTGGGTAGGCGCATTTCAGAAAGGACTTCTGATGATGCCTCACTGCACATCGGAGTTTGAAAACTATGGCTATCATCCCAACAACCGTCACGACATCGGCTCAGCCGCTGTGGCGGCTGTGCACGCCGATACCGACGGCCTTTGGATAGGCACCGACGGCAACGGCATTTACCACATCGACAAAAATGGCGTCAACACGCATCTGACCGATGGCTGCCCCAAGTCGGTGATGGGCTTCGTAAGAAAAGACGCAAGCCATTTGTGGCTTGCGACTTATCAGGAAGGCCTTTTGCTGCTCGACACGCGCACGCGGCGCTGTGCCGACTTCAACGACCGTTTCGAGCAGAACGTAGGCTATGTGCGTAAGCCTGTTACGGCATTGGCCAACGACAAGAAAAACCGTCTTTGGGTTGGCACGCACGGCAACGGCTTGTACGCTTCGACAAACGCCGACTGCTCGCATTTTGTGAATATCAACGGGCCAACGCTCGACAACAGATGGATCAATTGCATCTTCGTCGACAACAGCAGAGTGTGGATTGGTACTTACAAAGGACTTGCTTGCTACAATACTGATATAGAGGAATTTGAGGCTATAAATGATTCGCTTGCAACGATACTCGAACCAAGCGTAATATTGGATATTTCGTCGGGCAAGGCCGGCGAAATATGCATTGCCACGCAAAACGGCCTGGTAACCTACGACACGCAAACCCGGCAGACGCACCTCTACACCATGGCCGACGGCCTGTGCAACGATTTCACCGTGGGAGTGGCCGCCGATGCCAACGACAACCTCTGGATAAGCACTTACGACGGCTTGTCGTGCTTCGACCGAAGCACGAACAAGTTTAATAACTACTTCTCGTTCAATGGTTTGCAAAATAACCAATATTCGGTCCGCGCGGTTACCAAGTCGGCCGATGGCAAACTATACTTTGGCGGCACTAACGGCGTTTCGGGCTTCGACCCGAGTGTGGTGCGCCCCGACGAGCGTGGCATAAGCATCAGACTCAATACATTCTTGGTGAACGGGCGCGAGATAAAAGCCGGCGACACGTCCGACGGACACGTCATTACCGAGTCGGCTGTGGCCGATGCCGACGAGTTCCGTATCTCGTGTGCCGAGAAGTCGATCACGCTCGGATTCTCGTCGTCGTACTTCTTCAGTCCCGAACAGATATGCTACGAATATCGCCTGCCGAGCGCCGATACTACATGGACCGAGCTGCCGCAAGGCATCTCGCAAATAAGTCTGTCGAACTTGTCGCAAGGCAAGCATCAGCTCGACGTCAGAGCGTCGGTGGGCGGCAAGACGTCGCCCACGAAGTCGGTGGTGATAACCATGCTGCCCGAATGGTGGCGAACGCCCTGGGCTATAATGTGTTACGTGGTTGTCCTCGTTGTGGCGGCTTTGCTCATACGCAGGTCGGTGCTGTCGCGCCGACGCTACAAAACAGCTTTGCAACGCCAAGAGCAGGCGCGCGAACTCGAAGAGGCCAAATTTCAGTTCTTCTTCAACATATCGCACGAGATACGCACACCGCTCACGCTCATCATAAACCCGATAAAAGCGCTTATGCAGTCGCCCGACAACGACCCGGCTACGCAGAAGAGCTACAGCATAATATACAAAAGCGCCGGCCGCATTCTGCAACTTATAAATCAGATGCTCGACGTGAGGAAGATAGAGCGCGGGCAGATGACGCTTCGCTATACGCGAACCGACATTGTGGCTTTCGTTTGCAATATTCTCGACGCTTTTCAGCCTATTGCTGAAAAGAACTCGATAAAGACACCGGTGACAAGCGATCTTGAGGCAACCGATGCCGACATTGACCAGAATAACTTCGACAAGGTGATATACAACATATACTCCAACGCCTTCAAATATACGCCTGTAAAAGGCGAAATACGCACTCATATTGCCGCCGACGGCGACAATATAGTGATAACGATAGCCGACACTGGCAAAGGCCTCGACGAGAAGTATATCGACCGTATTTTCGACCGCTTCTATCAGATCAACGATGACAGCAGTGTTGCTACGGCCGGCACTGGCATTGGCCTGCATCTGACCCGAAGCATTGTGGAGATGCACGGTGGCAAAGTTCGCGCCGCAAACTGCAAGGACTCGCAGGGAGCAGTGTTCACTATAACCATTCCGCGCCGACAGGCCGTTGTAGAGCAAAGCTCTACAACAGAGGCCGATACGTCGAATGTGACAGTCTCGAAACCCGATGAGATAGAGGCATTGAACCAACTTACCGAAGCCGAGAAACACCGCGCCTACACCAACTACCGCGTGCTCATAGCCGACGACGAGGACGATGTAAGGCTCTACCTGAGCGAAGAGATGTCGAAACTGTTCAAGGTAACCACCTGCGCAAACGGCAAAGAGGCCTACGAACTGCTGCTCCGTGAGAGCTTCGACGCGCTCGTGTCCGACGTTGTAATGCCGCAGATGAACGGTATTGAGCTCTGCCAGAAAGTGAAAAACAACATCAATATCAACCACATACCGGTCATTCTGCTCACGGCGAAAAACTCTGAGGAGGAGTTCAACAAAGGACTGATTGTGGGTGCCGACGCCTATATTGCGAAGCCATTCGACATTCTGACGCTGCGCAACACGGTTTGCAATATTATCGAAAACCGCGAAAGGGTTAAAAATCAGTTCATTCAGTCGAAGGAGCCAATCAAAAAGATGAAGATGAAGTCGTCAGATGAGATACTGATGGAGCGAATAACGAAATATTTGGATAAACACTTGGCCGACACCGACTTAAGCGTCGAGAGCCTTGCTCAGAATATCGGACTGAGCCGTGTGCACATGCACCGCAAGCTGAAGGAGCTCACAGGTCAGAGCGCGCGCGACTTCATACGCAACACACGTCTGAAACAGGCCGCAGAATTGCTCAGTGTGAAGAAGTTGAACATCTCTGAAGTGGCTTACGCACTTGGATTTTCAAACCTCTCGCATTTCAGTTCGGCGTTTAAGGAGTTCTATGGTGTGTCGCCCAAAGAATATATGAATGAAAAATTAAAACAATAATAGCATTTTTTGTAAAACAATGAACAACAACAAGATAGCAGGCATTGCGCTTGCTTCGTTCTCTGTATTGGTGTGGGGCGTTACATTTGTGGCCACCAAAGCCCTGCTGACCGATTTCTCTGCATTGGAGATACTTCTTTACCGTTTCGTGGCCGCATATCTGGCTTTGTGGGTCATCTGTCCGAAGGTGGAAAAGATATCCTTGCGCGAAAATTTAATTTTCGCGCTTGCCGGTTTGTCTGGTGTGGTGGTTTATCAGTTTGCCGAGAATACGGCCCTGCACTTCACTGCCTGCTGCAATGTGAGCATCATCGTGTCGCTCTGTCCCATGCTGACTGCGATAATCGCGCAGATTTTTCTGCGCGAGCATCATATAACGCGTTGGTTCATAATAGGTTTTGTGGTCGCCATATCGGGCGTTACTATGGTCAGTTTCGATGGCTACGGCACCATCGAATTCAACCTTCGGGGTGACCTGCTGGCCCTCTTCGCAGCCGTTTGCTGGGGCTTTTATTCGCTATGCGTAACGGTTATCAACCGTCGTCGTTACAACGCCGTGTGCAGCACACGGCGCATATTTTTCTTCGCTGTGCTGTTTATGATTCCGCTTGTCGTCGTCGGGACGCACACCGAGGCTGGCAGCCCGTCGCACTTCTCGTTCGACGCGGCGGTCAACGCCGCCCGTTTCACGAAGGCCGCCAATGTGCTCAACATGCTGTTTCTGGGCGTTGTAGCCTCCGGACTTTGCTTCTGGGCGTGGAACAGAGCTTGCTCTATTCTTGGTACTGTCAGCGTGTCGGCTGGCATTTATCTCATTCCGGTAGTTACTATCGTCTTCGCCCATTTCTTCCTTGGCGAAAACCTGTCGGCTTTGGGCATTGCTGGCGCAATGCTCACAATAGTAGGATTGTTTATTGGCGGAAAACGACGACGGACGCGATAAATCGCGTCCGCCTATTCAGTTGTAAATCAGACTTTTCTTAGAAGTTGAATATCGATGAGCCAGAGCTTTCGCTCGACTCTGTCTCGCCTTCGTCGGGGCAGTTGAGCGAGAATGTTACTTTGGCTGGCTTCTCAAATTTGTCGTTGCGTGTTACTTCGGTTATCGACTTGTCGTTGTAAATCTTGCGCAAGTAGTTGCCGAATACTGGCAGCGCCATACGCGAGCCCTGACCGAAGGTCATGTCGTTGAAGTGTATGTCGCGCTCTTCGCCACCAACCCAAACGCCGGTAACCAAGTTGGGCAGAATTGACATGAACCATCCGTCGGACTGGTTCTGCGTGGTACCGGTCTTGCCGCCCATCTCCGACGGCGTGCCGTCGTCGGCCACAAAGCCATAGCGGTTGCCGAGTAGGTCGGTGCCGCGCAAGCGCGCACCGGTACCGCCGTTGCAAACGCCTTGCAGCATGTTGACCATCAGATAGGCTGTCTGCTCGTCGATGGGTTCAAACTCATGAGGCGCAAATGTCGCTATGACGTTGCCGTAGTGGTCTTCGATGTGAGTGATGGCCATAGGACTTATGTGTACGCCTTTGTTGACAAAGGCGCCGTAGGCCTCTACCATCTCCGAGAGCGTTATCTCCGAGGTGCCGAGGAACATCGAGTAAACCGGTTCGATGTGTGAGCGTATGCCCATATCGCCAATCATTTTGGCGATATGCTCGGGCGAGTATTGCTTCATAACCCATGCGGTTATGTTGTTGTTCGAGTTGGCCAAGCCCCATTTTAGCGACATCATGTCGCCCACGTGTACCTTGCCGTCGTCTTTCGGCGTCCACGTCTTGCCGTCGGGCAGAAGGAATGTCTGCGGCGAGTTCGGTACAAGGTCGCACGGAGTGTGACCTTCTTTCATGGCAAAGGCATAGACGAACGGTTTTATTGTCGAACCAACCTGACGTTTGCCCAGGCTGACCATATCATACATGAAGTACTTGAAGTTGACACCGCCGACATAGGCTTTTATGTGGCCGTTTTTCGGGTTTATCGACATGAGCGACGAGCGCAGGAAGTGCTTGTGGTAAACCACTGAGTCGTATGGCGTCATTATGGTATCCACTTCGCCGGCGTATGTAAATGCCTTTGTCTCAACCGAATCCTTCATCGATGCCATTATCTTGTCGTCGTCCCAGCCCGATTTTTTCAGAGCGCGGAAGCGGTCAGAGTTGCGCAAAGCTTTGTTGATGAGTTCTTCGAACTGCTCTTGCGTGGTGTTGGAGGTGTAGGGTGCGCGTTTGGCGTTTTTCTTCTGACGGAAAAACTCTGGTTGCAGATAATGCCCAACGTGCTCTATTACAGCCTCTTCGGCATATCGTTGCATGCGGCTGTCGAGTGTCGTGTGAATGCGCAGACCATCGCGGTAGATGTTGTATTTCGTGCCGTCGGATTTCGGGTTTTTCTCAATCCAGCCGTAGGCCGGATTGATGCACCATTGAATGCTGTCTTCTATGTATTTCTGCTCCTGCCACGAGGCGTAGTCGCTCTTGACGGGTTTCTTGGCCGTAAGCATCAGACGTACGTACTCTCTGAAGTAAGGCGCGTCGCCGTCTTTGTGGTCGGAGCGCGTGAACTTAAGTTCGAGCGGCAGTTGCTTGAGCGAGTCGAACTGTGCCGTGGTGATGTCGCGTTGTTTGAGCATCTGGCCGAAGACCACATTGCGACGGTCGCGGACCAGGTCGGGACGGCGCACCGGATTGTACAGCGCCGGGTTTTTGAGCATGCCGACGAGAACGGCGGCCTGTTCTATCTTGAGGTCTTTAACCGAAACGCCGAAGTACGTCCACGATGCCGATTCGACGCCATAGGCGTCGTAGAGGAAGCTTACGCGGTTGAGGTACATCGATATTATCTCTTCTTTGGTATAGCTGCGCTCAAGTTTCACAGCGATGACCCATTCTTTGAGTTTCTGAGTGTAGCGCTCCCACTTCGTGTCGGCGTGTCCGTGGAAAAGCATCTTTGCGAGCTGCTGAGTGATGGTACTGCCACCGCCCGAGCTCTCGTCGCGCATGACAACGGTTTTGATAAGCACACGGAAAAGACCTTTAGAGTCGATGCCAGAGTGGTCGAAGAAACGCTCGTCCTCAGTGTCGACCAGCGCGCGAACCACATAAGGCGATATCTCTTCGAAATCGACTTGACTGCGGTTCTCGATGTAGAGTTTGCCGAGTGTCTTGCCGTCTTCGGAGATGATGTCGGTGGCCAGACTGTTGTTCGGATTCTCCAAATCCTCAAACGTCGGCATGTAGCCTATAAGCCCGTTCGACAGAAGGATGAAGAATACTACGATGCAGATTGTTCCGAAAAGGAACAACCCCCAAAACCACTTAAGTGGTTTTTTGAAATCGGCCCAAGTATATTTCTTTTTGCTTTTTTTATCCGTTCCCATGTGTGTCGTTTTTTTCGGTGTAAAAGTATAATTTATAATTCAGAAACGGAAATATTTTTTTAAAAAGAGTAAAGAGTAGAGAGTAGAGAGTAAAGAGTAGAGACGCACGGACGTGCGTCTCTCGAGATAAAATACCAGAGTACGTGTAATTCGTAATAAAAAAGATTATCTTTGCAGAAAAACCTACAGAAATATGTACAACAGACAATTCACACCAGCACGTATATCCTCGTTGAAAGCCAACGAGGTATTTGTATTTGGCAGCAATCTGGCAGGTGCGCACGGTGGCGGCGCGGCATATATTGCAGTTGAGCGTTTTGGGGCCGTATGGGGTCAGGGCGTCGGACTGCAAGGCCAGAGCTACGCCATACCAACTATGCAGGGCGGCGTTGAGACCATCAAACCCTATGTCGATGAGTTCATTGCCTTTGCCCGCCAGCATCGCGAGCTGCTTTTCTATGTGACCCGCATCGGGTGCGGCATTGCCGGCTTCGACGATGCCGACATAGCGCCGCTCTTCGCCGACGCCATAGGCGACGGCAACATCATTCTGCCTAAGTCGTTCGTCGAGGTGATAGAGAAGAAATAGCGCTGCGAATAAAAAACACACAAAGAGGCCGCCTAATGGCGGCCTCTTTGTGTGTATGATAACAATCTGACAGTCAGATTATTTCGGCATTTGAGCGCCTACGCCAGGCATAGCACCGAAGAGGTTGAGCGCTTCGAGCCACGGATAGCGGTTGGCGTACATCGAAGTCGTAGTAGAGCCAGTGCCCTGAAGGTTCATGCCGAACGATGAGCGGAACTGGTTTGCTGTGCTGTTGTAGTCGACCGACATGTTCGACGAGGTCTTGAGGCTCAGGAAACCGGCCAAGTAGTCTTTGTTGATTTTGCCGTTGAACACCGACGGGTCGGTGAGCACGCGGTTGTTGCCTACTTCGGTGAGTTGCTCAACATCGTCGAAGTCGTTTGCGCTCACGCGCAAGAACATTCCGCCGCCAGGCAAAGTGAGGTCGGTCTGACGGTTGAGGAAGAAGACGTTGCCGCGAACCGACTCTTTGCGCAAAGCCTCACGGGCTTTGTCGCTATCGACGTGAGTGCGGTCGAGTGCCGAGAACACTGCACAACCGAAGATGTTGTTTTCGATGGTGTTTGTTGTGCCCGGTATCATACGGTAGCCGTAGCCCATGTCGCCAAGGTCTTTGAGACGTGACCATACAAAGAGTATGGTGTTGTTTTTGATGGTTACCGGCACTACCGTTTTTGCAGCTGCGCCGCGAATTTCCATAGCCGCCATGCGGACATTGACGAACACGTTGTTTTCGATAAGAACCGAACCGCCGCGTATCATGCCCAAAATGCCGTAGTTGGGGCAGTTGACAAATGTACAGTTGCGTACAACGACGTTTACGTCGTTGACAACGCCCTGATAACCATCGAAATAGATGATTGCTGTCTCGGTAGTGAGTGCGTTATCCTCGTCGAGGTTCTCACCGCCAATACCCGAAACACCGATAGGGTTCATCATAGGCGATTCAACGCCTTCGGGCTTGCCTTCGCCGCGTTTGTTGTACGAGATAGAGTTACCACGGTCGAAGATGAATCCGTCGATAACTACTTGGTCGTCAGGCGCTACGATGCTCTTGAGCTGCACAGTGCCTTGCCCGCTTGCCGAACCGTTAGAGGCGAGGGTAGGCTTAACGGTAGTCTTGTACTTGAGTATATCGCGCTGCGAGAAGTCGGCGTTGTAGCCGCCCATCAGTTTAACAGGTTTCGAGATTATGATGTTGCCTTTGTTGAGCAAGCCGTAGTAGTTGCCTTCGGCAACGAGAATAGTAGCGCCTGCCTCAGCTACGTCGAGAGCTTTCTGAATGTTTTTGAACGGAGCGCCCTTGCTGCCGTCGTTGCGGTTGCTGCCTCCGTTGGCCGATACGTAGAACACATCGCCCGAAACGCTTACAGAACCCGACGAACTTGAGCTGCTTGAGTTGCTCGAACTTGTTGTTGCAGAGCTGCTTGCCGAGCTCGAACTGTTCGACGACGAACTTGTCGTCGACGAGTTCGACGATGAGCTTGTCGATGATGAGTTAGATGAGCCCGAAGTGAGCTCTTTAGCCTTGTTGAGCAGTTTTTTGCCAAATTGAGCGGTTGACATTTGCGGTGCGCAAACAACCATTGCTAATGCCAATGCGGCGATTCTTGTCAGTTTTTTCATTTCTTTTTCTGTTTGGTTTTAAATAAGTTAAATATTAAACGGCTATGCCAGCCTTGGCTGGCATAGCCGTTTTGTTCTATTAATCTTTTGGTTGAGCTTTGATGCTGCCAAGTATGGCTTTCAGCTCTTCGCCCTGATAGTCGATGCTGTAGTCCTTACCTTTGAAAATGATAACTTTCACTGTCATATCGGCTGTGTTGTAGAAGTTGGCGTTGTCGCCATTTGTGTAAGTGAAACCTGTCCACTTAGTGCCGTTGACGTCAATATCCATGTCTTGCGGTGACGATATCCATGCCTTATCGTTTTCAACCTCGTATTCGTCGGCGCTGTGGTAAACCATCAGAGTCGAGTAGTTGCCGCTCAAGAGGCCAAGCAGCGAGTCAGAACCTTTCGACATATAAACGAGGTCGTCGCTGTTCATGTCGTCGCTGAACGGATTATCGAGTTGGTGCCAGTTGCTCGAGCACGAAACAGAGAGTGTTCCGCTGGTGAATGTCTGGTCAAGCGATGCACTGTTTTTGTCGGTGCAAGCTGTCGCTACCAATAATGTGGCAGCTAAGAAGAAATTTTTAATATTCATTTTTTTTAGTAATTAAAAGGTTAAATATTTGATTGTTAATTAATTCAATTTCAAATTCTTACGCCCATTTGTCTTGCGAAACCGGAATTCTGATGTCCATTATGACCGAGTTTTGTGTCCAGATGAACCATTCGCCGGTCGATTTTTTAGTTCGCAGCTGCACAGGTCGTGGCGAGTCGGCCCCGCCCGACTGCACATAGAGTGTCAGGTAGCCTTGGTTGAACTGGTCGCGGCTGTACGGGTTTTCGCTGACAACCACCGTGTAGGGCATCGTGGCGGTATAGTCGTTTTCGGGGCGTGCGCCCACGAAATACGACCTTACTATGTATGGTTTCGACATGTGGTCGTCGAAGAGCTGTATGTCGCGGTTGGCAATGGGTTCAGGCCCTTTCAGATAGTTAATCATCTCTATGGCAGCCTGTTTGTTGTTGGGGTATTCGGCCAGCGCGGCAACGAAGAGAGCCAGCACGGCGTGCGGGTCTTTCAGGTCGGCGCCTGGCATGGCCCTCAGTTCGCCGACGTTCTTAGGCAGAGCCTGGAACGAGAACGAGCGCGAAGGGTGCGCCGCAGCGTTGCCCATGGTGTTGGCAGCGTTGCCTGCCGGGCTCGATGGCCCCTGATTTGTGTTGCCCGTTACGGCGTTTTTTATTATATCAAATAATGACATCTTTTCTCTGTATATATTTAATAATCAATGCGTTCATTTAAACCTCAAACTCTTTATCACCTCCATCACATCCGGTGAGCAGCAATTGTCCACCGACTGGTCGTTGGTAACCGTTACCACAACGCCTGTGTAGGGCTTTGCCGCTGCGTTGGCGCCGAATTTGATGTATACTTTAGCCACGTAATTCGAGTAAATCACATCGTCGTAGTAGGCCACGCGCGTTGCTTTGTTGCCGTTGATGACCAGCTCCTCGTATTTGTAGCCTTTCTTGTCCTTGTAGTCTTCGAAAACCGATAAGTCGTTGTCGCCAAGGCAGTTGTCGGTGCACGATACGAAACCTATTGTGGTATGTCCGTCGGCGCTTTTCAGCGACGGCATAATAGTGTTTTTGAGTTCGATGAAGCCGGCTTTGCGGTAATCAACGAAGAGTTTACCGTCTGCGAATATGTCAAATGCCGTGTTTTCATCTGTTGTCTTGTCCTGTTGTTGAGTGCCGGCGCGACTGTCGACAGCTTTGTTTGCCGCGCTTGTCTCGCACGTTATAAGTGCGAGCATTACGATTAATAACGTTGATAATGTGCTACGTCTCATGGTGTTTGTTTTGTTTTTTCTCTCTGTGTCAGGCGTTTGTGATGCCTGGCGCTTCGAGGTTTTTAGTTGATAATTATTTCGTTTTCCGTCATAGTTGACTGTGTTTTAAAATCGGGCGTAAAATTATCTTTTTTTTAAATAAAATAGTCATATTTTCGGTCATTTTTTGTCAGAAACTGCAAAATAACTCTACTTTTGTGCAAAAAACAGTGTTATATGAACTCGCCAGTCGTAGTGTTTGTGTACAACCGTCCGCTGCATACGCAGCGGACATTGGCCGCTTTGCGGAGCGCCTCTAATGCCGCAAACACCTCACTGATAATATTTTCCGACGCTGCCGCCGATGCGCGGCAGCAGACGGCAGTCGACGAAGTGCGCCGCCTATGCCATTCGGTGCAGGGCTTTGCCTCGGTCGAAGTGGTCGAACGTGCTGAAAACTACGGACTTGCGCGCAATATCATTGAGGGCGTTTCGCAGGTTTTCTGCAATTACCCAACGGCCATAGTGCTCGAGGACGACCTCGTCGTGGGGGCTGGCTTCATCGACTATATGAACGCCGCGCTCGAGTTTTACTGCGACCGCAACGTTTTCAGTATTTCGGGCTATACGCCCGAAATACGTATCTCCGACAGTTATCCCAGCTCTACCTATCTGATGCACCGCAACTGCTCATGGGGCTGGGCTACGTGGCGCGACCGATGGCAGTCGGTCGATTGGCAAGTGGCCGATTTCGATGCGTTTATACGTAACTCGCACCTTCGGCGCGAGTTCAACCGTTGTGGAACCGACCTGTCGCCCATGCTGCTGCGATGGCGTATGGGCGAGATACATTCATGGTCCATTCGCTTCTGCTACGCTGCCTTCCGCCAAGGCAAGCCAACAGTCTATCCCACAGCCTCTTTGGTGCAGAATGCCGGCGCCGACGGCACCGGCACCAATATGCGCTCATCGGCCCGGTACGACACGCAACTGGTGCAAAACGTTGATCTGTCGCGCTTTGCGACCGACCTGACACCCGATGAGCAGATTGTGCGTGAGTTCCGCAAGAAGTACAATACCTCTGTCATTCGCCTTATTATCAATACGTTGAAACGCTGGCATTACATTCTCATAGGCCATAAAGAGTGAGTGGCGCAGAGGAGTTTTTGCAAGTTGCTTTATTCTTTCAATCAAAATAATTTCTATATTTGTAGATTGAAATGTGTATAGTTATATACGATTATGAATGTTGCATTGCTTATAAAGAAGTACTTCTCATCACCTATGAGTGATGTGACAATTGATGTTTTTGATAAAAAGAACATTAATAATGTATTTAGGCAGATAATAAGTGTTCTGACTCAGCACATTAGTATAGAAACTACATTATTGCAGGCAATGAGTTATTGTTTTTATGAAATACTTGATAATGTGCTTATTCATTCTGGAAAGGAAAACGGGACTGTAATAACTCATTATAGCCAGCAGGAACATATGTTGAGCTTTTTAATAGCAGACGACGGGAAGGGTATAAAGTCTTCATTGTCAGAAAATAGCAAGTATGCCAGCATAGAGGAGTCAGAAGCATTGAAGATATGTGTTGAAGATTCGGTAACAGATGGTAAGGGTATGGGGTTCGGACTGTATTCTGCCTCGCGTCTTGCGCATAATGTTGGATTGCGTTTCGATGTTCGCTCTGGAAATCACACCGCATAACAGAGAAAACACCTGTATTGTCAAAAAGTGATTTTTGGCAGGGAACAATTGTTTATATGCAGCTGCGAACAAATATAGAGATTGACCCTTCCGATGTGGTAGCTAAACGTACAGATCCAGCATCGCAGTTTAATGAAGAATTTTTGGATGACGAAGAAATACAAGAGCTATGGTAACGTTTGTATTCAGAGATTTTGGTGAAGATCTTGGCACTCGCCAACAAGGTCAGCAGGCACGAGAACTGTTGATGCCGCTTTTGCAGCGTAATGAGAGGGTTGTGCTTGATTTTACCGGGGTTAATGTAGTGAGCAATTCTTTTGCCGATGAGTGTATAGCAAAATTGCTGCTTGAGATGTCTCTTGCTGAGTTGAAGGCTCACACAACTTTCAGAGGTTTGAATCCGCTTGCATCGAAAAGTGTGCTAACGGCTCTTCAACGGCGACACATGTCGTTGAAGTAATACTCTCTACTTCAGTTCAACAAATTCGTAGCCTTCGGCGAGAAGGTATTCTATGGTGCCAATGAGGGCGAAGCGCATGCGTTCGCCCGCTTTCACCGAGTCGTGGAAGTTGATAATAGAGCCGTTGCGCACGTGCCGTTTGACGTTGTCGAGCACTTGGGCTGGCGTGAGTCGCTGGTCGTAGTCGCGTGGCATGACATCCCAGAAAACCACTTTGTCGAATATCTTGCGCAGTGGCGTTATGCGCCACGGCATCATCTGTCCGTGCGGCGGACGGAATAGCGTGGCGCCGCCGTCGATACGGCGGCTTGCATCGATGTTGGCCATGTAACTTTTCCACGAATTGTGGAAAAGCTGAATATGGTTAAATGTGTGATTTCCAACAGTATGGCCACTGCTTTTCAGTTGCGCGAACAGGTCGGGATACTTGCGTATGTTGTCGCCGACGCAGAAGAATGTGGCTTTTATGTGGTATTTTTCGAGTGTCGAAATGACCCAGGGCGTCTGCTCGGGCACAGGTCCGTCGTCGAAGGTGAGGGCTACGCAGCGCCGACGTTTTTCGAGGCGCCAGAGCGAGCCTGGAAAAAGCCACCGGACAAAGGCCGGTGGCTGTACTATCCAGTTTTTCATTGTCCGAAAAGAAAATCGGTCTTGTCAGTCAATGCCTTGTACTGACTTTGTATTTCGGCCGAGAGGTCGTCGCGCTGGTCGGCTTTGAGCACTCGGAGTATCTCGTAGAAGATGGCGTAGTTGCGCTCTATCTCGTTGACGGCCGACTCAACATTCGGCAGCGAGAGGAAGAAGTTGAGTTCCTGCCAGTTGTCGGTAGCGAAGCTGCGGACAATGGCATCGCCCTTGTCGTATTCTTTGAGTCGGTAGTATCCGTCGGCCATGAAGAGGCTGAAGTAGTTGTGCGGAACTGCCCAGTCGGGCAGTTCTTCCTGTATCTTGTCGAGTACGGCCGACGCTTTGCGGCGTTTGTCGAATTTAACTTCCTCGTCGTCAGTCTGTTCTGCTTCTTCGATGAGCGTGATGGCCAGTCGCGAGAGGTTGGTGCGCAGGTTGCTTGCCATGCGCGATTTGTTCTCGTCGAGGTACATGCCGGGTTTGTTGTAGAAGCCCCAGCGGAATTTGTTCATCACATTGTCGTACATCTTCTCGGTGTCGACGCGGCCAGTCTGGCCAGACTGGCTGGCCGATGCTTGGGCTTTGACAGGCGCAATGCGGTAAGCCAGACCTTCGAGCTGGAAGTACGACGACAGTCCGGCGTAGTTTTCCGAGCCTACTGTAACTGCGTAGTACATCGGACGTTCCCACTTGCTGTTGTTGAGCATGTCGAGCACCATAAGCTCGTTTTTGTAGATGCTGTTTTTGCTTATCGAGAATTTTATCTCAGGTACAATCTGGTCGGCATACTCCTTCGATACTACGCCGCGTGCAACTACTTTGGCACTGTCGACGGGCAGCGAGAATTTCTTGCCCGGAATGAAGCAGATGCGTCCGCTGTAGCCCGGAATGGTCTTTGTGCGGTCGTCTTCGCTTGCTACAAAGGCAATGGCCTGATTGAGGTTTATGTAGTCTTTGTTTTGGTCGAGCATGTAAACCACATCGCGGTCGGCGGTGTATTGCTCGTGTGTGAACGAGATAGGCAGCGGGTCGCTGTCGTATGCCTTGCGTTTCATCTGGTCGCAGTACCAGCTTGTCTGCAAGTAACTTAGGTTGCACACACGCACGTCGGGTCTCACACCTTCAACTTCCTGCACGTACCAGAGCGGGAAGGTGTCGTTGTCGCCATTGGTGAAGATGATTGCGTTCTCGTCGCACGAGTTGAGGTAGTTGTATGCGAGGTCGCGCGCTATGGTGCAGTCGGAGCGGTCGTGGTCGTCCCAGTTCTGCTGCGCCATGATTGTCGGTACGCAAAGCAGGCAGATGACAGTTGCAGCGACGGCTGCAGCTTTGGCGGGCACTTTGAGTTTTCTCAAAGCTTCGACGACGCCCAGCACTCCGAGTCCGATCCAGATGCCGAACGCGTAGAACGAGCCAGCGTAGGCGTAGTCGCGTTCACGTGGCTGCAGCGGTGTCTGGTTGAGGTACATCACGATGGCCAGACCCGTGAGGAAGAAGAGCAGCATTACAATCCAGAAGCCTTCTTTGCCCTCTTTGCCTCGGTGATATTGGAAGAAGAGGCCAATGAGTCCGAGTATGAACGGCAGCATGTAGTATTTGTTGTTGCCTTTGTTGTTTTTGAGCGAGTCGGGCAGCAGGTCTTGGTCGCCGAGCATAGCGTTGTCGATGAAGCTGATGCCGGTTATCCAGTTGCCATGGTTGAGCTCGCCGTGACTTTGTATGTCGTTTTGCCTGCCGGAGAAATTCCACATGAAATAGCGCCAATACATGAAGTTGCATTGGTACGAGATGAAGAATTTTATATTCTCGAAGAATGTCGGCATCTGTATTACTTTGTCGTAGCCGTCGTCGTCTTTTATCTTCGTGGGTCGCCCTACGAAGTTGGTCCATTGCTTGTATTGTTCTACGTGGCGCGGGTCGGAGCTGTACATGCGCGGGAAGAACATATTGCCTTTGTATTTGTACGTTGGACGGTATTCGGCAATCTCATATTTGCCGTTGCGCTGTATGTACACAGGTCGGCCTTTTTCGGTTTCGAGCACGTCGCGGTCAATCTCTGAGTTGAAACTCTGTCCGTAGAAGAGCGGACGGTCGCCGTACTGCTCGCGGTTGAGGTAATCCATGAGCGAGAATACGTCCTCGGGCGAGTTCTGGTCCATCGTCGGGTTGGCAACCGAACGGATAACAACCATGGCGAACGATGAATAGCCAAGTATAATAACAGCGAAAGCTGTTATTATCAGATTGAGAATCTGATGTTTATGCTTGTATGTGTAGCGTATTGCCCAGATGGTTACGCCAATAAGAAGCAGCATATAGAAGATAGCTCCCGAGTTGTAGCCGAGGCCCAGACTGTTGACAAAGAACAGCTCGAAGTAACTTGCCAGTTTCACAACGCCCGGAATAATGCCGTAGAGAATGGCAATGATGAGCACGCACGCTATAGCCAGAGCTTTTACAACGCCAGTCGATGTTGTCGGGTATTTCTTGAAATAATAAACCATTACGATGGCCGGTATGCAAAGCAGGTTGAGCAGGTGGACACCGATGGATAGGCCCATCAGATAGGCTATGAGAATGAGCCAGCGGTTGGCGTGCGGCTGGTCGGCTACGTTCTCCCATTTGAGTATGGCCCAGAACACCACAGCGGTGAAGAGCGACGACATGGCATAAACCTCGCCCTCAACGGCCGAGAACCAGAACGTGTCGGAGAAGGTGTAGGCCAATGCTCCAACGGCGCCAGCACCAATGACAGCCCAGATGCGCCAAGGCTCCGCGTCGCCGTCGGCGTCGCGCATGAATATCTTACGCGCCAGGTGCGTGATGGTCCAGAAGAGGAACAGAATGGTGAACGCACTCGCAAGTGCCGACATGATGTTTATCGACTTCGCTATCGTCTCGACGCTCGGCGCTGCGATGGCGAACATACGCGCTATAATCATGAAGAGCGGTGCTCCGGGCGGGTGACCCACTAATAGTTTGTCGGCGGTCGAAATGAATTCGCCGCAATCCCAGAAACTTGCTGTGGCTTCGGTTGTAAGTATGTAGGTGACGGCTGCAATGGCAAACACAATCCAACCTACCAACCGGTTTAAAAAGTTATATTGTCTCATCGATGAAAATTTATCTGCTCTAAGCGAGGCCAAAAGTACAGTTTTTTATCGGTAATAGCAAAAAAACATCGCACTCACCTCGCCACGCTGTCGACAATTGCTTCGATGTTTTTGCCAGTCCATTTGGCTGCGCCGAATTTCTTTATCACAATGCGTCGGTTGGGAGCAATGAGTAGCGAGGCGGGCAGCGAGGCCTGCAACTCGTGGAAGAGTTCGTGGTCGTTGGCGTCGAAGTATTGCGGCTCATAGAAGAGCGGCTTTATGGTGTAGCGGTGCCGCCCGAAGTAACGTCGCACGGCGGCGGTGTCGTC
Source organism: Bacteroidales bacterium (assembly GCA_017960905.1). GTDB lineage: Bacteria > Bacteroidota > Bacteroidia > Bacteroidales > Marinilabiliaceae > W3P20-009. Next base: position 23,512 of record JAGCYH010000027.1, read on the forward strand.
GTCGGTGATGAAGTACACGTCGAGGCGACCGGCAAAGCCGGCGCTCAACTTGTTGAGCGACTTGAGCTCGGCGCAGCTTTGCGGATTCGTCACGCAGCCGAAGTTGATTATCACCGGGCGGTCGGTCTGGCGCAGAATGGTTGTGTCTGCACCTGATATGTTTTTGAGAGTCAGAGTTTTATCTTCGCCGAGGTAATAGATGTCGTCGATGGTATTAGGCTCGTGGAGCGTCAGACGCGCTATTTGCACCGTTGCGCCAAAGCGCAACGGCGGAATGACAAACACCAGCACGATGACCAGAAACAAGAAGTCGGTAACGATGCCAAGTGTGCTTTTGCGCGCACGGTATTTCTGCCAAGCTGTCTGTATAACGTTCATTTCCTATCGTTTCCATTTTACGCCAATGGGCGCAGTGCGACGCCGACGGGCGTTGCACTCCACGCTGACGCGTATTACTTTGAAGTCGAGCAAGGTCTGGTCGCTCTCGAGCAACCGCTGCAGTGAGATGTTGACGCTGTGGCTTGTTCCGGCCGACAGTGTTATGGGGAAGTCGGGCACAGGCATAGTGAATTTCCGCTTGGCGCGGAAACGGATGAATTCTATCTGCGCCTTCTCTACTGTTACGTCTTTGCGTGTGCGGTTGCGCACGCTCAGTGTGTACACCACGCGGCCGTTGAGGTCTTGCCACAGTTTGCCGCTAACGTGCACTCCGAAAGGCAGTTTGCCTTTGCGGTAGAGAATAAAAACCGTCAGGCCAACCAACAGCACCAATGCCACGATTGCCCAATAATTGTTGTCGCGCAATCCGCCGCGCGGAGCCTCTTCGGCTGTTGCGGGCGGTGCCGTCCGCACCGCCTCTTGTGGCGCGGTGTTGGTTGCGGAATTGTCTGTGGGTGTGGTCTTTACCGTTGCCGGTACTTCGTATTTGTCGCGCACGAAACGCAGCTCTTTTTGCAGCGTACTGATGGTGCAGTGCTGCATTATCACCAGCACGGCAAGTGCCATGGTGATTGCCCAGCGATACCGCTCAAGGAAGTTTTTAAGTTTGAATAAAAAGCCCATCTCGTGCAAAAAACTTCGCAAATGTAGTTATTTTTTTTAGAGTAAAGTGTAAAGTGTAAAGAGTAAAGTAGAGACGCACGGCCGTGCGTCTGTAGGAGAAAAGATTGGAAGAAACGTGACTTGTCTATTTTTGTAAATTATCGCAGTCTGAGTGTACCAAAATGTGTAAATTATCGCAGTCTGATGGTACAAAAAATGTAATTTATCGCAGTTTGAATGTTTCTTTTATTATATTTGCGCTGTTAAAAACTAATGTAAAGATCTGATAATATGGCAAGAAAAACGTCAGCATCAAATGTTATCGATAAGCGTACTCTTGAAATGGTACTCTCCGATCAACGCGAAGAGCTCGAAATGCGTCGTGGGAAACACCTATGTCGCAGGTTTGAGGAAAAACTCATCGACCTTAACAGCCCTCAGGCACAAGTAGTTATCGGTGTACGTCGTAGCGGGAAGTCTACGCTTTGTTTTCAAGCGCTTGAAAATGCTGGTGTGCGCTATGCTTATGTCGATTTCGACGATGAACGTTTCGACGCAATGAAAGCACAACAGCTCAATGATGTGCTCGAGGTGTTGTATAAAATCTACGGTGACTTCGAATATCTGTTTTTTGACGAGATACAAAATGTTGATGGTTGGCATTTGTTTGTTAATCGCTTGCTACGCAAGCAGATGCATGTTGTGATAACTGGCTCGAATGCCAAACTTCTCAGCAGCGAATTGGCCACACACTTGTCGGGTCGTGCGAAAGAGATACACCTCTATCCGTTTTCCTTTGCCGAGCACTGCGCTATGACCAATGTCGACATAAAGAGTAAAACAACAAAGGCCGAAGCCTTCCGTCGCGCGGCCTTTGACAAATATATGATGTCGGGTGGCTTCCCGGAGCTGTTGGCCATAGCCGACACGCGAACATACATAAAAGACCTTGTCGACAATATCCTCCGGCGCGACATAGAGCAGCGTTACAAGATAGCCTACAAGGAGGCGTTTGAGCAGATGGCTAACCATCTGCTCAACGAGTCGCCTGCTACCGTGGTTACTACCGATCTCGCCAAGGGGTTCCATATAAAGTCTGAACATACGGTCAAGAATTATGTCGGTTTCTTGCGGCAGGCTTTTCTGCTTGTCGGCATCAAAAAGTTCGCCTTCAAAAGCAAAATCCGCATCTCGCAAGAAAAGGTCTATGCCGTCGATGTGGCAATGATGAACCAAAGAGACAATGCTTTTTCTGGCGAAAATCTCGGATGGCGACTCGAAACCATTGTGCTTTTGCATCTTATGCGCAAATGCAAAGTTAATGGCTATGATGTGTATTATCTTAACGAGCGTTCTGGTGAATGCGATTTCCTAGTTAGTAAGGGAAATACTGTTTTGCAAGCCATACAAGTGTCGTACGATATCTCAAATGACAAAACGCGAAAGCGCGAGATAGCGGGACTTCTTCTGGCCAGTAGCCTTACAAAATGCAAGAACCTTATGCTGCTTACCGACCACGACTATGCTGATATTGAACACGAAGGACATCGCATAGCAGTCAGACCTGTTTACGATTGGTGTGTCGAGGAATTAGTTATGGGCGAATAATATTCACCCATTTTTGTAAATTATCGCAGTCTGGCAATACCAAAACATGTAATTTATCGCAGTCTAAATGTACCAAAATGTGTAATTTATCGCAGTCTGATGGTACAAAAAATTGTAAAATATCGCAGTCTGGCGGTGTAAAAACATGTAATTTATCGCAATATGGCGGCGCCAGATATTGCACAAATGATGCATAATATACAGATATATAATGATTTATGGATACGACAAGGCCGCCCCATTCGGGGCGGCCTTATGTTTTAGAGAATCAATGCTAAAGGTGTCAAAATCGACCTGTTTTTGGATTAGCGTCAGATTCTGATGCCTATGAGCAGCATGTCGTCGGTCTGCTCGCAGGGTGTTTCTTCGTACATGATGTTGGGTTGGCGCCAGGCGTACATCTCGTGGTCTATCTCGGAGTGCTGCTCGAAGAACGGCCGCGATGCTATGCGCTGCAGAATGTTGCGCAGGCGGCGTGCTGTGTATTTGCAACGTTTGTTGGTGTATCCAAACTGGTCGGTGATGCCGTCGGTGTAGAGGTAGATCACGTCGCCGTACTCGATGTCGATGACGTTGTTGGTGAACGACTTCTTCTCGTTCATGTGTATGCCGATAGGCATACGGTCGGGCGCGTACTGCATTATGCGGCCGTCGCGTGCTATGAGCAGCGGGCGGTAGGCGCCGGCGTACTGCACCTGTTTGTTCTGCATGTCGATGAGGCAGAGCGACATATCCATGCCGTCGTGGTTGTCGGCAAGGTCTGAGGTTTGTCGGAGGGCGCGTTTCACATTGTCGCGCAGGAAGTTGAGAATGTCGGCGGCTTCGATGTCTTTGCCTGTGTAGTTGAGCATAGCCACGGTGTCGTTGAGGAGCGAAAGGCCGAGCATGCTCATGAAGGCGCCGGGCACTCCGTGCCCGGTGCAGTCGGCCACGGCTATGGCTTTGTAGCGGCCTACGTTGCCTATCCAGTAGAAGTCGCCCGAAACGATGTCGAGCGGGCGGAAGAAGAGCAAGTAGTCGCCGAACATCGACTGCATCATCTCGTGCGACGGCATGGCGGCGCACTGTATGCGCTGCGCGTATTCGATGCTTGCGCGTATCTGCTGGTGGGCGTTCTGCAAGAGTGTCTTCTGCTCGAAGAGGTTCTCGTTTTGCGTTACCATCTCCTCTTTCTGCTGTTCGAGCTCTTTGTTTTTCTGCTCAATGGTCTTGTAGAGTTCGTGGCGGCGTTTGCTCTCGCGTTTTGTCTGGCGGAACTGTATCAGCAGAAGTGCTATTATCACGAGGCCGAATCCTACTATTATTCTCTGTATCAGTATGTTGGTCTGATACCTGTGTTCTTTTTCCTCCTCTTCAATGTCGCGTTGGCGCATCTTCTCGTCGAATTCTATCTGCGCTTGCGAGCGTGTCGACGCTATCATGTATTCGCTTGCGTGCATGCGTTTGTCGAGTTCGTCTTTCTTCTGGCTGTATTCGAGGGCTTTCTCGTAGTCTTTGGTGCGTTTGTAGTAGTAGAAGTAGCATTCGTAGAGTGTCGACAGTCGCTGGTCGGAGATGTATATGCCGTTCTTGATGCCGTTCTCCACCTCGTCGATAAGGAGTTTCGCCTCGCGCACCTCGTCGCGCATGATGTGGTATTTGGCGCGCAGCAGACGGCAGTCAAAGTTGTTGCGGTTGTAGTTGAGCTGTGTTACAATGTTGTCGCACTCGTCGAGGTAAATTTTGGCAGAGTCGAGCATTAGCGAGCGCTCTCGGCCTTCGCTAATGTGGCTGTATTCGATGTACACGCCAAACATTTGGCGTGTAACCCAGTAGAGCATTTGCCGGTTGTTGCACGAGGTGAGCAGTTTGTAGCTTTTCTGGCACCAGTCGCGCGACTCGTCGAGGGCCACGCGGTTTTTGAACTCCATGTAGCGGCGGTAACCTATGCGCCCGCGGTAGTAGTAGTCTTCGCCCAGCGCCGAAGTGTCGTTGCGCAGCGAGTCGATGAGGGTCGATTTCTGAATGTACTCGTTGGCTGTGGTGTACATGTCGTATTGCAGGCGCGAGAAGGCCATGTTGCGGTAGAGAACGGCCAATTGTACCGAATCGCCTATGGCAGAGAGGATTTTGGCGGCGCGTTCGTGGTATTTGTCGGCGCTTGTGTTGTCGCCACCGCGCGCCATTATGTCGCCCAAGAGCGAGTAGCATCGTGCTGTTTCTTTCTGATTGTCAACGGCTTCGAAAATCGATATGGCATTGAAGAGCGAGTTGCTGGCTACGGGCAGGTCGCCTTTGAAGTATTTGCACCAGCCAATGTGGCGCAAGGCTTTGCCTTGCGCTTCCTGATGCCGGGTTTCGTAGGCAAGGTCGAGCTCCATCTCGGCGTATTTGAGTGTGCTGTCGATGTTTTGGTGCATTATGGCCAGACTGTCGATGATGTCTAATTGCTGCACTTCGTCGTCGGTCGCAGCGAGGCGCTCCATCAGCCGCCCAATCACGCCCGATGCCGGCGGCTGGGGGTAAGCTGCAGATAATAAGCACGTTAGGCAAACGACAATATGACAAACACTTCTTCGCATACAACTCAATAACACATTTTATATTTTACGAAGAGAGCGGAAAAAATGTTATTGCCGACGGATAAAGATTATATTGAAAATGACCGATTTATAGGCACTTTGCTGTTGTTGTACAACAACTTTTTGCCCGCAAGGCTATTGTATCTGTTTATAGAGATTGTCGTATATTTGCAGTGCGTTAGGCGTACGTATGGGAAACCAACATCGCTCATGATACGCAACCGCCTTCGGGCGGTTTTTTTATATGTCAAATTCGTTTCCCATAATGCAAATTATAACAACTTAAAAACGAAGAATGCTTTGCGCTCGAAGTTGCGGTCGAACTCTTCGGTGAGTTCTACTTTGATGTCTTTGAGTATGCGGGTTAGTAACGGGTGCATGATGATATTCTTTTTCCAGTGTTTGTATCGTTTTATTAAAAAATGTCGTATATTTGTGGTGTGAAGGCGTTATGCTTAGCGAAAGGGAAGGTGTTCCCACCCGCGGCGTATCGCCTTTACTTTTTCTGTAAACAATAAGGTCGTTCCACTACATGCCAATAGCTTTCTTTTTTTATGGCCTCGCATTTTGTTTTACAAAATGCAATTTATAACAACTTAAAAACACAATTACGTCGCACACTGGGACATCTTTTTTGTTGGTTTTTTTTGTCGGTTAAATTTTTATTTGTAATTTTGCTGTGCCTTGAAAAAGGAAGCGTGTGCTACGGCACGGCGCACTGCGGGAGTAGGTAAACTACTTTCCGCTTTTGTTTTTCATAACGCAATTTATAACATCTTAAAAACCTTACCCCTCTAACATCGGGTTATACATCATAATTGCGTTATTTTCAGCCACTAATTCGGTGCGTACTTCGCCGGTTTTGAGGTTGGTGATGCGCTTCTCGATGTGGTTGTGGCGGGTGTAGCCGCCCCACCATTGAAGTTCGAAACGTTGGTCGGACTCTATTATTTCGTATTTGTTTTCTGACGGGCGGTCGGCAGATAACACGCCGTGAAGAAATTCATCGTCGAGCCAAAGATTGAGTTTGAAAGTGATGTCGGTGTTGTTTTCGAGTTGCAGGTCGATATAATTGTAAGCAAGCGTGGCACCGCAGGCAAAGGGAATCGTGCGGTTAACGTCAGGGAAAACGTCAAAACTATGTCGCCAACGCTCTTTGATTGTTAGCGGCGAATGTAACGCCATCCAATAAATCAGGTTGCCGAGTTGGCAAAGTCCGCCACCAATCCCCGTTGCCACCTTCCCGTTGTGAATCATCATTCCCTCTTTGTAGCCCTTGCGCTTGGTCGGTCGTCCCACCATTCGCCAAATAGAAAACACTTCGCCGGGTTTTATCACCACGCCGTCGATATGTGCAATGGCAAGACGTAGATTGGTTATCTTGTTGTATTGCAGATACATATCCACATCTTTCAACTTTCGCAAAAGTGTAGATTGATGCTCTATCCAAACATCTTTGAAATTTACATCTCGGTTGATTTTTGAAAATTTTATTCCCGAAAAATGCCATTTCAAAAACCGTTTGGCAATATAAAACTCACGTCCCAAAAGTCTTCGGAAACGGCTTCGCACTATCGGTTTTTCAACGGAGTGAATCATAACAAATTGTTTTGGCTACTAAAGTATGGATAATATTTTTAGTTTCAAATAGTTCCTTCCCGGAAAGAATAAAAAACGCCCGCAGAAATGCGGGCGTTTTTTATTATTGGTATGTAAATATTTCGCTTACAGCGAAATAGTATACATTACAAACGAGTAAGGAGCAACCTTTTCGGTCAGTTTGGCCTTTATGTTGAGGTCTTCTTTGATAGGCACGATAGGCTGGCTCTCGTAGTTGTTCTCGTCGTCGGGTTTGCCCGAGATAGTGGTCTTCACAACGTTAGGCTTCATGCCTTTGAAGCGCGACAGGTCGATGTTGGCCTGAGCTGCTTCGGCGCCGGCGTTGCAAATCTTCACGTAGAGTTTCTTAGCTTTCGAGTCGAGCACTACCGACTGTCCGAGCAGGTTGTCGTCGGCGCGGTTGAACTTCACGCAGTCGCCATAGTAGTAGTCGCCGCTCGAGAGGCCGAACATCTGCTGTACGTAGTAGCTGCAGGTGAGGAACGGACGCTCGTTGTCGAAGTAGATGAGGTCGGGGTCCCAGTTGGTTGCGCCTTTGCGCGCAAACAACGGAGCGTACGAGGTCATCACTACCACGTCGGCATTCTTCTCTACATGAAGCAGATAGAGGCCTTCGGCCAATGCGTCGATGAGTTTCTTGTCTTTGGCAGCGTATTCGCCCAGATAGACTTTAGTCTTGCGGTCGCGCGGATAGTTGTCGTACTGGCGTTTGTTGAGGAAGTAGTCGCGCGGCTCGTAGTAGTGCTCGTCGAGGATGGGCACACCGAGCGAGGTGGCGAATTTCCAGCCCTCTTCGTAGTCGGGGTTGCCAGCGTGCGAGCCCGGCCCGGCCGTGCCCACGATAACTATTTCGGGGTGAGCTGCAGTGATTTTTTCGTACATGTATTTGAATCGCTCTTCAAATTCGGGTGTTATTTTCTCTTCGTTGCCCAATCCCAAGTATTTGAGGTTGAACGGTGCCGGGTGTCCGGCTTCGGCGCGCACTTTGCCCCATTTTGTCGATGCGTCGCCGTTGGCCCATTCGATAAGGTCGAGGGCGTCTTGTGTCCATTGCTCCATGTCGCTCATCGGGCAAGCGTCCTGAGCCTGAGTAGGATACATGTTCCAACCGCCGTTAGAGCCTTGGCAGTTGACACCGCAAGGCAGAATGGGCACGGGTTCCATGCCCAGGTCTTCGCAGAATTGGAAGTATTCGTAGTAGCCTATCGAGAGCGACTGGTGATAGCCCCAAGTGTTCTTCTGGCCTTTGCGCTGCTCTTTCGGTCCTACAGAGTTTTTCCACATATAGGTGTTCCAGAATCCGTCGCCACCGCCGTGTACCACGCAGCCGCCCGGGAAACGCATGAATTTCGGGTGCAGGTCGGCCAGTGCCTGAGCAAGGTCGGTGCGCATGCCGTGACCTTTGAATGTCTCCTGCGGATAGAGCGACACCATGTCGATGTCGTAGTCGCCTTCGGTGAGCGAGAGAATCTGCAGCGATGCTTTGGCGCAGTCGTCAGATGCCTCAATCACAGCCGAGTATTTCTTCCAGTCGTTGCCCGAAACTTTAATGGTAGCTTCGCCGATGGCTTTGGGCTCGCGCTGCATAGGTCCGAAGCCCTGTTGCGGTGCCGAAAGCACTACACGCACCTCTTTGTCTTTGCCGTCGGTGTTGCGCATGAACACCGAGAAGTCGTATTTGGCGCCTTTCTTAATCAGAATGCCGTCGAAGCCGTCGTTTTGCAGGCCAACGCCTTTCCAACCTTTGTAGTCGTAGAACTCTTTTACGCGCTCTACATGAATGTGCATGTAGTTGGTGTTGTTGGCGTTGAGCGGGTTAATCTGGCGCGGCTCCATATAGCCGAGCGAGTGACCCGGACGGGCGAATTTCCACGCTGTGCCTGCGCCCCAGCCTTCGTGCTCGATAGGGCTGTACTCGAATGAGCCGTTCTGAACGAGCTCGGCGCTCAAACCGCCGTCGGCCGATGAACTGATGTCTTCGAAGAAGATGCCAAGTAATTCATTACTGATTTTCTTGCCTCCTGCCGGCACTTGTGCCGACAGGTATGATGCCGACGTTGCCAAAAGTGCCAATGTAAGATATTTTCTAACCATTGATATAATTTTTTAGATTATTGTTTTTCGTTTGCGAATATAGGTATTAAGCCAATCAAAGCAAAGGATATTGCAGAAAAATGAACGATAATGAGTTTTTTTTTATAAAAAACGTATCATTTTCGCAAAAAAGTCATATATTTATATTTTGAATGAATAACAAAATCAGGAGGATTTCATTATGTCGATTTTTTCAATAACGCTGAACGAAAACACCAAAAAGGGTAAGGCGCTTCTGAGCTATCTGAAGGCCATTGGCATCATAGTGCAGGAGGTGCCCAAGACCGACAAAAGCAAGTATGTAAGCTCGCAGGCCGACAAGCGCAAAGGCCGTGTCGAGAAGTTCGACACGCCCGATGAATTGTTCAATTTTTTAAACATTTAGTATTATGGCACGAAAGATAATCATCACAGATACTTTCCGCAAGTGCGTCGCGCGATGCAAGAAAAGCGGTTACGACTTGGAGCTTCTCAAGGAAGCCATACGCACGCTCGCCAAAGGTAAGAAACTGCCCGACGTTTACCGGCCGCATAAGCTGCCGGGCAAAGACGAGGAGTGCTGGATTTGCCACCTGCATGTCGACTGGGCGCTCATCTGGCAGCAGACAAGCAAGGAACTCACCCTGCTCGTCACCGGCTCTAAAGCCCACACAGCTCTATTCTGACAAAAAACAGTTGCGATATGTTCGCATATCGCAACTCTTGTTTGTCAAGTCTTGATTTTGCTTGTTAATCTATTGAATTTCAAATAATAAAAAACTACAACTATGAAGAACTTATTCTTATCAATCATTGCGCTTGGCTGCACAGTAGTGGCTGGCGCACAGAACGAAGTCGCTACTGCTATCTTGCAGCACGGCGACGAGGCTACTATATTCAAAGGCAACAAAGCCGTCGTTGACGCATTGGCGGCGGCCGATGATGACGATGTGATAACAATCTCTCAGGGTGTGTTCGACGGTAACCTAGTTATAACAAAGTCTGTCAGTCTTTTGGGAGCTGGAATGGAGACTAATAGCGAACTGGGAATTGAACAGACTCAGATAAACGGATATGTTTACATTGGCTCTGCAACCGAGAATGAGACCATCACTAATGTAAACATCGAAGGCATTTATTTCTATGAAGATGTCTATGTAGGACAAAACAATAATCAGACAAACCGTCCGGTTGAGAGTTTGTCAATAACGAAATGCAAAATCAGTGATGGTATCACGTTCTCGTCAAATGTCGGTTCGGCGATAATAACAAAGTCGGTGATTTCTCAGATTCAAGGTGCTTCAGAATCTATTGTTGTCGAAAATATGGTAGTGAAAAACTGCCATATCAATGGCACCGTTTTAAAATTGAAAAACGAAAGCAATGTCCTAATCGACCATTGCAATATTAATGGGTGCTACGATAGAAATTACGAATATGCCCAATTCAAGTTCCAGAATTGCATTTTCTCATCGACGGCTGGATATGGTAATAGTAATTATTGGAAAACATATAATGCTATGAATAGTTATGTAGACCATTGTATTTACAATGGCATCGAACATTCCGATTACTATGGCGTATTTATGAAAACGGATTATGGTAATGTGACAAACTGCACTCAAATAAAAACAAGTGAGATTTTTAGCGACGCCGACAATGGAGGTTACTCTCCCGAGCGAACTTTCGAAATAAATAATTCCGAGACTTTATTAGGTACCGATAACACTCAAATCGGTCTTCTTGGTGGCGATGGATTTAGCAAAGTACCTTCGACGCCTGTTGTGAAGAGCCTGACCACCACACAGGAGGGTCAGACACTGAAAGTGAGCTACGAAGCCGAAGTACGTTAATATTTAAAACTGACGGTTATGTTTAAGCCTGTATTATTTATATTAGCGTGCTTGGCGCTATGTTTCCTGCCCGCAAGCGGGCAGGAAAACAACATAGTGGAGCGCGAGTACTGGATTGACCAACAGATAGATGCGAAGCAGAACTTGGCTGCAAGCCCTGCCGAAATAGATATTAGCGGTCTTGCGGTCGGACTTCATTCGCTCACTATGCGAGTGAAGGACAACAATGGCTTGTGGAGCAGCCCCGTGACGAAGTATTTCATTAAAACGGTGGAGAGCTCGGCGGCCACGCAAATAGTAGCTCGCGAATACTGGATTGATGGTAAAATGGCTCAGCGACAGCCACTTGCCGCGTCTGTTGCTACGGTCGATATTACCGACCTTGCGGTCGGACTTCATTCGCTCTCTGTGCGTGTGAAGGACGACAAAGGACTATGGAGCAGCCCTCTGACAAAGTTTTTCTTTGTATCGGATCTTTCGTCAGCGCCAACAATAACGCGATGCCGCTATTGGATCGACGACGATGAGGAAAATGCCGTTATCGGCTCTCTGTCTGACAATATTGGCGTCTATGAGATAGACGTCAATGCGCTCGCCCTTGGCGAGCATACTCTCTCGTGGATGGTTGGCGATAGCCGTGGCGTTTGGAGTAAGGTTTATACTGAGGACTTTACCTTGGCCGAGGCCGTTCCGACTTCGGTCGGTGCCGTCGGCACCGACACGCCTGCTACCGATGATGCATGGTACGACCTTTCGGGGCACCGCCTCGCCACGCCCCCAACTCAAAAAGGTGTTTATATTCACAACGGCCGTAAGGTTTTGATAATAAAATAATCGCCTTGGTACAGTGATACGTTCAGAGCGTTCGGGCTTCAGCCCGAACGCTCTGAACATTTATATAAATAAACTTTCAATTCTTCATTCTCACACCGCTAATCCACAACCCAAGAGCCGTTATGGCACCGTTGAGCAGAAGCAGTTCGTAGCCCATTTTGTAGCCGCCGAGCCATTCTTCGCTGTTGAGGTTGATAATGAGGCAAATAAGCGGCGATGCGATACAGATGACGGGCACCCATGCGTCGCGCACTGCGCGCCGTGAGTAGAGGCCGTAGATGTAAAGTCCGAGCAGCGGTCCGTAGGTGTAGCTTGCCACCACATACACAGCGTCGATGACGCTCGTGTTGCCAATGACGCGGAACATATATATCAGCACGCCCATTACTAACGTATTGATAATGTGTACGTAAAAGCGCGTGCGGCGCAGTTGCGCCTCATCTTGCCGGCGGTCGGCGCGCAGAATGTCGATGGTTACTGATGTGGTCAGCGCCGTAACGGCGCTGCCAGCCGACGAAAAGGCGGCTGCCACAAGTCCGAGTACGAATAGCACACCGACGACTGTCGGCAGGAACAATTCGCCGTTGGCGTCGTGCGATGTGGCAAGGTACGGAAAGAGCTCATCGCTTTTGAGGGCGTTGCCGGCAATGTCGGTAAGCTCGCCACCGGCGAAGAGCCCGAGCGAGGCCGCATATTGGTAGAGCAGCACACCTAATGCCAAGAATAGCAAGTTGATAGGCAGGAAGGCAAAACCGTAGCTGATGACGTTCTTTTGCGCGTCGCGCAAAGAACGGCATGAGAGGTTTTTCTGCATCATATCCTGGTCGAGGCCGGTCATGGCTATCGTGGTGAACATTCCCGCAAGGAACTGCTTGAAAAAGAAGCGTTTGTCGTTGCCGTCGTCGAAAAACCACGTGCGCGACATATCGCTGTCGGTTATCGTACTCCAGAGACCGCCGAGGTCGATGTTCATCTGGCGGCATACGAAGTAGATGCACAAAACCACCGCCATCACGAGCGAAAGCGTCTGCACCATGTCGGTCCAGACGAGTGTCTTCACGCCACCGCGGAAAGTGTAGAGCCATACGACGAGCATCGTAACGGCAATATTCACGGCAAACGGAATGCCCAATCCGTCGAATAGGACAAGTTGTAAAACGATGGCAGTGAGGTACATACGTACGCCACAACCTAAAAATTTCGATATCAGGAAAAATATGGCGCCAATGCGGTAGCTTCCGCTACCGTAGCGCTTGTCGAGGTAGCCGTAGATGCTGCACAGGTTGAGCTTGTAATAGAGCGGAAGCAGAATGTATGCTATGGCGAAGTAACCCGCCACGAAGCCCAATACCATCTGCAGATAGCTGAACTGCGTGCCGGCCACCATGCCCGGCACCGAGATGAACGTTACGCCCGAAATCGATGTACCAATCATGGCTATTGCCACAATGTACCATGGCGACTGCCGTCCGCCTACGAAAAACGCTTTGTTGTCCTGCGGCTGTCGGTGCGTGGTCAGATAACTGACTAAAAGTATCACGGCAAAATAGGCTGCTATTATTGCAAGTACTGCTATCGACGACATAACTGTCTAATTTTTAGTTTGATGTATTCTTTCGTATATGTTTTTTACTATCAATCCGGCTAATGTAAATCCGAAAATGGCGGTAATATGCACTATCGATCCGTTGGTGGATACTTTCTTAGTGTTCCACGTGCCGTCGGCGGTGTCGAGTGTCTGTGGCACTTCGGGCGACGATACGAGGTTCGGAAGAACCTCGTCGCTGTAAACGCACTGGAAATGACCAACTTGTGCGCCTTGCTTGCGCAAAAGTTTGCGTAAGCGCGAGCCCAGCGGACAGCCTTGTACATCCCAAAAGTCGGCCACGCGCACTCGTGTCGGGTCGACTTTCAGCGCGGCACCCATCGACGACACAAAGACGCCACGGCTCATTGAGCCTTTCTCTATGAGAAAGGCCTTGGCCTGCAGCGAGTCGATGGCATCGACAATGTAGTCGTACTCGTCGAGGTTGTAGCGTTCGCTGTTCTCGCGGTCGAAAATGTCGTGTAAGGCCTGCACATCGGCGTCGGGGTTAATGAGCAAGAGTCGGTCGCGCATAGCGCTGACCTTCACTTGCCCCACAGTAGCTGTTGTGGCGTGCAGCTGGCGGTTGATGTTCGATGCTGCTATGCGGTCGCCATCGACAAGTGTAATATGCTGAATACCAGTGCGTACGAGACTTTCGGCGCACCAACTGCCCACGCCGCCGATGCCAAAGATGATGACTTTGGCTTTTTGCAAGGCGGCCACGCCCGCCTCGCCAAAAAGCAGCTGCGTACGGTTCAACGCTTCATTTTGCATTGCTGTCGGTTTGTTCGGTTTCGGTTGTATCCTGCTCGTCTTGGCTGCCTATCTGCGTCACACCGCCCGAAACGATGAATTTCATCACGTCGGAAGCTTTGGCGTCGAGGCGCGTAACGCGCTCGGCGGGTACCAGCACAAGGTCGCCAAGCCAGCCGTAAGAGTTTGGCAGATAGACACCTACGCGCCCTTCGATGTTAAGTTTGCTCAAATCCTCAGTCGTAATGAATCCAAGGCGCGAAACTATGCCGCTGTCGTCGAGGCTCACAAGAACCGGCGTGCCGAATTTCTGCTTTTTGCCCACAAAAGCCGACATCAGGTCGCGTACCGATGTGTAAATCACGCTGATAAGCGGTGCCGACTTGATGGTTTTGTTTATCAGTTTCGACATTTGCGGCGATATGAGCAGCGGGCAGGCGTAGCCTACCGCTGTAACGATGAGCAGCAGTAGCAGCAGCCCCAGTCCGGGTATGCGGTTCTCGGGTCCTATCTGCAAGCCGCGGTACATGAAGTCGATTAACGAATCGGCTATGCCAAAGCATTTTACAAGCACAAACAGCGTTACCGCTATCGGTATTATGTAGAGCAGACCTTGAAGAAAATATGATGCTATTTTTTTCATTTTTCACTAATAATCTTAAGTTCTTTTGTTAATGCTATGTTATTTATTTTCAGAGAGTTGTTATTACCAGGTAGAAGCCGTAGTAATATTCGAGCTGGCTGTCGCCGGTGTCGTAGTAGCATTTTGCGTTAAGCGCAAAACGCGCCTGTCGGTTTATCTTGTGGTTGAGGTTGGCCTCAAGCGTAAACATATTTCTTGTCCGGTTGTAAATCCTTGGGTTGTAGTCCGATAGCGACATATAGAGCGGATTCCCGTGCAGCGCGAAGAAGTTTCGCGCATGGTATAGTCCGGCAGTGGCATCGATCAGCTTGTACGAAGCTTTCACTTTGGGGTGCAAAGCCCATCCGCGGCCGAACGGGCGCACGCCGCTGCCTGTCATTGTGTAGAAATACAGCCCTTCGGCTTCGAAACCGTAACTGCCGTTGGTGCCTTTGTGTGTTAAGTCGAATGCAACCGAGACGTTGGCGAGGCTCTGCATTCGCTCGGCGTAGTCGCTTATCTGGCCGCCTATGTGCGATGCCGTCAGACGCAGAGGCACGCGTATCTGCCATGCTGAGCGGCTTTCGGGCTCATAAGTGAGCCCGACGCCGGCCATGAAACGTTCGGGAATGGTGTCGCCTTTGAATATGAAGCTTTGCCAGTCGAGCCATACTTCGCCAGTTATCGAGCCGTGTCGCGCCTCAACCTGCACGCCCGTCTCGGGGCGCGACGACAGTTGACGCTCGGGGTCGAGTATGGCCTCGGGCAAGTCGTGGTACGTAGAGCCTTTTATCGAACCCATTGTCAGAGTGAATGTTGGGTTTATGCGCCAAGTGGCGCATAAAACAGGATATACTTTGTGGTATTTGTCGGTGCCGCCGAACTGTACGAGTTCGGCGCCAGCCTCAACGGTCAGGGCGCTGTCGACAGTGTAGTGGAGTGTTGGCTTGAGACGGTATCCGAGCAAGGTGTAGCCTTCAACGTAGTTGCCAAAGTACTCGTTGTTTTTGAAGAAATTGATGTTCGTTGCGCGTACGCGCAACGGCTTGTGTTGCGCGTCGTCTTTGAGCGTATATAAGTCGGTAAAAACTGTATTGCTCTGCGCTGTCGCCTTGGCGACAAAGCAGAGCAACAATAATGTTGTTATTAAAAGTCTCATTATCAATATTATCGGTGTCCGAAGACGCGTTTGAGCAGCGGTGTAGTACGAGCCGATGCTTTAGTGCGAATCTCTTGTTCCTGTTCGGCCACCTTCACGAAGAGCCCGTCAACGGCTTGGTCGGTGAGGTAGTCGGTAAGGTCGGTGTTGACGGTCGTCAGACCAGCCGCGCGGCCCACTATGGTGCCCGCCACGCTGTTCCACTTCGACGTCAGCGTGTTCCACGATGACGATGCCGACACGTCGCCCACGAGCTTCTTGTCCATCGACTTCTTAATACGCGAAGCGAAGAGGTTTTTGAGTTGCGGCTTTGTCTTGCCTTTGAAATAGGTTGTAGCGGCATGGTTGTCGCCGGCCAGAATCTTAGCTGCGTCAGTGAATGTCATGCTCGTGATGGCGTCGAGGAATATCGGCGCCGCATCTTTCACAGCGTCGGTTGCGGCTGCGTTGATGCTTTTCACTGCACTGTCGACAAGTTTCTGTCCGCCAGGTAGTTTGCTTATGTTCTTTGTTATCACGAGCGCCTCTTGAGGCAGTCCGATACGGACTGCCACGTCGTTGTAGTAGCCGTCTTTGGCTGCAAGTTTGTCGATGCCCATGTTGACGCCCATCATCAGGGCCTCTTTCAGTCCGCTCGAAATCTCAGCTGTGGTGGGTTTCGTTGCCATCGAAAGCAGCGACGAGCCACTCGAACCCATACTGCCACAGCCTACAGCCAACATAGTGGCTGCCACTGCCATGGCTACATAAAATATTTTTTTCATAAATAGTGCGTTTTTATTGGCACAATGATAGAGATTTTATTTCAGAAAAGAAAAAATATGGCTGTTTTTTTTGAGGTTGATAGTTGATGCAAAAAAAAATAGCTCTGATTTCACATCAGAGCTATTCGTGAATAAATCACCCAAACACACTTATCAACTAATCAACGAAAAAACTTCGCCACGATGTTTTACCATCGTTTTGCACTGCAAAAATGCAGCATGTTTTTTTTCTGTGCAAATATTTTGATGAAAAAATGCATCGTTTTAACATTTTTTATACTTTCTCACTGTAAAACGAAGTTTATAGGTATGGTGTACATCACTTTCACAGGCCGTCCGCGATTCTCGCCGGGCGTCCAGTTGGGCATCGACTCCACCACGCGAACTGCCTCACGGTCAAGGTTTACGTCGCCTTGGCGAGTGGGGTGCACATCGCATACGCGACCGTTTTGGTCGATGACGAATTGTACGAACACTCTGCCAAACACGCCATTGGCTTCGGCAATGGCCGGATATTTTATGTTTTTCTTCAGATATTCCTGCAAATCACCATTAAACGTAGGCGGCTTTGTCCATGTGACGAAAATAGAGTCGCTGTCATCTTCAGGCTCGGGGTCGATGGCTACAGGGAATGAATATTCGGGCTGTATCTCTTCAATCTCCGACGAGAAGTCGATGTCGTCTTCGAGGCCTTCATCGGTGTCGATGATTTCGATGACGTCGGCCAGCTGTATTTTTGGCCGAGCCGGTGGCTCGGGATCTTCGATGCGAGTTATTGGCAGATACTCAATATCGACGTCGGGTCCCTGGTCGATACGGCCATCGAGTGAATAGGATAAATCTTTGGTAGAATAGTCGAACATCGCAAGCGCGAGGCCTAAAGCTGCTACCATTCCGATCTCGAAGAACAAACTGCGTTTGTTGTTGAGGTCTTTTTTAGGGCTCTTTTTTGTTTTCATGACGTTTAATTTTTTGTGATGCCGACCCGAAGGTCGGCATCGGGTTAAACTTCTGTTGCGATTGCAAGTTAATTTATTATACGTGGTATTGTTCGGTATGCTATGTTATTTATAATTAAATGATTAAAAGCGATTGTTAAAATCGGCGCAAATGTTTGTTTTTTAAAAATAAAATACTAATTTCGCACTCGCTTTCGGGAAGGGACAGATATAATACCTTATATATAGAAATATATAGAAGACCACAGAAAACAGAATTCTGGAATTGCGAAAATCGGATAAAACACACCTGCGTTTTCTCTTTACTGACCAATTCCGAGCCCCCAAAAAACAATTTTTTTTCATCGTCAGAAAAGCGGCTTTTGTCGGTCAAAAGGCTTTTTTTATCGATTTGATATTAAAAAATCGAACAAAATGTTTTATTTTTAAAAATTGATAGCTACTTTAGCCGTCATATTTTTTTAATAAACAACAACATTAGCACTATGCAAATTAATTTGATTAAGAAACTCTGCACTGTGGCATTATTGTTAAGTGCAGGTTCGGCTGTGGCGCAGTTTCCGTTTATGCGTCCGGAGCCGGAAGACCCTACGGGCCTGAAAGACGCCTATAAAGATTACTTCAAGATGGGCGTGGCCGTCAACATGCGTAACATGCAGAATCCTGACGAGGTTGCAATAATTCTGAAGGAGTACAACAGCGTTACTGCTGAAAACGACATGAAACCGGGTTCGCTGCAACCCAAAGAAGGCGAGTGGAACTGGGGCAACGCCGATACCATCGCCAACTTCTGCCGCAAGCACGGCATCAAAATGCGCGGTCACTGCCTCGTTTGGCACAGCCAGTTCTGCGACTGGATGTTCACCGACAAAAACGGCAAGGATGTTTCTAAAGAAGTGTTCTACGAGCGCCTGAAAAAACACATCACTACTGTGGTGAACCGCTACAAAGACGTGGTTTACTGCTGGGACGTAGTGAATGAGGCTATGGCCGACGATGTTCGCCGCTCACCGTGGAACCCGAATCCGTCGCCTTACCGCAACTCGAAACTCTATCAGCTTTGTGGCGATGAGTTCATCGCCAAAGCATTCCAGTTCGCTCACGAAGCCGACCCGAATGCTCAGCTGTTCTACAACGACTACAACGCTGCCAACCCCGACAAGCGCGACCGCATCTTCGACATGGTGAAGAAGATGAAAGACAACGGTGTGCCCATCGACGGTATCGGTATGCAGGGTCACTATAACGTTTATGGCCCGTCGATGAAAAACATCGCCGACGCCATTGAAAAATATGCTACAATTGTTAAGCACATCCAGTTCACCGAGCTCGACGTTCGCGCCAACGAGGAGATGGGTGGTCAGCTGCAGTTCAGCCGCAACGAAGGCGTTACCATCGAACCGTACGTTCGTACGCTTCATGACAACCAGTATTCGCAACTCTTCCGCGTATTCCGTCAGCACAAAGACGTTATCGACGTGGTTACTTTCTGGAATGTCAGCGACCGCGACTCGTGGGTAGGTGTTAACAACTATCCGCTTTTGTTCGACAAAGACGGCAAACGCAAATCGTCGTACCGCATCGTGAAGAACTTCAACGCTGCTCTCGACAATCAGGAAATCAAAGAAGACTTCAAACCGTCGGAACTCAACCAGCCGGGTCAGGAATACCCGATGGTCAACTCACAAGGTTTCGCTCGCTTCCGCGTAGTGGCACCGCAGGCTAAATCGGTTATCGTAAGCCTCGGCCTCGGCGGCAACATGGGCGGTGTTGGTGCTACCGTTCTTCAGAAAAACGATGAAGGCGTATGGGAAGGCACAACCGAAGGCCCGATGGACGAAGGCTTCCACTACTATCACCTCACCATCGACGGTGGCGTGGTTAACGACCCGGGTGCATTGAACTACTATGGCTCAGTTCGTTGGGAGAGCGGTATCGAAATACCGGCTCACGACGCCGATTTCTACACTGCTAAGAAGGACGTTCCGCACGGATTGGTTCAGCAGATTATCTTCTGGAGCGAAAGCACTGGCAAGTTCCAACGCGCCTTTGTTTACACTCCGCCTACGTACAACAACAACCCGAAGGAGAAATTCCCCGTTCTGTATCTGCAGCACGGCTGGGGTGAGGACGAGACTGCTTGGAGCAACCAAGGTCACGAAAACCTCATTATGGACAACTTGATTGCAGAAGGCAAATGCAAACCCTTCATCATCGTCAACGCTTACGGCTTGACCAACGACATCAAGTTTGGCAGCGGTTTCGGACAGTTTACGGGCAAGGAATTTGAGACATTGCTCTGCAACGAACTCATCCCTTACGTAGATTCGCACTTCAAGACCAAAACCGACCGCAACAACCGCGCTCTCGCTGGCCTTTCTATGGGTGGTATGACTACGAAATTGATTTCGAGCCGCAGAACCGACATGTTTGCATCGTTCGGTCTGTTGAGCGGTGGCCAGTTCGCTCCTGGTGACTTCAAAGACAACAAGGCTGTCAACTACCTCTTCGTAGGCTGTGGCAGCAAAGAGAGCCCCGACGCAATCAACAAATCGGCTGCTGATATGAAAGCTGCCGGTTACAACTGCGTAGGCTACGTATCGGAAGGCACTGCACACGAGTTCCTTACTTGGCGCCGTTGCCTCCACCTCATGGCTCAAGGCTTGTTCAAATAAGAACTCGTAACCATACATTAATATAAATGCTGTTCGGATTTTTCCGAACAGCATTTTTTGTTTGAATTGTTTAAGCAAAATAATTGCCGAATGACAAAATGTAGATACCTTTGCACCCATGTCGTACAAGGTACATACATTACAGAATGGCATCAGGGTGGTTCACATACCTTCGCAGAGCGAAGTATGCTACTGCGGACTGCTCACCAACACGGGCACACGCGATGAGGAACCTGACGAATACGGTATAGCGCATTTCATTGAGCATGTGATATTTAAAGGTACGCAGAAACGCACCTCGTACCACATTCTCAACCGCCTCGATGAGGTGGGCGGCGAGCTCAACGCCTATACCACGAAGGAGGAGACAACCGTACATGCCGCTTTCCTCAGCCGCGACTTTGAGCGCGCCACGGAACTCATTGCCGACATGGTGTTCAACTCTGTTTTCCCCGAAAAAGAACTTGCAAAAGAGAAAATCGTCATTGCCGACGAGATATCGTCGTACAAAGACACGCCGGCCGAACTCATCTTCGATGAGTTCGAAGACCGCATCTTCGCCGGTACTGCGCTCGGGCACAATATATTAGGCACTTTCGAAAGCATCGCCCAGTTCGATGCCGACCGAGTGCGCCGTTTTATGCAGCGCTGCTACAACACCGACCAGATGGTGTTCAGCGTACTTGGCAATATGACGTGGGAGCAAGTTGTACGGCAAGCCGAGAAACACTTCGGCGCAATACCCAAAAATTTACGCTCGTACGAGCGTAAAAAACTGAAATTCAAAGCATACGGCAGCGAACGCCAGAACCGCGATACGCATCAGGGGCATGTGGTCTTGGGGCATATTGCCCCAAGCAGCACCGATGTCGAGCGTCTGCCTATGTTTCTGCTTAGCAACATAATAGGCGGTCCGTGCATGAACTCGCGCCTGAGCCTTGTGCTGCGCGAGCGCAACGGCATCGGCTACAACGTTGAGACTGAGTACACTCCGTTTACCGACACTGGCCTCTTTACCATCTACTTCGGCACCGACAGCGAGAACATCGAGCGGTCGCTTCGAATTGTTGATAAAGAGTTGCAGCGCATCTGCGATGCGCCGCTTACCGAGGTGCAGCTTCGCAAGGCGAAGCGTCAGTTTGTGGGGCAGCTGCTTATGTCGGCCGACAATGGCGAGAGCCAGATGCTCTCTGTGGGCCGCAGCGTGATGCTCTACGGCGAGGCCGACGACATTGCCACCTCGTGCGACCGCATAAACGAAATCACCGCAGCCGACGTTCTCAAAGTTGCCCGCAAGGTGGTTGATCCGCAAAAACTGTCAAGCCTTATATTTTACTGATAATAAGCTTATTGCGCTATGGACTATCAGACGTTCGACATGGAAGAATACATCGGTGAGCATATCGACGCTGAGCCGGCTCTGCTGGCCGAGCTCGACCGCTACACGCATACTCACGTGCTTGCACCGCGTATGTTGAGCGGACATTTGCAAGGCCGATTGCTCAAGATGCTCGTTCGTATGGCCAATCCGCGCCAGGTGCTCGAGATAGGTACCTTCACGGGCTATTCGGCCCTCTGCATGGCCGAGGGCCTCTTGCGCCCCGAGGCGCACATTCATACCATAGAAATCGACGACGAGCTGGAGCCGATAATCACGCGATTCGTCTCGCGGTCGGCATTCGCCGACCGAATAACGCTGCACATAGGCGATGCGCTGAGCATTATGGGCGAGATACAGGGCGACTTCGATTTCGTATTCATTGATGGTAATAAACGCGACTATCCAGCTTATTATAAGGCAGTTATGCCGCGGCTGTCGTCGGGCGGCTACATAGTAGCCGACAATATACTCTGGGACGGCAAAGTAGTTGAGCCGGTGGCTCACAACGATGGCCAGACTAAGGCCATTCTCGAATTCAACGACCTCGTCGCACACGACGACTCCATCGAAAAGGTCATTCTCCCCATTCGCGACGGTCTGACGCTGATAAGGAAGAAATAAACGTGCAGTAAATCAGCAAATAAGCACTGAAATCTTTTTATGCAAACAGTAATCTGAAAGCCTCGTCGAGTCGTGTTACGGGGCGGACGTCGATGTTGAACTTTTTCAGGTCGGAAATGCGGTTGAAGCGTGGCACGATAATCTGGCTGAAGCCGAGTTTTGCAGCCTCTCCCACACGCTGTTCGATGCGTGTTATCGGGCGAATCTCGCCCGATAAGCCTATCTCGCCCGCGAGGCAAACGCCCTGATTTATAGCCATATCGGTGTTCGACGACAGAATCGATGCCGCCACGCTGAGGTCGATGGCCGGGTCGCATACGCGGATGCCGCCGGCAATGTTGAGAAAGACGTCTTTGGCGGCTAATTTGAACCCTGCCCGTTTCTCGAGAACAGCCAGAAGCATGTTGAGGCGGCGAAGGTCGAAACCTGTTGCCGAACGTTGTGGCGTTCCGTAAGCTGCTGTGCTTGTAAGCGCTTGTACCTCAATAAGAAACGGCCGTACGCCTTCGACGGCGGCGGCAATAGCTACGCCGCTCAGCGACTGCGAAAACTCGTTGAGCAGCAGCTCCGACGGATTGGCCACCTCGCGCAGTCCGTCGCCCAGCATCTCGAAGATGCCTATCTCGTTGGTGGAACCGAAACGGTTTTTTATCGACCGCAGAATGCGGTACATGTGGTTGCGGTCGCCTTCGAACTGCAGGACCACGTCGACCATGTGCTCCAGAATCTTCGGGCCGGCAATCTGGCCGTCTTTATTTATATGGCCGATAAGAATTATCGGCAGGGCGTTCTCTTTGGCCATGCGCATCAGCACTGCGGTGCACTCTTTTATCTGCGAGATGCTTCCGGGCAGCGAGTCGACGCGCTCGGTCTCCATGGTTTGTATTGAGTCGACCACGACGATGTCGGGCGAGCACTCTTTGATGTGCGACGCGAGACGGTCGATAGAGGTGTCGCTCACCACCATGCAGTTGTCGGTCGTCGCCGAGCGGATGCGCTCGGCGCGCAGTTTAATCTGCTGTGCGCTCTCTTCGCCCGACACGTAGAGTACTTTGCGGTCGGGTATCGACAGCGCCATTTGCAGTACGAGAGTCGATTTGCCGATGCCGGGTTCGCCGCCAATGAGTATTATTGCGCCAGGCACAATGCCGCCGCCCAGTACGCGGTCGAGTTCGGCATTTGCCGTCGGCGTACGCCGAACGGCACCCACCTGCACATCGGTAAGCCGCATGGGCTTTATCGTGTTCGACGCGCTGAACGACGTGGCGCCGCCCGTCGGTTTTACCGACACCACCTCCTCTTCGACGAATGTGTTCCACGCGCCGCATTGCGAGCAGCGCCCCATCCATTTCGGCGACTCGGCGCCGCACTCTTTGCATACGAATACTATCTTTGTCTTTGCCATGCTGACTCTTGCGTTTATTTTTTTCGTAAAAATAAGCAAAAACATCTGACTGACAAAAAAAAGAGGCTGCCTTTTTAGGCAGCCTCTTTTTATCATTGTTTTGCTCTGTTTATTGCAACACAAAGTTGATAGGCAAGTTGTACGAAACCTTAACGGCTTTTCCACGCTGTTTGCCCGGGTTCCATTTTGGCATGTTTTCTACCACACGGATTGCCTCTTTGTCGAGGTTCGGGTCGAACGGGCGGACAACTTTAACGTTGGTAACTTCGCCTTTCTGATTGATAATAAAATTGACGAATACACGGCCCTGAATACCATTCTCCTGAGCGATGACCGGATATTTGATGTTTTTGCTCAAATACTCGGCAATCTTTTCGTTACCTCCGGGGAACGAAGGCATCTCCTCTACTATAAGGAACACCTCGTTGTCTTCTTCGGGTTCTTCTTCAACCACTTCAACAACGTCGCGAATCTCGAACTCGGTGTCTTCATCCGCTTCACTATCAATCAAATCCATTTCATCATTGATTTCGGTGTCGTCATCAACAATGTTAAGCACCTCTGCCAATTTGGGTGGTGGAGGGGGAGGGGGCGGTTTAATCTCCTCTTGAGTGGTTACTGGAACCATCTCCTCTTCTACAGCAGCACTGTCGTCAACCATGCCGGAGAGATCGAGCTGTACGTCTCGCTGCGACCATTCGAAGCAGGCTAACACCAGACCCAGAACGACCGCCAAGCCAATCTCTTTGAACAGCATTTTCTTGCCTTCAAGGTCTGCTTTCGGCGACTTTTTGATTTCCATAGGTTCAACAATTTTTAAGTTCCTTTCGAAACTTAGGTTTTATTTCAAGTCAAGTAATTCGTTTTTCAAAATCGACCGCCAAATTAGCAAATAATCCGCATATGTTCGCACTCCCACCATGTTTTTTTTCAATTTTTTTTTCAGCAGCAATGCTCGTCTGACTCCTTTTTTCGTGCATAACACATTATTAATGTGCATGATAAACGTCGAAATATTTTTTTTCGGCGTTGAGCCGAAAAAACTGTTTTTTAACATTTGATTTTCGAAAAAACAGCCAGCCGGCTCAAAAAACGCCACACAGACGTCAGTCCTGAAACGCCGCAAAACGATAAAAATATCTGCCGAAATTTTACAATGCATACGGAGATATTATGTATATTTGCAACTGAAAAAAGGAAGTGGATGGATTTGCCAATTGCAACCACTATAAAAAAGTGCTAAAATGCTTTTTGTCGTCCTTCCAATTCCCTATAAATAATTAATAAACAGATTATTGTATATGGGATATTATTTTACATCAGAATCAGTGTCGGAGGGGCATCCTGACAAGGTTGCCGACCAGATTTCAGACGCAGTGCTCGACAACCTGTTGGCACAAGACCCCGAATCGAAAGTGGCGTGCGAAACGCTTGTTACTACAGGCCTTACAATTGTGGCCGGCGAGATTAAAACCGAAGGCTACGTATCGGTGCAGGACGTTGCGCGCGACGTCATCAGCCGCATAGGCTACAACAAAGGCGAGTATATGTTCGACGCCGGCTCGTGCGGCGTCCTCTCGGCCATTCACGCTCAGTCGGCCGACATCAACCGCGGCGTGGAGCGCGCCAAGGAAGAGGAGCAGGGCGCTGGCGACCAGGGCATGATGTTCGGTTATGCCTGCCGCGACACTGAAGACTACATGCCGCTGCCTATCTATTTGGCTCACAAACTGTTGCGCGAACTGTCGGACATACGCCGCGAGGGCAAGGTGATGACTTACCTCCGACCCGACTCGAAGAGCCAGGTTACCATCGAATACAACGACGACAATACGCCAAGGCGTATTGACACCATAGTGATATCGACGCAGCACGACGAGTTCGACGAAGACGAGAAGATGCTCGCCCGCATTCGCGAAGACGTGAAGAACATACTCATCAAGCGTGTGTGCGACAAGCTTCCCGAGGCTCAGCGCCGACTTTTCGACGCTGACTATAAGCTCTTTGTCAACCCGACGGGCAAGTTCGTCATCGGCGGTCCGCACGGCGACACCGGTCTGACGGGCCGCAAGATTATCGTTGACACCTATGGTGGCAAAGGTGCACACGGCGGCGGCGCATTCTCGGGCAAAGACGCCTCGAAAGTCGACCGCTCGGCTGCATACGCTACACGCCACATAGCCAAAAACCTTGTTGCTGCCGGCGTGGCCGACGAAGTGCTCGTGCAAGTCGCCTACGCCATAGGCGTGGCGCAACCCGTAGGACTTTACGTGAACACTTACGGAACGGCAAAAGTGAACCTCAGCGACGGCGAGATAGCCCGCAAGATTTCGGAAATCTTCGACATGCGACCGGCGGCCATCGTGAAACGCTTCGGACTGAAAAACCCGATTTTCGAACCGACAGCTTCGTACGGACACGTAGGACGCAAGCCCTACACCGCAAAAGTAAACGTGACCGAAAACGGCAAAACGGTTGAGAAGGAAGTTGAATTCTTCGGTTGGGAGAAACTCGACTATGTCGATCGGATAAAATCAACATTTTCATTATAAACCTCTATTTTTTAATTAAAAACGGCATTGCAACATGTTGCAATGCCGTTTTTTTTGTTTTTTACAAAACGCTGAATTTCAGCGTTTTGTAAAAATCGCCGTATTTTTTTCAAAAAATGATTGTTAAAAACGCATTAATTTTTCAAAAAAAAGATTTACCTTTATGATTTGAAAATTAAACTCAAAAAACAAAAACTAAAAAGACATGATGAAACAGATGAAATTAGCAATCGCCTTTTTCTTGTGCGCTGCTACCGCATCGGCACAGACTACAAAGGAAGAAATGATTGCGAACCTCCAGAAAAACGGAGGCAACAACATGGTTTATTCAGCAGAATTCAAGCCTCAGACGCCAGCGCCTAAAGGCTACAAACCGTTCTATATCAGCCACTACGGCCGTCACGGTTCGCGTTACCACTATTCGGGATTCGACTATATGGTGATGCGCAACATGCTTCGCGACGCCGACAAGGCTAACGCCTTGACCGCAACGGGCAAGGACTTGCTCGCTCGCGTTGAGCGCCTCTACGACGACGGTTTCGAACGTGCCGGCGACCTTACCAAAACCGGTTTCAAACAGCATCAGGGCATTGCCGAGCGTATGGTGAACTCGTTCCCCGAAGTATTCGGCAGCAACGCCTTCCTCGACGTCAAATCATCAACGTCGCACCGCGTGCTGTGCAGTATGGACGCATTCTTGCAGCGAGTTAACTCGCTGCGACCGGGCATCAAAGTGCAGACCGAATCGAGCCGACGCATTATGAAGTACATCAATAACGAAGAGCGCGACTCCGTTACTTCGTACCTCAAGAAGGGCGCAGGCTGGAAAGAGGCTAACGAGAAGCTCGACAAACTGTGCGTTCACCCCGAGCGCCTCGTGAAAGCGGTATTCTCCGACACAGCGTATGTCAGAACCAAAGTCAACGGCTTCCAGTTCATGCGCAAACTCTTTGATTTGCACTGCAATATGCAGAATATCGACGAACTCGGATTCGACTTCAGCGACTTCTTCACACCCGAAGAGCAGTTCGACAACTGGCAGGTTACAAACCTCTATTGGTATGCCAACTTCAGCACATGCCCGTACTCTAACTCGCGCGGTGCCAAGTGCGGTAGAAACCTGCTTCAGAACTTCCTCGACGAGGCCGACAAGGCACTTGCCGGCAACGGTGTAACTGCCACTCTGCGCTTCGGCCACGACACGGGCCTCATGCCTCTCGCAAGCCTTATGGGGCTCGAGGGCTGCGCTGTGAACGTAACCGACTTCTCGGAACTCTACAAATACTGGTGCGACTACAAGATTATACCGATGGCCGGCAACTTGCAGATGATTTTCTACAAATCGCCGAAATCGAATGATATATTAATTAAGGTATTGCTCAACGAGAACGAAGTGAAACTGCCTCTCGAAAGCGACATCGCGCCTTACTACAAGTGGAGCGAAGTGGAAGCATATTACCGCAACGTACTTAAGAATTTGTGGAATTAGCAAACCATATAAAAATAAAAGACTTAGCTATCGACGACCGCCCGCGCGAAAAGATGATTTCGCGCGGGCCTATGTCGCTCTCCGATGCCGAACTCGTGGGCATAATGATTGGCTCGGGCAATGGTGAAATGACTGCCGTCGATATAGCGCGCTCATTATTAAACAAATACAACAACAATCTCAACGAATTGGGTCTCGCCACGGTCAAAGACCTGATGAAAATAAAAGGCATAGGCGAAGCCCGTGCCGTGAACATACTTACAGCCATGGAGATAGGTCGTCGGCGGGCCTCTGCTGAGCCCCGCATCAAGCAGCAGATAACTTCGAGCCACGACCTGTACAAAGTCTTCGCCTCACACATATCCGACCTTAATCATGAGGAGATGTGGGCGATATTCCTGTCGCCGAAAATGAAAATAATAAGCACTCACCAGCTCAGCAAAGGCGGAACAAAAAGCACCGTCGTTGATGTGCGCCTGCTGACAAAGATGGCTCTCGACGACAACGCCAACTCAATAGTGCTGGGGCACAACCACCCTTCGGGCGAAGTGCAGCCCAGCAAAGAGGATTTCAACCTCACCAAAACTGTAAAAAATGCTGTTAACTTATTTGATATAAGATTATTAGACCATATAATTGTCGGAAACAACAAATATTATAGTTTTTCCGATGAAAACGAATTGTAAAAAACATTATTTTAGGCCTTGAAAACTGACAGATATGCAAATAAATATTATGAATGAGCACGATACCGTGCTCAACCATTACTTGGCCGAGATGCGCAGCGTAGGCATTCAGAGCGACCCGATTCGGTTCCGTCGCAACATAGAGCGCATCGGCTTTCTGATGGCCTACGAAGTGAGCAAGACTCTCGCTTATACCGACAATGGCATTGCCACGCCGCTCGGCACAGCCCAAGTGCGCATGGCCGACGAGAAAATCGTCGTCGGCTCTATTCTGCGCGCCGGACTGCCTATGCACAACGGCATTCTCGATGCCTTCGACCACGCCGAAAACTGCTTCATCTCGGCTTATCGCAAAAGCGATAAGAACGGGCAGCTGACAATACACGTCGAGTACGCCGCCTCGCCGTCGCTCACGGGTAAGATACTTCTGCTGGGCGACCCGATGCTTGCTACTGGCGGTAGTATGGAACTGACATACAACGCGTTGAAGCGTTTCGGCCAGCCGAAACACGTTCATATAATGAGCATCATCGGCAGCCGCGAAGGCGTCAGCTACCTGCAAAGCAAACTGGCCGGCGAGCCCGTGACACTGTGGATAGCCGCCGTCGACCCGAAACTCAACGCCAACAAATACATTGTGCCCGGCCTCGGCGATGCCGGCGACTTAGCTTTTGGAACAAAACTGTAAACGAAAATGTCAAACGATACATCTGATTCTTCGGTCGTCAGCGGTCTGAAATCGTGGAAAATACTCATTCCTATTGTGCTCGGATTGGGCGTGACGGGAATAATGTTCTACCGCGAGTATGAACCCGGTATATTCGACACCATGCAGATTACTGCATGGTCAATAGTATGGATTATTCTGTCGTTTATGATGATGGCTACGCGCGACGTTGGCTATATGCTTCGTCTGCGCATACTTAGCGACAAGGAGCTTTCGTGGCGCCAGTCGTTCCGTGTGATAATGCTTTGGGAGTTCGCCTCGGCTGTTACGCCGTCGGCCGTTGGTGGCACGGGCGTGGCGGTGTTCTTTGTCAATGCTGAGGGCATCAGCGGTGGCCGAAGCACTGGTATAGTGATGGTTACGTCGTTTCTCGACGAGCTGTTTTTCGCTATCGTGTTCCCGATAGCGGTTCTGCTCATCGGGCATAGCAACATCTTCGACTTCTCGTCCGACATTGGCAGCCATCTGATGTACATTGCATGGATTGGCTACGGCATAAAGGTAACTTATTTGCTGTTACTTAGTTACGGATTTTTTATCAATCCGCAAGGATTGAAAAAACTGCTTGTGCTGATATTCAAGCTGCCATTCATACGTCGATGGTCGTCGGCCATCGACAAGATAGGCAACGACATGATAAGCACCGCCGAGTACTTCCGTGCGTGGTCGTTTACCAAGTGGATAAAAGCCTTCGCTGCTACAGTAGCGAGCTGGATAGCCCGCTACTGGGTTGTCAACACGCTCATTGTCGCATTCTTAGGCATGGATTATCTGGGTCTGACCGACCACTTCATCGTCTTCGGCAAGCAGTTGGCTATGTGGATAATGATGCTAGTGATGCCGACACCTGGCGGCAGCGGATTTGCCGAGTGGGTGTTCTCGGAGTGCTTCGCAAACCTGAGCATCAGCGTTATGGCGCTCGCATTGTGCTGGCGCATAGTTAGTTACTATCCTTATCTGATAATGGGCGCAATTGTTGTGCCGAAGTGGGTGAAACGAATTCTCAACAACCGTAAGAATGATTCGAAGGCGGAATAACATATTGTTGTTGCCATTCTCGGCACTCTACTCGGCAGCCACTGCTTCGCGCAATTGGCTCTACAACCGCCGCATAATAAAATCAACCTCGTTCGGGAAACCCATCATCTGCATAGGTAACATAACAGTGGGCGGAACTGGCAAATCTCCTCTGACTGAATATCTTGCGCGGCTGTTGTCGGCTTACAAGCCTTCGCTTGTAAGCCGTGGATACCGCCGCAAAACAAAGGGCATGGTTGTCGCCAAGCCGTCGTCGACGGCGGCGCAGATTGGCGACGAGCCCCGCCAGATGCTCAACAAATTCCCCAACATGCCCATTGTCGCCGACGGCGACCGCGTGAGGGCTGTCAACTATCTGCTCTCGCATACCGACACGGGCGTCGTGCTTATGGACGATGGCTTCCAGCACCGCAGCATCAAGGCCGGACTCAACATTGTGGTGTGCGACTATGCGCGCCCGATGTGGGAGGACCACACATTTCCGGCTGGCAACCTGCGCGAGCCGTGGCGCGGCCATAGGCGCGCCGACATAATACTCGTGAACAAGTGCCCGGCCGACTTGACGACGCAGCAACGCGCCGAAATAATCAAAAAGATAAAGCTCAAGAAAAACCAGAGCATATTTTTCAGCACAATAAAATACGGCGAGCTTATGCAGCTCAACCACCAGACGGCGCGCCTGCACAGCGAAAAACGTTTTGTGGCCGTGGCCGGCGTGGGTCGCCCCGAACCTTTCTTCGACGAGGTGAAGCGCCGCTTCACCGACGTCGCCACGCTCAGCTTCCCCGACCATTGCAATTTTGGCAAAGCCGAGACAAACAAGATAATTGATGTAGTGGATGCCATGGGGCCAAACACGGCCATCATTACCACCGAGAAAGACGCTACGCGCTTCCCCGACGTGCGCACCGAAATCTTCTATATCCCCATTGAGCTGCAAATACTTTTCGGACAAGAACAAGAGTTTAACAATAAAATAGAAAACTATGTTAAAAGAAATACGTGAAGCCGCTGATTTCATCAAATCGAACTTCAGCGAGCAGCCTAAGATAGGCATTATTCTGGGCACCGGTCTGGGTGGATTGGTAAACGAGATAAATATCGAGAAATCAATCCCTTATGAGCAAATTCCGCACTTCCCGCTCTCTACTGTCGAAGGCCATTCGGGCCGACTGATTATCGGAAAAATCGGTGGCGTGAGCATCGTTGCCATGCAAGGGCGTTTCCACTTCTACGAAGGCTATGAGATGAAGAAGGTAACCTTCCCCGTTCGCGTGATGAAAGTGGCTGGCATTCAGACACTTTTCGTGTCGAACGCCAGCGGTGGCCTCAATCAGTCGTTCAAAGTGGGCGACATAATGATTATCACCGACCATATCAATATGTTCGGCACCAATCCGCTGATTGGTCCGAACATGAACGAATTCGGTCCGCGCTTCCCGGATATGAGTGCTGCTTATAGCAAACGACTGATAAAGAGAGCTTTGGAAATAGGCCAGAAGAATGGTATCGAGCTCAAGCAAGGCGTTTACGTAGGCACATTCGGGCCTACGTTCGAAACGCCCGCCGAATATAAGATGTTCCGCCTTCTGGGTGCCGATGCTGTGGGCATGTCTACCGTGCCCGAAGTTATCGTAGCGCACCATGCCGGAATGGAAGTGTTTGGCATTTCGATAATTACAAATGCCGGCATACCTGGTGAAGCCAAAGAAGTGGAAGAGGCAAGCCACGAAGACGTGCAGAAAGTGGCGTCGGCTGCCGAACCGATGATGACGAAAATCATCAGCGAACTTGTGGTCGATGCTGTGAAATAATGAGCATTTTATAAATGACAGAATCCGATATAGATGATATTTTGCTGAAGATTTGTTCACTTCGTCATTCCGACGAAGTGAACAAATTCTCTTTTGCAGAGTCGGATTGTCTGCTGATAGCGCAGCGTGCTGCATCGCAGGGCGTTGCTGCTTGGGCGCTCAACCAGCTGAACCTGTTTTACACCGATAATGAGTCGCTCGTGCCTTTGAGGCAAAGCCTCAAAGGTCTCTCGTTGGCTTCTCTTGCCGATAGCCAACGCAAATGCTCTGTCTTTTTCAAGATTGTTAAAATACTGTCCGATAGTGAAATACGAGTGTCGGCACTGAAGGGCATTGCCATGATGATGGGCTATTACCCCGACATCTCGTTCCGCACCGTTGGCGATATCGACCTGCTTGTCGCTCATGCCGACGCATATCGCGCGCATAGCATTCTGCTTCAGCATTTTCCGCAGGAAATGCGCCATAAGGCGCGCACCAACATATTGTCGGAGACGATACGCACGCACTTGCCCGGCTTGATGATAGATGATGTCCTGGTCGAACTGCACTATAACATTTATAGTGCCGATAACAGCAAACGCCTGAAAGATGGTTTCGAGCAACACATAAAGACGTTTGGCGAAGGCGAGCGGGCATTCTCAGCGTTCGACGAGCCTCTGATGCTGTACCATCTGGCTACTCACGCCGTCAAGAGCCGCCGTCAGAAAGGCTTGAGACTCAACTGGTTGACCGATTTTTTTGCGATTCTGAATGTAGAGCCCGAAATGGCAGCCGATTTTTGCGCCAACGCGCTGAAAATCAACGAAAAAGCCAACAAGGATATTGTCGGCTTTTTGCAAAGGGTAGTGTCGCTGCTGCCCGAAAACATATCATCAGCAATTTGTAAAAATCTGAATATAAGCGAAATAATTCTCGACAAAGCCTATCTGCTCAACACTCATGAAGGCACCAAGACAGGTCGTTTCCGAAAGGTTCGCGCTCTCAACTCAATCATTCGCGGCATGAGCCGCGAATTGAAGAAGCAGAAAGGGCTTTCGGCCAAGTGGCATCATCTGAAGGATATGCTTCACGATATTGCCACGCGCAAGCGGTAGGTCAGATGCTGTATTTGCTTATAAAACGCTTAGCTATAACCATTTTGCTTTCGCAAAATGCCTTGCATTTGTCTATTATTGCGTTCTTTTCGAGTGTACCCTTGATATTTGCGAAGTCGCTGGCTCGGTCGGCGGCGGTGCCGTCGAGACCATAGCCGACCGACATGCGGTCGGCGTATTCGCGAGCTGCGTCGGCTATCATGCCCTCTTGCAGGTCGGTGTAGGCGGCCACCACTTTGCGGGCCGCATTGCACAGGCCGGCACTGAAACTCATAGGCGACAGTCCGTAGAGTTTCTTCGCCATCTCGACGCACCAGAGCGACGAAAGTACCTGATACTCATCCACTACGTGCTTCAGCTCTACATTTATGTGGTTGATGTCCTGATAATAATTCGCCACCAAATCTTTCTCAATCGTCGTAACGACCGACTTTGGCACAATGGCGCCGCCGAGGTCAATCCACGTGTCGCAGTGGGTGTATGGCTGGTCGAGGTAGCCGTACTCCATCGATGTGAGCAGGCCGTTGACTATGTAGGCTTCCGAAATCTGGCGGTATGCTTTTGCCGCACGCGGCAAAAGACCGCGTTTCATGCGTGTTCCTTCGTACATTATCACGTCGGAGTCGGAGTTGTGGTATAGCTCGTCGAGTTTGTCGGCGGCGTGGAGCATCGTGCCGACGGTCATCGGGTTGAGCGCCTCAACGACTATCTGGTCGCGTCGGAGCTCTGCGAAGCGGGTGTCGCGGCTCTTCCACTTCTCCTCGTCGCGGAACAGACCTATCGTGCGCAGGTTCTGCGCAGGCAACAAATAGCTAACGCCGTCACGTTCAATGAGATACGAGAATGGGAACTGCGACGTGTTGGGGTGGTTGCTGTGGTGCCCCACGAGCATCGTAAATGCCCCTATCAGAGCGGGTTCGAGCACGTAGCTGCCCGAACCGGTCTTCACGCCGCGCTCGAAAATAGCCTGGTGCGAAGGGCCGAGTTTGTAGTGGTGGTTGCTCGCGTTCGTAGCACTTCCGGCATTGAAAAACGAAACCGCACTCGCTATCAGAAGTGTTGTCTTGTGGTGCGAAACGGTATATGGCCCGGCCAAAACCGAGACTGCCTCGCCGTTAAACAGCTGACTATTAGCGAATATCAGCGTGTTCTCGGCAAAGAACCCATCGCCCACTTGCGCGCATTGGCCTACGTAGCCATTGCGCACGGTGGCTTTGTCGGTTACTTGCGCGCCTTCGGCAAATATGAAGTTCTCGGCCGACACGCCATTGCCGACTTTCGTCGGCATGTTGCGGTCGGAGAGAATGGTGCCGTTGGTAAGTTCGTCGGCGTTGCGTACTATGGCGCTTTCGCCTATACGAACGTTAGTAATTGTTTTACAATTACTTATGTGGCAATTAGAGCCAATAAGGCTTTTGCCTCTTATGCTCACTTTCTCGGCCTCTACGAGTCGCTCGAAGCCTTTGAGCATATTGCGTCGGTAGCAGTGCGTCGAGAGCAGATACGCCAGATTTGAGTTGAGTTCGGTCGAAAGCGGCACTTCGCGGCCACCGGCCTCGTTTATCACGCTAACTACAGTTCCGACACCGAAAGTGGCTGAGTTGCACGAAGTTATATTGCCGCAATTGGTTATCGACGTGCCCGTGCCCACATTGTAGCCGGCCAGCAGAGCCACTTGGTTGATGTAGCAGTTACTGCCTATGGTACAATCTTTTATGGTCGAATTGTAAATGCCCGAAGGCATCTGGGCATTGTCGGCCACACCAATTTTGCGTATAGTCTGGCGAATGGTAACACGACCTACAAACGTAACGTTGCGGAAGCGCAGCGGGTCGAACGTGTCGGCTACACTCAGCATCTGCCAGTTGTTGCAGTCGCAGCCGCGACTGCACAACGTACTGATTTCGGATTCTGTCAGGCGTCTCATAGAGGGATGTTTTTTTGTTGTTTTATTATTTATAAAATGCTTATTCTGAACGTTTTGCTCTTCTTCTGTATTCCAGCACCGCCACGCCGATTATCAGCAGGACGATGACCACCGAAGCAATGGTAGATACGAGAGCTCCGCGCTCGTGCGAGGTCGATTTGAACTCGAAGACCACATTGTGGTCGCCGGCAGGTATTTTCAGCGCGCGCAGAATATAGTCGGCACGCATTATAGGCGCTTCGTTGCCGTCGATGTAGGCTTTCCAGCCGGCAGGGTAGTATATCTCGCTGAAGACCGCTACGCGGTCGGCAGCGCTGTGAGTGCTGTATTCAAGCCGGTCGGGAGCGTACTTCGTGCGCACAATGCTCGATGTTGAGTCGGCGGTGCTTGTAACATCTTCATTTTCAATTACTGCCGTGTGCTTCATATCAGTGTTGTGCAATTCGGCTATAGCCTCATCGGCACTTGCCACGTTGCGCACGTTGTCGACAAACCAAGCAGCGCCGTTGGCATACGGATTGAGTATCGGTTGCTGGCTTGGATTGTAAATGAAGTAT
The DNA here is from genome assembly GCA_017960905.1 of Bacteroidales bacterium. GTDB lineage: Bacteria > Bacteroidota > Bacteroidia > Bacteroidales > Marinilabiliaceae > W3P20-009. The sequence continues at coordinate 58,916 of JAGCYH010000027.1, forward strand.
TTGGTATTCAATGCGTTGAGCATTGAAGAGCGCTCAAGCGTGCTTTCAATGGTAGCGTAGTCCTGACTGTTGAGCGCGCCAATAAACACCTGAAGCTCACCGCCCAGGAAGTTGTCGATAATGTCCTGATAACGGCGCAGTTTTGCGCCGTGATAGCCGCCAATCGACTGGTGGTAGTACGATGTGGTGGCGTCGTTGAAGGTGCTGCGCGACACGTTGGCCACGCGATGCGGCTCAGTATCCGATAATATTGCCTTATCGGCCTCTGTCATAGGTATTTCGGCTGATGCAGTCTTCGGTACGAAATCTTTCTCCGACAAATATCGTTTGTCGACTTGCCACAAGTCGATGACTATCAGTATGGTAAGAGAAATCATTGCGTAGCGTGCCGACAATTTTCGCACCGAGTAGAACCACAGAGCCGACGAAGCCAAAATGATGAATACCACAGAGCGGAAAGCGTCGTTGCGCGCCAGTTCTATGCGGGCGTCGATTATCCCCTGCTCAAACAGCCCATACACTGCGTTTTGCGTTTTCAGCTGAGCAAATTGTTCAGCCTCTTCGGCAGTGAGGAACGAGTAGAATAGTGTGGGCGCAATGTATATCAGCAGTGCGAAACCGGCCGTGATGCCCATGGCACCGAAGAATTTACCTGGTTCGTATTTTATCCGTTCGGGGTTGTCGTACAGCTCTTTGATGCCGAGGAAGGCCAGCAAAGGTATTGTTACTGTGGCAATTACCAAAGCCATCTCCACCGTGCGGAATTTGTTATACATGGGGAAATGGTAGAACATGAAGTCGGTGAGCGGCGCGAAGTTTTTGCCCCACGCCAATAGTATCGACACTATGGTGGCTGCTATCAGCCACCATTTCTCTTTGCCGTTGTAGTAGAAGCAGGCGAGGAAAAACAAGAAGCATATTATGGCACCCACGTACACCGGTCCCGAAGTGAATCCGCGGCCGCCCCAGTATTTCGACGACTGCGTTGCCACAGCATCGCGCACTTGCGGGTCGCTTATGCTCTTAACCGATTTCAGGTCGCTGCCCATAGCTTCCGACGCACCGCCTACTATGTTGGGAATGAGCAATGTAGGCGTCTCTTTTATGCCGTAGCTCCAGCTGAGCGCATAGTCTTTGTCGAGGCCCGAGTCGGTCTTGTTAATCTCTTTTGTCTGAGTGAGTTCGGTGGCGCCGCGCGTAGAGTAGTTGCCGTATTCGTAGGTAGTCCACAGATTAGTGGTTGCTGGCAGAACTGCCAGCACCGAAGCCACCAGAAGTGTCAGCACCGACTTGCCGAAGTCGGGCATCTCCTTGCTGCGCAACGCATTGACGAATTTTGCAACGAGCATTACCAGAATGGTAATGGCCAGATAATAAGTTATTTGCACGTGGTTGTAGGCAATCTCCATACCGAGCGACACGGCAGTGAACAGTCCGCCCACAATGTATCGGCGGTTGAATATCATCAGTATGCCGGCTATTACCGCCGGCATAAGAGCTATGGCGTATGCCTTGGTGATGTGCCCCGCAATGATGATAATAATGTTGTAGGAGCCGAAAGCAAATGCCAGCGCGCCCGCCGCCGCTATCCACTTGTCGAGCTTCAGGCTTACGAGCAGCAGGTAGAAGCCCAGCATGTACAGAAAGAGTATGGCCACCGTAGTATAGGGCAGCGACAAGCGTGTGAAAGCGTTGAACTTGCCGAAAATATTCGAAGTGTTGTCGGCCTTGATTTGGTATGCCGGCATGCCGCCGAACATCGAGTCGGTCCACCCTGACACCACGCCGCTCGCCTTCTCGTACTCAACTATCTCTTGTGCAGCGCCTTTCGCCTGCATGTTATCATTCTGCGGAAGAGTTTTCCCCTTCAGTACAGGGAAAAAATAGACAAAACTAACCACGACAAACAGCGCCACTATGAGCGCATGCGGCCACGAAGCCTTTAACAATTGCTTGATATCCATTTCTTTAAAATCACCTTATTACAATATTATTGGCAAATATATGTATTTTGATTAAAACTTTATATCAATACCTCTTTTTTTTGCAACATTTCGTGCGGCCAGGAACGTTTGTTTTCTTTCAGAAAACACTATCTTTGTAATTGTTATCTTGCGAAACATCATGACAGCAGCTGCGAAACACATAAACCATTTGCAAGGCAGGAGCCTTGCTTTCAGCAACGACGTAGGCAAGAGCCTACGCCGAACGAGGGACTATAATATAATCAATGTCAAAGAAATAGATAACAATATTATATTTATAATAAGAAAGAATAAATGATGGAAACAGATCTAAATAATAATACGATAACAAATAATAATAAAATAATAGGGTTAACTATTTGTTTGTTTTTAATCCATTTGTTTGTATTTTACATCGGGTGTGTTGTGATTAATGATGTTGATAGCGTGTTTTCAATAAAAGAATTTGGCGTCTTCATATTTACAATGCCATGGTACATGTATTTGCCATTTTTAGTATTAGTAATATTGTGGAAAGTTGGGAATAAATATGATTTTAATATATGGTTTGGTGTTATTGCAATTATTTTCACTGTTTTAGTAATTGAATTAATAATAAATCTTATAGTTTTTTTTCTTCCTGTCCAATTAAATAAAGCTGTTAATACACTTGTTTGCATTTTTATTAATATATTATTATTTATATTATTCATATTTATTTCAATAAAACTATCAAATTATAAACAATACTTTAAATAAAGCCCCCCATTCGGCGTAGCCTCTAGGCTACGACGAAGCTAAAAGCAAGGCTCCACCCTTGCGCATCGGTAGCCCAGCGGGCATCCCGAATGGCCGGCACGGCCACGCTACCGCATGAGCCGGCGAGCGCTCGAAGGATTTGCGAGGAAGGCGGAGATAGCAAAACACCGTTCAAACGAAGCGCAGCGCAGTGCGTTTGTTTTGCGCCGCCGAACGAAGCAAATTCTTAGCGAGGCGGGTCCGCGGCGAGTTCTTTTGCAACTTTTCTCACGGCGAGAAAAGTTCTTTTTTTGAAAAAAAAAAATTTTAACCACGGAACGCACGGAAAAACACGGAACGTTTGTTTTCTTTCAGAAAACACTATCTTTGTAATCAAACAATTAGTAAAAATGACCGCCGCCGCAAAAAACATTTTGAGAATTTCCGCAAAAACCGCCAAAAACATTTTGAGAATTTCAGCATAATCAGCCAAAAACATTTTGAGAATTTCGGCATAATCAGTCAAAAACATTTTGAGAATTTCGGCAAATTCCGCCAAAAAGATTTGGGGAAATAAAA
>JAGCYH010000028.1 GCA_017960905.1 Bacteroidales bacterium
ATTAAGGCGGTTATAGCGGCGGGGATCCACCTCTTCCCATCCCGAACAGAGAAGTTAAGCCCGCTTGCGCCGATGGTACTGCACCACAATGTGGGAGAGTAGGTAGCCGCCCTTTTAAACACGAAGCGTGCGCTGTAGAAAATCTACAGCGCACGCTTTTGTTTTAGTTTTTGTCAGAACGCAGATGACGCAGATTGAACGGATTTACGCAGATTCGTATTTTTCGTCGACGCCGCAAGGCGTCATTCGTTTCGTTTAAAATTAGTTCAATTTGGTGATAAATCTTTCCGTGTTTTTCGTGTGTTCCGTGGTTAGATTCGTAATTCGTAATTCGTAATTCGTAATTATATAAAGTGTTAAATTTTCACTTTTCCGTTCCACTTTACTTTTATTCTTTTATTTTTGCATCATTAATATTTCAAAAATATTATGGCAAACATACACAAATATCACATTCTCAGCGAAATAACTGAGCAAAAATTTGGAGTTCCCGAATTTTTGTTTAAACACACACATCTCATTTACCTTAAAAACAATTTATTTGAAAATATATGCCTGATAAAAAATTGCGTAAGCAATTTTTTATCAGGCTTTTTTATTATTTAAACAAAAACAGATATGAAACGACGAATTCTTAGTTTTCTGGCTATGCTTACCGTTAGCATAGCGGCCACGGCCGAAATGGTCGAAGGCCTTACGGTGGAGTATCTCGATGCTAGTACAACAGCCTATAAGCAGGCGCTCAGCGCCGTAAGCCGCATCAGTTTTTCCGAAGGTAACGTAACCATCAACCTATCCAACGGCACCAACCAAGAGGTTGGCGCGATAAGCGAAATCGACCGAATTTCGTTCGGTCAGATAGATGATGCCGAGCAGACCGTTACCTCAGTAACCAACACTGAGCGTACGCTCAGTGTTACGGCGTATCCCAACCCCGTAGCCGACCATTTGCATGTGAGCGGTTTAACAGAAGGTCAACAGATACGCATCTATGCGGCCGATGGCCGCATGGTATATGCCGGCACCGATGCCGATATTGATTTCGGCGGACAGCCGCGCGGCGTATATCTGCTTGTAGTTGAAAAACAAATAGTTAAAATAGTAAAACAATAAAAAACAGCATATTATGAACAAACATTTATCTTCAGCCCTGTTATTGGGCGCATGCGTAATGGCAAGTGTGGCCAATGCGCAATTTTATGTAGTGAAAGACGGCAAATTATTATTTAGCACAGAAAGCACGCCTGACTACATTACATTTGAACTGCCTTGTGGTGGTGTAGTTGGCGACGCTGTCGATTTGGGTCTTTCTGTCAAGTGGTCGAGCGTGAATGTGGGCGCCTCGAGCCCCGAAGACAACGGCAACTACTATGCTTGGGGCGAAACCGAAACAAAAGACGCATACTCGTGGGCGACATACAAATTTATGGACCACGAGATCGACAAATACAAGGACAAAAAGTTTGGGATAACCAAATATACAAGGGCCGACAATCAGTACAGTTGCATATGGTATCAGAGCGGCGTTTTCGTTGGCGACGGCAAAACCACACTCGAATCTGCCGACGATGCCGCCGCGGCTAACTGGGGCGGTGAGTGGCGCATGCCCACGGAGGCGGAGTGGGATGAATTGTGCAACAATTGCTATATTGTATTGACATCGGATTACAACTCAACCGGCAAGGCTGGATATATAATTTATAAAGCCAAGGACGAAGCTGATAAAGGGCAACTGGTAAAATCCGACAATACGCCCTTGGCAACGTATTCACTCGCCGATACGCATATTTTTCTTCCATTTGCCGGCAGTCGCGACGGCAAAAAACTCGGAGGAGTGGGCACGAACGGGTTCTACTGGTCGTCATCGCTCTACGTCTACCAAGAATCTTGGTTCGGGAGCCGCCTCAACTTCACTACGGACTACTTCGAAGCTCTTACCCAAGGCGAACGCCGCTTTGGGCAACCTGTTCGCCCCGTGTGCCCGAAAACTGAATAAACATTGTGGAATAAAAGAAAGCCACATAAATCAGAAAATAAGGAACTGCCCTATTGGGGCAGCTCCTCGTTTTCAACTGTTGTTGTCTATCCTGTCCGGCTGGATTTGCAATCCTGCTGTGTGGGTATAAGCATTTGTAATGCTAAGAAAATAATGTATGATTTTGATATAAAGCATTTTAGCATGGGCATTACAAATGCCACTTTCAGATTTCGTCGCATTGCAAATCCCATTTTTAAAAAAATGGTTTAAATGCAATAATGCATTATATTTGCAAGAATTTATGATTAATCAATAACAAAAAAAACTTCATATGAGAACACGTATTACAATTAAATTTGCAACAATTTGTGTTGCAGTTATCTTAATTACAAGTTGCGCCAGTTTATTAACACCTCCTTCAAATATAGTCAGTTCATCCACTCCGAATTATGACTCTAAAAACAGCAAAGTCACAACGACAACTTCGGCCGACGGGAAAACTGTAACGACTGTTGTCGTAACAGATTTATATAGAAGAGATCCTAATGAGGTGCGATATATTACGTATTATTCGTGGGGCAATGTTGTTTACTCCGACGGAACAATGACTGATGTCCAAAGTGCCGTTGACGCGTCGAAAACACCTATTGCAGTAATTTTTGATCCCAAAAACAAGTTGGGTGTGGCACTCACTGAAGCTAAAGATCTTGCATGGGCCAAATTACATTCTACTGGATATAAAACTTCTTTCAATACCAGTACAACTTCAGGCAAAAACAATTGGGATGTAATAAAGGCCGCTGATCCGGAAGGAACAAGCACAGCTGCGAAAATTGCTGAGAACTATCCTGCATTTGATTACTGCAATAAGTATTCAGCTAAAGGATATACGACAGGATGGTACCTGCCTGCGCGCGATGAGTTAAAAATCCTTTGGTCAAATAAGTATAGCGTAAATCAAGCCTTAAAAAAGATAAAAGGAGCTGAACTTATTCCTGAATCGTCTGCAGAATATTGGTCGTCGTCGCAAGGCGAAGTAAGCAACTGTGTATGGAATCAACTGGCCGCCGGCAACCAAGTGGATAAAATGTACAAAAAGTCGGTTAGAGCAATATATGATTTTAAGTAAGCGCTAATTTGAACTGTGCGGTTAGATTTTCAATCCAGCCGCGCGAGTACGCGCATTTGTAATGTGATAGAAAGTGGCATTGCAAAAGCAAATAATCCATAGCGTCGGATTGCAAATCCGACGCAACGATGTGTAGCGAGGTCGGAGTCGTTTGGGGAGGTCGCATAAGCTGGTGAGCGCCCGAAGAATTTTCGAGAGAGGCGGCCGCACAAAACACCGTTCAAACGAAGTGCAGCGAAGTGCGTTTGTTTTGTGCAGCCGAACGAAGAAAATTCTTAGCGAAGCAGCTTCGGCGACGAGCTCTTTTTTGATTCGTTTTTTCTCGCGGTGAGAAAAAATGAATTTCGCGAAGCGAAAAAATCGCTTTACAAATGCCAATATTCAATTGCGTCGGATTGCAAATCAGACGCAACGTGGTGGCAAATTTTTCAATTTTAAACTTTCAACTTAAAGGAATTAAGGCGGTTATAGCGGCGGGGGTCCACCTCTTCCCATCCCGAACAGAGAAGTTAAGCCCGCTTGCGCCGATGGTACTGCACCACAATGTGGGAGAGTAGGTAGCCGCCCTTTTAAACACGAAGCGCTCTGCAACATACGTTGCAGAGCGCTTTTGTTTTTGTTTCGTCAGCACGCAGATGACGCAGATTGAACGGATTTACGCAGATTCGTGTTTTTCGCCGACGCCGCAAGGCGTCATTCGTTACTCTCTGAGTCCTTTGCCTTCTCTGTGAACTCTGTGTATGTTTTAATTTGTTTTATTCGGTGATAAATCTTTCCGTGTTTTTCGTGGTACATTGTTCATTTTTCATTGTTCATTTTTAATTGTTATTTTTTAATTTTTAATTGTTCATATATTCTAAAAACTCTATTTTTGACATCTGAAACAAATTATAGTTGTCATGAATTATTTTAATATCAAACAATTATTTGCACTTGCGCTTGTTCTGTCGCTTCCGGCGCAGTCGGGCTATGCTGTTTACTTCAATGGTGATAATGAAGCCACCCCTAAATCTGAATTGAAATTTGAGACTATTTCGCCCGAACTTGTCCCGTGCGAGCCAACCTACATGGTTGTCCCGAATATCCCCGATGCGGTGATAAGCGGGCGGGCCTCTACGGTGAAAATAAAACGAAACGTGAAGTACAATTATGACGTATTTACCGAAATGTTGCCTCTGACGGCTCGATTGCAAGGTTTTCAGCTTGAGCTGAAAACAGGTGTGGCGAAGGTGTCAAAACGTCGCAAGCCTACGTGCATAGGCAAATTGGTGCTTGGCGACGAGGTGATAGCCAAAGTGTATTTCGAAGACCGAGGCGAGACTCTCGACACTTGCCATACCGATAAGCGGTTGTCGCTTTACAATATGACGGTCGAGGCAGTCGATGCCGCCAAGGCTGCTTTGGTAGTTACGGCAGGGTATGCCGACAAGTCGAGCGAACGCGAGGCTTGGTTCGAATTTGTCGCTATGGCCGATATGGAAAGACTCGACCCTTCGCATAGCTTGCAACTCAATTGGGTCGATACACAAGAGGTTGTCTCTCAGTCTGATAACGACGACGGTAACAAAACCATCAGCTTGGGCAGCACCCAGATTCTACCTTTGCTACAGACTGATATTGAGGCGAATAGCATAGCCATTTTCACCTTGGGGCAGAATGTTGTGGTCGACAACGCCGCAGATAAAATCGAGGTGTACGATATGGCTGGCCACTTGGTGGCAAGCCGAGACCCGGCACGGCGCGTTATTATTGCCGTTGGCAACAAAGGCGCTTATGTGGTCAAATGCGGTCAGGAAACTAAAACGGTAGTTATTAAATGATTTTTTTAACATAATATGAGCAAATCGTTATTTAAAATTGCATTGTTGGCGGTGTTGACTGCCGCAACAATGAATTCTTGCAGCAAAAATGCTGCAAGCCAGGCCGATGGCGCTGCTGCACCGGCCGAAAGCGCCGTCGCCGCTTCGGACAAGACCGACATCTCCACGGGCGATAACCGGATTATCGCCGACTTCATCACCAACATGTACAACGAAGGCCTCTATTGGGAGGAGGACTGGCTCTTGGCGCACTGCACACCTAAGATGTTGCAAATAATGAAGGACAATTACGACTACGACGGCGAAGGCTACGCCTTCTGGATTCTCCGCACCAGCTCCAACGACTCGTCGGGTGGCTCGGTACTCTCTGTTACCACCGACGACGGCCAATGGTTCAACTACCGCTTCACCGACGGCGACTATGAAGGCGAAAACCGCCTGAAATGCTACATCGAAAACGGCAACGTCTGGATCGACGACTACGAAAGTGTCTACGACGGCGCGCTCGAATCGTATAGACAAAGCGAAGAGTAACTAACAAAAAATACAGTATCAATCGGCTCATTATCAAACAGATAATGAGCCGATTGCTGTTTTTTGCCCATTGGGCTAAAAAAAGTGCATATTAATTGCCAATTCGAATAAAAACGTATTCAAATACTGATTACCTTTGCACGAAGAATAAGCATAGTATATGAAGCAAAATAAACACCACGTAGGCCTTACCGACACGCAAGTGCTCGAGAGCCGTAAAGTGTACGGTAACAATGAGTTGACACCACCGAAGAAGGAGAGTCAGTGGAAATTGTTGCTCGAAAAAATCAAAGACCCATTAATCATCATTCTCTTGGCGGCCATGTGCCTGTCGTTTGTGGTGTCGATATATCAGTTTGTAAGTCAGGGCGAATCGGTGAGCGTGTTCCTCGAACCGCTCGGAATACTTGTGGCCGTGTCGCTGGCTATTGGTGTCGGTTTTGCCTTTGAGCAGAGTGCCAATAAGAAGTTCGACATACTCAACAAAGAGGAGGAGGCGCAGCCAGTAAAGGTCATTCGCAATGGCGAATTCGGCTCGGTGAGCCGAAAAGACATTGTGGTGGGCGATGTGGTTCTGCTCGACGTGGGCGATGAGATACCGGCCGACGGCATACTGCTCGAGTCGGTGTCGCTTCATGTCAACGAGAGCGTGCTTACGGGCGAGCCAATAATACGCAAAAGCACCAATTCGAGCGAGTTTGTCGAAGACGCCACATATCCGTCGGACCGTGTGATGCGCGGCACTACCGTGGCCGACGGCCACGGTATAATGAAAGTAACAATGGTGGGCGACCGCACCGAGTACGGCAAGGTTTATCAGGGCTCGCACATCGCCAACGACATCAAAACGCCGCTCAACAAACAGCTCGAGAAACTCAGCAAGCTCATCACCATTGTCAGCTACGTGGTCGCAGCTCTCATCATCGTTGGCCGCCTTGTGATGTACTTCACCGGCAACCATGGCGCTGACGAAGCGCTCGAGATAGGCAAGTATCTGCTTGATACTCTGATGATTGCCATAACAATCATCGTCGTGGCAGTGCCCGAAGGCCTGCCAATGAGCGTCAGCCTTAGTCTGGCGCTCAGCATGCGCCGAATGCTCACTACCAACAACTTAGTGCGCAAGATGCACGCTTGCGAAACCATGGGCGCTGCTACCGTCATCTGCACCGACAAAACCGGCACTCTGACGCAGAATCAGATGCGCGTTACTAAGACATCGTTTTTCGCCCTTGGCGAAAACCAGGATAAGAAAGGCGGCGACATCTGGTCGCTCATTGTGCAGTCGATAGCCGTCAACTCAACAGCCAACCTCGACTTCTCCGATAAGAAGATACGCGCCCTGGGCAACCCTACCGAGTCGGCGCTGCTCTTGTGGCTCCACGACAATAAAATCGACTACCGTAGTGAGCGCGAAAACAACGACATAGTTGATCAAAGCGCCTTCTCGACCGAGAAGAAATATATGGCGACGCTCATAAAGACCAATATCGAAGGCAAAAACCTGCTGCTCGTGAAGGGTGCGCCCGAGATAGTGCTCGGCATGTGCTCCGAGTATCAGGATACGCACGAATGCCGTCAGCTTACGCCGGAGGTGAAGGATGGCGTCAACGACACGCTGGCGCAATATCAGAATATGGCTATGCGAACCCTTGGGTTCGCATACAAATACGTCGAGATAGGCATGCGCTGCTTCGACGAGTCGGGCCGCATCTCTATCGGCGGACTGGTGTTCCTTGGCGTTGTGGGCATTTCCGACCCTGTGCGCCCCGAAGTGCCCGATGCTATACGCAACAGCCTCGACGCCGGCATTAAGATAAAAATCGTAACCGGCGATACGCCGCGCACGGCCAAAGAGATAGGCCGTCAGATAGGTCTGTGGACCGATGCCGATACCGACGAAGAGAACCACATAACGGGCACCGACTTTGCCGCGCTGAGCAACGACAAGGCGCTCGAGGTGGTCGATAAAATAAAGATTATGTCGCGTGCGCGACCAATGGATAAGTCGCGCTTAGTGAGCCTGTTGCAACAACGCCACGAGGTCGTCGCCGTAACCGGCGACGGCACCACCGACG
>JAGCYH010000001.1 GCA_017960905.1 Bacteroidales bacterium
ATTTGCCGCCGTTTAGAATTTTTGGATGAAAAATTTGGTCAACATAGTCATTTCTTTAGTCGTGGTCGTGGTCGTCTGCGGATAAGGAAGGGCTGTGCAATTTCATATAGAAAAACGAATTACAGGCCCTTCCCAATCGGAGGGGCTTTTTATTTTGAATAAAATTTTGGAATTATGAAACATACACTTCGAAGCGCACAAACAACCGAAGGCCGACGGATGGCCGGTGCGCGCGCCCTTTGGGTTGCCAACGGAATGAAGCACGAGCAGATGGGCAAGCCGATTATCGCCATTGCCAACTCGTTCACACAATTTGTGCCCGGGCACACTCACCTGCACGAGATTGGACAACTGGTAAAGGCTGAAATTGAGCGACTTGGATGCTACGCCGCCGAGTTCAACACCATTGCCATTGACGATGGCATTGCTATGGGCCACAATGGTATGCTCTACTCGCTGCCTTCGCGCGACATTATTGCCGACTCGGTTGAGTATATGTGCAACGCCCACAAGGCCGATGCTCTGGTCTGCATTAGCAACTGCGACAAGATTACCCCTGGAATGTTGATGGCTTCGATGCGCTTGAACATCCCGACAGTGTTTGTTTCGGGAGGCCCGATGGAGGCTGGCAAATGGAACGGCGAGAACGCCGACCTGATTACCGCAATGGTTAAAGGCGCCGACCCGTCGGTTACCGACCAACAGATGAAGGAGATTGAGAGTTGCGCCTGCCCCGGCTGCGGCTCGTGCTCGGGTATGTTCACCGCCAACTCGATGAACTCTCTCACCGAAGCTATCGGCCTGAGCCTTCCCGGCAACGGAACCATTCTGGCCACTCACACCAACCGCATTCAACTCTTCAAAGACGCTGCCGCACTGATAGTTAAGAACGCATATAAATATTACGAGGAGGGCGACGAGAGTGTTCTGCCAAAGAGCATTGCCACTCGCGCGGCTTTCCTGAACGCAATGACTTTGGACATTGCAATGGGCGGCTCGAGCAACACCGTACTGCACCTTCTGGCCGTAGCCAACGAGGCTGGTGTCGATTTCAAAATGAAGGATATCGACGAGTTGAGCCGGCGCGTGCCATTCCTGTGCAAGTTAGCGCCCAACACACAGAAATTCTCGATTCAGGAGTGCAACCGCGCCGGCGGCATTCTCGGAATCTTGAACGAACTGAACAAGGCCGGTCTGCTCGACACTTCGCTCAAGCGCGTCAACGGCGCAACCTTGGCCGACGACCTGAAGAAATATTATATCTGCGGAAGCACCATTGACCCCGAGGCCAAACGCATTTACAGCAGTGCGCCCGCCGGCAAATTCAGCACCAAAATGGGCTCGCAGTCAGCCGTTTGGGATTCGTTCGACACCGACCGCGCCAACGGCTGCATTCGCGATATTGAGCACGCCTACTCGAAAGACGGTGGCCTGGCCGTGCTGTTCGGCAACATTGCCAAAGACGGCTGCATTGTGAAAACGGCAGGTGTTGACGAGTCGCTGTGGCACTTCGAGGGACCCGCTGTTGTGTTCGATTCGCAAGAAGACGCCTGCGAGGGAATTCTCGGCGGCAAGGTCAAGAGCGGCGACTGCGTTGTAATCACGCACGAAGGCCCCAAAGGCGGCCCTGGTATGCAGGAGATGCTCTACCCGACGTCGTACATTAAATCGATGCACCTTGGCAAGGAGTGCGCGCTCATTACCGACGGACGATTCTCGGGCGGAACTTCTGGCCTGTCGATTGGTCACATATCGCCCGAAGCGGCTGCTGGCGGCTCTATCGGCAAAATCAAAGACGGCGACATTATCGTTATCGACATTCCGTCGCGCTCAATCAGCGTTAAGTTGACCGATGCCGAACTCGATGCCCGTCCGCTGCAACCGCTCAAGCGTAACCGCGTGATACCCAAATCGTTGAAGGCATACGCATCGATGGTAAGTTCGGCTGACAAAGGCGCAGTACGCATAATACCCGATTAAGAGAATATAAAATATTGATTTACAATAAAAAAGCATAATATGGAAGAGTACAAAGGCATTACCGGTTCCGAAGCTCTCATAAGGGCGTTGTTGGCCGAGGATGTCGATACGATATTCGGATATCCAGGCGGAGCAATAATGCCGGTATTCGATAAGTTATACGATTTTCAGCAGGAGTTGCGCCATATCCTTGTTCGTCACGAACAAGGTGCGGTACATGCAGCGCAAGGTTACGCCCGCGCTTGCGGGCGTACCGGCGTAGTGATTGTTACCTCTGGTCCGGGTGCAACGAACGTCATCACCGGCGTAGCCGATGCTATGATTGATTCAACGCCGCTTGTGGTCATCTCGGGTCAGGTGCCTGCGAATCTGCTCGGTACCGATGCCTTCCAAGAGACTGACGTTGTGGGCATTACGTTGCCTATTACAAAGTGGTCTTACCAAGTGCGCCGTCCCGAGGATATAGCGTGGGCAGTAGCTCGTGCCTTCTACATTGCCGGCACTGGTCGCCCCGGTCCTGTTGTGCTCGACTTCACCAAGACGGCGCAAGTGGGCAAGATTGATTTTAAATACGAAAAGTGCTCATTCATACGTAGTTACACGCCTATTCCGACCATTTCGGAAGAGAAACTCAACGAGGCGGCTGAACTCATCAACAAAGCTAAGAAACCGTTTATGGTTTATGGTCAGGGAGTTACGCTGAGCCATGCCGAAGCGGAACTGAAGGCATTCCTCGACAAGACTGGCATTCCGGCAGCGGCAACGTTGCTCGGTTTGAGCGCGTTACCGTCTGATTATAAGCATTATAAAGGTATGCTCGGTATGCACGGAAACATTGGCCCTAATGTCAAAACCAACGAGTGCGATGTGCTCATTGCCATCGGTATGCGTTTCGACGACCGTGTAACGGGCGATGTGAACAAATATGCCCGTCAGGCGAAGATTATCCACATCGACATCGATGCAGCCGAGATAGGCAAGATAATACCTGTTGACGTCGGCATTTTGGGCGACGCCAAAGAGGTGCTTACGCGCCTCTTGCCTAAGGTTGAGCAGAAAGAATACAACGACTGGGAGGACGAATTTGACAAGTGCGCCATCGTCGAACGTGCCCGCGTGATAGAATACGAGGTGAATCCAGAAAAGGGCGATATAAACATGGGCGAGGTAATTCGCTGTGTGTCAATCGTATCGCATAGCGATGCGATAGTAGTAACCGATGTCGGACAGAACCAGATGATGGGTGCCCGCTACTCGACATTCGCGCAGACGCGCAGTATGATAACTTCGGGCGGATTGGGTACCATGGGCTTCGGTCTGCCGGCCGCTATAGGTGCCAAAATAGCTTGTCCCGAACGTGCCGTATGCTTCTTCTCGGGCGACGGCGGTGTGCAGATGTCCATTCAGGAGTTCGGCACCATAATGCAGGAGCATTGCGGTGTTAAGATCATCATACTCAACAACAACTGGCTCGGCAACGTTCGCCAGTGGCAGCAGATGTTCTTCGAAGAGCGTTACTCGCAGACACGCATGACGAACCCCGACTTCATGAAGATATCCGAAGCTTACGGCTTCAAGCACCGCCGCGTAACGCGGCGTGAAGATCTGAAATCGGCTGTGGTAGAGATGCTTGCCGACAACGATTCGCCCTTCGTGCTCGAAGTGTGCGTCATCGAAGACGGCATGGTATTCCCGATGATTCCGCCCGGCAAGGGCGTTACCGAGATAATGTTAAACGCTAAAGAGTGGTTTTAAAAATGGAACAAGAGACATTATTCACAGTGAATGTATATTCAGAAAACCAAGTTGGTTTGCTGAACCAGATATCAATCATTTTCACACGCCGCAACCTCAACATCTGGTCGTTGTCGGTGTCGGCATCGGCCATTGAGGGCGTTCACAAGTTCACTATCGCGTGTCGTACGACACGCCGCAATATAGACGCTGTGGTGAAGCAGATCGAAAAACGCATCGACGTGCTCAAAGCATTTTACTATACCGACGACGAGATTGTATATCAAGAAGTTGCGCTCTATAAAGTGCAGACCGACAACATACTCGACAGTCCCGACTTCGAGGCTCTCATACGCCGCCACAACGCTCAGATTCTGGAGATTAACCGCACTTTTGCGGTTATCCAGAAGACAGGCCAGTACAGCGACACACAGATGCTCTACGAAGACCTCAACCAGTATGGCGTGTTGCAGTTTGCCCGTTCGGGCCGTGTGGCAATCACCAAATCGACCATCGAACGTGTCAACCAGTTCCTCGAAATGCAGGAACGCCGCGAGCTGGAGTTGAATAGATAAGGTAAAGAGTAGAGTGTAAAGAGTAAAGAGTAGAGAGTAAAGAGTAGAGAGTAAAGTGTAAAGAGTAGAGACGCACGGCCGTGCGTCTCATCCGAGAAAAGAGTAATGTTATTTTATTATATGATCAAGGGGGCTTTCGCCCCCTTGATTTTTATGTAATTTGCATTATGTAAAACAAAAACTTATTTTTGCAGAAACGGAATATTTCGGGTAACATGTTAAATATGAGAAATATAATCTGCATACTGCTCATTGCCATGTTGGCTTCTTGCGCGCCGAACAACAATTCATCAACGCAAGCGTCTCTCAACGACACCGTTATTACCGACACTATTATGGCAAAGTCGCCAATGCCGCAAAAAGAGGGCATTGTCCTGCCACCTCCGCCCGAATGGCTCACAACCAGCCAACTTGGCGCAGTCAAGGAATGGAAAGACGATGCCAAACTCGAGTTGTACACCTATATGGAATTTTTCAATTCCATATCTTCGCTAATATCAACAACTATAAAGCCAGATTCGCACAGTATCAGGCAAATAAATAGTGGAAAGAATTTCATCTCACTTTACGAAATATTCTGCGACACGGTAGTTTATTATGTGACAATGTTCGCAATTCCGCCCCAAACTGAGTTATTGTTTGGCTATCAGAAATATACAATAAAAGACAACTATCTTTCTCTTGCTCAGTCGGTTCCGACGGTTTGGATTGACGGCATAGAAGACATGGATTGCAGTGTGGACCTTTCTTCAAATCCAGCCCAATTCTATTTAACCAACGACGGCAGATTTTTCTTCTCGGTCGACATTTATTATGGTTGTGGCGAAATGGGCGGATACAACGGACAAATAACCAGTGAAACTTATGGGAATACCCAAAGGTATTTCTACAATTGTAATGGGCAGAAAATATTTTATGAAGTTACTGAATCGTCGGGAACTACCAGCATGGAAGAAGTGGGGGAAGTCCACTATGAAACTCACGAAAGAGCTTTGGAAATAAGCACTACTGATTTTTCCAATGGATACCCTGATATAACCGAGCGCGTTAGCGATTATTGTTATTACAAACGCGACAGCACAAAAATTGATACTTCATATACTGAAATATATAGATTCAACACCGCAAGTCAAAAGTACGAGCGAAGTGCAGATTCGACAATAGGAATCGGGAAGACACGGTAATGCGCTGACAGATAGTGCGTTGTTGTTTGTCGGCGTAAAAAATATTTCGAAAGATTTGCACAGAAAAAAAATAAGATCTAATTTTGCGCCCGATTATTATCCGACCCTATGGATAAACGGGTTTGAATCAGTGATTTGAAACGTACAGCGAGTTGGTAAAGGCACGTACGCGACAATGATGCAGCACTGAGGAGAGAAGTTTATCCGAGCAATTTGTTTTATAATAATTAGGTCTAATTTAAAAAAAAGGAAGACTGTGAACACATTAAGTTACAAAACAGTATCGGCAAACAAAGACACTGTTGACAAACAGTGGGTTGTAGTGGATGCGAGTGACATGATGCTTGGCCGTTTGGCATCGAGAGTTGCCAAACTGCTTCGCGGCAAACACAAACCCAACTACACTCCCCACGTGGACTGCGGCGACAATGTAATTGTCATCAACGCAGAGAAAGTGAAACTCTCGGGCAACAAATGGAACGACCGAGAATTATTCTTCTACAGCGGATATCCTGGCGGACGCCACGATAAGACTCCTGCTCAGATTATGGCTAAAACACCGGAGCGCCTGCTCGAGCACGCCGTAAAAGGCATGCTGCCCAAAAACCGTCTGGGAGCCCAGCTCTTCAGAAACCTGCATGTATATGTAGGCAGCGAGCACAAGCACGAGGCACAGCAGCCGAAAGAAATCGACATCAAGTCATTTAATTAACATTGAGTAGTATGGAAGTAACAAACGCTATAGGAAGAAGAAAAGCGGCAGTAGCCCGCATCTATGTTAGCGCCGGCAAAGGAGAAATTGTAATCAACGACAAGGAGCTTACAAAGTATTTCCCCGACGCAACGCTTCAATTCATTGTAAAACAGCCCCTTGCAGCCCTCGGCGTTGTAGGCAACTACGACATCAAAGTGAACATCTACGGCGGCGGCATCAAAGGTCAGGCTGAAGCTCTGCGCCTTGCTATCGCAAGAGCGCTCGTAAAGATTAATGAAGAGAACAAACCTACTCTGAAAGCCAAAGGATTCATGACCCGCGACTCACGTGTTGTTGAACGTAAGAAACCAGGTCGTCCGAAAGCACGCAAGAGATTCCAGTTCAGTAAACGTTAATCTCTACAGATTGTGTTTAGTATCTAAACTTGCCGGATGTGACCGCGAGGAAACCTACCTGCAAGTTGCTTAAAACAAAGAATGTAAACAAAAAGAATTAAAAAAATGTCAAGAACAAATTTTGAACAATTGTTGGAAGCCGGAGTACACTTCGGTCACTTGAAACGTAAGTGGAACCCCGCCATGAAGCCATATATCTTCATGGAGAAAAACGGCATCCATATCATTGACTTACATAAGACAGTAGCAAAAATTGACGAGGCAGCCGAAGCACTCAAACAAATTGCAAAATCGGGCCGCAAAGTGCTTTTCGTAGCTACCAAGAAACAGGCACGTGACATCATCGCTGAGAAAGTCGGTGCTATCAACATGCCTTACGTCGTTGAACGTTGGCCGGGCGGTATGCTCACCAACTTCCCGACAATCCGCAAAGCTGTCAAAAAAATGACCTCACTCGACAAGATGATGAACGACCCGGTCTTCAACAGCCTCTCTAAGAGAGAGCGTCTGCAAATATCGCGCCAGCGCGAGAAACTCAACAAGACCCTCGGCTCTATTGTCGACCTTACACGTCTTCCGTCGGCTATGTTCGTTTTCGACGTAACGAAAGAGCACATCGCCGTCAAAGAGGCTAACCGCCTCAGCATACCGGTTTTCGGTGTGGTTGATACCAACTCTAACCCATCGAACATCGACTACGTTATTCCTGCCAACGACGATGCCTCGAAATCGATCGAACTCATTACCGACGTTATGACTGCCGCTATCAAAGAGGGCCTCGAAGAACGTAAGAATGAGAAACTCGACGAAGTAGAGAACAAAGAGAAGAAAGCAGCAGCTCCGAAAGCTAAGAAAGGCAGCGCACGCGCCGCTAAAAACGCAGCTGAAGAGCCGGCAGCTGAAGCTGCCGAAACAGCTGAAGCAGCTGAATCTGCTGAAACTGAAGCATAATTTAGTGATTTATAATCAAGGCGCTTCCGCCGTCGCCTTGCGACGACAGAAGACGCCTTTTTTAATTAATTTTTAAAAAGAAACAATATGGCTATCACAGCTCAAGACGTTAATAAACTTAGAAAAATGACCGGCGCCGGCATGATGGACTGCAAAAAAGCTCTCGTTGAAGCCGACGGCGATTTCGACAAAGCTATCGACATCATCCGTAAGAGAGGCCAGGCTATCGCCAGCAAACGCGCCGACCGCGAGGCTACCGAAGGCGCAGCCATCGCTAAGGTCGATGCCGCTAAGAAACACGGCGCTGCTATCGTTCTCAACTGCGAAACCGACTTCGTGGCTAAAAACGAAAGTTTCGTAGAACTCGCCAACAAGATTGCCGAGCTCGCAGTAAGCAAGAAACCCGCCGACCTCGAGGCGCTCAAAAACGAGCAGCTCGAAGGCGCTTCGGTGGCTTCGAAAGTTACCGAACTCTCGGGTATCATTGGTGAGAAAATACAACTCAGCGCTTACGAATCTATTGACGCTGAGTCGGTTATCGCTTACATCCACGCTGGTAACAAGATTGCAACTCTCGTTGGTTTCAACAAGAGCCTCGACGAGCAGGTAGGCAAAAACGTGGCTATGCAGGTAGCTGCCATGTCGCCCGTTTCGGTAAGCCGCGAAGATGTGCCGCAAAGCGTTATCGACCACGAACTCGAAGTGGCTATCGACAAGACCAAAGAGGATCAGGTGAACAAAGCTGTTGAAAACGCTTTGAAAAAAGCTGGTTTCAACCTCTATATCGCTGAAAACGAAGAGCATATCAACGAGGGCATCATGAAAGGCAACATCACTGAGGCTCAGGCCGACGAGATTCGCAAGCTCAAAGCCGACACTGCCGACAACGCCCGCAAGAACATGAACGACCAGATGGTACAGAACATCGCAAAAGGCCGTCTGAACAAGTTCTTCAAAGACAGCACACTCATGGAGCAGGAGTATATCTGGGACAACAAAATCTCTATCGCACAGTATCTGGCTCAGCAGGACAAAGAGCTTAAAGCTGTATGCT
This sequence comes from Bacteroidales bacterium, assembly GCA_017960905.1. Taxonomy (GTDB): domain Bacteria; phylum Bacteroidota; class Bacteroidia; order Bacteroidales; family Marinilabiliaceae; genus W3P20-009. Next base: position 8,589 of record JAGCYH010000001.1, read on the forward strand.
TCAAGCGTATCTCGCTTGCCAACTAATTGTTAGAGAGTAAATATTGATAAATGAAGCGTTTGAGCATTAGCTCAAACGCTTTTTTTGCACTATCACTAAAATATAACTTGATATATTTGGAGATCGTCTTCTACTGGAAACAATAAGTCATAATTAACAACTTTGTTCTCATCTGTAATTTTTAACTGGACATTTTTTTGATCTCTAAAGGCGATTTGGTATTTAGTAATAACTCCATTGATGTCGATGGCTAATGAATCGTTGTTGGAGTATAATGTGTATTTGCCATATTCCTCTTTAATTGTCTTAAGTTGGTAATTGTCATCATCGTAATCTTTAGTTCTTTTCATGAGATTGCCGTCAGAGTAAAACCAATAGAATATATTAAGCTCTCGATAGGATTCATAGCATCCCGATAGCTTTTTCTCTAATTCTATATGCCGTTGCGAAGGAACAGATATGTATTCTTTTACAAGACCATCGTAGTCAAAACAATACTGATAATCGTATCTGAGCTCCTGAAAATAGCATCTGAAGTATGCATTGTTGTGGTCGTAGTATATGCCATTATAAGATATTGATTTGGAATCTTCAATTGTGTAGTTTTTTACTTTTCCTTCAATTATTGTTGTAATAGTTTTTCCGTCGGTAGAGTAGGTGCCATCTTTAACGATAATGGAATCGACAAGATTGTTGGTGAGTAAATGTATTGAATCGACTATTCTAGTTGTATAGTAAACTCTTAATTCGCGGATAGAGCCGGATTCCTCTAATTGTACAAACAAGTCACCTACTCGCGATCTCATATCATTAAAAGACTCTTCTTCTGTATTGTGTTTGTTTGTTCCAATTTCACAATTGTAAAGTTGCCATAAGCCAACAACGTTGTATGTTTCATCGTCGTCGTTGCAAGACGTTAATAGCGAGACTATTACAGCTAAGAACAGATAGGTGTAATAAAAAGGATACTTTGTTTTCATTTTGCGTATTGTTTGTTTTTGTTTTACATTTGCAGCAAAAGTATACAAAGCTATTATAAAGACAAAAAAACTATATGAAAAGTTTTAGGTTATTTGTTGCTGCAGTTTTAGGCTGTGCGTTTCTCACCTCGTGTCTCGAAGAGTACGATTTAGATATTGAAAGATATTCTGATTATATTGTCATAGATGCTCTTATAACAGATTGTGATACTGTGCATTTTGTGTATATTTCACCATTGATAGCCCGAAACGAGGATTCTGAGTCTTATAATTCATCTACATATTATCAGGAAGAATTAACTCTCAACGCAAGAAAGACATTTGGGGAAATAAATGTGCGTGTTTGCGATGACAATACAGGTGAAGAGTTTGTGTTTTTCCCTATAGACTCTATCGTGGCGGCTTATAATTTATCTGCCTCTAAGATAAAAGCGTATCGTGATTCGGTTGTAAATCAGGCAGGAACATACGAAATAGGTAGTGTTGAACAAGAAAAAATCGATAGTATGTGGTATGTACGATATAAAAAGTTCGATCGTTTTTTACAACACAATCCTAGTGTTGATGCAGAAATGCAATACAATCTAAGCTATTCCGATTGGACTCATATGGGGTGCTCTTCTATTGGACCATACTACACGTATTGCTACGATGGTTGCGATTTCAAATGTGGTCATACGTACACTATAACTGTAGAAGCTGACGGGCGAACATTCACTTCGACTCAGACGATACAGCCTGTACCTAAGGTGGACGCGGTTAAGTTTTTTACGCATGATTCGCCCGAAGGTCCGCTCTTGTCGCCATCGCTTTACTTCAACGATGTGCAGCCTGACCGCACCAACTATTATGTTTTTACCAATTTATACCAATATCATAGGATAACTGCATCATCGTATTTCTATGTTTTTTTGGCACCTTTTTCCGATGAGAACCAGTCTTCCGAGATAAGTGGTTTGCATATGTCGCTAGGTATGGGTGCTGTAAAAGATCAGAAAAAGGATGGTTTTGGGAAAGGCGACTATTACTACTACGAACTCTATTCGATAAGCAAAGAAAACTATGAATATTATAAGAGTATGGAGAACCAGCTAACTAGCGATGGCGGTGTATACCGCCCCAATCCGTCGACGCCGCTCACTAACTTCAGTGGCGAAAATGTGCAAGGACAGTTTGTGGCTGCTTCTAAGACTATTATGTGCGGACGTATAACACCTTGGGATATAGAGGGAGAATAATTTGTTTTTTTAACTTTTTTGCATATTTTTGCCGCGAATTTTCAAACAGACAAGTACTCAAACATATACACCATGAAAAGTTTTAGGTTATTTGTTGCCGCTGTGTTAGGCTGTGCGTGTTTCACCTCGTGCCTCGAGGAGTTCGATGTTGACATCGACAGTTATTCCGATTATATTGTTATCGATGCGCTTATAACCGATTGCGACTCAGCGCATTTCGTATATATATCGCCCTTGGTTACCAAGGTCGATACTATCGCTATGCCATACGTGTTTTATCAGGACGAAGTACGCTTGAGCAAGCCTAAGAAGACGATAAACGGCATAAGTGTGCGCGTGCACGACGATACCACAGGCGAGGATTTTGCTTTCGAGCCTATCGAGAAAGCCGTTGAAAAGCACAACCAGAATGTAAGGCGGATGCAAGCCCTCCTTGATTCGCTGTATGCAGCTAACGGCTCTTACTCCCTGACCGATGAGCAGATGGCTCTGATAGACCGTAAGTGGGAGGAGTACAAGCGGTATTTCTACAGCCGTATTTGCCATGTGCCAAATCTGACCGATGAAGAGAGACTTATGTTGTACTCGTCGAATATATCATTCGAGGGATTGACGATGGGACCGTACTACACTTACTATCACGATGGTTGCGACTTTAAGCGCGGGCATACGTACACCCTGACGGTAGAGGCCGAAGGGCGCACCTTCACCGCCACACAGACCATCAATCCGGTGCCGAAGGTCGACAAGGTGAAGTTCTTTACCCACGACTCGCCCGAGGGGCCGCTCTTGTCGCCGTCGCTCTACTTCAACGACGTGCGCCCCGACCGTACCGATTACTACGTCTTCACCGACATATTCCAGCACCACCGTGTGCGCGCCTCGGCATATTTCTATGTGTTCCTTGCGCCGTTCTCCGACGAGAATCAGTCGACGTCGGTCAACGGTCTGCACATGTCGCTCGGCATGGGCGCCACGCAAAACCAGAAAGGCGACGGCTACTCAGCCGGCAACTACTATTACTACGAACTATTCTCGATAAGCGCCGACAACTACGACTACTACAAGACAATGGAGAAGCAGCTTACGAGCGATGGCGGCGTGTACCGCCCCAACCCGTCGACGCCGCTCACCAACTTCAGCGGCGAGCATGTACAGGGGCAGTTTGTGGCTGCTTCGAAGACATTTATGTACGGACAGATATCACCTTGGGACAAAGAATAAAAACTCTCTGACAGATGAAAGCATTGTATATCATAGTATTAGCATTAATTCTTGGCGCGGCCAATGTGGCGGCGCAAACGGTTTACGGCTACGTGAGCGACTCGAAGACAGGCGAACGCCTGCCGGGCGCACTGATTATAAACGGCAAAAACAACAGCACGGCACTTACCAACTCGTACGGCTACTTTTCGCTGCCTAAGGCGGCGAAAGGCGATACGTTGCTTGTGCGTTTCCTGGGGTACAACACTCAGAGTGTGGCTGTTGGCGAGGCCGCCCGCATCGATATTGCTCTCAACGAGAGCAATAACATGCTTACCGAGGTTGAGGTGAAGGCCAAGTCGACTTTCCGCCGCGAGCTGTCGTCGGCGCAGATGAGCCACCACCGCATCAACTCGGCCGACATAAAGGCTGCACCAATGCTCTTTGGCGAAGCCGATGCCCTCAAAACTATTCAGATAATGCCGGGCGTCAATTCGGCCGCCGACGGCAGCACGAACCTTTCGGTTCGTGGCGGTTCGTACGACCAGAACCTCATCCTGCTCGACGAGGCCACCGTATATAACCCGTCGCACACGATGGGCATATTCACCGCCTTCAATGCCGATGCCATAAGCAGTGTCGACTTCTTCAAGGGCGACATACCCGCGCGCTACGGCGGCAAGCTGTCGGCTGTGGTGGATATGCAGATGAAAGAGGGCAACAACCAGCAGTTCAAGGCACAGGGCGGCATCGGACTCATATCGAGCCGACTGCTCGTTGAAGGTCCGCTGAAACGAGGCGTAGCCTCGTTTATGGCGTCGGGACGATTCGGCTACAGCGACGCTCTCGTCAAAGGTCTCAGCGCCCTGAACGATTTCGGCCCCGACTTCTTGTATTTCGACGAGATTAACAACTACACGTGGGACCACGAGAACGACAGGATGCGTTTCTATGATATTTGCGCCAAAGCCAACTGGAACATCGACCAGAACAACAAAGTGTATGCTTCGGGCTATTTGAGCAAAGACCGCTTCCTGTGCCCTATGCTGTCGCAGGAGAACGACCAGACGTGGGCCAACCAGACGGCTACGCTGCGCTGGAACCATACCTCGTCGGACAATATGTTCGTTAACACCACACTGACATACAGCAACTACAACTATCGTCAGCGGCAAGCCGCTGACGTGCGCAACTATGAGTGGCACGCCGGCATGGGCGAGGTGGTTGCCAAAGCCGATGCCGACTATTACCTCGAGCGTATGCACATTACTTTCGGTGCCGCCCTCGAGGGACACTCGTACAACCCGGGCGAGATAGTGCCGCTCAACGACAGCTCGTTGATGAAGGCCATGCAAATCGACAAGAAGAAGATGGCTCTTGTGGCCGCCTACGCCGGCAACGAACACCGCGTCACCGATCAGCTGACGCTGTCGTACGGCTTGCGCCTCGCGTCGGCATTCCATCTTGGCCCGACCACGGTGCGCCACTACACCGACATGCCCCATTACACCGACTCGACGCACTACAGCGGCGGACAGATAGCCAAAGGCTATTTCGGCCTCGAGCCGCGTCTGTCGCTGAGCTATTCGCTCAGCGACAATATGACGCTTAAAGCTTCGTACGCCCATACCAAGCAATACCAGCATCTGCTCAACAACTCGGCCCTCGGTCTGCCTACCGACATCTGGGCGCCCGCCGACTCGTACATTAAACCGCAGTCGGCCGATGCATTCGCCGTAGGTGTGCATGGCTATTTGCCTGTGGCACAGATAGAAGCAAGTGCCGAAGCGTACTACAAGAAGATGCACGACGTGATAGATTTCCGCGACAATGCCGAACTCGAACTCAACAGCCACATAGAGACCGAAGTGCTCTCGGGCGAGGGTAGGGCATACGGCTTGGAACTGATGCTCCGCCGCGATTCGCGGCGGACATCGTTCGTGGTGAGCTACACGCTCTCTGAGGCCAAGCGCCGCATCGATGGTGTGAACTATGGCAAGTGGTACTATGCCGTTTACGACCAGCGCCACAACCTGTCGGTAAATGCCATGTGGCGCATGAGCGACCAATGGTCGCTCTCGGGCTCGTTCAAGTATCACACGGGCGGGCGCACCACGCTGCCTGTGGGCTCGTTCTACTATCAGGGTGCGGCCTTCTCTATCTACACCGAGCGCAACGGCTACAAGATGCCCGACTGCCACCGCCTCGACATGTCGGTGGTGTACGACTTCAAGCAGAAGCCCGACCGCCGTTTCCACTCGCAGCTGGCGCTGTCGGTTTACAACGTCTACAGCCACAAAAACCCATATTCGATTTACGTCAAAAACGATGCATATAGCATGGACCACTACCAAGGCTACATGCTCTATATGTACCTCTGCGTACCGACAATAAGCTACAATTTCTCGTTCTAGGTAGAGAGTAAAGAGTAGAGAGTAAAGAGTAGAGAGTAAAGAGTAATGTGTAATGTGTAGAGACGCTCGGCCGTGCGTCTGTTCATTCGCCCGACGCCGCAAGGCGTCATTCGTTACGTTTTGTTTTATTCGGTGATAATATCTTTCCGTGTTTTTCGTGTGTTCCGTGGTTCAAAAATCGATATTTTTTTTTCAAAAAAAGAACTTTTCTCGCCGTGAGAAAAGTTGCAAAAGAACTCGCCGCGGACCCGCCTCGCTAAGAATTTGCTTCGTTCGGCGGCGCAAAACAAACGCACTGCGCTGCGCTTCGTTTGTACGGTGTTTTGCTCACTCCGCCTTCCGCGCAAATTCTTCGGGCGCTCGCCGGCTCATGCGGTAGCGTGGCCCTGCCGGCCATTCGGGCCCCGCGTTGCGTTCGTAATTATCATTGTTAATTTTTAATTGTTCATTGTTCATTGTTCATTTTCATCGTTCTTTTCACAGAAAAATTCATTTATTTTGAAAAAAAATCGGTGTGAGGTGTAATATTTTGCCGAAACCGTTGTCAAAAGGTCAGAATGGATAGAAGAACTGACATCGACGAGCAGCTGCGCATAAGTCGTCTAACCGGCTATATGACAGCCGGCGACCGTAAGGCCGCCGCTGCTGAGTACGCCTTTTTCGTCAGGCGTTACTCGTCGTCGGTTCTCGATTTCGTGGCTCGCATGGTAGGCAACCGGGCCGATGCCGAGGAGCTTGCGCAAAACGTCTTTGTGAAGGCCTACAAGGCAGTGGCGCAGTTCGAGGGGCGGTCGTCGTTCCTGACGTGGCTCATACGCATAGCCTACAACGAGTCGATAAACCACCTGAGGCGCCGCAAGGTGCGATGGATCGACATCGACGAGGCGCTGATAGCCGACAGCGGCGAGTCCGACGACGAGCTCTCGACGGGCAGCGAGGAGCGCATAAGGCTGTTGGAGAGCGCTTTGGACGATTTGCCGCCCGACGAACGGATGCTGGTACATCTGTACTACTACGACGACAAACCTCTGCAAGAAATTGCATATATTGTTGATGCTGAGCCTAATGCGTTGGCTGTTAGGCTGCATCGGATAAGAAAAAAGTTATTGATAATGATAAAAAATAAAGAATAAAGAATATGAGCAAGATAAACGATAGCGACCTGCGCGAGGCCTTGCGCCGAAGCGAAGAGAAACGTCAGGCGACGGAAGTACCCGACGACTTTCTTGCGAGCGTTATGGGCGAGATAGAAGCCGCCGAGCCCGCGCCAGTGCTCTGGAAGCGCTGGCTTGCCGTGGCCGCCGGCATTGCTGCCCTCATTGGCGTTGGCGGCGCATTCCTGCTCTTGGGTACGCCCGGCAATGAGACTAATGACGGACAACTTGCCGCAAATACCGGCATTGACACACTGAACGTTGCACAACAGGCTGTGGTTGAGGTGGTTGCTGATACGCTGAAAGATTTGCAGTCGAACGTTGCTGAGGTGCAGCCCGCTGCACCGGCAAAGCCCGCAACGACACGCCGCGCACCCGAAAAAGCCAAACCGCAGCGTGAACTTGTTGCCGCAAACGCGGCAACAGACAACGCCACAGCACAGCCGAAGGTCGAAGCCGAGAGCCCTGTAGCAATGCCCGACACCACCGCCGCACCGCGCAAGTATCAGTCGCCGGCCCGTATGGACGAGTTCATCTCGAAGCTGGCCGCCAATCAGGGTGCCGCAAAAACCGTTCTCGACTGCACCGCCGACCGCACCGAGGGCGCGGTGGATATGGCTTACACCTTCAGCGAAAAGACCGATTTCGACCTTATAAACCGTCTGCTGGTGTCGGCAAGCAGCTTCCCCGACACGGCTCAGGGATATTTCCTCAACTACTCGCCGCAGCAGTTCTTCTTCAGCATCGACGATGAGCGCGACGGACAGAGCTATCTCTGGATTGCCGAGCGCGTGGGCGACGAGAAATGCATTCTCTACAGCCTCCACTCGCAGGCGGGCGCCGAGGATATCACCGAGTGTTATCTGCAATATCGTAGTAAGCTCATTAGCAACAATATAAACACATTCTCGAACCTTTAAACCGAACGAAGATGAAACAACTGACAATAATAGTGCTCATGGCAATGTTCTGCGCCACGTCGGTGGCGCAGACGAAAGACGTGAAGATTTTCACCAAAAGCCAATGCACCCCGGCTATCAGTCCGAAACCGACGGTTGACAAGAAGACGAAAAAGACAACGGTGGCTTGGCCAAGCACCGAAAATAGTTGGATAACAGATACTTGTTGGGTTGATGCGCCTGTGTGCGACAATTTCGAGAGTCTGTTCCCCACAAGTTTCAGCGTTTCGCAAGGCATAGTGCTGCTCTACTGGATGCTGACCGAGGAGGACGACGAGACGGTGCTGCACTGCTATTTCAAAATGCCTGCCGATGAGGTTACTGGCTTGTGGCTGGCCTCGGAAGAGACGGCCATTGTGGATATGCAGACGGGCGCTCAATACCGCGCCAAGCGTACTGCTCCCGAGTGTATGCGCAAACATTTCGGTGTGAAAGCCGCCGCGGGTACGCAGCTCGATTTCAGAATCTACTTCCCAAAACTCGACGAGCAGACCAAACTCATAACCATCTACGGTGTGCCGTTGTGGAATTTGCGTGGCGGAAGCAAAAATCCGATAAGCCTTCAGCAGCAGGTTATTACGCGGCAAAGCGAGTACGACGAGAGTCCGCTCTTCAGATCGCCGCGCCTCGAGAGGGCCGAGAACAACTACGACCGCAACGACCACACGACATGGGCGGCGTACCGCACCGACGACTGCCTGATACGTCCGGTGGAAGATGGTACTATGGCCCTCTGGCGTACGCCAGAGGCTACTTATCTGGCTGTGGCGCACGAGCAAAACTGGATGCACGAATACTACAGCGTGCCTTCGGGCACAAAGCTCATCGACGACCACGGCCGACAGTATAAACTCAAGGAACTGCGCGGTCTGCCTACCGACGAGCGCTTCTGGCTCGATGGCTTCTCGGGCGACTTCACCGTCTTCGTGTTGGTGTTCGACCCGTTGCCGCCTTACGTCGACACGATAACCTATATCGAGTCGACGGGCGACGACTTTGAAATGCTTGATGCCGATGATAACTATCAGGTTATAAGCAATTTGAACGTTCAGGAACTGCGCCAGCGGCAATCGTGGTTCCAACCTTTACCCCGTGTGTTGAAATAACAGACTGATTTCACTCTGATTGTGCAGATTTTCAAGCAGTTACTGATGTCTGCATACGGTCGGACAGGGGATGCTATAGCCTTTGGAAAAATTAAAAATAGACAATAAATTATTGATTATGAGCAAATTATATATCATATTATTAGCTTTGACCGCCGCCGCAAGCGCGGCGGCGCAGGACTTCGTCTATCTGATGCCGAGCAAAGAGATAGCCGAGACGGGCGAGGACTTATGGTTCAAGGCCTACCTGATGGACCGGCGCACTATGGCGCTCTCGGACCGCAGCCAGACGCTCTACCTGCAGATACGCACCGCCACCGATAGCGTAGTGTGGAGCGAGAAATATCCGCTCGTGGGCGGACGAGGTAACGGCCACATATACATTGGTGATGAATGGCCTCATGGTGAGTACTTTATGGAAGGCTATGCCATGTCGGCATTCACTGCCGACACGGCTCAGGCACTGCGTCCGCGCCGCATTATGGTCCTCGACCGCGTGTCGCAAATGGATTCGATTTCGACGCAGGCCGTTCTGAATGATTCCATTCAGAAACGGTCTGCCCGTCACCGTTTTACGCTTTCCCCCGAAGGCGGAAATCTGATCTACAACGTCAGCTCCGTGGTGGCTTTCAAAGCCACCTACGGCGACGGCTTCCCCGAAGACGTTGAAGGTCAGGTACTTGAGAACGACCGCCCGATAGCCGAAATACGTTGCCTTCACGACGGCATGGGACAGTTTGCCATTACGCCGCAATTGGGCAAAGAGTACATGGTAAAACTCTCCGACGGCCGAACTTACGACTTTCCACAGATAGAACGTAACGGCTTGTCGCTCAGAGTTATTCGCAATAACTCTGACGGAATCAGCTTGCTAATTTCCGCACCCGACGACGCATCCCATGCTTTCTCAGTCAGTGCCAAACTGCACGGCATCACATGCTGCAACGCCAGCGGCACAGTCAGCGGACAACAAGTTGTCCGCTTGCCTATGGAACACTTTCTGTTTCAGGGTATTGCCGAGATAACATTGTCCGACGGGGCTAATCGCCCCGTCGCCGAACGCCTGGTGTTCGTGCGCCCCGAGCAACGCCTGAGCCTCACCGCCGCGCCAAACCACGAGCGCTACAACTGCCGCGACGATGGCACTGTGCACCTGCAGGTGAAAGACGCTGACGGAAAGCCAGTTAGGGCCGAACTCGCGGTGAGCATCTTAGACAAGGCATACCTCTATCAGCCTGGCCACGAGAATATTCTCTCGCACTGCTACCTCGCGGAGCAGATTCGCGGCAGCATTTTCAACCCTACATATTACTTCGATGAGCAGAATGCCGACCGCCATGCGGCACTCGACCTTCTGCTGCTGACGCAAGGCTGGCGCCGCTATGTGTGGAGCAGTGAGCCACTTGTCGGGCAACCGTTGTTGCCCGACGGCATCGCAGGCATCGAAACCGCCCGCCGCGACCGCACCAAAGGTTTGCAGTTCATCCAAGCCTTCTCGCCGCAAGGCGACACATGCCTCGTCGTGTGCGACACGCTCGGCCGCTTCGAAGTAGCTCCCGACCAGATGACTATTATGCCGGGCCGCGTCTATCTGAAGCCCATGCTCAAGAAGCCCGGCGGGCGACTTATCATTGTCGACCCGTTCGACACCATTAACGCGCATCGGCAAAGCCGACTGCGCTATTTTCCTATGAATCAGATTTTTGAAACGCATCGTGGTGAGCGCATCATTCACAGCGAAGAGGGCACCATCGACCTGAACGAATTCACTGTAAAGGCAAAAAGCCGTGTCCTCTTCCGCGACAAGGTTACCGGCTATCTCGATAGTCTGGCTATTTTGTCGAGCGGCGAGTGGGTTTGCGAGTGTCAGCCCGACTTGCCTTATCTCAACGATTATCACGGCTATTCGCATCACCCCGAAGGCAGTCCGATGGCCGACTGGTATCGCCAGAAAGGCGGAAAACGCCTTTTGCCCAAACGCGGCGCAAGCTACGAACTCATTAAATACGAACCTGCCAATGGTCGTAAGGGCGCGGGCTTTGCCGATTGGATTATCATTGGCTATCCCATGAGGGGCTATATTTACCCTGGTCCGCAATATACTGAAGACCAGCTGCTTAAAATGTATGGTATGTGGAAGTCGCAGGGCTATTACCCGAAGCGCGAGTTCTACGAACCCGACCCGCTCGACCGCTACTCGCCCACGCCCGACCCGCGCAACCTCTTGCAATGGCGCCCGGCCGTTATGACCGACGAGAATGGCGAGGCCGAAATACCCTTCATGGCGTCGGACATCAACACCGAGTTTGTCGGTGTTGTGGAAGCCATCGACGGTGGCGGACTGCTTGGCTGTCAGACGTTTTCGTTCAGAGTGATTAAGTGATTTACTATATTTGTTTTAAAATTCATTTTTTTTGATGTAGCTTTGCAATCAGAAAAAGAATTAAAATAAATATATGAAATACGCATTAGTAACAGGTGGCAGCCGTGGTTTGGGGCGCGCCGTGTGTGTAGCCTTGGCGGAGCAAGGCTACACGATAATCATCAACTTCCGCTCTAACCAGACCGAAGCCGAAGAGACACTTCGGCTTGTGCGTGAGGCGGGTTCAGATGGCGAGTTTCTGCCATTCGACGTAGCCGACCGCGAAGCGGCGGCTGCGGCTCTCGACAAATGGCACAAAGAGCACGAGGGCGAATACATCGCTTGCCTCGTCAACAATGCCGGCATCAGAAAGGACAATCTTATGGTTTTCATGGAGCCGCAGGATTGGTCGAGCGTCGTAAATATCACATTGAACGGTTTTTACAACGTTACGCAACCGCTTCTGAAGAATATGCTCGTCAAGAAGTTCGGCCGCATCGTCAACATGGTTTCAGTGTCGGGTCTGACCGGCCTGCCCGGGCAGACAAACTACTCGTGCGCCAAAGGCGGCATAATTGCTTCTACCAAGGCTCTCGCCAAGGAAGTCGCACGTAAAGGCGTTACTGTCAATGCTGTAGCGCCGGGCTTCATACATTCCGACATGACAGCCGACCTCGACGAGAAGGAGTTGAAAAAGACAATTCCCGTGGGTCGTTTCGGCGAGCCGAAAGAGGTTGCCGACTTGGTAGCCTTCCTCGCTTCCGACAAGGCCGGTTACATAACTGGCGAAGTCGTGTCGATTAACGGCGGTCTTTATACTTAAACGTCTGATAATAAGTATTTTCGTTTCATGTTGATATAATGCGCAAAGCAAAACGGCTTAGCCGTTTTGCATTGTGCAACAATTGATTGCGCTGTGCAGAACAGAAGAGTTGTAATAACCGGTCTTGGCATTTTTTCGTGTTTGGGTAGCAATGTGGCTGAGGTAACCTCCGCTTTGCGCGAAGGCCGCAGTGGCATTGGCATCGACCAGCAACGGCTCGACATGGGCTACCGCTCAGGTTTGCGCGGTATGCTGCCCGACATCGACACCCGTAGCATTCTCGACCGGCGAAGCCGTTTGCGCTTCGCCGAACATGGTGTGTATGCCTATGTCGCAGTGCGTGAGGCACTTGCGATGGCCGGCATCGACGATGCCTTCATCCGCAGCAACGAAGTTGGCCTCATCATGGGCAACGACAGTTCGGCCAAGGCCATCATCGAAGGTGTCGACATCATGCGTGCCAAGCACAACACTACACTCGTCGGTTCGGGCAACGTGTTTCAGGTCATGAACTCAACGCTGAGCATGAATCTGGCCGTGTCGTTGGGTATCCGCGGCGTCAGTCTGACAGTGTCGGCGGCGTGCGCAAGTAGCTCGCACGCAATAGGTTTGGCGGCCATGTACATTCGCGAAGGCTTGCAGGACACAATAATATGCGGCGGCGCCCAGGAAATCAACGAATACAGTGTGGGCAGTTTCGACGGCATGTCGGTATTCTCGACGCAGATGGACGACCCCGCTAAGGCCTCGCGCCCGTTCGACAAACACCGCGACGGGCTTGTTCCGAGCGGCGGCGGTGCGGCTATCGTTATGGAGAGCCTCGAATCGGCTTTGCGTCGCAAAGCCAACATCATCGCCGAAGTTGTCGGCTACGGCTTCTCTTCGGGCGGTGAGCATCTCACCGCACCCAATGTCGATGGCCCGTACACTGCCATGCAACGCGCTCTCAATCAGGCAAATATCAGTGTCGACGAGATAGGTTATATCAACGCGCACGCCACATCGACCAAGATAGGCGATGCCAACGAAGCGTTGGCTATCGACCGTCTGCAAGGTAGCGCCCGCCCGCCTGTGTCATCGACTAAGTCGATGACAGGCCACGAACTTTGGATGGCTGGTACCAGCGAGGTGGTTTACTCTACTATAATGATGCTCGGCGGTTTCATTGCGCCTAATATCAACCTGACCGAGAAGGACGAAACAGCTCAGAATCTGAACATTATAACATCGACAACCGACTGTAAGTTCGACAGTTTCCTGTCGAACTCGTTCGGTTTTGGCGGAACTAATTCGGCCATCGTTGTCAGGAAGGTTTAATTTTTGTGAAACGTTAATCGAAATATTAACCATTTTTTGAAAGAAAATTATTGTTATATCCGAACTATTGCATAATTTTGCACCGTGTTTGAATAAAAATACATCATAAAATGTCTAAAAACAAAATAGCAAGACTATTTGCCGTTAGAAGAATAGTCAATAAGTACGTGATAGCAAGCCAGGAAGAGCTGTTGAACAAATTGCAGCAGGAAGGCTTCAAAGCGACACAAGCAACATTGTCGCGCGACATCAAAGAGTTGAAAATTGCGAAAGTTCCGAATCCCGAAACCGGTTATCAATACGTTAACCCCGAGGCATTGGAGAACGCGACATTCAAAAATTTCGACCCGTCGGTCGTTGGTGGCACCGGTATACGCAGTCTGGCTTACTCAGGCTCGCTCGCTGTTATTAAGACACAGCCCGGCTACGCAAGCGTAGCCGCAAGTCTGGTCGACAGCAACCACGTTGGCGACATCATCGGCACGTTGGCTGGCGACGACACGGTGTTGCTCGTCATTCGCGAGGGTGTCGACCGTGAGTTTATCACAAACCGTTTGGCCGTTATTTTCCCTGATATTCGAAACTTACTGTTGTAGAAGGTTTTAGCTATTATGAGCGATATTCGCATTTTGATTGCCGACAAAGAGCATTACGCCTATGTCGATGAAATTTTATCGACTATAGCAGCCGCGGCAAAAGTGAGAGGTACCGGCATTGCAAAGCGCAACCCGGGTTACATCAAGCAGAAAATGAGCGAGGGCAAGGCTGTTATTGCCCTCGATGGTGATAAGTTCGCCGGTTTCAGTTACATCGAAACGTGGGGCGGCAAGCACTACGTAACGACGTCGGGACTTATCGTCCCCGACGCTTATCGTGGTCAGGGCCTGTCGCGACGCATCAAGCACGTAACGTTCTCGCTTGCGCGCATGCGCTGGCCGAATGCAAAGATTTTCAGTCTGACTTCGGGTGCCGCTGTTATGAAACTCAACACCGACCACGGATATGTACCAGTAACATTCGCGCAACTCACTGACGACGAGACATTCTGGAAAGGTTGCGAGGGCTGCATCAACCAAGATATTCTGAAGCGCACCGACCGTCGCTACTGCGTTTGCACCGGTATGCTCTACGACCCCGAGCGTCCACGCAGCGTGCGCGACGCCGACGAGGAACTGTCGCACGACCCGGGCGTTGTCGATATTATCAAGGCTCGCTTCCCCGACGGTTTCCCGGAGGACTGAAAGCAATTTAAAATTTATAATTAAAAATGAATATTTTGCTGATAACTAGGTATTTACACGAGACTGACAAAGTCGTTAATCTGTTAAATCTGCGTCATCAGCGTTCAAAAAAATAACAATATGGAACAGAAAAAGAAAGTTGTAGTGGCCTTCAGCGGTGGTTTGGACACATCGTACACCGTTATGTATCTGGCAAAGGAAAAGGGCTACGAGGTTCACGCGGCTTGTGCCAACACTGGCGGTTTCAGCGCCGAGCAACTCAAAACTAACGAGGAAAACGCCTACAAACTGGGCGCTACAAAATACGTAACTCTCGACGTGACAAAGGAATACTACGAGAAGAGTCTGAAATATATGGTCTTTGGAAACGTGCTGCGCAACAACTGCTACCCGATTTCGGTTTCATCGGAGCGCATCTTCCAAGCCATCGCCATCGCGCGCTATGCCAAAGAGATTGGCGCTTCGGCCATTGCTCACGGCTCAACGGGCGCTGGCAACGACCAAATCCGTTTCGATATGACTTTCCTGGTTATGTGCCCGGGCGTTGAGATTATTACGCTGACACGCGACGGTAACTTGAGCCGTCAGGAAGAGGTTGATTATCTGAACAAAAACGGATTTTTCGCCGATTTCACAAAACTCAAATACTCATACAACGTGGGCATTTGGGGCACGTCAATTTGCGGCGGCGAAATACTTGATTCAAAGCAGGGTCTGCCCGAATCGGCCTATCTGAAACACCCAACCAAAGAAGGTCCGGAAATTTTGAAACTGGGCTTCGAGAAGGGCGAATTGTGCAGCGTTAACGGAAAGAAATATACTGATAAAATTGCTGCTATTCAGGCTGTTGAAGAGATTGGCGCAGCCTATGGCATTGGCCGCGACTGCCACGTGGGCGACACCATCATCGGCATCAAAGGCCGCGTTGGTTTCGAAGCCGCAGCACCAATGTTGATTATCGGCGCACACCGTTTCCTTGAGAAATACACGCTCTCGAAGTGGCAGCAGTATTGGAAAGACCAAGTGTCGAACTGGTACGGAATGTTCCTGCACGAGAGTCAGTATCTTGAGCCTGTTATGCCCGATATCGAGGCAATGCTGACAAGTAGTCAGCGCAATGTGACGGGCGAGGTTACGCTCGAACTGCGTCCGCTTTGCTTCCAAACAGTTGGTGTTGATTCGCCTAACGATTTGGTTAAGAATAAATTGGGCGAGTACGGTGAGACTGCCAAGGCCTGGACATCTGACGACGCAAAAGGGTTCATCAAGGTGACATCGACAGCGTTGAGAGCGTACTATCTGGCGCATCCGAATGAGAGACAATAATAAGTTGTTTTTTTACATAGAATAAAACATACAGAATAATGATAAAAGTAGGTATAATAGGGGCTGCGGGCTATACAGCCGGTGAATTGATACGCATTCTGATCAATCACCCTTGCGCGAACATTCAGTTCGCGCAAAGTACTAGTCATGCCGGCGAACCGCTTTGGATGGCCCATCACGACCTCGTGGGCGAAACGACGCTCTGCTTCTGTGCCGAAGCGCCCGTCAACGAAGTTGACGTGCTCTTCCTCTGCATGGGACATGGTAAGTCGAAGGACTTTGTCAATTCATTGCCAAAGGATTACGACGGTAAAATCATCGACTTGTCGAACGATTACCGCCTCGCCGCCGATGCTGAGGACTTTGTTTACGGATTGCCCGAGGCTTTCCGTACCGAGATAAAACTGGCCAAGCACATTGCCAATCCGGGCTGCTTCGCAACAAGCATTCAGCTTGCGCTTTTGCCTATGGCAAAAGCCGACAAGCTTGGCGAGATTCACGTTACCGGCATCACAGGTTCTACCGGCGCAGGTCAAAAACCGTCGGAGACAACCCACTTCTCGTGGCGCGATAACAACATTTCGGTCTACAAATCGTTCACTCACCAGCATCTGGGCGAGATAAACGAGACGCTGCACAAATTGGCGCCTCACTACGAAGGTGAACTCAACTTTGTGCCTATGCGCGGTAATTATTCGCGTGGCATCATGGCTTCGGTTTATTTCAACTGCGACATGGAAGAGTCTGAGGCAATCGATTTATACAAAGCGTATTACAAAGACGAGCCATTTGTCAATGTAGTCGATTTCAACCCCGACCTCAAAATGGTTGTAAATACCAATAAAGCAGTGCTTTATGTGAGAAAATACGGCCGCAAGCTGCATGTCATCTCGATGATTGACAACCTCGTGAAAGGCGCGTCGGGACAGGCGGTTGAGAATATGAACCTGCTTTTCGGCCTGCCCGAAAACACGGGTCTGAATCTCAAACCGAGCGGTTTCTAATTTTTTGGTTTTTATTTTTAAATCTACGGCTATGAATTTATTTGATGTATATAGTCTTTTCAACGTTGTCCCGGTCAAGGGACGCGGTTGTAAAGTTTGGGACGACAAAGGTCAGGAGTACCTCGACCTTTATGGCGGCCATGCAGTGATTTCTATCGGTCATTCGCACCCGAAATATATTTCGGCCATCACTGAGCAGCTCGGCAACATCGGGTTTTACTCCAACAGCGTCATCAACCCTATGCAGGCTCGTCTTGCCGATAAAATCGGCAAGCTGAGCGGTTACAACGACTATTCGTTGTTCCTTTGCAACTCGGGTGCCGAGGCCAACGAGAACGCTCTGAAGTTGGCGTCGTTCCACACGGGACGCAACAAGGTTGTCGCTTTCCACAAGAGTTTCCACGGCCGTACTTCTGGCGCGGTTGCCGTTACCGACAACCCTAAAATCGTATCGCCGTTCAATGCCACACATAATGTCGAATTTGCCACTCTGAACGATATTCAGAGTGTAGAAAGCATTGTAAGCAAAGGCGATGTGGCTGCTGTAATCATCGAAGGTATACAAGGTTGTGGCGGAATACATATTCCGACGCCCGAATTCTTCAAGCAACTCGCCGATTTGTGCCATAAATATGGCACAATGCTTATCTGCGACGAGATACAGTCGGGCTACGGCCGCAGCGGCAAGTTCTTCGCTCACCAGCACGCCGGCGTTCGTCCCGATATCATCTCTATGGCTAAGGGTATCGCCAACGGTTTCCCTTGCGGCGGCATTCTTATCTCGCCCGAGTTCAAACCTACTGTCGGAATGCTCGGAACAACATTCGGCGGCAACTACCTCGCAATGGCGGCTGCCATTGCCGTTGCCGACATTTTCGAAGAAGAGCATCTGGTTGAAAATTCTGCTAAGATTGGCAAGTATCTGCTTGATAATATGCCTAAGTCGCCTAAAATCAAAGAAATACGTGGTTTGGGCCTTATGATTGGCATCGAGTTCAACGAGCCGATAAAAGAGATTCGTTCAAAACTCTTGTTCGACAAGCACATCTTCACCGGTGTAGCAGGCACCAACACTATCCGTCTGTTGCCGCCGCTTTGCCTCAGCAAAGCTGAGGCCGACACGTTCCTCGCTGCTTTCAGCGAATTATTGAAGTAAGATTTTTCGTATTATGTATTTGTGGAAGACACTTTGTGTCTTCCACTTTTTTTAAGTGTTAGAATTTGCAATGCTCGATTTTGCTGCAATAGATTTTGAGACGGCCAACAATTGCCGCACAAGTGTGTGCTCTGTGGGCATTGTTGTTGTGCGTGGCGGCGTCATTGCCGACACGTTTTATTCGCTTATAAAGCCCGAACCCGAATATTACAACTGGCATTGCACTGAGGTTCATGGACTTACGATGGCCGACACTGCCAATGCCGATGTGTTCCCGAAGGTTTGGGCTCAGATTGAGCCCAAAATCGAAGGTCTGCCGCTTGTGGCGCACAACAAAGCATTCGACGAAAGCTGCCTCAAGGCAGTTTTTCGTTGCTATCAGATGGACTATCCTGACTATCAGTTCTTTTGCACGCTGCAGGCAGCGCGCAAAAGATTCAAAAGTCCTTATGGCTATAGTCTCGATGTCGTTGCCTCGCTTTGCGGTTTCGACATGATAAACCACCACAACGCCCTCGCCGATGCTGAGGCGTGCGCCCGCATCGCTCTTGAAATACTATAAGTATTCTACGAGCTTGCCCAAGTGGTTCGAGTTTGAGCCTTTTACAAGTATGTACTTGCCGTTGAGCGCTTTAGCCTCGTCGATTACTTCGTCGACCACTGAGTAGAATCTGAAATTTGAGAATAGCTGTTTGAACTCTGCAAACTCATCGCCTACGAGCATAACCAGCTCGAAACCAAGTTTTTGCAATTTTTCGAGCAAAGCTAAATGTTGCGGCGTCTGCTGCTCGCCAAGCTCGCGCATAGCGCCAAGTATCACCACTTTATGCTCGCCGTTGAGCTGCGCAAAATTGTCAACCGAGGCATTCATGCTCGACGGGTTGGCGTTGTATGCGTCCACTATGACTTTATTGCGCTCTGTAACAACTATTTGAGAACGGCTGTTTGTTGGTTTGTATTCCGAGAGGGCAACGCAGATTTCGGTTTCGGGCACGTCGAAAAAGCTGCCTACCGTGCCCGCAGCCAAAGCGTTCTCGAGGTTGTATGCACCGGTCAGATTTGTCTGTACCGTACGGTACAGACCATTATTCACGCGCCATTCAAAGTTCAGTGTTTCAGTCATTTCCGTCAGATGTCCGTCGACGTAGTTCTGCTCCGAATCAGTGCCGTAAGATATGCAGCGGTCGTAGTCGCCCAGCATCCCGACAAGGTTTTCGTTGCCGGCATTGATGAATATCGTTCCGTGTGTCGATTTGAGCTGTGCGTAGAGCTCGCCTTTAGTGCGTTTTACGCCTTCGAACGAGCCGAAGCCCTGAATGTGGGCTATGCCCACATTCGTAATCAGTCCGCATGTAGGGCGTACTATAGCCGACAAGTCGCGTATCTCGCCCGGGTGGCTGGCGCCCATCTCTATCACGGCCATGTCGTCGTCGTCGGTTATTGAGAGTAGCGAGAGAGGCACGCCTATGTGGTTGTTAAGGTTGCCTTTGGTCGCAAATACTTTGTATTTGCGACGTAACACGCTCGAAATGAGTTCTTTGGTTGTTGTTTTTCCGTTAGTTCCAGTGATGCCTACTATAGGTATGTCGAGTTGTTGGCGGTGATACGCCGCCAACTGTTGCAGTGTTGCCAGGGTGTCTTCTACTACGGTCGCTTTCGGGTTCGAGGCGTAAGCTTTGTTGCTTGTTACGACGTGTATTGCGCCGCTTTCGAGAGCCAAGTCAACCATTGTGTTGGCGTCGAAGTTTTCGCCCTTAAGGGCGAAAAACAATGAGTTTTTTGCTATTGTGCGGGTGTCGGTCGATATGCCCGCGCTTTGTTTGAATATTGAATATAATTCTTCCATAATCAGTTGTTTATAACCGAGATTAGATATTAGGTATTAAAAAAGGGGTTGAATACTCAACCCCTTTTTTAATATAAAAGTCATTTTTTATTTGCCATATTTGGTCGGGTTACCTACGCGAGTCATAGCGCAGCGGAAACCGATATCGTCGCGGCTCTCGTCCTCATTGAGGAATCGGCGAGTGCCAGGGCTGAGCCAGTAAGCGCGGTCGCGCCAGCCACCACCTTTGTAAACACGTGTACGGTCGGTAATCAAGCTGTGCAGACCGTTGTCGTTTTCGAAACCTTGGTACATCGCTTGCGAAGTAACGTTTTCAGAGTCGGTCCATTCATCGCCCGAGCTGCTGATGTTCGAGTTACGGTCGCCATCGAGGTAGTTGCGGTTGTCGGCTGTGCGGTAGTTCTTACGGTCGGCAATGTCCTTATCGGTCTCGTCGCGGTATTTGATGCGGCCAAGGCTGTCTTTTTCAACGGGAACACCGTTTTCATCAAGAATCTTGGTCTTCATCTGGTTGCCGCGGAACGGGTTGAACTCTTCGGCATCGTCGAATGTGAGCGGACGGTAAACGTCCTCAACCCATTCGTTGACGTTGCCTGCCATGCAGTACAAGCCGTAATCGTTTGGCCAATAAGATTTTACATTTACTGTGATATCACCTTTATCGTTCAAGGCACCTGCGGTACCCATGTAGTCGCCGTTGCCACGAACGAAGTTGGCCATCATCTGACCGCGCTCTTTGTCGTTAGCATTTCTGACTACGTGGCCGTTCCAAGGGAAGATACGGCGGTCCGACAGACGTTCGCTCTCGGTGTTGCCGATAAGACCGGTAGCAGCGTATTCCCATTCGGCTTCGGTTGGGAGGCGGTACTTCGGCAACAAGATGCCATCGTCCCAACGTACGCGGCGTGTGCTGCCGTCGTCGGCTCCGAGGTCTTCTATAGGCTTGTCGCCATCGGTTGTCTCATATTGTCCGTAGAGATATGCTTCGGTATCGAAGTTGTTCTCGCCTTTTTGGTCGGCTACGTTAAGTTCAATGATTTTGTCGCGTACCAGAATGTACTCGTTGACACGGTCGGTACGCCATTTGCAATAGTTTGTTGCCTGAATCCAGCTCACACCAACAACAGGGTAGTCAGAGTAAGCAGGGTGGCGCAGGTAGTTTTCTACGTACGGTTCGTTGTAAGCCAACGGACGACGCCATACCAGAGTGTCGGGCAATGCCTTGCGGTATTGGTCGCGGTACTCGTCGTACACGCGGTTGATCCAATAGAGCCATTCGCGATAGTTCGCATTGCTTATCTCACATTCATCAATATAGAACGAAGCTACAGTAACACGGCGCGGAACATTATCCCAACCCCAGTTCACGTCTTGCTCAACACGTCCCATGATGAAAGTACCGCCTTCTATGAAGACCAAACCCGGACCAGTTTCCTGCTCGTATCCCGATTTGTATTCAAAACCGCCCCACTCCGCGTTGTTGTATTGCCAACCGGTTGCGTTCGACGCATTGTTGCTGCCTGTGAATTTTGAGCACGATGAGAATATCATCGTGAATCCTACAGCACCAATGGCAGCTAACTGTTTGAATTTCATACTCATATTATAATATTTTTATTGTCAAACTTAAAAGTTCACTAATAAACCAGCAAATTATTGTAACGCAAAATTAGTAAAAAAGTTGATTCGTTGCTAATTTTTTGTCCTTAAAATCAATATTTTTTGGTTAATAAATTAACGACAAAATTATTGGTTTATTATTTCCTAAACAAATATTTTTCGAGTTATGTAGTCCGAAACGAACCAATATTCTTCGCGAAGTTTTACAAATTGTTCATTTTCAGTGAAATATCCTTCGTCGAAAAATTGTTTGCTTTTCTCTCTGAAATGGTCGGAATATTTTTTTGGCAAACGCTTCATCTGCTCTTTGTCGATGCCGCGGCGGGTGCGCATTCCGAGCATGACTATCTCGTTGAAAATGTCGTCGTCGGTAAGGAGTTCAGCTTGTGCTGGTGACTTTCTATTATTCAGTAAATCAATATATTGCGCTACATCGGGCGTATTGCTGTAGCGGTGTTTCCCATCGAAGGCGCAGGCGGCCGGACCAAGGCCGAAGTATGGCTTGCGCTGCCAGTAGAGTGTGTTGTGGCGCGAAAACTTGTTTCCGCGCGCGAAATTCGAGATTTCATAATGGTCGAATGAGCCTTGGCTCATTCGCTCGGTGAGTGTCTGATATTGCTCGGCGGCTTCGTCGTCGGAGAGTTTTTCTACTCGGCCGCTCTTGTGCATTCTGGCGAGTGGCGTGCCCTCTTCGTAAGAGAGCGCGTAGGCCGATAAGTGGCTGATACCGAGTGAAATGAATTTATCGACTTCGTCGATAAAATTGTAATTCCACGATTTTGGCAGTCCGTAAATCAAATCGACGCTGATATTGTCGATGCCGGCACTAATGAGCTGATTTATAGCCTGATGCACTCTCGTCGCCGAATGGCGGCGATGCATCAGTCGCAGCACTTCGTCGTTTAGACTTTGTACGCCCATGCTTATCCTGTTGATACCGTGCGCTTTAGCTACGGCAGTGAACTCCTCGCCGACATCGTCGGGGTTGCATTCTATGGTGTATTCGACTAAATTGCTGATATCGAAGTGCTTATCTACGACCGACAATAGTCGGTCGAGTTGCTTGGCGCTCAGCGACGATGGCGTGCCACCACCGATATATACAGTCGAAACGCGTCGCTCATCGCCGATGAGCGACGCCTCGATATCGAGCGCATCTATGTAATTATCAGCAAGTTGATATTTGAAAATTCGGTCGAAGCCGCAATAAATGCATTGCGATTTGCAGAAAGGAACGTGAATGTAGAGTCCTTTTTCGGTAGTTTGGTCGGCCACGACGGATTCAGTTTTTGTCGAATTGAGCGGCAAGTTCATCATCGGCAAGCTGTCCGCCTTGCCGTACGTAATCGATTTCGGTGTTTAGCATCTGTGTGAAAAAATCTATCGTGTAGCCCTCTTGGTTCTCGAAGAGCGATTCGAAGTATTCTTCGGCGGCTGCCGAGTCAACTTTAACAGCGTGATTTACAGATGCTAACGACTTTGTGAGCCATTGCTCTACATTGTTGTTTTCGTAGAGGTCGTGAGCGGTGACGAAGTAAGCGAACGCAATGTCGATTGCGTTCTCGTAGCTGCTTTCGGGCAGACTGGCGTACACTTCGTCGGCCATCGAAATGGCCTCTTCGAGGTTGTTCTGTTCGAGTGCGGTGTCGATTTTTTGGCAAATTTTGTCGGTTTTTGATGCACAAGAGTGCATCAAAACCGACATAGACAATATTGTAAATAATATCTTTAAAGTCCTCATTGCCAAAGTGTTGTGCGGATTATTCCGACAGCATGTTTTTTATCTGGTTTTTCATCCAGTCTTCGTTGGGTGTACCAGTCGAAATTTGTATGTCTTCGCCATAGCCGAGAATCAGTGTCGGCAGCGATTGAAGGTCATACGCCTTGAAAACGCTCTCGTTTTCATCGACATTGAGTTTGTAGAATTTGATTTGACCCTTGAATTTCACCGCAAGTTTTTCGAGGAGCGGTTCAAGTTTGGTTTGACAATAGTCGCACCAGTCGGCCCAAAGCATTACTATACAAGGCGTTCTGCCTATGAAAGTACCGTTGTCGGTATTGAGGTCGGCCACGTTTTTGTTGAACGAAGCGAGGTCCATCTCGATAAGCTTTCCGCTAGCCGACGTGTTGCTCGACGGGCTTGATGTGTGCGAAGAGCCCTGATTTTGCGACTGATGCGACACAGTAGGCTGCGGAGCGTAGTTGTCGTCATCGTCATCGTCATCATCGTAGTAGTTGTTATTACTGCTTTGATAATAATCATCGTCGTCATTGTCGTCGTCATAATAATCGTCGTCGTCATCATCGTCATAATAATCGTCATCATCATAGTCGTCATCGTAGTAGCTGCTGTGGTGGTGACCGCTATGGCCACCATGGTGGCTATATCCGTAGCCGCTGCAATCGCTGTCATCATCGCCGTATTCGGAGTCGAGTTGCTCGATCATGGCGTTCATTTCGGCAAGCAGGTCGTTTATTTCGTCCCAGTCATCTAAGTCCCAGTCCAAATCATCATCGTCGTCGTATTCGACATTTTGAGCAATGTTGCTTGTTGATGATGACGATTTGTCATCATCAATAAGAACGAGAAGAAAGCACAAAATTAAGAAAGCCAGTACTATGCCTAAGGCTATTTTTATTATTGATTTCATAAAGAAAGAGTTAATTTAAAGATTTGACTTTCACGTATTTAAGACCGTTTTGAGCTTCGTGGCTCTGGCTCGAGTTCGACTTGTCGTACGCACTTCTTATGGCGTCTTTAATAAGGGTGTTCCACGACGGGTCGTTGGTCGAAAGGGCGTTGAACTGATTACGCATGCTCTCGATGACGCTCAGGAGGAAGAAACCGCCATTGACGCCGCACCATGAGTATTCGCCAGGGCTCGATGCTGTTGAGAGAATGCTGCCGCTCGATTTGAGGAAGAGTTTCTGCATCTTGTCAATGTCGAAGTTGTTGTTGGCGCGCGAGAAGAGCGAGTTGGTGGCCAACGTAGGACGGTCCATTCCGACTTTGCTGTTGCAACAGTCTGACAGTACGATAGTTAAGCGTGCGCCTTTCTGTGTGAGTTCGGAGTAAACATCGCTCATTGCCACGTAGTTTTTAGATATGTCGTCGTACGATGAGCGTGTGAGGCACATGTTAGGATAGTAGTCTTTCTGGTCGTCGAAGCGGAAGCCGTGGCCTGTGTAAACGAAGACAACCACGTCGTTGGCTTCGGGCTTGAAGTTTTTGATAGTCTCGGCCAGATAGCTCTTGCCGTAGTTGTCGCCCGAAACGAGCAACTCGTTGTATTTCATGCCCAGAACCGATGCAATGCCGTTGAACTCGCTTCTGACGTTGTCCATATCGGTTTTGCACGACTGTCCGATGTCGCTAACAATGGTGTTGGCCACTACTATGAGGTGCAGTGTCGCATCGGTTTTTGCTACAGTTGTAGTAGGCTCAGTATCACCGGTGTAGAGGGTGTTTTCGCGTGCGGGCGCTTCGGTGTTGCCCGCCTGAGTGTCGTCGGGTTCATTGCTGCTCCATTGGCTTTCGCCATAGCCTTGGGCGCCGCCTTCCTGGCTGTTGATGAGCGCGCTGCCTTCGGTAAGCATTTTGAATTCAGGCTCACCCGGACCGTAGAATTGCGAAACATACTCTTCGTCCATGTCGGCGAGAGAAATTTCATTGAAATAATCAACTTCCGCCCATGCGTCGTTTTGCTCTACATCGAAAGAGAAAAACGGTTTTTCGGAAATGTCCGAAGCGTCGTCGGCTTCCCAAGCCCACATGAACCACGGAAATCCTTCGTTTTCAGGCTGATAGTACATGATGCCCACATCGTCTTTCGACTCTTTGTCGGCCATCATGTTATAATAGTTCGATTCCGAAACCTCGTTGTTTTGCAGTTGCTCGTCGGTTATAAGCCTGAGTTTGCAGTTCTCTTCGTTGTAATAAATCATAAGTCCCAGATAATCTTCACCGTCGCTGGGGTCGGTGAAGTGGACTTCGTAGAAGGCCTGCGCCGAAAGTGTCGATTTTGAAGTGTCGGTGTCGTAGTCGGTATCTACCAGAGCTGCACCATTGTCAATTTGTGCTGAATTGCCGCACGAGGCTAAAAATAAGGGCGTTACGGCTATTAAAGGAATAGCCAGAAATGATGATTTGAATTTCATATAATATCTGTTTTCTTAAATTATTTTTTGTCAAAACAAGCATTTATACGCAAGAAGCGAAATAATGATACTTTATTGACTAATTTTCTGTTATTGGACGTTAATTAATTATCTTTGCGGTTGCAAAGCGAATAGTAATGATACTGAATATAGAAACATCGACCGACGTTTGTTCGGTTGCGCTGAGCGAAAACGGTGTAACCGTTTCGCATTTAGAGATTTACGACGGCAACGCTCATGCCGCCAATCTGACACCTCTGATAGAGCGGATTTTCGCATCGCAAAGCGATGTGAAAATTGCTGATATCGAGGCGGTTGCAGTGAGTAGCGGACCGGGCTCATACACGGGCTTGCGCATTGGCGCAAGCACTGCAAAGGGCATTTGCTACGCTCTGGGCAAACCGCTAATCGCTGTGCCGACTCTCGATATTATTGACGAGGCTATTTTCTTGTCCGACAGTAAGATAGATATCGCCTGCCCGATGATTGACGCGCGCCGTATGGAGGTCTATACGCAGGTGGTGCGCCGCAACGCCGAGGTAATCGTTCCGGTCGAAGCGCTCGTCGTCGACGAGAATGCGTTTGCCAACGAGCTGTCGGCCAATGTGATAGCATTTGGCGGCAATGGTGCCGCCAAATGTCAGAAGGTGATAACGAGCGCCAACGCGGTTTTCGTGCCCGACATTTGTCCGCTTGCAAGCAATATGGCGCGCTTGGCGCAAAAGAAGTTCGATGCGCGAGAGTTTGAAAGCGTGGCTTACTTCGAGCCGTTTTATTTAAAAGAATTTATAGCCACAGTGCCAAAAAACAAAGTTTTTTGACGATAAATAACTGATAATGAATTTGGTAACGGGTTCGACCGGGATAGTGGGCATTCACGTTATGCTTGCGCTTCTTCGCCGAGGCGAAGAGGTGAAAGCCTTGTGCCGGAAAACGTCTGACCGTCAGACGGTTGCCGATGTTTTCGCCCATTATGGCGCAGCCGACTTGTACCCGAAAATCGTCTGGGCCGAAGGTGATTTGCTCGACCGTCAGAGCCTCGTTGAGGCTCTGCAAGATGTTGATACAGTGTATCATGCGGCGGCTGTGGTGTCGTTTTGCAAAAAAGACCGCAAGGCAATGTGGGCCGCCAACGTCGAAGGCACTGCCAACATGGTCGATGCCGCCATTGCGAGCGGTGTCGGTGCCTTTTGCCACGTCAGTTCCATTGGTGCGCTTGGCAAAGCCATGGGAGGCGGCATTGTGACCGAAGATACGCCGTGGCAAGTCGACGACCGGCGGAGCGTCTATTCGCAAAGCAAATTCCGACAGGAGATGGAGGTGTGGCGCGGTGCCGAAAACGGTCTGAATGTGGTGGTTGTGAATCCGGGCGTGGTGCTCGGGCCGGGGCGCAAAGGGCGCAGTAGCGCCCTTATCGCGCAAACGATGAAACGCGGCACCTCGTTCTACACCGATGGCGCTACAGGCTATGTCGATGCGCGTGATGTGGCGCAGGCAATGGTTGAACTAACCGCGCAAAAGCTTTACGGACAGCGTTTTGTGGTTGTCGGGCACAATAGCGAGACACGTACCGTGCAGACTCTTTTTGCCGAGGCCTTCGGCAAAAAGCCACCATACCGCAAGGCCTCGCGCAACATGCTGTATTTAGCCGCTTTCGCGGCTAAAACAGCCGCATTTTTCACCGGCAGCCGCCCGGCGCTGACTTACGAATCGGTGCGCGCCATCGGCGGGCACCAGAAGTATTCATCGGAAAAATTGACAAATGCTATCGGTCTGAAATTCATGAGTTTAGAAGATAGCGTAAGAAATATGGCATCATTTTACATGAAATAAAATTGAAGCATTGATAAAAATGGCAAACATAAATAAAGAGCTGATACTCATTAATGTACAAGGTGAAGACAAGCCTGGTGTAACGGCTGCGCTGACCAAAATTCTGGCCGATCACAATGTTGATATTCTCGATATTGGTCAGGCGACTATTCACAACGACCTCGGGCTGGGCATTCTGTTCAGCATTCCGAAGTCGGAAGAGACGTCGCCAGTGCTTAAAGACTTGCTGTTCAAGGCTTACGAGTTGGGCATGAATATAAAATTCAACCCGATTTTGCCCAAAGATTACGAAAAATGGGTGTCGCAGCACGGCAAGGAGCGTAACATAGTTACGCTCATGGCTCGCCGTCTGCAAGGTTCTCATCTGGCGAAAGTTACAAGCATTATTTCGGAGCAAGGGCTCAACATCGATAAGATAACGCGTCTGAGTGGCCGCCGCTCGCTCAAAACCGATAACGGCAACACTATCAGCGTTGTAGAGCTTTCGGTACGAGGCGTACCGAAAGATGTCGACAAGCTGAAGCGCGATTTTCTCAAAGTGTCGAAGGAGTCGGAAGTCGACATTGCCTTTCAGGAGGACAATATCTACCGCCGCAACCGCCGTCTGGTCTGCTTCGACATGGATTCGACGCTCATACAGACCGAAGTCATCGACGAACTGGCGCGCCGCGCGGGCGTTTACGAGAAGGTGAGCGCCATAACCGAAGCCGCCATGCGTGGCGAATTGGACTTCAAACAATCGTTTGAGAAACGCATCGCGCTTCTCAAAGGCCTCGACGAGTCGGTGATGAAGGAAGTGGCAGATAATCTGCCACTTACCGAAGGCGCTGAGCGGCTTTTTCGCTCGCTTAAAAAATACGGTTACAAGACTGCCATTCTGTCGGGCGGTTTCACATATTTCGGTAACTATCTGAAAACCAAGCTCGACATCGACTACGTTTTTGCCAACGAACTCGAAGTAGAGAACGGCAAACTCACCGGTCGCCATGTCGGTGACATTGTCGATGGCAGTAAGAAAGCTGAGATGCTCAAACTTTTGGCTTTTAAGGAAGATATTCATTTAGAGCAAGTTATAGCGGTTGGCGACGGTGCTAACGACTTGCCTATGATACAGCTCGCGGGGCTCGGCATAGCCTTCCATGCCAAGCCCAAAGTGAAGGCCACGGCCCAGCACGCCATCTCGGTCAACGGCCTCGACACTATTCTCTATCTCATCGGTTTGCGCGAAAGCGAAATTGTAAAATAGCGTAGTTAGTTAAGTATCAATATTATACAAACACTATGAAAAACGATGTCAAAATAAAAATCTGCGACATGACCGACATCGACAATATCAGCAAGATATTGTTTCTCGAACCCGATTACATCGGGTTCAATTTCAGTCCGAAGTCGCCGCGCTGCGTTGTCGGGCGGCTTAAGCCCGACATGCTCAGCATCATTCCGAAACGCATCAAGCGCGTGGGCGTGTTCATCGACAGCAACGAACGCGAGATACGCCAGTACGCTGCTGACTTCGGCATTCAGACCATACAACTGCATGGTAATGAGACACCTGCGTTGTGCAAATCGCTGCACGATTCGGGGTTTGAGGTTATCAAAACCTTCATCATCGAAAACGCCCACGACTTCGACCATGTGTCGGAGTACGACGATTGTGCCGACTATTACCTCTTCGATGTGCGTCGCGATGAAGAACGCGACGATGACCCATATTTTGATTGGCAACTTATTCTGCGTCAGCCGATTAGAAAACAGTGGTTTTTGGCTGGCGGCATCAATCCGCGTACCATCGTAGCCGCGTCGCAGACGGGTGCCGTGGGCATCGACCTCAACAGCCGCTTCGAGTCGTCGCTTGGCATCAAAGACTACGACTTGATTTACGAGTCGCTCAAAAAAATCAGAGCGCAAAAGAAATAGCGTGTACGTCGACATTCACACACACCGGCCGAGCACCGAGGCCGACGTAGTAAGCGTTGTGAACGCCGCAGACTTCTCGGCGGCGCACGGATTCTACTCGGTTGGTATTCACCCTTGGCAAACTGCCGAAACGACAGATATGACGTTTATTAAGTCGCTGGCTCATAACGCATTCGCCATAGGCGAATGCGGTCTCGACAAACTGCGTGGTGCCGCGCTCGATGTCCAGCTCGACGTCTTCCGCCAGCATGTCGCTTTGGCCAACCAATTGAGCAAACCGATTATAGTGCATTGTGTGAAATGTTACGGTTTGATTCTTACAGAAAGCGCTGATAATGAAAAGTATACACCGTGGATAATGCACGGCTGCAACGCCTCGCCCGAGTGGATTCGAAGCGCCCAGAAACACAATATTTATTTCTCGCTCGGACCGCGACAACTCAATTCGGCGAAGGCCGAATTGCTCTTAAAGTCTATTCCTGCCGAAAAACTCTTCCTCGAAACCGACGATACAGAAGTCTGTATTTCAGAAGTTTACGTAATTGCAAGTCGACTGATGGGTGTGAATCTTGAAGAATTGAAGCAGCAGATTAAGCGCAATTTCGACAGTATGACTACTCTTCGTCAAGAAAGCTGAAATATCGCTCTACCGGCATTTCCGCAGAAACCAAAAAAGCATTTATGCCAAGTTGCTGAGCCGCAGCCACATTTTTCGACGAATCGTCGAAAAATGATGTTTCGGTGGGCTTACATTTGTGATATTCAAGTACTTGTGTGAATATTTCCGCCGATGGTTTGCTCAAGTGCATCTCGTGCGAGTACCAAGTGCGGTCGAACAAGTCGGAAAGCGACTTGTAGCCTCGTGCCATCGTGTCGAAACACTCTTTGTGTACGGCGTTTGTGTTGCTAAGCAACACAACGGTGTATCGCTTGCGCAGCCGCTCAACAAGTTTCACTTTCGAGTCGGGAAAACTGCCCAGCATGGCGTTCAGGGCCGATACTATGTCGCTGTCGGACAGAGAGATGCCCGATGCGCGGCGTATCTGTTCGCAAAACTCGGCAGTCGAAATGGTGCCTTGCTCGAGGGCTATGAAAGCGCCACCGACAGCACAGCTGTCGGTGAGTATCTTCTCTACGTCGGGCACGCCCAGCCGCTTGTACGCTTCGACTGATTTACCGACGTTTACGTCGAGCAGCACATTGCCCAAATCGAATATTATCAGTTTCGACCGCTTTATTTTGTCAGAAAAATCGCACATATTTTGTTGTTTTTAAAAAAAGTAGTACTTTTGCATCGCATTTCGCGAGAGACGGTATGCCATCGCTACCTAACTCGGTTGCAAATATAATACTTATTTCAATAAGTAGGGCCTATAGCTCAGTTGGTTAGCAGCACCTGACTCATAATCAGGGGGTCCCAGGTTCAAGCCCTGGTGGGCCCACAAAAGCGAATCGAAAGATTCGCTTTTTTTTATGCTCTGCGCGCTCTTTTCAATGCGTGTATGCACAAAAAAAAGCTGTCCGGAATCGGACAGCTTTTTTGGTAAATTAGTTATGAGTACGATAGATTATTCCTCTTCGCCTTCTTCACCTTCGTATTCGCCCTCTTCAGCTTCGCCTTCTTCTTCAGCAGCTTCGAGAGAAGCCTGGAAAGATGCGGCAGCTTCGGGTAGAGCGGCAGCGATAGCTTCTACGTCAACACCACTTTCTTTGTAAAGAGCAACGGTAGCGTCGTAGTCGCTTTTCGATTTTGCAGCGGTGAGAGCAGTGATAGCTTTGTTGAAGAGTTCAACAGCTTCCTGAGCGTCGAGCTCGCCAGCCTGTTGTTTGAAAGTAACAACAGTGTTCAACATTGTACCAGCGCTTACGAGGTCGCCTGCAGCGGCTTTGTCAACACCGTTGATGATTTTGTCGGCGCTAGCAACAACTGCTGCGTAGTCTTTTGACTCCATAGCTTTGCTCATAGCGTCGAGCTCGCTCTGGAAATTGCTTTTTGCGCATGATACAAGCATCAATGCGGCTGCTAATACTGAAAATAACTTTTTCATTTTTAATTTAATTTATTGGTTAATAGATATTTAAATTGATTTCAGAAATGCTTTATTACAATTCGTCAGGTGTAATTGTGAATTGAACAGTTTCGCCCGATTGAGAACCAACGAATTTGTAAACGATGGTTACTTTAGCCGATTTGAACATGTTAACCACGTCGGCATCGCTCTTCAGGCTTGCAACCATTTCGTTGCGGACAGCCTCAGCATTGCTGTTGAGATCGATATAATCCTCGTCAGCTTCGCAAGTGTAAACGAGTTGGTCGCCGTTGAGTACTACACTATTGATAACAACACCATTGCCTTGATCCATAGGGCACATCTGGTTTGTAAGCTCGGCAACTTGTTTAACACCGTCGATGGCCGAACCGCAGCTTGTCAGAAGCATAACGCTTGCGAAAAGCACTGCTGCAAAACTTAATAACTTTTTCATTTTCAGTTTAATTTATTGATTAATAATAATATAAATTCTTTTTGTTGTTTCGTTTTTTGCGACTGCAAAATTGCAAATTATTCCGATACATTATTCTCAATATTGTTTTTTTTATGAAAAAAAAACATATTAGTCTAATTTTGCTGAAAATGAGTAAATTAGACTAAGCGCGAAATTCGACAGTGGAATGTGTCGGATTTTTTACAGAAATTCCTGCAACTGCTTGAGTGTTATGCGGTTTTCGTAGATGGCTTTGCCAATGATGACGGCCGGAATGTTGTTGGCGTTGAGTGCGTGCAGGTCGTCGATGCCGCTGACGCCGCCGCTGGCCACGAGCCATAGGTCGGGAATGGTGTCGAGCATGCGGCGGTAGAGTTCTACCGCCGGACCGCCGAGCATTCCGTCGCGGCTGATGTCGGTGCAGATGACTTTGCGAACGCCCTTCGAATAGTAGTTCTGAACGAACGGAATGAGCTCTGCATCAGTGTCTTCGAGCCAGCCGGTAACGGCTATTTTGCCGTCTTTGGCGTCGGCGCCGAGTATGATGCGCTCGCTGCCGTAGGCGGTGAGCCACGACTCAAATTCGGCCGGATTCTTCACCGCAATGCTGCCGCCCGTAACCATTTGTGCGCCACTGCTGAAGGCTATGCGCAGGTCGTCGGTGGTCTTCAGACCACCGCCAAAGTCGACCGTGAGTGTCGTCTGCGACGTTATTTGCTCCAAAACCTTGTAATTGACTATGTGTCCGGCTTTTGCGCCGTCGAGGTCGACCAAGTGAAGGCGCGTGATGCCATTGTCGGCATACTGCCGAGCCACTTCGAGCGGGTTCTCGTTGTAAACTTTTTTAGTGGCGTAGTCGCCTTTGCTCAAGCGTACACATTTGCCGCCGATTATGTCAATTGCTGGTATTATCTCCATAATAATCAGATAGATAAGAAATTTTTGAGAATTTTCTCGCCTACGCTTCCGCTTTTTTCGGGGTGAAATTGCGTAGCATAGAAGTTGCCGCGGCAAAGTGCTGAGCTATAGGCTATTGTGTGGAACGTCGAGGCCGCAGTGTATTCACACAGCGGCACGTAGTAGCTGTGTACGAAGTATACGAACTGACCTTCGAGCGAAGCGTCGAAGAGCGGCTGTCGGACGTTGTTGATGTTGTTCCAGCCCATTTGCGGTATCTTGACGTTGTCGGGGTTAGGGCTGGGCAGTTCGAAGCGTTTCACGGGCACGTCGAAAATGCCGAGGCAGTCGACGTCGCCCTCTTCGGAGTGGGCGCACATGAGCTGCATCCCGAGGCAGATGCCGAGCACAGGCTGGCGGAGCGAAACGATTATCTTGTCGAGGCCTTTCTCGCGCAGGAATTTCATTGTTGTGCTTGCCTCGCCAACGCCGGGGAATATCACTTTGTCGGCAGCGCGTATCTTGGCTTCGTCGTCGGTTATCTCGGCGTCGTGGCCAAGGCGTTTCAGGGCGTTGTACACCGAGCGGATGTTGCCGGCATTGTATTTTATTATTACGATATTCATTTTTTTTGCCGATGTAATTAATTGAAAATCACTGTTTTATTTTGAAAAACAAGTGTTTTGCGGGCTATGTGCGCCTCAACGGCGCGCGATAGCACGATCTTCTCCACGTCTTTGCCTTTCTGCACCATTGTCTCTGGTGTGTCGTGGTGTGTGACACGAATGATATCCTGCTCGATAATCGGTCCGGCGTCGAGGTCTTCGGTGACGTAGTGGCTCGTAGCGCCAATGAGTTTCACTCCGCGCGCATAGGCCTGATGGTAAGGCTTTGCACCAACAAAAGCCGGCAGAGTGGAGTGGTGTATGTTTATTATGCGGTTCGGATACGCCTTTATGAAGTCGTTGGAGAGTATCTGCATGTAGCGCGCCAGTACTATGAAGTCGATCTGATTGTCGCTCATGAGCTTCATTTGCAGGCGTTCCTGCTCTTCTTTGTTCTCTTTGGTTATCTTGAGCAGATGGAACGGAATGCCGAACTGGTCGGCTACGTTGCGCATCTCTTCGTGGTTGCCAATGATGATTGGAATCTCCACGTCGAGCTCGCCGCCGTGGTAGCGCGCCAGCAGGTCGTAGAGGCAGTGCGACATTTTCGACACCATGATGGCCATGCGCAGTCGCTGGTCGCTGAAGTCGAGCTGCCACGTCATTTGGCACGGAGTGGCAATGGCGTACTGAAAAGCAGGCGCAATCTGGTCTTTCGCGAGGGCGAAGCCCTCGAGCTCCCACTCTATGCGCATGAAAAAGTGCGATTCCAATTTGTCGGTATACTGGTCGAGCGCTACAATATTGCCGTTGTTGCGCTGAATGAAGTCGGTAACGCGCGATATGAGCCCCATCTGGTCGGGGCACTGAATGCGGATGATGGCCGTTACTGGTTTCCCTTTGTCCATTTTGTCTGTTTTTTTACAATTTCGACCGCAAAGATAATTAATTGAATATTAAAATTGAAAAAATAAAAATTAACATTACTTTTGTAGTCATTACTGAAATTGATATGAAGCAATACATCGACCTTATAAAGCATGTGCTCTCCAACGGTGTCAGACGCGACGACCGCACAGGTACGGGCACTATCGGCGTGTTCGGCTACCAGATGCGTTTCCCGCTGGCCGAAGGGTTTCCGCTGCTCACTACAAAAAAACTGCACCTCAAATCGATTATTTACGAATTGTTGTGGTTTATCAAAGGCGATACCAATGTCAAGTACTTGCAGGACAATGGAGTACGCATTTGGAACGAGTGGGCCGATGAAAATGGCGACCTTGGTCCCGTCTATGGGCATCAGTGGCGCTCTTGGCCCGACTACGACGGCACCACTATCGACCAGCTTGGGCGTGTCATCGACGAGATAAAACAGAATCCGAACTCGCGCCGACTGATTGTCAGCGCCTGGAATGTGGCCGAAGTGAGCAAGATGGCTTTGCCACCTTGCCATACGATGTTTCAGTTCTACGTGGCCGACGGAAAGCTCAGCTGCCAGCTCTACCAGCGCAGCGCCGACATTTTCCTTGGTGTGCCGTTCAACATCGCTTCGTACGCGCTGCTTACTATGATGATTGCACAAGTGTGCGGCCTTGGCGTTGGCGACTTCGTGCACACGCTTGGCGACGCGCACATCTACGTCAACCACCTCGACCAGGTGCGCGAGCAAATAACTCGCCAGCCTTATCCGCTTCCGCAAATGCGTATCAATAAGGAAGTTACCGATATTAATAATTTCAAATACGAAGATTTCACTCTCGAGAATTATAAATCGCACCCGCATATCAAAGGCGTGGTGGCAGTATGACGATTATGGCAAAGAACATTTCAATAATAGTGGCTGTCGACAGCAATATGGCAATTGGCCGCGCAGGCGACCAATTGGCGTACATATCCGATGATTTGAAGCATTTCAAGGCGCTCACCTCGGGGCATACCGTGGTCATGGGGCGCAAGACGAGCGACGCGCTGCCCAAAGGCGTGCTGCCCAACCGACGCAACATAATTGTTACGCGCTCCAATACGTTTCAGCGCGAAGGCGCTGAAACCGTTCACTCGGTCGATGAGGCGCTGGCTCTCATCGCCGATGGCGATGAGGTATTCATTATGGGTGGCGGCGAGATTTACCGACAGTTTATGCCGGTTGCTAATACGCTGTATATCACCGAGATAGATTATAAGTTCAACGATGTCGACACGTTCTTCCCGCGCATCGATGAGGCGGAGTGGCAAGTGGCCGAGCACTCTGAGTGGCAGTGCGACCCGAAGACGAGCCTCACGTACCGCTTCATCACCTATAAGCGCGCGAACGTCATTTAAGCAGCCAGATGCCGAACTGAACAAGCGTAACTAACAGCAGCACAAACGATAACATAATTATCCGACTGCCATGCCGGCGTGTCGATTCGGTGTATGTCGGCACTTTCTGACCGTTGGGCAGAATCTTAGTTACTTTGCAGCTTTTGCCGAGCGCTATTGCGCAAATCATACACATAAATGCGCCTATGGTGTAAAGAGGCGTTATTTCTATTTTGCTGAAAATCAACATCAAAGCGAGAATGTTCAATGCAAAGCCCAAAAGCGAAAGCGCATATCCGCTTACCACGATACCGCTGTTGGAGCGCATCTCAGAGAGTTTTGCAATCTGTTCGTCTTTGTAACGTTTTAATTCTTCGTCTGATATCTCAACGTTCTGTTTCCGAAGCAGCGCTATGGCAAGCTGGTAATCTATTGAATCCCAGTCGTATGGCTGCTGGACAACCTCTATGAGTTCTTCTTTGCTGAACGCAAAGAATGGGTGATTTTCGTCGATGCTGTTCATATCGAGCTCGCCTTCAGCCTGTTTTATAAGCGTCTCGGCCTTTTCGAAGTCGGTGCGCGCTATTTTGAGGTAATAATCTATAGTTGCCGCACTGCCCATAATTCCGCCTTCGGTAGGCGCGCCGTAGTCGATGTCGTACTCTATGTCGTTGTCGTCCAATATTTTGGCGAGATAATCTATCTGTTCCTTTTCGCTCGAAACGCGAAATGTCTCAAACTGTTCGTTCGTTGGCATAACTGAAATTTTTTTTTTCGCAAATGTAAGACTTTGCAGTTATTTTTCGCAAAAATGGCAATAATTTCTATCTAAAAGCAAAAATCGGCTAAATCGCCATTGCCAAGCATGACGCTGATAGTGTCGGGACTGATGAGCAGTGTGTCGTCGATGCAGAAGCGCTTGTCGACAACGCCGGCACCGAGGTCGGCCATGTCGAGCAGCGAATGGAACACCACGTGCGACGAAATGTGCTTATCCTTATTGCCAACTATGTTGGCAATTTTTTCAGGATAAGCCTTTGCGTAATCATCTGAATATGAAACGATAAATGGTATGCGGAATTCGTACGGCGTAGGAAAGTTCGAGCCGTGAACCATCAGTTTGCGCTCGTCGTCGAACAGATTCTCGCCGTGGTCCGACAGATAAAGCATTGCCCATATACCGCCCTGATTATCAAGAGTTTTTATCAGTTCGGAAATGATGTAGTCGTTGTACAGAATGGCGTTGTCGTAGGCGTTTATCATCTCGTCGCGAATCGATTCTGACAGCATCTGATAGTCGAACGAATCGTCGAGGGCGGGCGTAAAACGCTCATACTCTTTCGGATAGCGAAGATTGTATTTCAAGTGGTTGCCCATCAGGTGAACCACGATGAACTTTTTCGTGTGCGCGCTGTCGGCCACGACAGCCGCAAACGGCTGAAGCAGAAGGCCGTCGAAGTTTTCGCTGCTGTCGAAGTCCTTGCGGGTCGAAAATACTTTGTCGCACTGTGTCAGAATGCGCTGAACTTCAGCGAATTGGTTTTGCGCCGTCAGCCACGACAGACTGAAACCTGCTTCGGCAAATGCCTCTGGCAGAGTCTTTTCGGTGTTTATGCGGTCGAAATTATCGACCGCAAAACGCGACAGAATCATCGGCACAGAGTTGCCTGTCAGATTGGCTTGCGAAATGCTGTTGCTGTACGATACTAAATTGCTGATTCTGACCATGTTAGGCGTCGTGTTGCGCTCGTACCCGTTGATGCCGAAGTTGTACCATCGCGCCGTTTCGCCTATAACGAGAACGTAAGTCTCTGGTATTGAGTCGGTTTTGGCATTAATGCCAAAACTGAAATCTTTCAGTTTCTCGATGCTCTCGCTCAGCTCGCGCTGCTGCTCAACGAGCTTACCAGCAGACAGATAGACATCGAAAGGGAAAATCTTGTAGAACTTGCTGAACATCTTGTCGAGTGCGTCGGTAAACACTTCGCTTACAGTCATTTGGCTGTTTATCTGCCTCGACATCCGATAAAAGTAACCCAATCCGACGGCAATCATTATGGGCAAAGCCCATAATGTCAGTTTGCGCAACCGGCCCGGAACAATATATGTGTTGCGTACCGCCTTGATAGTCAGCGCAAAATATGCAACCCAAACACCCACAACGACTATTGCGAACGGAAGAAACGACGTTATAAACTCGCGCGCCTCGTCGGTGTTTGTTTCGAAAATGGTGCGTAGAAACATCGACCGTGTTGT
Organism: Bacteroidales bacterium; assembly: GCA_017960905.1. GTDB lineage: Bacteria > Bacteroidota > Bacteroidia > Bacteroidales > Marinilabiliaceae > W3P20-009. The sequence continues at coordinate 46,786 of JAGCYH010000001.1, forward strand.
GGCGCCGTAGAAGAACAGACTTGCAATCTCAATTGGCGCAACTAACAGACTTACAATGCCTTCGACGATGAAATATGTTTTTGCCTTCAGAAAAAGCAGCGGCACGATGAATCCGACGAGCGATACAGCTGCATAGCCGATTTTTTTGCCTGCCGAAAATTGTAATTCGGGGCATACTGCCAATGCGTAAATATTTGGCAATAAGAGTATTATGAATAGAAACGCATATAATGCGTTTCGCAGTATTTTGCTATGGTTGTCGGGTGTCGGCGTTTTCATTTTATGAGCATTTTTCTACAAAACCTTTGTCGTCGCACTCGCAAAGTAGCTGCAGCACAGTCTTTTGTAATTTCGGATGCACGTATTCCGACCAGTATTCGCAAAGCGGCAACAAAGTGAAACGACGTTTGTGAAGCATCGGATGCGGAATGGTAAGTCGTTCAGACTCAATGATTTTGCTGTCGCAAAATAGGATGTCGATGTCGATGGTTCGCGAGGTGTAATGTCCGCCGACCGATTTCGATGTGCGGCCCAAGCTGCGTTCTATCTGTTGCAGTGCCTCGAGCATTGCGAGAGGCTCTGCATCGCTCTCTATTTCAACTACTTGATTGTAGAATAAATCGTCGGACTCGAAACCCCAGGCCTCACTGCGGTATAGTGATGATTTGCGCGTAATACGCGCAAAATCAGCGAGTTGACGCTCTGCTTCCGCAAACGTCTCAACCACGTTGCCCTTATTACCACCGAAAAGTAGAATGTAACGCATTGATTAACTGCATTTTTCGGCCTTAATTCTGATGTAGTTCTCAATAATGTCGGCGCATTGTTCGAGCGACAGATACGATGAGTTGAGGCAAAGATGGTACGAGTCTGACGCGCCCCAAGTCTTGTTAGTGAAGAAGTTATAGAATCCGGCGCGTTTCTGCTCATCGTTGGCGATGCGTTTCTTGGCATCGGCTGCGCTGAGGTTGAAGTATTCGGCGGCGCGTTTGATGCGGTCTTCGATATTTGCGGTGATGAATACGTCGGTGCGGTTCGGGAAGTCGCGCAGAACGTAGTCGGAGCAACGTCCCACGAAGACGGCGCCACCTTCGGTGGCGGCCTTGCGTATTGTGTCGGACTGGAATTTGAAGAGCGACTCCGACGAGAGGAAGTTGCCTGCCGTGCCAAAAGCCGACGAGAAGACGGTTGTAATGCCGTTCATGAAGTTGTTTTTCTCATCGGCCTTCTCGAAAAATTCGTCCTTGATGCCGCTCTCACGCGCGGCGCGGGCCAATATCTCACGGTCGTAGAACGCCAAGCCCATGCGCTCGGCAAGTATCTTGCCTATCAGACGTCCGCCGCTGCCCACCTGACGGCCTATGGTTACTATTACATTGTTGCAGTCCATGGCATTTATTCTTTTTGTCTGAATTTACGTATTAATCTAACTATCAGTATTATAGATAGTGTGAACGATGTCAGGTCGGCCATCGGCATACTGCACCAGACACCATCGGTTCCGAAATATCGTGGCAAGATAACAAGAAATGGGATAAGAAACAACAGTTGGCGGGTGAGAGAAATCAGAATTGATTTCTTCGCCATGCCAAACGAAGTAAACAGACCTATTGTAACTACCTGAAAACCAATGCACGGCGCCACTGCCGCCATTATTTGCAAAGCATGGCTCGTTATGCGTATCAGCTCCGGGTCGGTGGTGAACCACGAGACGATGAACTCGGGCAGAAACTCACACGAGAGCAGGCAGACCGTCATGACCAGAACGGCGCACGTGACGGTTATCTTAAACGCTTTGAATGAGCGGTTTACCTGTCCTGCGCCATAGTTGTAGCCGCAAATGGGCTGCATGCCTTGGTTCAATCCGCCTACAACCATGAAAAACACGAAGATAACGCGGTTGGCAATGCCGTAGGCGCCTACGTACATGTCGCCGCCGTAGTCCTTGAGACCGTTGTTGATGAGCAGTACGACGACGCAGGCGCAAAAATTGGTCAGAAACGGCGCACAACCGATGCTCAGTATACTGAATGCTATTTTCTTCTGAAACACAAACACTTGGCGTTTGAATTTCAGAAATGTGTCTTTGCGTGTGAAGTGGACAACTATCATGCAGAACGCAACAAACTGCGAGCACAGAGTGCCAATGGCGGCGCCCGCAATGCCAAGTTCGGCTACGAAGATGAATAAGTAGTTGAAAATCACGTTGATGCCGACCGCTGTCAGCGTAGCTGCCATCGCCCGTTTCGGATAACCCGACGAGCGTACTACGTCGTTGAGGCCTAAATACAAGTGAGTGAGTACGTTACCCCAAAGCAACACCGACATATATTCGCGTGCGAATGGAAGCGTGTTTTCGCTTGCGCCGAAAAACATCAATATGGGGTCGAGGAAAATAAGCGCCAGCGCCATAAAGATAGAACCTATCAATACGTTGAGTATCACAACGTTGCCCATGGCTTTTTCGGCACTTTCTATGTCGCGCTGTCCCATTTTTACCGAGATTACCGAACTTGCGCCAATGCCAACCATCGCGCCGAAGGCGGCGCTCAGATTCATGAGCGGGAATGTGGTGGCCAAGCCTGCTATGGCCAACGGTCCGCAATTCGGGCCGTTGCCTATGAAAATGCTGTCGACCATGTTGTAAAGCGACGATGCGGTCATCGCTATAATGGCGGGCGTGGCGAAACGCAAAAGCAATTTGCTTATCGGTTCGGTGCCCAACGCCAACTGTCTGCTGTTGTTCTCCATGTTGTCTATTCTTTTGCAGCCTTTGCGGCTCTGTTTTCGGCGCGTACGCGCCGAAAATCGTCAACTATCATCAATGCCTCGTCGCGTATGGCGAGGGGTACTTCTATCTGTCTGAGTTGCAGGCTTTTGAGCCAACCACTCACTTCGTGCATTTGCAGTGTCAGAAGCACTTCGCGAAACTCGTCGATTTGCTCTGGCGTGTAAGCGCCGGGCTCGATGCCGCGGTAGGCGTCGAGCTCCTCGTCGCTATAGTAAATAATCTCGTCGCTCATGGCAAGGAGGGTCTCGGCTTCGCACACTTCGTGCGCGCCGCAGCACTCAATGTTTTTGTTCACTACGGGCTGTTCTTCTTCCGGCTCGAACGCACGGTTGCGCCTATGATTCACTATAATGAAAATCAGAAGCCCCAATGCCACTAATCCGATGATTATCAGTAAAATATCAGATGTCATCTGTCTTGCTTTTTCCGAGTGCAAAATTAGCAAGTATCATTAAGAATTAAAAATAGGAATGGGCAGAGATGCTGCAAAATAATAAAAAGCAAAGCCACAATTTATTGTGGCTTTGCTTTTTATGTATCCATTTTTACTTTCTATTTGAGTATCAGTCGTGTGCCGCCGCCTTTTTTCAGTCCGGCGGTGTTTGTGATGAAGACGCTCGCAACGCCCAGACGCAGAGCGTCGAAACCGTTGTCGAGCTTGGGTATCATGCCTTCGTTTATCACGCCCGACTCCTGATATTCTTTGAATTCGTCGTACGTAAGTGTCGGAATCACAGTCGATTCGTCATTGGGGTTGAGCATCACACCGGGTTTCTCGAAGCAATAGATGAGCGTAACATTGCAGTCGTGAACGAGCGCACGCGCGAGTTCCGACGCTATCGTGTCGGCGTTGGTGTTGAGCAGCAAGCCGTTGCCGTCGTGCGTGATGGGCGACACAACGGGCACTGCACCTTGCTCAATGAGCGAGTAGAGCACGTCGGTCTGCACCGAGGCTACATCGCCTACGAAGCCGTAGTCGATATCCTTCACGGGGCGTTTAACTGAGCGGATAATATTGAGGTCGGCGCCGGTGAAACCGAGCGCATTGACGCTTCGCTTTTGCAATTGTGCCACAATGTTTTTGTTGACCAAACCGGCGTAAACCATCGTAACTACCTCTATAGTAGCTTCGTCGGTGATGCGGCGGCCGTCGACTTTCTTTATCTCGACACCCAGACGGTTGAGCATCTTATCGGCGGCGCGACCGCCGCCGTGCACGAGAATTTTGTTGCCGGCTATCGACGCGAAGTCGTCGAGCAGCGTGTTGAGCGTATCTTTATCCTCAACCACGCCGCCACCTACTTTGACTATTTTTACGTTGTTCATTGTTTGTTTTTTTTAATGTGTTAAAAATCAGAGACTTTCGAGCATTCTCTTTATTACCACTTGTGCCGAAACCACACGGTTTGCCGCTTCGGGAATCACAATGCTGTTGGCGCTGTCGATAACCTCGTCAGTAACAATCATATTGCGGCGCACTGGCAGGCAGTGCATGAATTTCGCGTCGTTGGTCCAGCTCATGTGCTCTGCGTCGACGGTCCACTTCATGAAACGCGGGTCGTGGCAGTCGCCAAGTATCTGTCCGTACTGCTCGTACGACGACCAGTTTTTTGCATAAATGAAGTCGGCACCTTCGAAAGCTTTCTTCTGATCGCGCTCAAGATGAGCGCCTTGCATGAACTCAGGTGCGAGGTCGTAGCCTTCGGGGCATGTTATGGTGAAATCGACATCGGCCGCCTTCATCCACTCTGCAAACGAGTTGGGCACTGCCTGTGGCAGTGCGCGGGGATGCGGTGCCCACGTAAGAACCACTTTTGGGCGTTTCACTTTTTTGTATTCCTCAATGGTTATCAGGTCAGCAAACGCCTGACATGGGTGGCGTGTGGCCGACTCGAGGCTTATTACAGGGCGCCCCGAATACTGAATGAACTGATTTATAATAGTTTCCTTGTACTCTGCGTCGCGATCTTCGAACTTCGCGAACGAACGCACGCCGATAATGTCGCAATAGCTGCCAATGACTGGTATCGCTTCGCGCAGATGCTCGGTCTTGTCGCTGTCCATCACAACGCCCATCTCGGTTTCGAGTTTCCAGCTGTCGCTGCCGATGTTGAGCACTATGGTGTTCATTCCCAGATTCATAGCGGCCTTCTGCGTACTCAATCGAGTACGCAGACTCGAGTTGAAGAATATTATTATTATCGTCTTGTTGTGGCCGAGGTTCTGCCACGCAAAGGGTGTTTTCTTTACTTCGGCAGCCTCTTTGAGGGCTGCGTCTAAGTCGCCTATGTCGCCGACGGTCAGAAATCTTTTCATCTTTTATGTTGTAAAATATTGATTACTATTTTATCAGGCTGGCTTTCAGACCTTTAATAACTGAGTTTGTAAAGCCGCAAGCCTCCATCTCGTTCAATCCTTTTATGGTGATGCCACCCGGCGTAGTTACTTTGTCTATCTCTACTTCGGGGTGAGAGTTGTGCGCTTCGATGAGGTCGATGGCACCGCGAAGTGTCTGAAGCACAACTTGTTTGGCCACTTCGGGATAGATGCCCATCTCGACGCCACCTTCGGTGGCTGCGCGTATGTAGCGGAAGGCGTAGGCTATGCCGCACGACGAGAGCGCCATGAAGGCGTTCATCTGGCTTTCTTGTACCAAAACGGCTTTGCCTAACTCATTGAAAATGCCTACGATAGTCTCTTCTTGCTCTTTTGTGGCATTGAGCGATGCGATGGTCGAAAGGCTCTGAAGAACCTCTATCGCCGTGTTGGGTATCATGCGGAACATGGTTGCTTGCGGATTGAACAGCTCAGTGAGCTTCGCGAACGGCACTCCCGCTGCTATCGACATGAGTATCTGACGTTTATAGTCGATTTTCGGTGCTACTTCGCGAGCCACAGTCTCCACTAACCATGGTTTCACGGCAATAAGCACAATATCAGCTTTGCCGATATTCTCGGTGTTCGATGTCGAAACGTTTATCCGGTTGCTGAACGCTTTCAGCGCGTCGAGGTTGGCCTGACACACGTCGCTTACGTAAATATCCTGAATCTTAGTTCCTTGCGACAATCCTCGGGCTATCGCTCCGCCCATGTTGCCGCCGCCTATTATCGCTATTTTCATACTTTATGAGTTTTATTATCGTGGCGCAAATATAGTAAAAATTGAAAATTGGGAATTGAAAATTGAACTACAAAAAAAACGAAAATCGCATTACAAATGCTAATATTCAATAGAGCCGGATTGCAAATCCGGCTCAACGGGAATCCGCGTTCGAAATAAGACGTTGTACACAACGTCTCTACCAGACAGACGCAATGCATTGCGTCTCTACTCCTTACACTTTACTCTTTAATCACCAAACGTTAAACAATGTTAATCTCGGTATAATAAAACCGTTTTTCTGTATTATTGCAATCTAATTTAAAATCTGATTTATAATCATTTAAAACAACACATTATGACACACATTACGCGCTTGGCTAAATCCTTTGCTATTGCTTTTTTCTTTTCGGTTTTTTCTGCGAACACTTGGGCTCAAGATCCTGTATCTATAAGTGGCATATTTGTAAAGGAAACAGGTGATGGTATTACTATCAAAATTGGAAGCGATTGGTCTGATTGGATGGCGTTCGCAAATGGATATAATAGATATCTTGATGGTCGCGAGCCTGGTTCCACAGAATCACCTTCAGAAGATATCACCCAATTCTCGGTTGATGGGAATATTTACGATTTTGATAAGATAAAGAATATTATTCTTGATGCCGGATATTCATTGAATAATACAGAACATTCAGATACGAAACCGTTACTTTTTCTTCCTGAAGGTGTTACTCTTTCTATGAGCCCGAGATGCGATATTCAATGTAATGGCGAACTTGAATGCTGCCTAAACTTCGATGATGGCAACTGGTGCCTGCTGGTAAACAAGAATTATGGCACGATTAAGAATATAGCAATTAAAAATACTACTATACATATTGGACTATTTCAAACATCCCATGTGGGCAATAATACGATACAAGCCAATTGTTTCAGTTTTATTGCTGCTGAAAACCACGGAACAATAGAAAATTGCGAAGTAGTACGTTCTGATATATCTACTTCAGTTCGGAATAATAATGAAATGAATACTATAATTTCGGCGGGTATAGCAAGTCATAACTATGGTACAATCGATAATTGCTTAGTAAAAGATTTTAGGAGTATCAATACTAATGATGATCAGCCTTATGATTTTTCCATTTATAGCGCTCAAATAGTAGGTGTAGATCATGATTGTAATGAAGCAGGTAAAGGTATTCAGAACTGCTGCGCATTCATATCAAATGAGGAACAGATAACTAATACAACAAATACAAGTAATAACCCTAATACTTATCAAAAGAACTATCCGTTAGCATTATATGATTTATCAGATATTACCGATTGCAAATATAGTTATAATGATATAGATGAATCCAACAAAGCATTTATTGTATGTGCAACAGGGACTGACGTTAACATAGAAATGGGCGACACTCGCATCGTAAAATACGATGCGAGTGCTACTGATGAAGATTCAAACAAATTCAAGGACCAAGCAGGTCTCGAATCTATTGTAAAACAATTTTGCGACGCAACTGATTTCGATTTTATAAAATATAATTTTGACGACATTGACATAGAGACTAACCAAACATATTCGTATAGAGAAAAGGTAGAGAATACTAGTTTAAGCATATCGCTCACACTTCCAAAATTGCATGAGTTATACCACCTCGAGAAAGACGAACTGGGAAGATACATAGTTCACGATGGCGACATTTTCAAATTAGACTATTGCACCATGGCGAATATGATGGCCAACATACAAGCAGGTGAAGAAATGAAGTTTGTATTCAAATCGTCAGACGACGAAGAATTCTATGCAGACGGCATTCCTGTACACGATGTGGAAGTACCATCGGGCTGCACTATCGATGCCTGTGGTGCTGTGATAGACGTTACATATACAAATACGGAAGGGCTCTATCCGCTATTCAGCAAAATTGCTACCGATGCTACAGTTAAAAGATTGATAGTTAATGTGATATACGAAATAACATACAATCAAAACGATTACCAAATAAATACAATAGACCCCGTTTTAAACGAGGTTCATCCCTCTTTTGGATTTTTGGCGAATGAAAACCACGGCACTATAGAAAATTGTAAAGTTGGCTACAGCGCCTCATACGAAAGAGACGGTAGTTGGGTAGAAACAAACGAATTCCCAACAAACAAATCTGGTAGTGGGTATTCTATAGGTGGCTTTGTGGGCATAAACTATGGAACAATACAAAACGCAATGTGCGGTTTGTATTTTAGGATTTCTAGTAGTTACTCAAATAATAATAAATTAACACATATTGGCGGAATTGCAGGGACAAATAATGGGACAATAACCGATGCTGTTTTTTCGCTTAGCAATGGGTTAAGTGGTCTTTCCAGTCCAGGTCAGAACAGATCATGTGGCATATTTGTAGGTTATAACAACACTGATGATGATGAATATACGCCGATACTCGAAAGAGCTTTTATAGTATTATCTGAAGATGATATAACTACTGCTGATTTGGAAACAATGTTTAATAATTATACAGAATCTGGTGTGCCTTACAGATTTAAAAGCTCTGATGGAGGAGGTGCAATGCTGGCTGCTGGGGTAGGATATGCTTTATACAGTTATTCCGACAAATTGCAAATGACTTTGCTTTACAAATCTGGCCTTGTCGAAAGTTACAACGAAGAGCACACCAGTGATCCTCTAACACTTGCTGATAGATATAAAACATATTCTGATGCCGATGACGAAATGGCAACATCGGCAGTTCTTACGAATTTTATTATTCCTACTAAATGGGGAGTTTTTGAAGGCTGTCTGTCCTTGACAATGAGCGACATGGATGTAGAAACACTTACAAATCAAGAGACTGGCGAAACAATAATAACTTCGGTAAATGTAGGCGATAATGCCACACTCGAAGAGATTGTGCAAAAGATAAACGACAGCCCGGCCGTGCTCAACGAAGCTACAATAAACATCACACACGATATTGATGCCGAGAGAGTCATGTCACTGAGTTTAGGCACAGCCGAAAGTCCTTTCAACGGAACGTTGAAAGGCAACGGCCATGCTATAACAAATGCTATATTTGATGAAGGACTCTATGGTGTGTATATGGTACCATATAATGGAGGTACTAATCCAACAACTTGTGTACCAGCGGGATTCTTTGGCAGTTTAGGCGAGAAAGGTGTGATAGAAAACATAGAATTGCGTGATGCAGTTTTTAACATCGCCACCAACGACGACGAAGTGAAGAATGCTTCTGAAATCACTGTCGGTCTGTTATCATCAAAGAACAAAGGCAAGATCCGCAATATAGTAATAACGCCGATATTAAACATCAACAAAGACGACTTCAACAACACAAAAATCAACCTGGCTCTTGCCAGCGACAATGGTAACGACGAAGATGCCGACTCGCCCGACCAGGCTTCGATAGAGAATGTGGTTGTTCATATCAAAAACGAGAATTTAGGCTACAAAACGTACAGCGAATTAGAAAACGAATGGGACAACATGTCGGAAAACGACCTTGGCGAATACACTACATTTGCCAAAGCGTATAGCTTGTGGTGCGACTTAGGCCTCTACTACGATAGTCACAAAGGCCAAATCAGTTCGTTGGCAAGATATGCATTTGGTATCAACGACGAAGACATGGTATTCCCCACATTCAGTTCGCTAGTAAAATGGTTCAACAATGGCCTGACCAACGTACAGAAACAGCAATATGGTGCAATATTCACCGAAAACAACTTTAACGGTTCTTCCTTAGAGCCACAAGAAATGGTAGGCTCACTCGCATTATGGTATTTTGCCAACGATCAATCAGCGCTTCGCATCGCTGACAGAACGGAGTGGAACAATTACTACGAGTCTTTGGGCGAGGGCAATCACGTATGCGTGATTGCCACGCAGAACCTCTGCAAGAGTCCGGGCAAAGGCCGCACACGCAAGGTGTGCGCAGTACGCAACAATAGTGGCAACAAGAGCACACTGCTCAATCCCGACGACAATGTGCCCGCCACCGAAATGGATTGCTCCGCCGAACAAGGCGCCAACGGCTATGCTGCATACTGGCTCAACTTCTTGGGCGAAGGCTACACTGGCACATACTCGTACGAGTGGAGCAACGGATTGCTCTACCCTATACTTGCCTCTGCTAAAAACCAACCGATAGTAAAAATCGATTATACATCGGACGATAACGCATCAGGCGTCAATTACAATTCATTCGGCAAGCAAGGCAGCACAGTAACAGTAAAATACACCAATACGCCGAGTCGCATAGAGGTCGATGGCGTTGCCATCGACCCGCTTGGCAGCAGCCAAACGACGTTCGTCATACCGACGACAACCGATGCCAAGGGTAAAGTGTATGTAAATATTTACTTCAACCCGACCGGAATCAACCAACCTGCCACAACGACGGCTAAAACAATCAGAATAGCATCGCTTCGCAATATGATAACCATTGCCGGTGCCGCCGGCAAACACGTGGATATCAGCACATTGCAAGGCACAACAGTCTTTGCGCAAACCATTCCTACCGACCGCATCGAAGTAGTTCTGCCACAGAGCGGCATCTACGTAGTACGCGCCGGCAACGAAGTTGCAAAAGTACTCGTGCGATAAGATGCGCATATAACTCTTATTTATAATAAATTACACGCCAGAGGCGCGGCAAGCCGCGCTTCTGGCGTGTTTTTGGGGGTAGGTATACCTTTCAGCCGCTTCTCATCTATATAATATAACAAGTTGATTATAGATACATTAGTATTATTCCTGTCAAAAACACAAGCATTTTTTGGCCATTTTTGTCAAAAACACAAAATATTTCTCTGCAAGAGAATGAGTTTTTACCGGCACAAACAAAAAAATGATTGATAATTCGCAGTGATACTGCGAATTATCAATGAAATTATTCAAGAAAACAACAATAATTCTGCTCTTTTTTCTAACCTCAACCGTTGAAGATTCTGTTTATCCAGCTTGTTTTTTTGAATGGTTCACCCACTTTTTCGAGGTCGGCGAGCATGTCGGCAGCCGATTGGTAGCGGCCTTCGACGCCTTGGCGGAGAGTCTGCTCTATCTCGTCGGGTGAGAGACGGCGCGGCGGAAGGCGGAACGGGTGCTTGTATGCGGCGTGCGAAAGCACGCCGAACAAGTCGTCGGCCATGCGTACCGGTTGCTTCATTGGGTACGTAAGTTGCAGGTTTACAAGTATTTCGGGATTGCAGTCGGTGTAGGGTGCTTTGCCCATAATAAGTTGGAAAAGCATCACACTGAGCGCGAAGAGGTCGGACCATGGTCCGACCAGACTATTGTATTTGAGCAACATCTCGGGCGGCGAGTAAACGAGCGCGAACGACGAGCGCACGCCGCTTGTGTCGGGGTAGGGCGAGCATTGCTCATAGTCTATCAGCACGGCTTGCGCAAAGTCGGCCTCTACGGGATTCTGCCCCGGCAAGTGTTGTATGATGACGTTCGAAGGTTTCACATCGCGGTGAACGATGCCCGCTTCGTGCGTCTGTATCAGTGCTTTAAGCACTGATTTGCCTGCATCGATGAACTTCCGTTCATCGATTTTGCGGTATTGGCTTTTGCTGGTGAAAAGCGTCTTGAGGTCGGTCCCTTCGACATATTGGCGCACTATGTAGAGGCAGCCGTCGTCGGCCACAAAGGTGTCGAGAACCTTTGCCACGTAAGGCGAGTCGATGCCGGCGAGGCGTTGCATGAGCGAAGGCAGCGACGGCCCGTACTTCGACATGCATTTGACGGTAACCTTTTGGTTGCCGTCGGCCGTTGTGCCAACCCACACGCCGCCGTATTTGCCCTTGCTGCCCTTGCGGTCGAGCAAGATATAGTCGTTTTTCTGTCCGTGCAGTGTCTCGCCTGTCATAGTGCTGTTTTGTTTAGCGTAAATCCATGAATTTCACTGGTTTGCGGCTCATCTCGGGATACTGAAGCTTGTGTATGTACTCGGGCGATTCAAAGCTTATAGACGGCGCCACGCGTACTTTGGAGCGGAACACGTCTTTGATTTTCTTCGCAAAAGCCTCATCGGCACGATGCGTGCCGATGCGCACTTTGATGTCGTCGGTGCCGAGGTCGTTGGTGTAAACCTCCACTATATAGTTGTCAATGTCCTGTATGTCGTCGAGGATGTCGAAGAGGGCAGGCGGGTAAAGTGTTGTGCCTTTGTATTTTATCATTTGGCCTTTACGGCCAATGATGGAGCTGAGGCGTGTGGTTTGCCTGCCGCAGCGGCACGGCTCGTTGTAGTGGTAGCACACATCGCCGGTCTTGAATCTGAGCAGTGGCATGCCTTCCACGCCGAGCGAGGTGATGGTTACTTCGCCCGGTTCGCCTTCGGCGACCGGCCGGTTGTTCTCGTCGAGAAACTCAACGATGATGAGCTCGGGCTGCACGTGGCCGCCGCAGTAGTGCTCGCAGTCGGTAAACGACGCCTGCATCTCGGTCGATGCGTAGGTGGTGTGCAACTTCAGCTCGGGCCAGCGTGCCATAATCTTCTGACCCAGAGTGGTATAGCTGCCTTCGGGCGTGCGCAGGGCTTCGCCTATGCACACGCATTTCCGAAGCGACGATGCCCGATAGTCGATGCCGTTTTTCTCGGCAAAGTCGATGAGTTTTATCAGAAACGACGGTACACAGATGCAACATGTTGGTTTAATGCGGTTTATGGTGTCCCACTGCAGCTCGGGAATGCCGTTGCCCACGCGTGAGACGCCCATGCCAACCTCCCTGCAGCCAAGGAAATACGCCAGTCCGGCCATGAAACGGCGGTCGATGGTTACCATCTCCTGCATTATGTCGTCGCGTGTCAGGCCGGCGGTGGTGAACGACAGATATTCGTTGTAGGCCAATCGGTCTAAGTCGTTGTTGGTCAGCGCAAAAGTAACAGGGTTGCCCATGGTGCCCGAGGTAGTGACGTAGTCGATAATCTGCGATTTATCTACGCAGATAAACTCTTCGTTGTGCAACTGCAAGTCGGCCTTGGTGGTTACGGGCAGGCACTGCAAATCCTCTATGGTGCGTATCTTGCTGATATCGATGCGGTTATCGGCGAACATTCGCCGATAAAACGCCGAATGTTCTGCCAGATATTGTATGGTTTTTCTCATCTCGCCCTCCTGAAAAGCCTTTATCTCGGCAGGCGATTTGAACTGAATGTCCGATTGCTTTTTCATTATCAATTTTTTAGCCCACAAAAATAGGATTAAAAATTAAAAATGAAAAAATAATCTCTCACGTCATGCATCATCAGTAATAGCCTCTATTAAATCACCTCGTGCAGCACGAGGTGTGAGTTGAGTGGGGTAAAGCCGGTGATATGCAGCATGTAATACTGCTCGAAGATGCTTATGAGGCGCTGGCGGTCGTCGCGGGTGAAGTGCGACTGCGACAGCGTATCGGTCGTCAGATCAGCGGCTTGCAGCCAAAGCGACAAGTCGCTTTGGCACACGTAGTGGTCGTGCGCGGGGCAGGTGGCGGTCATAGTGCCGTTCATCAGGTCGAAATATGGCAGCTGCCTCTCGCGTGTGTTAGGCTCAAAGCCTAACACCGAAGCGAGGCGGAGCATGAAGTGTATGTGAAAATTGACGAGTCCGTCGGCTATGGTGTCGAGCGTTTTTATAGAGTCGGACAGGAATGCAAATAGCTGACTGTCAGGGTTGTCCTGCCGCACCGACTTCATCAGCAGTACGGCGACGAACATAGCCACCGCGCGCCGCACGTTGTCGAACGGCAGAGCAACGAAAGGGTAGTGTATCTGCAACTCTTTGAGGTACTGAAGTTTGGCATTGGGTCGGTTGGTGGTTTCAAATTCTACTATCGAAAGCGGAATGAGCAGAGGCAGCAAGTCTTTGCGCTTGCTGCTGCGCACGCCTTTCACCATGTAGCTTTGCCGGCCGAGCGCTTCGGTGTAGATGGTCGATACGATACTCGTCTCACCGTATCTTATGTAGCCTAAAACAATGCCTAAAGTTTTCATTCTGAGACTGATATATCAATATGGGTCGACGTCGATCTGAACCACAGTGCCTTTGAGCGACTGGTCGCCCACCACACTGCTCTCGTGGTCGAGAATGACTTTTTTCGCCGCTTGCGGCGAAATGCGTTTGTCGATTTTGAGTATTATGCGCTGCAGGAAATACGTTGCAATGCGGTTGATGGGCGGTTCCTGCGGTCCTTGCACGTTGTTGCCGAAGACTGTACGCAGTCTGTCGGCCAGGCTCTTGGCGGCGCGTATGGCGGTGCTGTAGTCTTTGTGCTTCACCGTCAGGTAGATAAGACGGTAGAAAGGCGGATAGTTATACGCCTGGCGCTCAGCGAGTTGCTGGCGCGAGTTGTTTTCGAAGTCGTTGGCCACCACGTTGAGCCACACCTGATTGTCGAAGGCGCGTGTTTGCAGAAAAACCTTGCCACGCTTGCCGTAGCGGCCTGCCCGGCCGCTGACTTGCGAGATGAGCTGGAAACTGCGCTCGTAGGCTCTGAAGTCGGGCATGTTGAGCACGTTGTCGGCATTCATAATGCCGACGATGCTCACGCGGGCAAAGTCGAGCCCTTTCGATATCATTTGTGTGCCTATCAATATGTCGTATTGATATGATTCAAAGTCGGTTATGATTTTCTCGTAGGCTTTGCGGCTTCGTGCCGTGTCGAGGTCCATGCGCACCACACGCGCCGACGGGAAGACGGCCTTCACCTCTTCTTCGATCTTCTCTGTGCCGTAGCCTTGCGGGCGTAGCGCCGGCATGCCGCACGCGGGGCATACTGTGGGCAGTTGCACAGTGAACGAGCAGTAGTGGCATATCAGTTGGTTGGTGCTTTTGTGGTATGTCATGCTCACGTCGCAGTCGCGGCACTTGGGTATCCAGGCGCAATGATCGCACTCAATGTAGGGCGCGAACCCTCTACGGTTCTGAAACAGAATGACTTGCTCTTTGTTGGCCAGAGCGTTGTCGATGGCCTCTTTTAGTTCGAACGAGAAAATCGAAATAGTCTTTTTCCGTTTTGCCGCCTCGCGCATGTCGATGCGTATTATCTCCGGCATCTCGATGCCGGCAAAGCGCTGGCTGAGTTCCACGAAGCCGTATTTGCCGGTTGTGGCGTTGTTGTAGCTCTCGAGCGAGGGTGTGGCGCTGCCGAGCAGAACCTTTGCCCCGTGCAGGCCGGCAAGCATTATCGACAGGTCGCGCGCGTTGTAACGCGGCGCGGGGTCGTACTGCTTGTACGACGATTCGTGCTCCTCGTCGACAATGATGAGCCCCAGATTACGGAACGGCAGCATCACCGACGAGCGTACGCCCAGAATGACTTTGAAGTCATTGGTATTGAGCAACTTATTCCAAACCTCAACGCGTTCGGCATCGTTGTATTTCGAGTGGTAAACGCCGAGTGCGTCGCCGAAATGGCGGCGCAGTCGCGATGTTATCTGTGTTGTCAGTGCTATCTCGGGCAAAAGGTAAAGCACCTGTTTGCCTTCGGCTATGTATTTGTTTATCAGATGAATATAAATCTCGGTCTTGCCGCTCGACGTAACGCCCCAGAGCAGTGTCGTAGGGTGCTCAGCGAACGACGACAGAATGTCGTCGTAGGCTTTCTGCTGTATATCCGACAGTTGGTGAGGCGGTTGCAAGTCGATGCTTGCTTGCCCGAGGCGCGAAACGTTCTGTTTCGCGCTTTCTATGATGCCTTTTTTCTCCAGTTCGCGCAGAGCGGGGATGCTTATCTCGGCATGTGTGGCGAGTTCGCTACGGCTTATCGCTTTGCCGGTTTGGGCTACGCCCAAACCGCCCACTGCCTGAAGAAACGACATGAGCGTTTCGAGCTGTTTCTGAGCGCGTTCGAGTTTGTCGAACCATTCGCAGAGCACTTTCTCATTGCGCGCTGCCGGTGCCAGCGCGTAAAAGAGCTCGGTCTTCGGTTTGTACGCGTCGCGCAGCTCTTCGCTGATGTACAACGCGCTCATTTCGAGCAGTTTCTTGATTTGCGGCAGCGGATTGAACGTGCTGCAGTATTGCGCCAGCTCGCTTATGGTGCAGCTCCGCTTGGTGCTCATGTAGTTGAGTATTTGCTCCATCTTCGGCGACAAGGCCGTATCGGCTTCAAACTCAGAATTATACATCAGCGTGCTTTCGCTCTCGAGTTTCAGTCCCGACGGCAGTGCGGCTCGGTAAACCTCGCCGAGCGAACACATGTAGTAGTCGGCCATCCACTGCCACAGAGCGAGCTGCCGGTCGACAACGATAGGCGCACTGTCGACAACCGTCTCTATGGGCTTTGTCTCGTAGTCGGGTTTCGTGTCGTGAAGCTTGAATACGATGCCCGAGTAGTACTTCTTGCGCCCGAACTGCACAACAACGCGCGAGCCCACAAACAGGCTTCCCTGCATGTCGGTCGGGACGCTGTAGGTGAATAGCTTGCGAATAGGCACAGGCAGTATTATGTCGGCAAAATCGGGCATGTGTTTTTTTTTATGCAAAAATAACTTTTAGGGCTTAATTTCGCGCAAACGGAGGCCACAAACTTACTGACATCGGCGAAAGCCGATGTGTATTTGTTTGAAACAAAGAAAGTTATGCGGTTAGAATTTTATACCCAAGAGTGAGATATCGTCGTACTGCGGACAATCGCCTCGCCAGTTGTAATACATCTTCTCTATCTCGTCGCGCTGGAAACCGAACGGCAGCTCTTTGAGGCGTGTGAGCATCTTCACCATACCGCCGTACTTGAGGCGTTTGCCGTTTTCGGTCTCGCCGCCGAACTGGTCGGGGAAACCGTCGGAGAACATATATACCGAGTCGCCCGGATTGACATCGTATTCGGCTTCGGTGAACGGCAGCGTCTCGCGACTATAGTCGCGCTCGCCGATGCTTCGCTTAGCGGCCTTGTACTCAACGAGTTCGTCGTTGATGAAGAAGCAAACCGGTCGGCGTGCAGCCGACACGCGCACTTTGCGCGTGGCGGGTGTGTATTCGAGCACGCTTATATCCATACCGTCGCGCGAGTCGGCCTCGCCGCTCTGCTGAAGTATGGCCAAGAGGTTAATGTGCAGTCGCTCAAGCAGTTCGCTTGGTGAAATGTCTTTGTTTTGTTTACAGAGTTCGTTCAAGATGGTTGTGCCAATCATCGACATGAAAGCGCCCGGCACGCCGTGGCCTGTGCAGTCGGCACAGGCGCAGTATAGTTTGTTTTCGAACTGCAGAGCCCAGTAGAAGTCGCCGCTGACGATGTTGCAAGGTATCAGGAAGGCGAAGGCGCCTTCGATCATGCCCTGCCCGAAGTCTTTGAATTCGGGCAGAATGGATTTCTGTATGCGCTGTGCGTAGTTGATACTGTCGGTTATGTCGCGGTTTTTCTCCTCGATTATCTCTTTCTGTTCGCGCAGTTCGTGCGTCTGGCGTTCCACCTCCTCTTCGAGGAGTTGTTTCTGGGCGCTCAGTATGCGCTGTTTCTCTTTGTCACGTTTGCGTTTCATCAGCACGAAGCCCAGTATTGCCCCCAGCACTATGAGCACGGCAATCATCACGAGGCGCTGGTTGCGCACCTCGAGTTCGGCCTGTTCGGCTTTGAGGTCGGCCACTTCGTAGATTGTTCGCGCATCGGCCATGCGCGATTCAATCTCTTGCTGTCGCTGCTGTTCCTTGAGTGAGTCGCGCATCATGGCAAGGTCGAAAATACGGTCGTATTTTTTCGCGCCTTGCATTGCTATAATCTTGTATTTCAGCGTATTGATAATCTCGCTTTTCTGGTGCGCGTTGCTGTAGTAGGCCAGCGAGCTGTCGCTGTAGGCGAGCGATTTTTCAAACTGGTCGGTGTTGATGTAGTACTTTGCCTTTACGTCGTAAAGCAAAGGAATAGTCTGCTCGGGCAGCGCGTGTATGTCGTCGTTGTTTATGATGCTGTCGGCCTTGTTGATGTAAACCAGAGCACTGTCGATTTGGTTCAGGTCGCAGTAAACGTCAGCGTATGAGATATATACGTTGTAATAATAGAAGTCGTATTGGAAAACGTTCAGGTTGGTGTATTTCGTTTTTGCCAGATTGTGGTGTTCGTTGAGCAAGTCGCTGAACTCCTTGACGTATTC
The DNA here is from genome assembly GCA_017960905.1 of Bacteroidales bacterium. Taxonomy (GTDB): domain Bacteria; phylum Bacteroidota; class Bacteroidia; order Bacteroidales; family Marinilabiliaceae; genus W3P20-009. The sequence continues at coordinate 64,781 of JAGCYH010000001.1, forward strand.
GAGAGCTTTGCTCTTGTCGTCGAGGCGTTGCGCCACCTGCATTTTCAGCATGCCGTTTTCGAAAATCATAGGCTCCTTGTCGTCGTAGAATTTCGAGTCGGCATTGAGCAGGTTGATGCAGTCTTCGTAGTTTGTCAGTGCCACTTCCACATTGCCTTGCAGGTGGTTGGCGTAAGCGATGCTCGACAGGGCGTTCACCTTGACTTGCAGCGCCATGAACTCGCCCTCTTCGGTGCCGGTGTTTATCTCTTTGCTCTTCTCGTAGAGCTTCTGAGCTATGTCGATAGCCGATTGGTAGCGCCCCAAACCTATGTTTGCTATGGCTTTGTAATACTCCATCGAGTACTGGTCGTCTTTGCTCATCGACGGCATCACGCTGTCGGCGTATTCGAGCGACCGCTCGTACCTCGATATGTTTATGTATATGCTTTGTTTCTGCAGCTTGGCGTAGTTGCTGTATATCTCGCGCTGTTCTTTCGGATAAATGTCTTTCTCGGCCTCCTTGATCAGCTCGTCGCAATATATCAGACCGCTTTCGTTGAGCAAGGTAGCTTCCAAGTCATCGAGAAGCGAGTCGAGACGTGTTATCTCGTATTCCTCCTCGATTTGTGCCTGTGAGAGAGTTATGTATAACGCCAGTACCGACGTCAGTATTGCTTTTAAATGCTTCATTTATCCTTCTTGCGCTGTTATTATTCGGTGCAATAATAGTTATAAAATCTTTTATTCCGCTTCTTATTACGAAATCTTTTGATTTACGTTTGGAAAATAATCATACTATATACGAATTATGAAACGAAGTTCGGCGTAGCCAATTATGAAACGAAGTTCGGCGTAGCCAATTATGAAACGAAGTTCGGCGTAGCCAATTATGAAACGAAGTTCGGCGTAGCCAATTACGAAATACGACTACGGAACGCACGAAAAACACGGAGAAACCATCACCGAATAAAACCAACCGAACGAATGACGCCTTGCGGCATCGGGCGAATGTTCAGACGCACGGCCGTGCGTCTCTACACATTACACATTACTCTTTACACTTTACACTTTTGTGTTCAGACACCGCCCTGAAAGGGCAAAAAAACATAGCCCAAGGCAACGTCTTGGGAAACAACGCAATATAACCGTTTTCGCGCTGAAAGCGCAAAAGTTTTTTGAACCACGAAAAAACACGGAAACGTTTGTTTTCTTTCAGAAAACACTATCTTTGTAATTTCCGTAACGGCGTAGGCCAGAGCCTGCGCCGAACCGTGGTTGCTTGATTTATACGCTTGACTTATGAAAAACAATAACGAATATACAATTATAAACAAAGATTTGTTAGATGATAATGATTTCTATATATATGGAATTCTTACTATAATTATACCTTACGGCTTTAGTAGAAAAATAGAGGGATCTGCCCTAATTTTTTACATTGTTTGGATAATAATGGTATATATCTTTGTAATAAGATTAAAAAATGGGTTTAAATATAATAAAGTAAATTTAATCGTTTTTAATTCTTGGTTTGGCTATGTAAAATACAGAATAAAAATCAAAGATATTGTAAGCATTAGACTGACGACTATGTCTTTAGGAAGGACAACTTCACTAGCTATAGCAATAGAATTATATAATAAAAAGACTAAGTTTTATTGTATCGACTATTTTAAAGAGGACGAGTTTAATGCAATGATATCAGATATAAATAAAAACATCTTAAAACATTATTTAAATGGTGATAAAGTTCGACCAGACGTAAATAAAGCTTTTAAATGTAAGAAAATACACATAAAACCTGAGAAAGAAGAATATGTTGTTATCTTAAGGAGTTACTATGTGTTATATGTACTTTCTATTTTAATTTTTGGGTTTAAAATGTGTAATTTATATGATGGATGGTTCTTCTTTTTTTATTTAATCATTGGAAGTTTTGTCCCTATTTTTATATATAAACAAAAGGTGCAGAAAAGAGAAAACAATATTTTCTTAAAAGATTGTATAATTACAATCACCAACAAATCAATTGATTATAACAAAATCATCCCTTTTGAGGTGATAGAAAGAATAGAATATGAAAGGGGCATTGAGATTACATTAAAAACAGGTCAAATTCTTTATTATAAAATCTGCGGCAACCAAGCACGCAAACGGCTTGGTATAGAGAAGATTATAGACGAATTCAAACGATATAAAAAGGCGATGAGACAGAACTCGCTAGATTGATTATGTCGCCCCTTCGGGGCTCGGGGCGTTGCATGCCGCAAGGCTGCCACAATGTGACAGCCCTACAACACACAATATGCGAAACAATGCGGGGCCCGAATGGCCGGCACGGCCACGCTACCGCATGAGCCGGCGAGCGCCCGAAGAATTTGCGCGGAAGGCGGAGAGAGCAAAACACCGTTCAAACGAAGCGCAGCGCAGTGCGTTTGTTTTGCGCGCCTGACGAAGCAAATTCTTAGCGAGGCGGGTCCGCGGCGAGTTCTTTTGCAACTTTTCTCACGGCGAGAAAGGTTCTTTTTTTGA
>JAGCYH010000029.1 GCA_017960905.1 Bacteroidales bacterium
CCGTCTTCGACGGCAACGAAACGGTAATCAAACGTAAAGAAGTGAATATCAAATTAATGGATTGAACCGATGGACAATGATTCGCGCAACATAGCAGTGGCATCGTACATCACGCCGGCAGGTTGGCTTGTGGCGTTGTTGGTGCGTCATTTCTGCGAAGCGGGCACACCATTTGCCATTTTCCATCTGCGTCAGGGTTTGGGGCTCAATCTGTTGCTCTGCATAGCGTGGATAGTGTTTAAGTTTTATGAATTTTGGGTGGTCGAACAGATTGTGTATGTGCTGATTATAGCCAGCGCGATTTACGGCATCGCCGGTGCCGTAAATGAGCGCATGCTGTATCAGTTTCCGCTCGGCCGCGTGTTTGAAAAGATATTTAAGTTTGTCAGATGATATTGAGTGTATTGTTTGTAATAGCGGGATTTGCGCTGTTGGTATACGGCGGCAACATATTGGTAAGCGGTTCGAGCAACGTGGCGCGATATTTTGGCATTTCGGAATTCGTTGTGGGACTTACAGTTGTGTCGCTCGGCACGTCGGCACCCGAGCTTGCGATAAGCGTGATGTCGGCACTCGAAGGGCATTCGGAGATAACGCTTGGCAACGTGATAGGCTCGAACAACTTCAACCTCTTCGTCGTGCTTGGCGCGACGGGTGTGTTCACAGCTCTCAATGTTGAGCGCAAGATAGCAGTGCGCGACATACCTCTGTCGTTTCTCTTTGCGCTTATAGTGCTGCTTTTCGGCAATGGACTTTTCATTGGTAATCCGCACGAAATAAGCAGAATAGATGCCGCCGCATTTCTTCTGTTTATGGCTACATACATGTTTTTTCTTTTCCGCGAAGCGAAAAAGGAAAAAGACAAAAACGTGGTTAACAAACCCGACATGAGCATGGCGAAGTCGGTGCTGTTTATTGTTGGCGGCTTGGTGGGTCTGATAGGCGGCGGCAAGCTTGCGCTTACCGGCGCTGTGGATATTGCCGAGTACATAGGCATGAGCGAGAAAGTCATTGGTCTGACGATAGTTGCGGTGGGTACGTCGCTGCCCGAACTTGTAACCTCGATAATAGCGAGCCGGAAAGGCAGTGTGGCTATGGCATTGGGCAACGTTATAGGCTCGAACATATTCAACATACTGCTTATCTTGGGCGTCAGCTGCCTGATAAAACCTGTGGAGTACGACACCTCGTTCAACTTCGACATCTGCATGTTGCTTGGCGGCACGCTGCTGCTCTTCCTCTTTGCCATACCGAAGCCCAACCGCATACGGCGCTGGCAGTCGGGACTGCTGCTGATAATATATATCGCATACACTATTTATCTTATTAGAAATTAATACATTACGCTATATGAAAAAAAGAGCCTTATTTATCGACCGCGACGGAACGCTGATAGTGGAACCGCCAGTCACAGAGCAAGTTAACACACTTGGCGAGCTGGTTTTCCTGCCTGGCGTAATCCGCAATCTTTATTTCATAAAGAAAAACCTTGATTTTGAGCTTGTTATAGTGTCGAATCAGGACGGACTTGGCACGCCAGCCTATCCGCAAGAGAACTTCGACACCGTGCAGGGCAAGATGATAGAGATATTCCTCAACGAAGGAATCGACTTTGATAATGTATTGATAGACAAATCGTTTGCAGCAGACAACCTGCCAACACGCAAGCCCGGAACGGGCTTGCTGACCGAATATATGCAGGGAGCTTACGACCTCGAAAACTCGTACGTGATAGGCGACCGCATGACCGATGTGCAGTTGGCTAAAAACTTGGGCTGTAAGGCTATACGCCTTACAGACGAAGAGTCGCCCGCCGACAGCAACGTCTGGTTTTTGCCCTCGTGGGACAAGATAACGGAGTTGCTTTTTGCCGGGGAGCGCGTTGCTACGGTGCAGCGAACGACCAAAGAGACAGATATTTACGTGAGCATCAACCTCGACGGAACGGGCAAGTGCGACATCAGCACCGGTTTGGGATTCTTCGACCACATGCTTGAGCAGATAGGCCGCCACTCTGGCAGCGACCTGACTATCAGAGTGAAAGGCGACCTCAACGTCGATGAGCATCACACCATAGAAGACACGGCAATAGCCTTGGGCGAAGCCCTGCTGAAGGCAATTGGCGACAAGCGCGGCATAGAGCGCTACGGCTTCTGCCTGCCTATGGACGACTGCTTGTGCCAAGTAGCGCTTGACTTCGGCGGGCGCGCATGGCTGGTTTTCGATGCGAAATTCACACGTGAGAAAATCGGCGACATGCCTACCGAAATGTTCCTGCATTTCTTCAAAAGCTTGAGCGATGCCGCTCGTATGAACCTGAATATCAAGGCCGAAGGCGAGAACGAGCACCACAAGATAGAGGGCATTTTCAAGGCATTGGCCAAGTCGATAAAGATGGCTGTTAAGCGCGACATTTACAAATATGAACTGCCGAGCACAAAAGGAATGTTGTAAAATTGATTAAAATATAATAATACTGCAAGATTATCCGAAAAAAATGCCGACATTTGCCGTCCAAAAAGTTCTTAAGTACTAACAATTTTAAAGAATAAAGAGTTGAAAACAAGGGGTAGCTATTTTGATCTGATAGATCAAACATATTACTTTCCGCAAGATGGTTTCGATCTTGAAAACGGAAACCTGTTTTTTCATAACATGTCGTTGAAATTCATCATCGACAAATATGGTACGCCGCTGAAAATCACATACTTGCCAAAGATAGGCGAGCAGATAAAGCGTATAAGGAACTTATTCAGCAAAGCCATAAAGACGCATGGCTACAAGGGCCAGTACAAATACTGCTACTGCACGAAAAGCTGTCACTTTTCGTTTGTAGTGAAGGAGGCGTTGCAGTATGGCGTGCAGCTCGAGACATCGTCGGCTTACGACCTCGACATAGTGCGCGAGCTCTACGAAGAGGGCACCATCAGCAAGGACCTGATGATAATAAACAACGGCTACAAATCGGATCTTTATCTTAAAAAGATAAAGATGATACAGGATTTGGGCTTCAAAAACTGCATCACGGTGCTCGACAGCATGAACGAGCTCGACCGTCTGCTCGACGTGGTGAAGAACGACACGGTGAACATCGGTATCCGCATGGCTATCGATGAAGAGCCACAGTCGGCGTACTATACCTCGCGACTGGGTATACGCCCGTCGGAGATTGTTAAATTCTACAACGAGAAGATAAAGAACAACCCACGCGTAAATCTTGAGCTTTTCCACTTCTTTGTGGATAGCGGCATAAAGGACAACCTCTACTACTGGGGCGTGTATCAGAAGGCGCTCGGCGTTTACGCCGAGCTCAAGAAGCAATGTGAGAGTCTGCATATACTCGACCTTGGCGGCGGACTGCCAATACGCAACAACCTTGGTTTCGAGTATGATTACAAATACATTGTAAATGAGCTTGTTAGAGGCATTACCGAGACTTGCGTGAACGAAGAGATTGATGAGCCCGACATCATTACCGAATTTGGCAAATATACCGTAGGCGAGTCGGGCGCAGTGATTTTCAAGGTGGTAGAGGCCAAACAGCAGAACGACACCGAGTTGTGGTATCTCATTGATAATAGCTTAATGACCACAATACCAGACAGTTGGGGTATTTGTGAGAAATTCATATTGCTGCCGGTGAACAAATGGGACCGACCGTATGCGCGTGTGAACATTGGCGGCATAACATGCGACCATGCCGACTATTACAACACAGAGGACCTCAACCAGCAGGTGTTCCTGCCGCGTGTATCGCCCGACGACCCTGAACCGCTCTACATCGGTTTCTTCCATACGGGCGCATATCAGGATTCGCTTAGCGGCTACGGAGGAATCAAACATTGTTTGATTCCGTCGCCGAAACACGTTGTGATAGACCGCGACGATAATGGCCAAATAGTTGATTATCTGTTCAATGAAGAGCAAAGCCCCGACGATATGCTGAGGATTCTGGGGTACAATAGGAAGTAAGTTTAGAATTACGAATTCTGAATTACGAGTTACGATGTTGAGTTCTCTCATCACCGAATAGAACGAATAGAACAGAATTCTGAATATAATTAACGCCGCCGAAGGGCGGCGTTATTTTTTTTATTTCACCAAACTGTCGATGGCGGCGTTGACTTTGTCGAAGCCGAACCGCGCCATGACGCGGTTCATCTTGTCGGCAATCTGCTGGTTGCAGAGGTTGCCGATAGAGCCTTCGTGCGTGTGGTGCAGTTCGCCGTGGAACTCAAACTCGCCGCGTTCGATAGCCATGCCAACTTGTTTGTAGGCGTCGCGGAATGGCACGCCCTCGTTGGCAAGCCGGTTGACCTCTTCGACGCTGAAAGCGTATTTGTATTTCGGGTCGTCGAGGATATGGTCCACAACTTCCATATTTTCAATGGCATAGGTGGTTATGTCGATGCAGTCTTTTATTTCGGCGAAGACCGGAATAAAGACCTCTTTGATAATCTGCATATCGCGGAAGTAGCCCGAAGGTAAGTTGCCTGTAATGAGGCGGATAGTGTTGGCTACGCCTTGTATTTTGTTGCAATGGGCGCGAATGAGTTCGAACACGTCGGGGTTTTTCTTGTGCGGCATGATGCTCGAGCCTGTCGTCATTGTTTTTGGCAGGTGAATGAAGCCGAAGTTTTGGCTCGTGTAGAGGCAGCCATCGACAGCCAGGCGGCCGATAGTTTCGGCGAGCGAAGCGAGCGCGAACGCAATAATGCGTTCGGTTTTGCCGCGTCCCATTTGCGCATATACAACGTTGTAGTTGAGGTCGGCGAAGCCGAGCAGACGTGTTGTCATGGTACGGTTGAGCGGGAACGACGATCCGTAGCCAGCTGCGGCTCCGAGCGGGTTTTGGTTGGCCACTTCGTAGGCGGCTTCCATCATTATCATATCGTCGGTGAGGCTTTCGGCGTAAGCGCCGAACCACAGGCCGAACGACGACGGCATGGCTACTTGTAGGTGCGTGTAGCCCGGAATGAGCACGTCTTTGTACTGTTCGCTTTTTTGCTGCAGCGTGTCGAAGAGTTTGCGCATACGCGCAACAACGTCTTCGATTTGAGCGCGGGAATAGAGTTTCAGGTCGAGCAGCACCTGGTCGTTGCGCGAGCGTCCGCTGTGCACTTTCTTGCCGATATCGCCAAGTTTGCGAGTGAGCATCAGCTCCACTTGCGAGTGAACGTCCTCTATGTCGTCTTCGATGACGAAACGGCCTTGAACTGCCTCATTATAAATGTTTTTCAGTTCCGAAAGAAGAACTTTAAGTTCTTCTTTCTGGAGCAGTCCGACGCTTTCGAGCATTGTTATGTGAGCCATAGTGCCCATGACGTCGAAAGGTGCGAGGTGCAAGTCCAGTTCACGGTCGAGTCCGACCGTGAATTTGTCGATTTTCTCATCGACCGAAAAACCTTTATCCCAGAGTTTCATATTTTGTAAAAATCTGAACGTCAGACGATTGTGTTAGAATTCGGCTTTGCCTGGTGTGCGCGGGAACGGAATAACGTCGCGAATGTTGGCCATGCCGGTAACGAAAAGCAGCAGTCGTTCGAAGCCGAGGCCGAAGCCTGCGTGCGGGCAAGTGCCGTATTTGCGAGTGTCGAGGTACCACCACATGTCTTTCATCGGAATGTGCAGTTCCTCAATGCGTTTCATCAGTTTGTCGTAGTTCTCTTCGCGCACGCTGCCACCGATAATCTCGCCAATTTGCGGGAAGAGCACGTCGGTACCTTGAACGGTTTTGCCGTCGGCGTTCTGCTTCATGTAGAAGGCTTTTATCTCGGCTGGATAGTCGATCATGATAACCGGCTTTTTGAAGTGAGTTTCAACGAGATAGCGTTCGTGCTCGCTTGCGAGGTCGCAACCCCAGTAAACCGGGAACTCGAATTTGTGGCCATTTGCGATAGCCTCTTCGAGAATCTTAATGCCTTCGGTGTAAGGCAGGCGAACAAATTCGGTTCCGACAACCGATTTCAGACGTTCGATGAGGCCGTTGTCGACCATTTTGTTGAGGAATGCGAGGTCGTCGGCGCAATTGTCGAGAGCCCACTGCACGCAGTATTTGATGAACTCCTCTTCGAGGTCCATGAGGTCTTGCAGGTCGCAGAAAGCTATTTCGGGTTCAATCATCCAGAACTCGGCCAAGTGTCGTGGCGTGTTGGAGTTTTCGGCGCGGAACGTCGGGCCGAAGGTGTAAATGGCGCCGAGCGCTGTGGCTGCCAGCTCGCCTTCGAGCTGGCCCGAAACGGTCAAGCTGGTCTGTTTGCCGAAGAAGTCGCCGTCGTAGCGAATGTTGCCGTTCTCGTCTTTCTGCAGGTTGTACAGATTCTGAGTGGTTACCTGGAACATCTGTCCGGCGCCTTCGCAGTCGGAAGCTGTAATTATCGGAGTATGAAAATAATAGAATCCTTTTTCGTGGAAGAATTTGTGAATGGCAATAGCCATGTTGTGACGGATGCGGAAGATGGCGCCAAACGTGTTGGTGCGCGGGCGCAGATGTGCTATGTCGCGCAGGAATTCCCAAGTGTGGCCTTTTTTCTGCAAAGGATAAGTGCTGTCGCACGGGCCGAGGACTTCGATGGCAGTGGCCTGAACTTCAACGCTTTGGCCCGAGCCTTGCGACTCAACCAATGTGCCTTCGGCGCTTATGCAGGCGCCGGTGGTGATGAGTTTGAGCATCTCTTCGTCGAATTTGTCAATGTCGACAACGATTTGCAGGTTTATTATTGTTGAGCCGTCGTTGAGGGCTATGAAACTTACTTGTTTGCTACCGCGGCGGGTGCGCACCCAGCCTTTCACCAAGACCGTCTCTCCGGCCTTGCCCGATTTGAAAATATCGGCTATTTTTGTTCGACGCATATCGGTTGTATTTTTATGTTTCGTATCAAATTTTGCTTTGCAAAATTACCAATTTTTTGGAAAAAATTGACTTCGAATAAGTTTTGGTTGAAATTTTCTTTCCGAAGAGCCTTTTCTGCTTTTGCGAATAAAAAAATAAGCACACATTTCTGTGTGCTTATTCTTAATGTGTTGCGGCGTATTATTTTGAATAATAGGTCTTTGCAAACTCTCTCAAGTTGTACTTCGACGACATCACTTCGCCGTAAGCGCCAGCGCTGCGTATGGCAATGAGGTCGCCGCGTTTGGTGCCGGCCAGTACGGCGGCTTTGCCAAAGCAGTCGGACGACTCGCACACTGGTCCCACAACATCGTACTTCTCCGCCGGCAGGTCCGACGTGATGTTCTCAATCTTGTGGTAGGCGTGGTACAGCGCCGGACGAATAAGGTCGTTCATGCCTGCGTCGACGATGGCGAATTTCTTGTGCTGTCCTTCTTTTACGAAGAGCACCTTGGTGATGAGCGAGCCGCACTGCGCCACTACGGCGCGTCCGAGTTCGAAGTGTACTTCCTGGCCTTCGCGCAGTTCGAGGAACTTGTGGAAGACGCCGAAATAGCCTTCAAAGTCGGGAACCGGCTTTGCGTCGGGGTATTCGTAGTCGATGCCGAGGCCGCCGCCGACGTTGATTATCGTGAGGCGTATCTTATTCTGTTCGAACCATTTCTGGATTTCGTTCACGCGGCTGCAAAGTACTTTAAATACGTCTAAGTCAGTTATTTGCGAACCGATGTGGAAGTGAATGCCGATGAGGTTGATGTTCGACATGTTTTTTGCGGCTTCAACAATCTTTTCGATCTCCCACATGCCAATGCCGAATTTGTTCTCTTCGAGGCCAGTAGTGATGTACTGGTGCGTGTGCGCGTCGACGTTGGGGTTGATGCGCAGGGCGATGTTGGCAGTGCGCCCGCACTCCATGGCGAGTTGGTTGAGCACCTCCATTTCGGGTAGCGACTCAACGTTGAAGCATTCGATGTTGGCCTCGAGAGCGAGGCGCATCTCCCAATCGGATTTGCCGACACCGGCAAATACGATTTTCTGGTTGTCGAAGCCGAGTTCGAGCGCGCGTTTCACCTCGTTGCCGCTGACGCAGTCGATGCCGAGGCCGGCCTCGCGTATCTCGTCGAGCACGCGGGCGTTGGCATTCGCCTTAACGGCGAAATGCACTTTGTAGCCGTATTTCTCGCGCTGCTCGTTGATGCTGCTGAGCGTTTCGCGCAGCAAATCAATATCGTAGTAATAGAACGGAGTCTCCGTCTGACGGAAACGTTCTATCGGAAATTGTGTCTTGCTCATAACGTGTTATTAATCAAATAGTTTTGCGCTAAGTGATTTCAAAGCCTCGATTTTGTCTTTGGCATTTACCAGCACCGAGATGTTGTGGCTGCTGCCGCCGTACGAAATCATGCGGATGGGCACGTCTTTGAGCGCTTCGAAAATCTTGTTGGCGTAACCTTTGCTCGATGCGATGAGGTCGCCCACGATGCAGATAATCACTTGGTCCTTGTCGACTTCAACGGTGCCGTATTTCTTCAGGTCGTCGACGATGTCGTCGAGGTGGCGGCTGTTGTCGATGGTAACCGACACGCCAACTTCCGAAGTGGTAATCATATCGATAGGCGTCTTGTAGCTTTCGAATATTTCGAACACCTTGCGCAAGAAGCCGTATGCGAGCAGCATACGGCCCGATTTTATCTTAATGGCTGTAATAGAGTCTTTTGCGGCGATAGCTGCGATGCGTTTCTGGCATTGGCTAGCCGAGATGAGCGTACCGTGAGCTTTCGGGTCCATGGTGTTGAGCAGTCGCACCGGAATGTTGTTGACCTTGGCCGGCAGGACGCAAGTTGGGTGCAGAATCTTAGCGCCGAAGTAAGCGAGTTCGGCGGCCTCGTCGAACGAGAGGTCCGACACGGGCTTGGTGTTTTCTACGAAGCGCGGGTCGTTGTTGTGCATGCCGTCGATGTCGGTCCAGATCTGAATCTCATCGGCCAGAATGGCGGCGCCTATCAGCGAAGCTGTATAGTCGCTGCCGCCGCGTTGCAAGTTGTCGACCTCGCCGAAAGCGTTGCGGCAGATGAAGCCTTGTGTGATGTATATCTCGTAGCCCTGATTCTTGTCGAGAATAGAGGTGAGGTTTTCGCGAATGTAGGTCGTGTCGGGCTCGTTGTTCTTGTCGATGCGCATGAACTCGAGTGCCGGAATGAGGCACGAGTTGACGCCTTTCTCGAGCAGGTAGAGGTTGAACATGCCTGTAGAGATGAGTTCGCCCTGCGAGAGGACAACCTTCTCTTCGAACACGGTGAACACGTTGTTGGTGAACGACTTAATATAATTGAAGTGCTCGCTTATGAGGTCAAGGCCTTTGGCCTTGTACTCATCGGTGGTATACAGTTCGTTAACTTCGCGGCGGTATTTCTCCTCGAGTTTGTTGATTACTTCGTTAGCGCCGTCGCTGTTTTTCTTGTAAAGATAGTTGGAGATTTCGACCAAGCTATTTGTCGTACCCGACATAGCCGACAGTACTAATAGTTTTTGTTCTCCGTCAAGAACCAAATTGGCCACTTCTTTCATTCTTTGTGCGCTACCTACCGAGGTGCCACCAAATTTGAGTACTTTCATTTTTATATCTTGTTTAAATTTTAACTTTTCATTGAAAAATTGAACGCGCAAAGATAAATATTATCAAAAAAAATTCAGCATTTTAAGTTGTTAATAATGCTTTAAAATAATGCTGAGTGAGAAACAATCTTGCCGCTCGTTCTCTGGTATGCTGTAAATGTCTGATTATGAAAAGAATAAATAACCAATACAAATAGCAGCGATGACACCGGCCAAGTCGGCAATGAGACCGCACGCCACGGCGTGGCGTGTGTTTTTGATGCCTACCGAGCCGAAGTAAACAGCTAATATATAGAATGTTGTGTCGGCGGCACCTTGGAAGAGGCACGACAAGCGTCCGGCGAAGGAGTCGGCACCGTATGTTTGCATGGCTTCAATCATGAATCCGCGCGCGCCGGAGCCGCTGAGCGGCTTCATAAAGGCCGTAGGCAGCGCATCGACAAACGAGGTGTCGCAACCCATGGTTGCGACAAGCCATTTGATGCCGTCGATGATGAATTCGAGCGAGCCGCTGGCGCGGAACAGTCCGACGGCCACAAGTATGGCCACGAGGAACGGAATGATCTTCACAGCGGTTTGGAAGCCGTCTTTCGCGCCTTCGATGAAGGCGTCGTAGACGTTGACTTTGCGCACCATGGCCAGAACCACGAAACTCACTATGATAGAGAGCAGTATGACACTCGATGCCACAGCCGAGCCATGTTCTATGGCTTGGCTGTCGGCGTTGTGGCAAGCGTAGATGATGCTGCACACGATGAGCGACAGACCTCCGATGTAGAGCATCACAACGCGGTTGAGCAGGTTGATGCGCTGCACTATCGACACGGCAATGAGGCCGACGAGCGTTGAGAAGAACGTGGTGAGCAGAATGGGCATGAAGACATCGGCCGGATTGGCGGCACCGCACTGTGTGCGGTACGCCATGATGCTTATGGGTATTATGGTGAGTCCCGAAGTGTTGAGCACCAGAAACATTATCTGTGCGTTGCTGGCGCGGTCTTTGTGCGGGTTGAGGTCCTGCATCTCGCGCATGGCTTTCAGTCCCATCGGTGTGGCGGCATTGTCGAGGCCTAACATGTTGGCCGACAGGTTCATAACCATACTGCCCATGGCAGGATGGCCTTTAGGTATTTCGGGGAAAATACGGCAGAAAAACGGCGAAATAAGCCGCGAGAGGATATTCACAGCGCCACCGGCTTCGCCGATGCGCATGATGCCGAGCCAGAGCGTGAGCACGCCGGTGAGGTAGATTGAAATTTCGAAACCGTTTTTGGCCGACGAGAATGTGGAATCGACCATCGACTGCAGCACTTCGGCTTCGCCGAAGCACAGCCACCGCACTATGCCGACGATAAATGCTACAAGTATGAAGAATATCCAAATGTAATTGAGAGCCATTTTTCTCCTATCGTGTAAAATGATTGACAAAATTATCTATTTTTGCGTTATTAATTGTGATATCGGTGTCAATTTTTAGAGTTTCTTTTTATTTTTGCAACGCAAAAAATAAAAAGGAAACATCGAAACCGAAGTTTTCGTATTTATGAATTGGAATTTGAAAAATAACAACCTTAAATTATAATTAAAATGAAGAAACACTTATTATTTGCGTTGGCACTCACATGCGGTGCGTCGCTTTTGCTTACATCTTGTCACAAAGACGATGACGAAGATGATGATTCTGACTATGTAGCAGACTACTCAAGTCCTAAAGTGAACACGAACGTTTTCTTTGATAAGATTGCCGGTTCTACCGGTGTGTCAACTTTTGTATTCTCTGATGTCAACGGCAATACCGATATTTATCATTATAATATCGATGGCCCTTTGGTGAAAGCGCTTGTAGATGAAGGACTTACCTTGAACGCAGAGATAATTGACTCGATAGGCAACAACTTCTATGGCGGCTTCTGCCCGACATGGTATGCTGCCAACGACGAGGATTCGTACTTCACACCGCGCTGCGGAACATACCACTCTGGTTCGGGTGCATTGCTCTGCAACCCAGGCGAATACTGCCGCGCAATATTCAGCAAGCACATGACAGTTGATTTTGCCGCTCTTACCTCGTATCTGACACTTAAGAGCATCAAAAAACTGTATGTGGCTCTCCCTGACACATATACAGCTCTGCTCGACACCGCTCAAGAATATCGCGACGACCTTGAAATAGCACAGTTGCCGAAAAACACAAGAATCGAATTCCTTGTTTATGGCTATGTCGACAGCTTCAGATTCAACGATTTCAAATCGTTCCTTACTGCAGTTCAGTCGGGTGCAAAACAAGCTGGTCAGGGTGGTGTAAAGAGCCAGACCATCACACTTGCTGAAACCGACGCCAATGGCAAAGTAACATTGCTCGATGGCTGGGCAGAACTCGACCTCACTCAGAACGGTGTTGACGACTGCTACATCTACGAGGCTTACATTCGTGTAGTTGACACTACAACAGGCAAAGAGTCAACAACTTACACGATTTCGAACGATGTTAACACATATCTTGGCTACGTTCTTGTTGACGACATCACATACGCAAGCAAGAGCTTGTTCTAACGTACTGTAATTAAAATGTTGATAAACAAACCGCCGTCGGCTCAGTAGAGCCGGCGGCGGTTTGGCTTTTATACGGATTTTGCTATTATCTATGTTCTTTGGCTTATCTTTTGGTAAAGCACTGCCGTAACAAGTATTCTGAATGGTATGGCTATAACAATGCCAACGCCGGTACACCACATTGCTAAGCAGATTAAGAAGCAAAGCAAAGTAGTATTGGCAACAATTTTATAATTGTTGCGCATAAGCCTCAATGCGTTGCCGAAGTTCTTAAATGTCTTTGTCTCTGTATTCTCCATCAGTATGTATGGTGCAAACATAAATAAAAACGAAACAACTAGGCTGACGAAAAGCAGTAGCCAGAACAGCAATATGTAAATGCCAACCTCTATTGACTTGCCCAAACTCAAAAATAGAGTGGCCAAACCAGCGCAACCAATTGAAAATAAGAACTCTTTTGAGACAAGAGCACTTTCTATGCAACTGCTGAAATATGTACTAACAGAGCCGTTGCGCCTGTCGGTAATTTTGCGAAAACAAATGGAGCGCAGTAGCGATTTGATGAATATTGCCCCAAAAACGAATCCTACTAATAGAAGGAAAACCAGTATCATCAACGTCAAAGCTCCTATTGCGTTGTCGTCGAGGTCGGGCTCGTCAAGCAGATAAACCGACAAAAGTACGATGGCGACCAATGGCAGAAGAAAGCCTACAAATGTTATTGTTGTCAGTTTCAGCCAGTTGGATTTGAAATGCCGCCATGCTTCGGCAAAAATGTCTTTAGCCTCTATGTCGTTCATCAATAGATTTTTAATATCCTAAAGTGTAACGCGACCAAGTGGAGTCGGAATTGAAGAACTTGTCGGCGTAAGAGCGCTCTTTAACGTATATCCGTTTGAGCTTCTTGCAGCCTTGGAAAACCCATATGCCAATGTCCGACACGCTGCCCGGAATGGTTATTTCGGTAATCGGTGTCTGGTAGAAAGCTGACGCAGCTATTGTCTTAAGTCCTTCGTGCAGAGTGACTTTTGTGAGGTCGGCGCATTTCGAGAATGCGCCGAAACCTATCGTTTGCACCGAACTCGGAATGTCAACTTCGGTAATGCTGCTACCGGCAAAGGCGTCCTCATCGATTTTGGTTACCGACGACGGAATGACAACTCTCTTTATCAGATTGTTGTCGCTGAAAGCCATCTTTGAAATGACTGTCGTGCCGCTCTTGATGAAGTATGTGCCGTCTTGTATGCGTTCGACGGCGGGGTTGGTGTGTATGTCGACGCCCGATGATATGGCGTTGGTAACGACCGATATAGTGCCGTACGAGTCGGAGCCGCCGTCGGTGCGGAACTCACCGATGAGCTCTAAGTAGCGCGCGTCATTTGGTATCGAAGTGGTAACGGAGAACGACTTGTAGGTGGCGCTTGCAGTAACCTCCGCCACTAATCCTTCGAGGCGGCGGCCGTTGCTCATGAAGTACATGTCGCGGGCGCAAAGTCTTGCGCCGCCAGTGTGCGTGAAGGTGACGCAAATCTGGTCGACGGTCGTTTTAGAGCTTTTAAGCAGCGGCGAGAAGTCGAACCCGCCCTCTTTCCACGAGGTGGAGAAATCGCCAGCGCCCCATTGGGTCGGTATTTCCGATGCGGATTGAGCAACGGGCTTTGTTGTGCTTGTGGTTGAAGTTGTTGCAGTTGAGGTTGTCGCTGGCTTTGCCGGCGACGAAGTTGTCGCGTATGTCGTATTGTTAGTGTTGCGGGTTGGGGCCAGCGACGACATGAAGGTTATGTTACCATTGGAGTCGGTGCCGCCGTCGGTGCGGAACTCACCCTTCAGAATAAGGCTTTTAGTGCCTTTGGGCACGTTGCAGTTGATGGTGAAAGAGCGAGGGCTGCCGCCCGCGCTCACTTCGGCGGCCGAGGTGTAAATCTGTTGTCCGTCGGCCTCAATGGTGATATCGCGGGCACACAACTTGTGGCGTCCGCTGGTATATGTGAAGGTCATTGTAGCCACTTCGGTGTAACCAGTCAGTTTCTCTGAGAAGTCGTATTCGCGTGTTGTCCATGTAGTGGAAAACTCGTTGGAAACCCATTTTGATGGTGCCGGCGCAGCGGCCTTAGGCTGCTGCTGCACGCGTCCTTCGCCGACAATGGCAAGCCTGCTGTCGGACATAAAAACGGAATGAGCTTTCGAATTCTTTGTAACCCAAATGGTTGTGAGTTTGTTGCAGTCGTAGAAAATATCGTTGCTCAGTTCGGTTACACTTTTTGGAATAGTGATTTCGGTCATTACGGCACTTTTGAAGGCCTTGCTGCCAATGCGGTCAAGTCCCTCGTGCAAAGTTATTTTTGAGAGCGAATAGCAATTTTCGAAAGCCGACTCATCAATTGTTTTTACCGAAGCCGGAATGTCGGCTTCGGACAGGTTGGCGCAGTTGAAAAACGCTTGTGCGCCAATAGTGCGAACCGACTGCGGCATCACTATTTTTTTGAGAGCCGAGGTGCGGTAGTACTCTTTCGCTTTGATTTCGGTAGTGCCGTCTTTGATATGTAAGATGCCGTCTTTGAGGCGTTCGTCGGCTGCTTTAGGCGCAGCGCTGACGGCAAGAGTTATCTTGCCGATGGAATTGGTGCCGCCGTCGGTGCGGGCTTGGGCTTTCATCTTAATGGTTTTCGGCTTTGCCGAAAGCGTGAATGTATATACGGCGCTCTTGGGGTTGTAACCTGCCGATTGCTCCGTGGCGTCAGTAAGTACGGTTTTTCCGTCGGCGGTTATCTGTACGTCTTTGAGGCATAGCTTTTTCCCGCCGCTTTTGTAAGTGAAGCTGATCGTGTTGGTGCCGGCTACGAATTTATTGGCGTCGAAGCTCCATGTGCGTTCTTTCCATTCGGTAGTGAACTCGCCTTTCTTCCATGTGCCGATTTGGGTGTTTTGTGCTGTCAGTGATTTCGCTGACAGTATAAGTGCAATTGTTATAAGCAAATGTTTTTTCATACAAAACTGTTTTTTGATGTAAATAACAAAGTTATTGAACGTTTTTGAGTTATGCAAATGGTGTGCCAGTTTTTCTTCCGAGTGTTTCGTGGTTTTCGGAATTCTTTTTTTCGCGAATAATCATTATTTTTGACGCGATAAAAGAGTACAAACCAAAACCAAAATACACATGAACAAAGTACTTCCCATTTTTCTGTTCTTCCTTTTCGCTACGCAGGCTATGGCGAAAGATTTTGATTTTTCCGTCCAAAGCAACGGGCAAACGCTTTATTACAAAAAAACAAGCGATAAAGAAGTCTCTGTAGTATATCCAAACAAGTCAGGAGATGACTATTATAGCGGTTATACTAAGCCATCAGGCGATTTGACTATTCCACAAACTGTCACTGACGACGGTGTAAAATATACGGTTACAAGCATTGGCAAATATGCGTTCGAAGGTTGCAGTGGCCTGTCATCCGTCACTATCCCCGAGTCGGTTACAAGCATTGGCGAAAGTGCGTTCGAAGGTTGCATTGGCCTGAAATCAGTCACTATCCCCAATTCGGTTACAAGCATTAGTGTAGGTGCGTTCTGTTCTTGTAGCAGTCTGGCGTCAATCATCATAGGCAATTCTGTTACAAGCATTGGTCGACAAGCGTTCGAAGGTTGCAGCGGTCTGACATCAGTCTCCATCCCAAAGTCTGTTACAAGCATTGGTGGCTTTGCGTTCAACCTTTGCAGTGGTCTGGAATCAGTCACCATCTCCAATTCTGTTACATCCATTGACAGAGATGCGTTCCGTAGTTGCCGTGGCCTGACAAAAGCCGAATTTGCCAGTATTGAGAGTCTGTGCAGTATAAATTTTGGTGGTCAATTTGCAAATCCGTTAAAATACGCTCATCGTCTCTACATAATAGGAGATGATAATGAAGTTAAAGCTTTGGTAATTCCCGAATCGGTTACTAGCATTAGCTGTGCGTTCTCTGGTTGCAGTGGCCTGACATCTGTCACCATCCCAAATACGGTTACAAGCATTGACGAATATGCGTTCTGTGAATGCACTGGCCTGACATCAGTCACCATACCTAATTCGGTTACAAGCATTGGCGAAGGTGCGTTCCGTGGTTGCAGCGGCCTGGCATCAGTCACCATCCCCAATTCGGTTAAAAGCATTGACGAAGATGCGTTCTATGATTGTAGCAATGCCACCTTGTATTGCGAAGTTGAAGAAACTTCAAAACCTGGCGGTTGGAATTCTAAGTGGAACGATAGCGGCAGGCCGGAAAAATGGGGATGCAAGGTGATAAGAGCTGCGGTAAACGATGAAGAATACGGTACAGTGGCTACCGCTGGCGAGAACTATGCCGTAAGGGGCGACGATGGCTCGCTGTGGTATCTGAAAGAGACCACAAATGGCACAGCCACACTCACTGCCACGCCCAAAGATGGCTATCACTTTGTGAAGTGGCAAGAAGAGCCCGACGCGGCTGCTACACTTAACATAGACGAGGTTACTGAAAGCAAAACATACACTGCAGTTTTCGCCAAAGACGAACCGACATCGATAAAGAACAACAGCGCTGGTAATGTCCGCAAAGTTACCAAGGTGCTCGGTCCCGACGGCCTCTACATCATCAAAGATGGGGTGAAATACAATATGCTCGGCGAGAAAGTAAATTGAAAATAGAAGGTTGTAAATTTGTAAAAAGCGTTTGGGCATAAGCCCAAACGCTTTTTTGTTCGTAATACATAATCAATTAGCATTCGGAAATCAGAAAAAAAACGACTAATTTTGCACGCTTATTTTTTTTAACGATATTGATGAAGACATTTTTTGTCGGCATATATAGATTCTTTGGAAAACATAAAACGCTGTTTTACATAGTGTTGTGTGCGACGATTGTTGCATTGGCATTTTTTTCATCGAGGCTTCGCCTCGATGAGAATCTGACGGGCTTTTTCCCGAAAAGTGAGAATGCCGAGACCGACTTCGTGATGAAGAACATGAAAGCAGTCGATAAGATTGTGGTCATCATATCGCAGCGCGACACGGTAAACCAAGACTCTTACACGCTCATGGATGCCGCCGAGATGTACAACGACAGTCTGACGGCGCGCATCGACACGGCGGTGCAGGTGTCGCTCTACTACGACGACAGCGCTACCGACGAAATCATCTCGTACGTCTTTGAGCAGATGCCGCTGCTCTATACCGAAGCCGACTTTGCGCAGCTCGACAGTCTGACGACCGATGCGGCTCTTACGAGCCGCATGGCCACCAACCGCGACCTTATGCTGAGTCCGCTTTCGACGGGTTTGGCGCAGATCCTCGCCAATGACCCTATTGGCCTGTCGACCAACGTGTTGACGCGCTTGCGCGGCATCTCGGAAGACAGCCCGATGACTATGGTCGACGGCTACATAATGGACGTCCAGAACCGCAACCTCGTGATGTTCATCAACCTGTCGGACGACTTTGCGCAGACGGGCGATAACGCCCGTCTGGTGAGCGAGATACGCTCGCTGGCGCAAAGCGTGGCCGAGGCATGCAACGTAGATTTTTACGTTTACGGCGCGCCCGTGGTGGCGGTAGCCAACTCGGAGCGCGTGAAAGCCGACGAGACGCTGACTCTCTCAATTGCGATAGGCATTATAACAATAGTTATCTTGCTGATGTTCAGACGAAAACGCACCATCTTCGTCATTCTGATGCCTGTCGTTGTGGGCGGTTTGTTTGCTTGCGCAGTTGTCTCGATGCTTGGCATCGAGCTGTCGCTCATATCGATAGGGGCGGGCGCTACGGTGCTTGGCGTGGCCATGAGTTACTCGATACATATGGTGACGCACAGCCTGCATTCGCGCAGCATCGAAGAGCTTATAGCCGACATGGCCTATCCGATGACCGTGGGTAGCATCACTACCATCGGCGCGTTCATCGGACTGGTGTTCACACAGTCGAAGATACTGCACGACTTGGGTCTTTTCGCCTCGCTTGCGTTGGTAGGCACGCTGCTTTTCAGCCTTATTTTTCTGCCGCATTTTCTCACTCCCGAAGCCGACGAGAAACGCAGCTTTACGCTGCGTTTCATTGAGCGCATTTCGGGTTACGATTATTCACGGAATAAAATCTTAGTAGCTGTGCTGCTGATAGTTACGGCGGTCTGCGCGTTCTACTTCACCGATGTGAGGTTCAACAGCGACATGACCAAGCTCAACTATCAGGGCGACGAGTGGATAGAGCAGTCGCGACAAGTGACGGAGCATGTGCTCGAAGTCGACGGGCACAGGGCCACGCTTGTGGTTACGGGGCGCAATGTAGATGAGCTGGCACGCAATGGTGCCGCGCTTTCGGCGAAAGCCGAAACGCTGCACGACCAAGGATTGTCGCGTTGTTCGTCGTTGGCGCCGGCGTTTATAGTGCCTACCGAAGAGCAGCAGCGCCGCATCGCGCGTTGGAACAACTTCTGGACAGCGGAGCGCAAGGCTCGTGTGGTGAGCGTTCTCGACCGCGAAGCGGCGAAAAACGGTTTCGCCCCGAACGCATTCGACGGCTTTAAAACTCTGATAGACAGACAGTACGAACCGCAGCAACTGACCGATGCCGATATTGCCGAGTCGGTGCTCTTCGGCGAGTGGATTTCGAAGACCGACAGCACGTACATGCTTTATTTCAATATCACCGTCGATGTCGAAAATCGCGATGCCATAATGGAACAACTTGTGAGTGAGCGCAATGCAGTGGTAACCGACATGGGCTACTTCGTGCGCAAAGCCACTTCGGGCATTGTCGACGACTTCAATATGATACTGTGGATCAGCTCGTTCCTTGTGGGTTTCGTGCTTTTGTTGTCGTATGGCCGCTTCGAGCTGTTTTTCATGACCTTCCTGCCCATGTGCGTCAGCTGGGTGATAATACTCGGTCTGATGGCCATATTCGGTGTCGAGTTCAATGTTGTCAACATCATACTGTCGACGTTCATCTTCGGCGTGGGCGACGACTTCAGCATTTTCATAATGGACGGCTTGCAGTCGGAGTACAACCGAGGCAAGCGAATGCTTGCCTCGCACAAGACGGCGATAGCGCTTTCGGCCTTTGCCATAATAGTAGGCCTTGGCGCACAGGTATTTGCGCAGCATCCGGCAGTGAAGTCGATAGGCCTGCTGTCGATATTCGGCATGGTGGCGGTGATAATCACGTCGTACATAGTGCAGCCGATATTGTTCCGCTGTTTCATAGCCAAACCGGCCATTGCCGGTTTGCCCTACACGCTGATGAACGTTCTGAAGTCGCTGTTTTTCTACGTCATATTCCTCGTAGGCTGCGTGCTGAGCAATGTAGTGCTGCTGCTTGTGGTCGTTCTGCCAATAGGGCGCAAGCGCAAAAGCCGCGCGATGCACGTCTTTGTGTGTGGCTTTATGCGTCTGTTTTACAATCTGATAGGCCTTGTTTTCAAAATAAAGAAAATAGGCAAAGTGGATTTTTCAAAACCTTCGGTGATAATAGCCAATCATACATCGTTCATTGATATAATAGCGGTTTTGGCCATGTCGCCGCGCATCATACTGATGACAAAGTCGTGGGTAACATCATCGCCGTTTTTCGGGCTTTTGGTTCAATACTGTGGCTTTTACAATGTCGACCAGGACAATGCCGACTTGATAGAGACGATGCGCCGTTGCGTAGTCGACGGCTACTCGATAATGGTGTTCCCTGAGGGCACTCGCAGCGCCGACGGTCAGATACACCGATTCCACAAAGGTGCGTTCAAGATAGCCAACGACCTTGGCCTCGACATCACGCCCGTCATCATGTATGGCAACAACCACGTTGTTTCGAAGCGTCAGCCGTTGCTCATCAATACCGGACTGATAGTCAATAAAGTACTGCCGCCGATAGCATCCAGCTCGTCGGAGTACGGCAGCAACTACACCGAGCAGTCGAAACTGATAGCGGCATACATGCGCGCTGAGCTTCAGCGCGTTACCGATGAGTGCGGCACTGTCGACGACCCATATTACTACAGCGCGGTGATACGCAACTACACTTATAAAAGTCCGGAACTTGAGTGGTACATGCGTATCAAGATACGCATGGAGAAGTGCTACCGGTTTTTCGATGAGCTGATACCGCCTGCGGCGAAAATATGCGACATAGGCTGCGGCTACGGCCCGCTCGATTTTATGCTGGCACTGCACCGCCGCCAGCGCGCCATCGTCGGCATCGATTACGATGCCGACAAGATACAGACAGCGCAGAACTCGTTCCTCTGCCGTCAGCTCAATGCGCAGGGCAGCAGCATGCGTTTCGAGGCGGCCAATGCCGCCGAATATGACTTGCCCGAGTCCGATGTCTTTGTGCTCAACGACGTTCTGCATTACATGCCTTACGAGACGCAACGCACTGTGCTTGAGCGTTGTTTCGCAAAGCTCAACAACGGCGGCATGGTGATAGTGCGTGATGGAAATACAGAAAAGACTGAAAAACAAAAAGTTACGGCTCTTACAGAGCGTTTCTCAACGCGAATATTCAACTTCAACAAGACCGAAGGTGAGCTCTGTTTCACCAATACATCGACGATACGCGGGATAGCCGCAGCAAACGGGTTTTCGTGCGAAACGCACGAAAAAGAGAAACGCACGTCGAATACGATTTACATCCTGCGTCGTAGGACATAAGAAAGTGACGGTGAAAATGCCGCAGCGACGTTCAGAAAATTAATTTGTCAATGGAATTAGTTTTTTATACCTTTGCGCACTGAAAAAAACTAATACGATGTTAGATAAGATTAAAGCTCTTGTAGAAGAGGTGAAAGCTCTGAGCGCCGCTTCGGCCGAGCAGGCCGAAGCGCTCAGAATCAAATATTTGAGTAAGAAAGGTGCCGTTTCGGCGCTCTTCGATGAGTTTAAGAACGTGCCGGCTGAGAAGAAACGCGAAGTCGGTCAGCGTCTCAATGAGCTTAAGAATCTGGCTCAAGAGAAAATCAATGCACTGAAAGACAGCTTTTTAGGCAAAGAACAAAACTCCAAAGCTGTCGATGTTACACTGCCTGGCACATCGGCTGCCTTCGGCGGCCGACATCCGCTTTCGATTGTGAAAGACGACATTGTCGAGATTTTCTCGCACATGGGATTCACAGTGGCCGAAGGCCCTGAGGTTGAGGACGATTGGCACGTTTTCACCGCGCTCAACTTCCCGCTTGAGCATCCCGCTCGCGACATGCAGGATACGTTTTTTATAAATACCAATCCTGACATACTTTTGCGTACCCACACTTCGAGTGTTCAAGTGCGCACCATGGAGCGTCAGAAACCGCCTATTCGCGCCGTGTTCCCCGGCCGCGTGTTCCGCAACGAGGCCATCTCGGCCCGCGCCCACTGCATTTTCCACCAAATCGAAGGCCTCTATATCGCTAAAGATGTTTCTTTCGCAGATTTGAAGCAAGTGCTGCTTACTTTCGCCAAAGAGTTCTTTGGCGCCGACACGCAGATTCGCCTTCGCCCATCGTATTTCCCATTCACAGAACCTTCGGCCGAGATGGACGTAAGTTGCTCGCTTTGTGGTGGTAAGGGCTGCAGCGTATGCAAAGGTACAGGTTGGCTCGAGATTCTCGGTTGCGGTATGGTCGATCCAGCCGTGCTCGAGAGCAACGGCATCGACAGCAAGGAGTACACTGGCTTCGCATTCGGCATGGGCGTGGAGCGTATAGCTATGCTCAAGTATCAGGTGAAGGACATTCGCCTCTTCTTCGAAAACGACATGCGTTTCCTATCGCAATTTAAATCTGCATTTTAATCAATAAAAATATCAACGAAAATGAAAAAGATTCTGACATCTCTGCTTTTGGGTATTGCTCTTATAATGAGTAATATACCCGCATCGGCTCAATATGAGTACAGCCCCAATCAGGCTTCGGCCGGCATTGGCCTTATAACGCATTGCGACATTCTTGAGATCACATCCGACATTATTCTCACTGGTTTTGGTGTTGCCGAGATGAAATTCGGCAGCGACGACGAGGCTGGCATTGCATACAACTTCCAGTACAACCGCCGTTTCACCAAACATCTGAGCGCCGGTGCCGATTTCACTTATCAGCGCATTACCAATGGCGTTTATCCGGGCTGGATAGAGAAAAGCCTCAGCAAAGAGGAGAAAAATGAGATGGTTGGCAAAATGAAGAGCCACTACCTCAGCCTTATACCGTTGGCAAAACTCTTCTGGTTCGATACGAAATATGTGGGTATGTATTCGAAGTTGGGTTTGGGCATCACCTTCCTCGACCGCGAATACGATCCTTGCAAAGCTCAGTACAGCCATGTCGAGAAGAATTCAAACCGCCACTGTTTTCTTGGCCTGCAGTTGTCGCCTATTGGTATTGAGGTGGGTCGCGACATGCGCGGTTTCCTCGAATTTGGCTATGGTACTATGGGTCTGATCAACTTCGGATTGGAAGCCACATTCTGACAAATGTACACTGTATTTTTCGGCGAGCGCCGTCTCATTATTACCGACAAACCCGAGAAGGCTATGCCTTCGGAAGGGTTCGATGCTTTGCATAAGTATTCCACACTCAACGAGTTGCGTCAGTTTGTCGCGAGGTTTTCCGAGCGCAGCGAACTGAAGAACGGTTGCGTCTATTTCCACAGCGTCTCTACGCTGTGGCAGCAGTTCTGCTCGCTTTTCAGAGTGATAGAGGCCGCTGGTGGCATAGTGCAAAATGCTAATGGAGAGGTGCTTGTGATCGACCGCCGCGGATATATCGATTTGCCGAAAGGCAAATCGGAGGCAGGCGAGACACCCGAGCAAAACGCTCTGCGCGAAGTGAATGAGGAGACAGGCCTTACAGGCCTGTCGGTCATTCGCCACGTAGCCGACACGTATCACACATATCCGCTTGATGGCGTAACAGCCTTAAAACGAACCACTTGGTATGCAATGCAAGTGCTCGGCGCACCCACTCCGACACCGCAGACCGAAGAAGACATAGTGGAGGCACGTTGGGTGTCGAAGGACGAATTCCACCGGCTTGCCAATCGTACGTATGTGTCTCTGAAAGAGATTTTTACCAAAACAGATTTTTAATTTTTACACATTATCTCGAGACGCACGGCCGTGTTCTTAGTAGAGATGCACGACCGTGCGTCTCTACTTTACTCTTTACACCTTACACTTTACTCTATATCGAGCATCTGTATTTTTTCAATTCTTTTTCGAGCAATTGCTCTTTGCCTTCGCAAAGAGCATTGACAACCTCGTGGAAATGCCGTCCGTGGTTGTCTTCGATGAGGTGTCCGAGTTCGTGAAAAATAACGTAGTCGATCAGGTGTTGCGGCAGTCGCATCAGCTGAGTGTTGAGGCATATTATAGCGCGTTTCTTGCAGCAGCTGCCCCACTGGGTCTTCATGTTTTTAATGCGCAGCGTGGTGTATTTCAGATTGGCTCGTTCGGCCAGTTCTTTCAGTCGTGGCGGCAGATATTTGTGTGCTTCGACCTTCAGCGCAAAATCTATTCCGCGTTTGATAAGTTCCTGAATATATTCGCTTTCAAAGTCTGTGTCGTTGTTGTACGTCAGTTCTATGCGGCCTTGAGCCACCCGTATGCGCTCTGTTCGGGCGCTGTCGTCGCACGTCATTACAAGTGTGTGGTCGCGTGTGGCAAACTGCGTTTGCGGGTTGAACACTACGCGCTTTATCATATTTTTCTGCTTCAGGTTATTTATAAACTGAACAATGCGGTCGCGGTTGCTGTCTAAGAAGTTGGTTATGAGTAGAGTAGGTGTGTTTCGGGGAGCCGAAACACGCACCGTGCCTTGTATCGAAACCTTCACACTTATATAAAGCGCATTCGCCCTCTCGTTCACTTCAACAGTGCCGAAGGGCGAATGCTCTATGCTGTAAGTACACGACATTCAGTGAGTTAATAGAATATTTGCGCGCCTGTTTTCGAGTGGCCGGTTACGACAATGCTGCCTTTGCCGGTGTTGAGTTTTTTGTTTTTCGATGTGCCTTTGGCAATGAGCGACGCTTTAGAGTTTTCGCTCGTCAGAGCGAAAGTCAGCTCTTCTTTTGTGTTCTGGAGTCGCAGATTCACTTTGCCTTCGGTTGTCTCGAAGTCCGACGAGCCGGTCAGTGTGATGTATTTCGAGCCCAGCACTGCGCCTTTGGTGGTTTTTATGTGCATGTCGGCCTTCACGTCGTAGAGGTTTACGGGGCTGCTCGTCGTGTTGATGTTGAGCGTTCCGGTGAAAGTCGAAATCTTTATCGAGCCCGAACTGCCTTTTATAGTGAGCGTTCCATCGATGTTGCTGTACGTTTGCGTGCCGGCTATAGTGCTGCATTTCAGGTTGCCTTTGGCGTTGGTGAGAGCGAACGCGCCGTCAGGCGTGTCGAACGACATGTTGCCGTCGACGTTCTCGGCTGTTATGCTGCCCGTCGACGAGGCGAACGACATGTTGCCTTTGACGTTTTCTATTGTGTATGAGCCGTTTTTGGTCTCAATGTTCATATTTCCGTTGCAATCTTTCACTGTCACCTTGCCTTGCGTGGTTGTGGCGGTTATGTTGCAGTTGCTCATGCCGCTGATGTCCAGATAGCCCGATGTCGATGTGATGTTCAGTGCTACGTCGGGTTTCACCGAGAGCGTTATCTCGCCGGCGAACGATGCGCTTCCCTCTGGCACTGTTACCGTTACGGTGTATTCATTGCCGGCTTCGGCAATGTTGATTGCATAGCCTTCCTCTTCCACCATGGCTTCGAGTTTTCCGCTTATGGTGTTCTCGCTATCCGACTGATTTACAATTATTTTGCAAAAACGACAATCGACATTTATTTTCGTGGCGTTCGGAATGTTTTTGCTTGTTTCGCACATTGTTTTCAATGGTTTTACTTCGGCGAATGTTGATAAAGTGCAAAGCGATAATGCACCTATTGTCAGTAATTTAGATATGTTACTCATGTTTGTAAAATTTTTTAGTGAACATTGTTTTTACGAAACAAACGCCAATTTTGTTCGGTTCTATTTAATGAGTAAAGTATAGTAAAGTATAAAGAGTAAAGTATAAAGAGTAAAGTGTAATGTGTAGAGACGTTGCGTGCAACGTCTCAATCACGAACGCAGATGACACAGATTTTTTTATTGTTAATTCGTTCCTTTTTTGTTTTGTTCGGTTCTCTTTAATGTGATTATTATTTTGTGAGAAAAGATTTTTTTGTATGTTTGCAAAAATAAATCAAACCTGCAACCGATGGATTTCTCTCAAATGTCAGAAAATGAGAATAATATACATTTTATTAACAATTAAACATTTATAGTATGAAGAAGCTTTATTCTATTTTTGCGCTGCTTATAGCAGCAAATGTAACAGCACTTGCCGATGCCCCCGACTTCGAATATGTTGACCTTGGTCTGCCTTCGGGTACATTGTGGGCCAAATGGAATGTAGGCGCCACTGCGCCTCAGGGATTTGGCGATTATTTCGCTTGGGGCGAGGTGGAGCCTTACTATTCGTCATTAGACCCTCTGGCATGGAAAGAGGGCAAGGAGGACGGCTACGCTTGGTCTTCTTACAAGTATATTGACGCCAACGTATTTAGCAATTCTGAGATTCTTGAAAAGGGTTTGTGTGTAACAAAATACACCTTTGCTGATGGCCAAACCAGCGGCGTTTGGTATGACAGTGAGGGTAATTTTATTGGCGACAATAAAACCCTGCTCGAACCCGCCGATGATGCTGCTACCGTAAACTGGGGCGCAGGATGGATTATGCCCTCAAATGAACAATGGCAGGAGCTAATTGACGAATGTTATTCTGTATGGACCGATGACTATAACGGAACGGGAGTAGCAGGTATCATAGTATATGCCACTGATGTTGAAGCTGATAAAGGAGTGTATGTCAAATCAGGAGAAACACCCAAAGAGTCGTACATTATTGGCCCCGATAACCATATTTTCTTGCCAGCCTCTGGATACTATGATGGTGCGGTTCTTAATGATGGGTTTTATGGATGGTCGGCTTCGGCCTCAACAGATGAATACTCGTACTATTGTTTGTATCCGTGTCTAGATAATGGTGTTTTTGGCAATAGCCGAGGAGGCCGATTTTTTGGTGACCCAGTTCGTGCGGTGCGTGCCAAGAGTTATACTGTGCAAATACAGCAGCCTGCCGAAAATGGCGGAATTATATTGGAAGATGACGATATAAGCCTTGCCGAAGGCGTGTTAGAGCGCACCATACTTCACTTCAAAGCCGATCCTAACGATGATTACGAACTCGATGAATGGACTGGCTGCAAAGCCGATGGTACGCTGGTGGTAACAGGCAATGCCACAGTTACTTGCTCGTTCAAACCGAAAACAACCACAGCAGTTAAAAACGAAAAAGCCGACGCGCTAAAAGTGCAGAAAGTGATTGAAAACGGCACAATGTACATCATCAGAGATGGTGAGAAATACAGCCTGCAAGGTGTGAAATGTAATGAGTAAAGTGTCAGGCTATTTATAATACAATTAAAAAGGCGTTTGAGCGAAAGCTCAAACGCCTTTTTTCGTTACATTCGGTGTTTTCTCTGCAGTAAGGCAGCATGTTTCAGTGTTTTCCGAGTGTTTCGGGGTTAAAAATACTTTGCGCTTTCAGCGCGGCAACAATGGTAATACATTGTTTCCCAAGGCGTTGCCTTGGGTTCTGGATTTTTGCCCTTTCAGGGCGTTGTTCATTTTTCATTGTTAATTGTTAATCGTTCATTCTCAATTAGTTTCATTTGTCCGACGCCGCAAGGCGTCATTTGTTCTGTTTTGTTTTATTCGGTGATAATTTTATCGTGTTTTTCGTGTTTTCCGTGGTTATTTTCGTAATTGGCTACGCCGAACTTCGTTTCGTAATTCGTAATTCGTAATTTTCTCCGTGTCCTCTGTTTTCTCCGCGTTCTCTGTGATATATTTTTATCGTTTCTTCCGTGGTTAAAATTCGTATTTCGTAATTCAAAATTCGTAATTATAAAAATTGCCTTCAAAATATTAACTTTGCACCCGAAAATGATAAATGTTTCTTTTTGAAAATGATAGAAAAGGCGAATACAGTTCACGTGGGTGTCATCTCGAAGCCGCATGGCGTCGGCGGTGAGGTGGTTGCGCACGTTGGCGTTGGTTTCGATGCGAGCTGTTTCGAGCAGGAGTTCCTTTTCGTCGAAATCGACGGCGGTCTGGTGCCTTTTCATGTTGCGCATGTGCGCAACAAAAATCAGGAAGAAGCTATCGTCAAATTCGATTTTGTCGACAATCAGCAAGAGGCTAAACGCTTTGTACAGTGCAAGTTGTATGCCGACCGCCATTCGCTCGTCGCAGCCGAAGACGCCGACGAGATGCAGATCGGAATGCTTGTCGGTTACGAGTGTTTTACCGCCAATGGCGGTAAAATAGGCATCATAACCGACATCGACGAACAGAACGGCACC
Source organism: Bacteroidales bacterium (assembly GCA_017960905.1). Taxonomy (GTDB): domain Bacteria; phylum Bacteroidota; class Bacteroidia; order Bacteroidales; family Marinilabiliaceae; genus W3P20-009. The sequence continues at coordinate 27,485 of JAGCYH010000029.1, forward strand.
AATCCGCTTTTTGTAGTGGAACACGCTGGCGATGAGGTGCTTATACCTATCGTCGATGAGTGGATTGTTGATATCGACGAGGACAAGCGACAGTTGTCGCTTGATTTACCCGAAGGACTAATAGACTTATAAACAGATAATTATAACACAAAATACGATGATTTCACCTGATCAGATAAAAGATATCAGCACGCGCGAGCAGGCTTTGCACAAGTTCCTCGACATCGAGCGCCGCGAGATGGAGCTCGCCGACGACGAGCTGCGTACGCAGGCGCCTGGCTTTTGGGAAGACGCCAAGAAGGCCGAAGCCCACATGAAAAAAGTGAAGGAGAACAAAAAGTGGCTCGAAGGATACAAAAAAGTCAGTCAGGCGGTCGAAGAGTTGCAGCTGGCGGCCGAATTCCAGAAGGATGGCATTGCTTCCGAAGCCGAGCTCGACGAGGCTTACGCGCATGCCCTGAAAGAGGTCGAAGCGTTGGAGCTTAGCAACATGCTGCGCCGCGAGGAGGACCAACTGGGCGCTGTGGTGAAGATTGTTGCCGGCGCCGGTGGCACCGAGAGCCAGGATTGGGCGCAGATGCTTATGCGCCTTTACATGCGCTGGTGCGAAAACAAAGGATACAAAGTTTCGATAACTAACCTTCAGGACGGTGATGAAGCTGGTATTAAGACAGTTACGATGCAAGTCGAAGGCGATACCGTATACGGCTATCTCAAGAGCGAAAACGGCGTGCACCGTCTGGTGCGCGTCTCGCCATACAACGCTCAGGGCAAGCGTATGACGTCGTTCTCGTCGGTGTTTGTAACACCGCTCGTCGACGACTCGATAGAGGTGAACATCGAGCCGGCGCGCATCAGCTGGGATACATTCCGAAGCGGCGGTGCGGGCGGACAGAACGTCAACAAGGTGGAGTCGGGTGTCAGGTTGCGCTATATGTACAAAGACCCCGACACGGGCGCCGAGGAGGAGATTCTCATTGAGAACACCGAGACGCGCGACCAACCCAAAAACAAAGAGAACGCTTTGCGTCTGTTGCGCTCAATGCTCTACGACAAAGAGCTTAAGCGCCGCATGGCGGCGCAAGCCAAAATAGAGGCCGGAAAGAAGAAGATAGAGTGGGGCTCGCAGATACGCAGCTACGTATTCGACGACCGCCGCGTGAAGGACCATCGCACTAACTATCAAACATCTAACGTTCAGGCTGTTATGGATGGCGATATCGACGACTTCATAAAAGCCTATCTGATGGAGTTTGGCGGAAGCGAAGTCTGATAATTTGTTGAATCATAAGCAAATACCATAAGCGTATGGAAGAAGAACACATGATATTGCGCACCGAGAAACTGGTGAAGAAATACGGCCATCGTACCGTTGTCGACGGCCCGTCGATACAGGTGCAGCAAGGCGAAATAGTTGGCTTGCTCGGCCCAAACGGCGCCGGCAAGACTACGACGTTCTACATGACCGTTGGGCTCATTGAGCCCAACGACGGCCATATATGGCTCAACGACACCGAGATAACAAAATATCCTGTCTATCGCCGCGCGCAACTGGGCGTTGGCTATCTGGCGCAGGAGGCCTCGGTGTTCCGCAACATGAGCGTCGAAAACAATATCATGTCGGTGCTCGAAATGACCAAATTTCCAAAGGAATACCAGCGCCAGCGCCTCGAGGAGCTCATCGACGAGTTCGGCCTCGGACACATACGCAAAAGCAAAGGTATACAGTTGTCCGGCGGCGAACGCCGACGGACAGAGATTGCACGCGCATTGGCCATCAACCCGAAATTCATCATGCTCGATGAGCCATTCGCCGGTGTCGACCCTATCGCTGTGGCTGATATTCAGCGCATTGTGGCAAAACTGAAACAGAAGAATATCGGCGTGCTCATTTCCGACCACAATGTGGGCGAAACGCTCGCCATCTGCGACCGCGCTTACATTCAGGTCGAGGGCAAACTCTTCAGAGCCGGCTCGGCCGAAGAACTTGCCGACGATGCCGACGTGCGCCGCGTTTATCTCGGCGAGGACTTTATTCTGCGCCGAAGAAATTTTGACTGATATGAAAAGAATAGCAATAACTGTAGTTGCCTTATTTGTAGTGTTTTGCGTAAACGCGCAAAACATACAGTTGCATTATGATTTTGGCCACTGCATCTACGATGAGCTCGACGGCAGTCGGGCGCCTCTCACTTCTACTGTTGAGTTTTTCAAACCCGACAAGGTGGGTAGCACCTTCTTTTTTGTCGATATGGACTACGACGACGGCGTGCAGTCGGCTTACTGGGAGATTGCCCGCGAGCTGTGTTTCTGGCACGAGTCGCCGCTCGGCTGGCTCTCGGCGCACGCAGAGTACAACGGCGGCCTGAGCAGCGGTGTGGGCGCTTTCAACGACGCCTGGCTCTTCGGCCTCACATATTCGGGCCACAACGCCGACTTCTCAGCGACGTGGTCGCTGAGCGCTATGTATAAGCACATTAGCCACACCGTCGACCTCGATGGCAAAAAACAGTGCAGCAACTATCAGTTCACCGGCGTTTGGAATGTTGACTTTGCTGGTAAATGGCTTACATTCAGCGGTTTCGCCGACTTCTGGCGCGAGTGCCGCCCTTGGCAGAACACAACGCATATATTTATGACTGAGCCACAGTTGTGGCTCAATCTTAACAGAATAGAAATACTTCAAAACGTCAATCTCAGCCTCGGCAGCGAGGTGGAGCTCTCAAACAACTTCGTCGATAAAGGCTTCTATGCCATTCCGACAGTGGCACTGAAATTCACTTTGTAAGTTATAGCGTTTCTGAAGAATATAAAGTGCTGTTTCCCAGTCTTTTCTGTATCTCTCTTGATGATTTTTTCACAAATCACCGAACAAAACCGCCTCAAATCACCGAACAAATTCTCCTCAAATCACCGAATGAATTCACCTCAAATCACCGAATGAATTCGCCACAAATCACCGAATGAATTCGCCACAAATCACCGAAAAATTGTAAAAATCTTTGGTTGACTGATATTTAAATCATATCTTAGCGCCCAAAATAGTAAAGCTATGGCAAAATATAAACAACGAATAGCAGATAGGCTTCTTGAGCGTAAGGTTCTCGGGAAGGGTGCAGTTCTTATAGAAGGTCCGAAATGGTGTGGTAAAACTACCACAGCGAAGCAAATAGCAAAAAGTATCCTTGATTTTGGCAATGCATCTATATTGAAGCAAAGCGCGCAAATGATCGAGATAAGCCCTCGGTCACTTTTAGAAGGCGCTGCACCTCGTCTTATTGACGAATGGCAGGCGCTGCCTGCCATTTGGGATTCTATACGTAGCGAGGTCGACAAGCGGGGAGAGCCATCACAGTTTATTCTCACGGGTTCGTCAGTTCTGCCAAATGCCGATGAAACCATACATAGTGGAACAGGACGTTTTGCGTATATCATGATGCGCCCGATGAGCCTGTATGAATCAGGTGAATCTTCTGGATCCGTTAGTTTAAAAGATTTGTTTGAAGGTAAAACGCCTGATGTACAACAAAATAAGTTAGAAATAGAAGACATAGCCTATCTTGTTTGTCGGGGTGGATGGCCTTGGGCAACATTAATATCCAAAGACGTAGCGCTTGATCAGGCATTCGACTATGTTGATTCTGTGATTACTCGTGATATACAGCGTGTTGATAAGGTAAAAAGAAGCCCGGAGCGTGCAAGGCTACTTTTGCGTTCGTATGCCAGGAACATATCCCAACAAGTTTCATACGCAACATTCCGTAAAGATATGCTCACAAATGATGCAAGTTCGTTAGACGAAGACACTGTTGCCGACTATATTGCAGCATTAAAAAAACTATTTGTAATAGAAGATCTTGCCGCATGGAATCCCAATTTGCGAAGCAAATCTGCAATAAGAAATAGCGATACTCGGCATTTCGTAGATCCAAGCATCGGAACAGCAGTCTTGGGCCTTGGTCCTCAAGATCTAATAAATGATTTGGATACATTCGGGTTTTTCTTTGAGGATATGGTGGTGCGCGATCTGCGCGTGTATGCCGATGCCTTAGACGGTCAAATCTACCATTACAGAGACAGTAATGGCCTTGAGTGCGACACTGTCATCCATCGACGTAATGGCAGTTATGCGCTTCTTGAAGTGAAACTGGGCGGTGAAAAACTTATAAATGAAGCCGCTAAATCTATGATTGAACTATCACGTAATATTGATACGGACAAAATGCAGTCACCATCATTCATGGCTGTTATTGTCGGTGTTGGAAAATACGCTTATAAAAGACCTGATGGGGTATTTGTCATCCCGATAGGCTGTTTGAAAGATTAATGCCGATTTTGGTTATTGCAATCAAATTATGGCATTAATTGCCCGTGAGAGTAGTTTTTCGATAAATAAAGCAAACCTATGGAATTCAGTGACAAGGGGAGTGCAGATTGGTGGAACACGATACATTAAGCACACAGGCGTGCCGTTAGGCACGCTCACTCTGTTTTAAGAAGTGTTTTGATTTGCGTTTTTAGAGCGTTCTCCACATCTTCCATTGCCGCTTTGTATTTGTCGTAATCACTCGCTGTTTGCTCTACACGAATGCCTATGCCATAAATATTGCCTCCTAAACCACACAATTGTCTTGGTATTGACAATACCGCTTTTTCTTCTTGTGTTTCATCAAGTTCAATCGGGTATAACAATGCACAATGTTTTGCTGGCAAAACGTGCATATAGGTAATCATTTGGAACAAATCGTCGCGACAAATAGAAATATTGTTTTGCGTTTCATCGATTTCGCCACGCACCAAACGCTTATATTTAGCATCAAAAACAAAAGACTTCTCGCCTGTTTCATCGCCTTTAGTTTGTATATAAAAATCAGGGAAATACTTGTGGCTGCCTTTGTATATCTGAATGCCATTTTCGCCCGTTTTATTTTTGGCGTGCGTTATGCCAAGTTTCTTTTTTTCAAAAATCGTATTCAAATACTCCTCCCAAAGCCAAGCGCCATCGAACAGAATGCCGTAGATTTGGTCTTTCTGGCGGCCGTATTTGAGTTCCTCGTGGCGAAGGATTTGTAGGCAGAGCCGCTGCAGGTCGGTGTAGGCCGAAAAGTACGGGTGCCGCACGGGCCGAAGGTTCTGGCTGACGATTTTGGCGCGCTCGCGGGCATTGTAGGTTGGCGTGGCCATAACAATCTGGCTGACAGCCGTTTTGGTGTCGGCATCGTTGTTCAGAATGGACTGCCCCTGCTCCTTGCCGCGAATGAACTCAATGGTGTGGCGGACAAGTTGCGTGAGTTCGTTGTCGTAGGTGTGCTCGCGCGTGGTGTAGGCCACCGTGCCTCGGAACGGAATGTTCTGGCGGATATGGCGGCTCACATCAATGGGTCCGCGAATGTTGGCGTCGTTGTGCTCAAAGCGGCGGTACTTCTTGAAAACACCCTGCGCCACCGCTTTCCGCAGAAAATGGGGAAACAGATAGAACAGGAAATCGAAAATCCGCTCGGCGCTTGTGTCGTGCTTTAAATCGAACAGATTGATTGCGAACACTTTCTGCAACATATAGTGCAGAAAATAGTCGTTGCCGTCGGTTTGGGCGAAACGCGAGCGAATGTCAATTTGCGTCTGGTTCACGCCCACAAAGCCCATTATGTTGCCCGTGCTGATTTTGCCGTCGGAAAACGACAGAATCTGGTCATCGCCGATTTCGTCGCCGTGCTGTTTCAAATCGGGCGGAAAGACAAGCAGGTTTGGGTTGTTTTTACGTTGCGTTTCAATTGTTTTGTTGGCAATAATACCAATAGCATCTTTCACATCCTCCAATTCGGCATCCGTTGCAAAATCACGATTATAGCGGTCGTTGGATTCTGCATCTAACGAAATAGGCTCGTGGTTGTCCGTTATCCAAATACTACTCATACTTGTCAGCATTTGAATATCCGTATGCTATTGCTAACCTTTTGAGTTTCTTATATATATCTGTTGTTCCTCGCAAATACTCAAACAGTAACCCTTCCAAATGGTATTCCCATAATTCATCAAAATTATAACTACCATCTTCCTTTTTGTAATTGGTAAGTTTCAAGAAATAACTTGCGCCAATGTGGTATGCCGACGACAAACCTTCGATAGGTTTATCTTCTTCTTTTTCATCATTTTCAAGTTTGTGCCAAATAACCTTGTTAATGTTCTCTAATTTTTCCCTTGCTATTCCGATTGTTTCATCGTCAGGTTTCAATGAATTTCCATTTTCATCCTTTCCCCACGCTTCCGCGCTATCAAGCATTGCTTTCGAATCATCGGCAGTGACTTCCTTAAACGCGAACCTGCGGCGGAAGGCAAAATCCATACTCTCAACGCTGCGGTCGATATCGTTCATTGTACCAATGATATAAACGTTTTCGGGAACGAAGAAATGACCGCAATTATCAGAATCAGTAATATTTAAAGCATCATCGAACACATTAGGCGTTTTCTGAAGATTTGCATATTGAGTTCTCAAATCATTGCATTTTTCAAGTCCTCGATATCCAGGGTCAATGGCAAAAAAAAGTTCTCCAAATATTTTATTGATTTCTCCACGATTGATTTCATCTATTATGAAAACAAATTTTGCAGTTTTATCTGGCATTTTTTCTATAATCATTTTTCCATATCGTGATTCCACATATGACGCAATAGCTGTTACGTAAGGCTTCCAATCTATTATTTTGCCACTTTCCATATATACTTGAAGCATCTCTTGGGTTATGCTCATTTCTGTTGCCGCTTCAGTTTGCGGAATTGCAACCAAATTGCCATTCCGATTAACCCTTACATTAAATTTCTTTTTCTGAACAGGCGTCTCAAACTCAATACTACCTCCATTTTCAATAATTTCATCAACAAATGATTTATAGGCATCATCAAAATTGAATATTTGTTGATTACCATTTTGGCTTTTCAATGCCCGTTCACAAAACTCTTTGAAAACACCATCTTTGTGTTCAAAACCGACATTGCCGTCTTCGTTTGGCGGTGTTGGCCGCAACCCCTCAACAAAGTCGGTGTAGTCGTACGACGGGTGGAATTGGACAAAGCCGATTTCATTGTCTGTGCAACCCATTGCCTGGGCTATCTGCTTTGCCAAATAGGTTTTGCCTGTGCCTGGGGCGCCTGTTAGGATTAGGTTGTGGTTGGATTTGAGAAGGTTAACGTAAGTGTTCAAATTTGCTTCCATATCAAGTTCGCTTTTTGTTTTAATTTCAATATAAGCCACGGCATTTTGACGACCTGCATATTTGCCGTTATAAGTAACAAATTGATTATAATTTAATTGCTTATCCTTATTTATCCATTCAAATTTATCAATTAAGAATACAATTTTGGCCGCCTTATTATCATCCGCATAATCTGAAAAGCTATCTTCATACCAACACGGCTCGTAGTTATTTTTCCAATCATTTTTTTTGCTATCGTAATCTTTCCTTGTGGCATAATCAATAATACGAAACCTACAATTTGTTATATTGCTTGAGATATTATAAAGCCAAAAATCATCATTTTGCTTAATCACTTTTTTCAATTCTAAAATAACTTCATCAAAATCAGAAAGTTGATTTTTCCAAATTATACCATAATTGTGTTCTGCTAAATCTTTCGCAAAATCATCCATCCAATTATTAGAATCCCTAGCAATCAATCCTTGTATTATAATCTGCTCTTTTTTAATTATTTCAAGTAAATTCGGGAAACTCTCAAAAAGTTCCCAACATACATCTTGCGCAAGCAAAAGGTTGCTTTGCAAAAGACCGTGAATACTGCTGTTTTCAATTATTTCGTGCAATTCACTATCGTTTTCAATCAAATGAACCAATGGTTCAAGCAATTGCAAGTAATGCTCGTATTTCTTTCCTGCACTTTCTGTTGCCACGCCCAAATACTGGCATAGTTTTCTATAAAAACCATCTTTGTATATGGTGTAACGCTGTGGATTACTGCACGTTAGAATAGTTGCCGCCATTCGCTCATCGTTGGCTTTACTATTATAATTAGTATCAGACACCAAATCAGCCATTTGGGTTTTGAAAGCTGCCAACCTGTCTGTCAACGACAAAGACTCGTCAACCAATTGGGTTAAAACAGTCTCGAATTGCGACAATTTATTGTTAACCAAATATTTCAAGACATTGTTGTCTCTAACAACATCATATAAATTACAGAAACCACCTTGTGTGGCATTGTTAGGGTGCTTAATATGATTCTGCACTATTTCAATTGGCTTTTTCCCCTGCGTTGCTGTAATAAGTTGCCATTTATATATTTCGTACGCGCCTTCAGCATTGAAATCAACTTCTCGGCGGTGCGCTTTATAGGTTTCAAGCATCCGCCAATAGAGCCAATCTTTCACTGCTTCAGCCAATTCGGGGCGCAATTGCCATTCGAAAGAGCCTTCTTCACCATTTTTCAATGGGCGGCCTATCCCCATTGGTATTGGCCAATAATTTTTGTTTCCTTCGGTGTTAATACATTCAAAACGATTGAGTTTGTTTTGAACGAACTTCCCAAATTGCATAATCGTAGCATTGAGCGACGCTGGCTTTTTGCCAAACGGTTTGCCTGCCGAAACGCAACTTCCCTTATGGTCGGGCAAATAGTAAAAGCAAGCCACGGCTTCTTTGTAATTATCGCTAACTGCCTTGTCTTTAAGAAATCCCAACCATTCGTCTTTGCTAATATCAACATCAGAACGGTAAACATCGCCGTCTTTATACTCTTGTATGGTTTCCATTTTTATGTTTTTTCATTTCCAAATCTAACAATAATATCTATCCCTTTCAAACTCACCCCCAAAAAAGCAAACGGGCTCAACGCCCGTCGGCTAATTCCGTATAAAACGGTATCCAAGTGAATTGTTCGTCTTTCATAGTTGTTTTTTATATTACATTTCAAAGATAGTAATTAAAACTAAAAATGGTAAACGAACAGAATTGAATTAATGTTACTAACATTTTTCTTGTGAGTATGGTCTTAAAAGAATTTATTTTGTAAGATGTTTTGTATCCACCTTGTTATCAGTAAAATACAATCATCGTAAATCAGTCCAATCTGTGTCTTCTGCGTTCCAATCACAATCTCTCTGGCGACAAAAATTTTTTTTATCGAAGGTAGTTTCTTACTTTTGTTTGCGAATTTTCGAACCAAAAATCCAAAATAGATGAGCGACGAGATAATCGACGACCAAGACGAGAGCTTGGAAAATATTGAAGATGAGAATATTGAGTCCGGCGCCGATGAACATGCGCCGATGTGGGACAGCGAACTCGTGAAGCACAGTGTGCTTCACGGAATGTATCGTTTGTGGTTTCTAGATTATGCGTCGTATGTTATTTTGGAGCGTGCCGTGCCGCACCTCGACGACGGCTTGAAACCTGTGCAGCGCCGCGTGCTTCACGCCATGAACCGCCTCGAAGACGGCCGCTTCAACAAAGTGGCCAACATCATTGGCGCTACCATGAAGTTCCACCCTCATGGCGATGCCTCTATCGGCGATGCCTTGGTGGGTCTGGGGCAGAAAGAGCTGCTCATCGAAACGCAGGGAAACTGGGGCAATATACTCACTGGCGATGAGGCCGCCGCGCCTCGTTACATCGAGGCGCGTCTGTCGAAATTCGCCCTCGATGTGGCTTTCAGCCCCAAAGTTACGCAGTTTAAAATGAGCTACGACGGCCGCGACGAAGAGCCTGTCACTCTGCCTGTTAAGTATCCGCTCCTGCTTGCGCAGGGCGTCGAAGGCATCGCCGTCGGCTTGGCCTCGAAGATACTGCCGCACAACTTCAACGAGCTCATCGACGCCTCTATTCTTTACCTCAAAAACGAACCCTTCGAACTCTATCCCGACTTCCCCACGGGTGGCACAATCGATGTGTCGAAGTACAACGACGGTGTGCGTGGCGGTGTGGTGCGTGTGAGAGCAAAGATAGAAAAACGTGATGCTAAAACGCTGGCTATCACCGAAATACCTTTCAGTAAAACAACCTCGTCGATTATCGACTCGATACTGAAAGTAAACGATAAGAAGATAAAAATCAAGAAGATAGACGACAATACCGCCGCCTCGGCCGAGATAATTCTGCAACTTCCGGCGGGCACGTCGCCCGACAAAACCATCGATGCGCTCTATGCGTTCACCGACTGCGAGTTGTCCATTTCGCCCAACTCGTGCGTCATCTACGAGAACAAGCCGCACTTCATGGGCGTGTCGGAGATTCTGCGCCGCAATACCGACCGTACGGTCGGTATATTGCAGCAAGAGCTTCAGATACATCTCAACGAACTCGAACAACAGTGGCACATGCTCTCGCTCGAAAAAATATTCATCGAAGAGCGCATTTACAAAGACAAGGAATACGAGCAAGCGCCCAATATCGATGCCGCCTGCGAGCACATCGACGAGCGCCTGACGCCGTATTATCCGATGTTCGTCCGCGCCGTAACGAAAGACGACATCATGCATCTCTTCGAGATAAAAATGGGCCGCATTCTCAAGTTTAACTCGCAAGCTGTCGACGAAAAACTCATTGCGCTCAAGGAGGAGATGGAGCAGGTGCGGTACAACATCGAACATATAATCGATTTTACAATCGATTACTTCAGACGCATCAAAAAGCAGTATGGAAAAGGCCGCGAACGCAAGACCGAGATACGCTCGTTCGACAATATTGAGGCCACGAAGGTTGTGGTGAAAAACGAAAAACTCTATCTCAACCGCGAGGACGGTTTCATGGGTTACGGCCTCAAAAAAGGCGACTACATTGCCGACTGCTCCGACATCGACGACGCCATAATCTTCTATGAGGACGGACGTTACGTGATTAAGAAAATCGAAGACAAAGTCAACGTCGGCATGGGCGTGATACACATAGCGGTGTTCAAGAAGAACGACACACGCACGATTTACAACGCCGTCTATCTCGACGGCGAATCGGGCATCTCATACGTGAAACGCTTCTCGGTGACGGGCATCACGCACGACCGCGAATACAACGTGACTATGGGTACGCCGAAGTCTAAAATACTCTATTTCAGCGCAAACCCCAATGGCGAAGGCGAGTTGCTCAAGGTGCTGCTCAAACCGAAGCTCAAACTGCGCAATGTGGTGTTCGACTACGACATGTCGAATCTTATGGTCAAAGGCCGCGCTTCGCGTGGTAATGTGCTCACTAAGAATGAAGTACATAAGGTGGTTCTGAAACGCAAAGGCGGCAGTACACTTGGCGGTCGCCAAGTGTGGTTCGAACCCGAAACGCTCCGTCTCAACGCCGACGGACGCGGCAACTTCCTCGGCGAGTTCAATTCCGACGACTACATTCTGGTCATTAAGAGCAATGGCGAAATAGAGACTTCGCCGTTCAAATTCGAACTCCATTTCGATGATAATTTCATCCGCATCGAGAAATTCGACGACACAAAAGTCTGGACTGCAGTCTATTGGGACGGCGAACAGAAATACTACTACATAAAACGGTTCCGCATCGAGGCCGCCAACAAGCCGCAGTTGTTTATCAGCGAAGCTGATAAATCGCGTCTTGTCCTCGTGAGCGACGAGGACCATGCGCGCATACAAATCACCTACGGCGGCGCCGACAAGTGGCGCAACAAAGAGGAAATCGACGCTTTCGATTTCATTGGTGAAAAAGGCATTAAGGCCAAAGGCAAGCGCGTAACAACCTACGAAGTGCAGAAATTCGTTGAGCTTGAGCCGCTTATACCATCGGTGCGCAACCAGCCTCAGCCCGAAAACGAGGCAGATGAAACTGCCGCCGATGACGATAACGACGAACCTGTTCAACAGTCACTGTTCGACTAATTTGTTATAAATCAGGCCGATGCTGAAAGATAAGGTTAGAGCGAAAAAGAATCTGGGTCAACATTTCCTTGTCGATTTGTCGATTGCTAAGCGCATCGTCGATGCGCTTAGCGACAACCAGCGCAACGCCGTGGAGATTGGCCCCGGTATGGGCGTGCTGACGCAATATCTTATTCAGCGCAAAACGCTGAATACTAAGTTTATAGAAATCGATGGCGAGTCGGTCGAATACCTTCGCAACCACTTTCCCGAGTGCAACGACCAGACGTTGCTCCAGGCCGATTTCCTACATCTTCGCCTCGACGAACTTTTCGCTGGCGAGAAGTTCAGCGTCATAGGTAATTTCCCATACAACATATCGAGTCAGATATTTTTTAAAATACTGGAATACAAAGACTTGGTTCCCGAGACGGTATGTATGCTTCAGCGCGAGGTGGCGCGCCGGTTGGCGTCGCCACCCGGCAATAAGGACTATGGCATTCTGAGTGTCTTCCTGCAAGCCTACTACGATATAGAGTACCTTTTCACCGTCGATGAGGGTGTGTTCAATCCGCCGCCCAAGGTGAAGAGCGGCGTCATACGTCTCACGCGCAACTCCGTTGCCAAACTCGATTGCGACGAGCAACTGTTCCGCACCGTGGTAAAATCGACCTTCAACCAGCGCCGCAAGACGCTATGGAACAGCGTCCGCACAATACAATTCGACCACGAGCAAATCCGCAATCACCCCTTTATGAAGCTCCGCCCCGAACAATTGAGCGTAGCTCAATTCGTCGAACTGACAAATGTCATTGAGCAAATACAGAAACAATAGTTTTTAAATGTAACTTATTTATTCTCAATGTTTTAGTATTGAGAATTGAAGTTTTTGTAAACAAGAATTGAACATTTTGTGAAAGAGAATTGAACATTTTGCAAAAGAGATTTGAAGATTTTGTAAGCAAGAATTGAACATTTTGTATAAAAGAATTGAAGATTTTGTAATGTAGAATTGAACATTTTGTATATTTGCAGCAATTATAATTGCTGCAAATATGTATAACTATGTTCGAAGTATAAATCAAGATGTGCTCGGTCGTATCAACGAACCTCGGCGTTTTATTCAGGTTATTGCAGGTCCGCGTCAGGTGGGCAAATCAACTATGGTGCATCAGGTGCTTTCTCAAGTGAAAATACCGTATCTGTCGGAGAATGCCGATGCTGTAGATGCTGCCGATTCTGATTGGATTCGCCGTGTCTGGAACACGGCTCGTAATAAGATGCTTGTGCTCAATTTGAGCGAATTTTTGCTCGTTATCGACGAGATACAAAAAATACGTAATTGGAGTGAGGTCGTCAAGCGCGAATGGGATGCAGACTCTCTTAATGGTGTGAATATCAAGGTGATATTATTGGGTAGCTCACGCCTTATGTTGCGAAAAGGTCTTACAGAATCGCTTGCCGGGCGTTTTGAGCTGATACGCATGAGCCATTGGAGCTATCAAGAAATGCGTGATGCCTTCGGCTTCACGCTCGATCAGTATATTTATTTCGGCGGTTATCCTGGTGCTGCGCCATTCATTAGTAATGAGAAACGCTGGCGGCGTTACATTAAGGACGCACTCGTCGCGCCAGCTATTGGTAAGGATGTTATATTAACATCGAATATCTATAAGCCTGCGCTTATGCAGCAGGTTTTTGAAATTGGTTGCTCGTATTCGGCTCAGTTGCTGTCGCTTACGAAGATTGTTGGGCAGTTGCAGGATGTTGGCAACGCCACCACTGTTGCGCATTATATTTCGCTACTCAATCAAAGCGAATTGCTTACGGGTTTGCAGAAATACGTCTTCGATGAGGCTCGCAAGTACAACTCTGTGCCGAAGTTCCAAGTGTACAATAATGCCTTGCTGACTGCTTACCGAGGGAAAAATTACGAAACTGACCGCACTAATCCTGATGTTTGGGGCAGGTGGGTTGAGTCGGCTGTTGGCGCACATCTTGTGTGCCGTGCCAACGAGCTCGACTACAGAGTGTTATATTGGCGCGAACGTAACGATGAGGTCGATTTCATAGTTTATGGTCAGGGCAAATGCATATCTATTGAGGTAAAAAGTGGCCGTCACGCAAAAAATAAAGGTATGAAGTTATTTCATGATTTATATCAGCCGCAGATGGAATTTATTGTAGGCACAACTGGAATGCCGGTCGAAGAGTTTTTGTTAACTGATTTGGAACACTTTTTCTGATTCTGCTAATAGATTGTGTGTTTATAAATATCTGTATAAACGATACATAGCTATATTGATAGAAGATTTTGTAACCGAGATTTGAAGATTTTGTAAAAAATATTTGAACATTTTGTAAGAGAGAATTGAACATTTTGTAAGAGAGATTTGAACATTTTGTAAAAGTCATTTGAGTATTTTGCGAAAACAAATTGAACAAAAAAAAGCGGCAAAACGCAGATGCGTTTCCACCGCTTTTTGAAAAATTTGTGAATTTACCCTTTTATATCAATTTTCTGGGTTCATAGTTACAGTCAGACGGGCTCCATTGCAAATTATTTGTGCTATTTTTTTGATGTCCTCGTCGCCGATTTCGTCAACTTGTTTGTCGAAGTCGGTGTATTCGTCTATGTCATAGATCGTTTTGCGAGTGAGTAGCGAGAGCCACATTCTGTTTTGTTGCAGTTGGTCTTTGCGCGATTTGTGCATATTTTCTTTTATTTTGGCCAAGTCTGCAGCGATTGGTCCTTCGTCGGCAACCTTCTTAAGCTCGCGCCCGATTATGGGCGCGAGGTCTTCGTAGCGGTTTGGATCGGTGTCGAATTGCATGAAGAGCTGGTACATGCCCTCCACGTTGTCGATTGCACCGCCACAGCCGACACCATAGGTGCCGCCTTCGTCTTCGCGCATGGTCTCGAGGTATCTGAGGTTTAGCAGCTCGCTCAACATTTTGAGTGTCAGTTCTGTAGTGCGGCTGTAGGCCATATCGCCCGAGTAATATACTATGCTCGAGGTCTTCTTGGTTGTCATCTCGTGCTCGAAGATTTTAGTGAAGTCGTTGTGGTACTTCGAGTTACGGAAGATGTAGTTTTCGCGTTTGTCGGTGGTCGGCAGACCACCGAGCCATGTGAGCACAAGCGGTTTTATTGTCTCTTTGTCGAAGTCGCCAACGATAAAGAACTGGAAGTCAGCGGCATTGCTGAATCTGTCAGCGTAGATTTCGAGAGACTTCTCGAAATCTACTTTATCGATGTTGTCCAGTCTGACCATCGGGAGATAAGGGTTTCCGCCGCGTATGATGTAGTTAACCGTGTCGGAGAACGATGCGTCGGGGCTGCTTGCGCGGGTTATCAGCTGCGACTTCATTCGGTTCATGTAGGCGTCGAATGCGTTGCGGTCTTCGCGAGGCTTGCCGAACGAAAGATACGTCAGTTGCAGCATTGTTTCAATGTCTTTCGTGTTGCTTTGTCCCGACAAATTCTCGCTGTACAGTCTGATGTTCGAGCTTACCGATGCCGATTTTCCAGTCAGTACTTTCCGCAGTTCGGTAGCGCTGTATTCGCCTTTGCCGTACTCGGGTATCAGTCCGTTGATAGCAGTTGCCGTTACGGCGTATTCGGGCGCCATGCGCGAGTAGCCGCCCAGGCTGAATCCTTGCATTACAACTTCATTGTCGGCGTAGTTGGTGGGCAATACGAACACTCTTACGCCATTGCTCAAGAGCCATTCATCGGCGCCCCAGAGAGCGTTCTCGGTAGTCTTGACGAGAGTGCCGGCTTGTGGCGCTTGCGCCACAAGCGGTTTGTTGTAGTCGAATTCTTCGTAAGCTGCCAACTCTTTGTCTTTCACGCTGTTGTATTCTGCCAGCATCTCGGCGTCGGTCGGAATGGGTTCGTCGGTTGGTGCCGAAGCTCGCAATATGGCTTTGGGCTGCATTAGGTTCTGTACCAGAGCGTTGGTCATTTGAGTGTTGATTTGCGGCATTATTTTTTGCACCAAATCGTAGTCGAATTCAATTGAAGTAATGGTCTCGTCTTCGAGGAAGTTGTAGATGTAGTCCTGAAACTCGTCGGTCTGGCGTTTGGCGCGTGCGTTGAAGCGATTTTCGTACGATTTCAGAGTATTCGTCTGCGCTCTTTCAAGTTCGCTTTCGGTTATGCCGTAGCGTCTGAGTTTCTCAGCCTCATCGAGCAAAAGCGTGTAAGCCTCTTTGGCCATGCCTTTTTTGGCCGTAACCGAAATGGTGAACACGTCTTTCGTCTTTATTTCGTTGCCATAGTAGCATTGTCCGTTCATGATTGGCGAGTCGGCTTTTTTCACAATGTCGTTGAAGCGTTCTCTCATGCTTTGCGAGATTGTGTTAACTGCCAGTTGCGTAGCAAAGTAAGCCGCTGTGTTTCTGACTTCTGCGGGTGCGCGGTCGATGCGGAATTGAATCTCGAAGCTTGTCGATGTGAGTTCTTTATCGGTAACCACCGAGGTGATTATCTCTGTGTTGTTGTCGATGGTGTAAATCACGCGTTCCGCGGGATTTTCCTGAGCGGGAATGTCCTCCCACAGTTTTTCGATTTTCTCGGCCACCTTATTGGCGTCAACGTCGCCAATGACGATAATGCCTTGCAAATCAGGTCTGTACCATTTATGATAATATGCTCGCAACTCGTCGTATTTGAAGTTGTTGATTACGGCCGTATCGCCTATCACGTCGCGTTTGGCGTACTGCGAGCCGGGCATCGTGTTGCGGATGTGTTTGAAGTAAGTGCGTCGCGACGCGCTGCTGCTTGTGCGCCACTCTTCGCGTATCACACCGCGTTCTTTGTCTATTTCGGCGCTCTCGAGCGATATGAAGCCCGACCAGTCGTGAAGTATCAGCAGCGCGCTGTCAATCACGCTTTCGCGTGTTGTGGGCACGTTGTGGAAGTGATACACAGTCTCGTCGATCGAGGTATATGCATTGAGTTCCGAACCGAATCGACAACCGACTGACTGTAAGTAGTTTATGATTCCCTTGTCGGGGAAGTTCTTGGTGCCGTTGAAGGCCATGTGTTCAAGGAAGTGGGCCAAACCGTTCTGGTTGTCCTCTTCGAGAATCGCGCCTACTTTCTGAGCTATGTAGAAGTCGGCTCTGTCCTTCGGATATTCGTTGTGGCGTATGATGTAAGTCAGTCCGTTTGGTAATTTGCCCGTTACAATTTCGGGGTCCTGAGGCAATTGCTGCGCATTTGCGTCAAAAAGCAACCCATTGACTATCAGTGCGATTGCTGCTAATGTTGTTCTTGCTTTCATTTTAATATTCTTTTGATTAAGTTTCTGCGAATATACATTCTTTTTTTGGAACATAATCACTCCGCATCGACTTTTTTCGTTTTCCTTCTGAAAAGTTTGCAAATGGATAAGATCGCGTACATCAGCAAGCCGGCTGCAAGGCCTGCTACGCAGGCCAGCAGCATACTGCCTATTAGGTATTGCGCCAGACTTCCGAATGCAGCCTCTACTGTGATGTTGCCAAAGTCGGGCAATGCCGAGTTGCCCAGCACGAGTCCGCCAGTCCACAAACTGCCATATACTATTATAGGTATCATTGGCGGTATGCTGATGTTCGAGAAGGCGAGGACAATTATTTTGTTGAGTTTCAGGAAATGCGCCAGCGTAACGCCCAGAATCATCTGGAAACCCCACGCCGGAACGATGCCCATGAAAACGCCAAAACCAGCCGAAATGGCTAATGTTGAGGTACTTTCGTGTGTGTGGGTGAGGTTCCTTCTGAAAAAATCGGCCACTTTGCGCGGACTGAAGATGAACTTCAGGAAACATTTCGGATAATAGTAGAGCAGAGCCAATGTTACGAGCACTGTGTTCAGCACGCTTATGCGTCCGAAGTCGCGTAGTGGCTTGAAGTGCGACACGCGGTCTTCGGGGTAGATGACCTTTATGGGTATATTTGATATTTTCACGCCGCGCCACGCGCAGCGTACAATTATCTCTATTTCAAATTCATAACGTGGCGTTATGAATTTCATGTCTTTGATGTGTTCGAGAGGGTAGAGTCGGAATCCGCTTTGTGTGTCGTCGAGGGTAATCCACGTCTCCACTTTGAACCAGAAGTTTGAGAATTTGTTGGCGAAGGTATTTTTGTTGGGCATGCCGTCGGCTTGCAGGTTGCGCGCGCCAATGATGAGCGAGTCGGGGCTTTTCTCAATCGCCTCTACAAAACCGGGTATGTCGTCGGCGAAGTGCTGCCCGTCGGCGTCGAGGGTGATGGCGTATCGGTATCCCATTTCGCAGGCTTTGCGAAGCGCTGTTTTCAGCGCGAAGCCTTTGCCGCGGTTCTGTCCGTCGGCGTATTCTATCAGAGTTATGTCGGTGCGGTTGGTGAGCAGGTCGTGGGTTGCGTCGGTCGAACCGTCGTTAACAACCATTATGTCAGCGCAATACGGCTGAACGCTGGCGATAACTTTAGTTATCGTCTGCGCGTTGTTGTACGTTGGTATTATTACCGTGCAATTCAGTTGCTTGAGCTGTTCCTGACAC
Organism: Bacteroidales bacterium; assembly: GCA_017960905.1. GTDB lineage: Bacteria > Bacteroidota > Bacteroidia > Bacteroidales > Marinilabiliaceae > W3P20-009. The sequence continues at coordinate 45,842 of JAGCYH010000029.1, forward strand.
TCTTCCTGCCGCATATAATCAGATTAGGCTGCCTTTAATGGTCAGCAGTGGCGTCCCTTCGTTGTCGGATATCTCGCCCTTGAGCGTAAGGGCTTCATCTACCGATAGTTTTACGGTCAGTGTTTTGCCGTCGGGAATTATTACGTTGTGGTATTTGCATTGCGAGATGTTTTCGAAACGCGTTTCGCGTTTCGTAATTTTCTCGGCGCACTGCCGCACTATCATCATCGACATCACGCCGGGCACCACCGGGTTCCCAGGGAAATGTCCTTCGAAAACAGGGTGCTTGCTGTTGATTTTTATGCTGAAAATGTGCAAATCGCCCTCTTGCGCGTAGCCTGTTATTTCAAAAAAGTCGTTCATCTATGGTAAAAAATGCTTGTTGTCTATTATTGTGTTTATTTTCTTGTTTGTGTAGGTGTATTCCGAGTAGTCGCCGTTTGGCTCTGCCAAACGCATCGACATCAGCGTGTTGTCTTTTTTGTCGAATCGCAGAACTATCTCATTCATATATCGTTTCACCCTTTTGTTCGATGGTTTTATGCTTATGGTGAATGTGCTGCCGTTGTCGTAATAGCTCGTTTCCGAATGTTCGCCGAGCGACATGAAGTTGCCTGTCATACAGGCTGTTATCATGTTTTTCAACTGCGAAAGAGCCGGATTTCTCGACAATTGCATCGACGATGTTTTGCCGTTTGTGGTCAGAGTGAATTTTGTGTCGCTTATAAGTATCTTGTTGTCGGCGGGTTCGGTATAGTCGAGGCAGAGCTGGCTACTGGCCTTGCTGTAGTAGAATTTGCCGTAGCTCTTTTCTATGTCGCTCATCAGCGATATTTTTTTCACCAAGGTGAAATCGCTTTCTATGCTGCGTGTCGAGCTGCTTGCGGTTTTTATCTTTTCAAGTTGTGCGGTGGCGTCGGCGACTTTGTCGCCGAACTCGCTCGCCGCCAGTGCGTTAGTGGTTAGCGCCAGTGCCAGTATGATTGTTGTTATTTGTCTCATTTTGTCTTTTTACGAAGTGCAAATGTATTCATAATCTTTGACATAAAAAAAGCCGGGCGAAATCACTTCGTCCGACTTTTAACATCTTCAGCTTTTTTGAAGCATCCGATGTGTCTTTGAGTATAATATAAACGGAAATTCTTTTTTTTCAACGATACAAAGTAACATGGTATGAGAAATTTGTGCAAATTAAAGTGACCTTTGGGGTGAACGATGTGGTTTTTTGCCCTATTTTGGGGCAAAATACCACTATTGGGGACTAAAATTGTTGCGTTATTTGGTTTTTGGGGTGAAAAATTCTGATTTTGGGGTGAAATTTTGCGGATTTTTTTTGAAATTTTTACCCCAAATAATATCAATTATATAGTTTTTATGCATTATTTTTGTGCTCGAACTGGAAACGAGATTTTTTTTATTGTAAAAAAATGGATTTGGGCAAACTCATACCGCTCTATTTGTTGGAAAAACGGAATATCATCAGATTGATACTTCTGACGGCCACTTTTGCGTTGATTTTCATCAACACATATCAGCCTTTCGGGTCTGAGAACTGGCTCACGCAGTACGATTCGCCCAAATATATGTACTTTGTCTATTCTTCGGTTTTGGTGCTTTTCGGCATGTTGGTGGTTACCATCAGCCGCGTCATTATGTATAAGTTGCACAAGTACAAAGGCTACACGCCGATTCTCGGACATTATTTGTTGTGGATTCTTGCCGAGCTGTTTTTTATGTCGCTCTCGTTTGTGATGTTCGAGAAGTTAGCTTTCGACGACTCTCGTAATGTTATAGAGCTTTTCAAAACGTCGGCGGTCAACACGTCGCTGGTGCTTTTGCTGCCTTATAGCGTGCTCTGGCTCTACTTCTCGTGGAGCGATAAGAAACGCCTTATCGAAGAGTTGAAAAAGAATCAAACCATTGAGAATCATAGCTCTAAGTCGCAGATGATAAACTTCTTCGACAACAAGGGTGAGGTGAAGTTCAGCGTGAAACTGCACGACCTGGTTTACATCAAAGGCGCTGATAATTATATAATTGTATATTATAAGAACGACGACAAAGTGTCGTCGATAATGATACGATACTCGATGAAGCAGGTCGAGGACGAGCTGTCGCCGAAAGGCGTCATCCGTTGTCATCGCTCCTATATTGTCAACACGATGCTTGTGAAGACCTTCACGCGCTCGAGCGATGGCTTTGTTATTTCGCTCGAGGCGCCTGGAGATGTATCTGTGCCAGTATCAAAGAGTTATGCTAAAGATGTTTTTGAATTGTTTGGTTAGATGATGACGTTGTTTCGTATTCTGTTTTCCGTGTTTGCTGTTTGTGTGGTTGCGGCTTGTGCGCGGCCTACGGCCAGCGCTCTTAAGCCGCAGGTCTCGGTGAGCATCCCTGTGGTAGGTTATTTTATCGACCGCATTGCGGGCGATAAAATCGACGTCAACGTTATGATTCCTCAGTCGGTAGGCCATTCCGACTATATCCCGTTGCCGTCGCAGATGCTAGCTGTGGCAAATTCCGACGCATATTTCGCCATTGGCAATCTCGATTTCGAGATTGCATGGAAAGACCGCATTTGCGATGCAAATAAAGCTATGAAGTGGGTCAGTTTGAATGATAACATTAAGATTATAAACGATTTAAGTGACCATCACCATGGCGGTTCCGACCCTCACTATTGGATGTCGCCCATAAGGGCTAAGGACCTCAGCGCAAATATCTTACGCGAAGTGAAACTGCTGATACCCAACGATGTACAGTCTCTCGACTCGGCTTACGCCGAGCTCTGTGCCGATATCGATAGTCTCGACAGCGGTTTTCGCGCTCTTCAGCGCGAAAACGGGTCGCTCTCGTTTCTCATTTACCATCCGGCTCTGACCTATTTGGCTGAGGACTATGGTTTTAGTCAGTTTGAGATTGAGCACGACGGCAATGCGCCGTCGCCTCAGACTTATATAGAACAACTTGAGCGCGCCCGCCAGACTGGCGCCCGCGTTGTGTTCGTGCAGCCCGGCTACGACGTGCAGAAAGCGCAGACGGCTGCCGAGTCGTTGGGAGCGCAAGTGGTGCAGATTTCGCCCGAAAGCTCCGATTGGATTGTGACTATGTCGCTTATTTTAAATGCATTACGACAATGACAGAACCGCTTGTTAGTTTACGCAACGTCAGTGCCGGATACGAAGGTCGAACGATAGTCAGCTCGGTGAGCCTCGATGTCCACAGCGACGATTTTATAGCCTTCATCGGTCCTAATGGCGGCGGCAAAACAACCATAGTGAGGCTTTTGCTCGGTCAGTTGCGCCCCATGTCGGGCGAAGTGCGCTTTGCGCCTTCGCTCCGAATAGGTTATCTGCCACAGGTCAACGATGTTGATTTGAGATTCCCCATCAGCGTTACCGATGTGGTGCTCTCGGGGCAACTCGACGGCAGCCGTCTGTTCCCTTCCCGCGCCGAACGGGCGCGGGCGTTGGAGTTGCTTCGTTTCGCACAGCTCGAGCAGTATAAAGACAAGCCGCTTGGCTCGCTCTCTGGCGGCCAGCGCCAGAGGGTTTTCCTCTGTCGTGCCATAATGGGCAATCCGCAACTGCTAATTCTCGATGAACCAGTGACTTATATGGATAAGGTGGCCGAGACAAATCTCTACAAACTCTTGCCCGAACTCTCGAAACAGATGGCCATTGTGCTCGTTTCGCACGACATTGGCACCATCTCGAGCGTGGTGAAAACGATAGCCTGCGTCAATGGCACGCTTCATTACCACGCCACCAACAAGATATCCGAAGAGATGCTTTCGGTGTACGAATGTCCGATAGAAATACTGTCGCACGGCGTCATTCCGCATCGTGTGCTCAAAACCCATAATTTCTGACCATGCAAATGTTTCTCGAATACGATTTCATGCGGAATGCCGTTTTTGCCATGTTCCTGCTTTCTGTAATAGCCGGAATAGTAGGCACTTACATCGTTGTGCGCCGTATGGTCTTTGTGGCGGGCGGCATCACACATGCGAGTTTTGGCGGCATTGGCATAGCCTATTATCTGGGCATGTCGCCAATCGTCGGGGCGTTGGTGTTTGCAGTGCTGACGGCTCTCGGCGCTGAGTGTCTTGGCTGCAAGGCGCGCGTGCGCACCGACAGCGCCATAGCTATGCTATGGTCGCTCGGCATGGCGGTGGGTGTCATTTTCATGTTCCTCACGCCTGGTTATGCACCCAATCTGATGGGATTTATGTTTGGCGATATTCTGGCGGTGAGCGATGTCGATGTAGTGTCATTACTGATTATGGCACTGATAGTTATATGCGGGGCGCTGCTCTTTTACCGCCCGATAATGTACACGTCGTTTTCGCCGGCCTACGCCCGCATAGCGGGCTGGCGCGTCCGTCTTATCAGTTCGCTGATGTCGGTTGTGGTTGCCGTTGCTATAGTGCTGTCTATCAAAGCAGTAGGCATAGTGCTGATATTGTCGATGTTTACCATTCCGCAGTCGATAGCCAACTTTTTTGTGGGTCGCCTGAACCGTATGATGATATTATCTACGATAATATCGGTTGTGGGTGGCATGGCGGGTTTGGCTATAGCTGTAATGCTTAATCTGCCTGTGGGTGCGGTGGTAACGGCCTTCCTGGTTATATTACTGATAATCATACGTTTAATAATTAAAATAAAAAAATGAAAACAGTATTTACATTGTTGTCGGGGGCGTGCGTGGTTGCGCTTTTGACAGGTTGCTCCCAAGGCGCAACCAACGATGCCGGTGCGGCAAGCGCGCCGGCTTCTGGCAATGTCAATTGGGAAAAGCCGTTGTACACTGTCAATAGCGATGGCGACACGATAGATATTTGGACCTACGACAAAGCCGGAAATTGTGTGAAACACATCTCGTCGAAGTACTATTACTCCGAGGTCGTTAATGAATACGATGCGCAGAACCGCCTTGTGAAAAGTACTGACAGTGAGTCGGCTACAGAGTATATCTACTCGCCCGACGGCAAACTGACTGAAGAGCGCCTCTTCATTGCCGGAAACGATGAAGGCCAGTACGATGAGACTGTTTACACGTACAATGACAAAGGCCAAATTGCTACAAGACACGACGTTACAGGACTTTACACATACACTTACGACAGCGAAGGCCGTTTGAGCACTGTTGATGATGATGGTGATGTGTACCTTCAGTATGAGTATCTTGGTGAAGGCGACAAGGCTCATCGTGAGATTAGTCAGTTCTTCAACGCTTTGTACGATGATATGGGTCGCTGCGTATACTATTCTGAAGAAGGCGGCGGCGATGAGGTTAAATACGAATACGCTGATAATGTGCGTACTGCGAATATCACATCGATAGCTGTCGATACGGAAGAGGTTCGGACGATGGTCGAAAAAACCTACTACGCTGTTGAGTAAGAAAATGACAGAATAAAAAAAAGCAACATACAAAGTATGTTGCTTTTTTTTTATTTCAACTGGTCGATTATCTGGTCGATGTTTGGCGCGAGAATAATCTCGGTCCGTCGGTTTTTCTTGCGTCCTTCGGGTGTCGCGTTGGTGTCTACCGGGCATGTGTCGCCGCGACCGGCCGCCTCAATGTTGTTCTTTGCGAAGTTACCGTTGGCGAGCAGGATTCTGAGTACCGAGGTGGCGCGTTTGGCGCTCAAATCCCAGTTGTCGAGAATCACCTGGCCGCTGTACGGAACATTGTCGGTATGTCCCTCAACCACAATGTTTAAGCCGCTTTGCTGTGCAAGTACCGAAGCTATTTTCTTAAGCGCGTCGACGCCTTTGGCGTTGACGTCGTATTTGCCCGATTCGAAGAGAAGTTTCTCTTCGAGCGAAACGTACACTTTGCCGTCTTTATGATTGACCGTGAGGTCGTCGCTGCTGAAATCCACAAGTGCCGAGGCAATCTTGTTGCGCAGGTTGGCCATGGCTTCGTCTTTGGCCTTCAGCGCGGCTTCGAGTTCTCTCAGCCGCGCGGCCTGTTCCTCTATATTGCGCTGTGCTGAAGCAAGTTCCGTGTCTTTCTGGCGCAGTTGTCGCTCTTTGTCCGAAAGTTCGTTCTCTTTGTTCTGCAAGGCTTGCGCGTTGAGCGCAAGCGCCGATTCGCTCTCAGCGAGCGCGTTTTCGGTCTCGGCCAATATCTGTTTCTGCTTTTCTATGGCTTTCTCGGTGTCCATGCGTTTGCCTTCGCTGTCGACGAGCTGATCCTGCATTTGCAGCAGATGCTTCATAAGGGCCTCATACTCAGGCGTGTTGCCAAGCTTTGCGGCCAAGGCGCGAAGGTCGTTTTCGAGTATGGCAAGCTGCTTGAGCAGCGTGCGGTTTTTCATGCCGTAGAGCATTGTGTCTTGTTCGAGCTCGTGCTTGGCGGCCTCGAGCGTTGTCATGTCGTTTTCAAGTTGGCTCACACGCTTTTTCAGCAAGCCTACTTCAACCTTGCAGTCTTCGTTCTGCTCGCGGTAAAGGCGCGAAGCTTTTTGCGCTTCGTCGTATTTCTTTGCTGGTACACAGGCAGTTACGAGTGCAACGATTGCGATTGTAAAAAGTCTTTTTACCATTTTTGTTGTGTTATCTGTTTTGGCGTACAAAAATATATTTTTTGCTGATTTTACTGAATTTTAACGCCGATTTTTTTTCGGTAGAGGTGTGGATGTTTTTTTTGCAAAGAGCAAAAACTTGTCGGATGAGCGTTTGAGCGCTGCGAGTAGGAAGGTTCTTTTATATGGGATAATTTTTTCAATAACAGATATAACTATATCAATTAAGCTACGTTTAAGTACTTAGTAAATATTATTGTATGCCTAAACTTTATATATACGAGACAGAAACAGTTGAAGACTTGTTGTCGATACTTGCGCAGAATTTGCAGCGAAGGCGTTTGGAGAAAGGGCTTTCGCGAGATGCGCTGTCGCTTATGAGTGGCGTTCCTTCGGCAACTATTGCCAAATTTGAGAGCAAGCATACTATTTCTCTTTCGTCATTTGTTGCTATGGCTAAGGCTTTAGGTTATTCCGATGATGTTAAGCAGTTGATTTCTAGTCCGTTATATAGCACAATGGATGAATTGGAAACCATAAACAAAAACAAAAACAGAAAGCGTGGAAGGAATTGTTTCGATAGATAAACTGGTGGTTACCTTGAATGGGAAGAATGTTGGGCGGCTGACAATGACCCCCGATGGTAAGTTGTGCGCTTTCGAGTATAGCGACTCGTGGATTGCCGAAGGCTTCTCTCTTTCGCCGTTGGAACTACCATTGCAACGAGGTGTGTTTGTTGCTAAGCCAATGCCGTTTTGGGGTAATTTTGGAATCTTTGAAGATAGTTTGCCCGATGGATATGGACGATATCTGCTTAATAGAATGTTGCGAAGGCAGAATATCGACGAGCGCACTCTAACGCCGTTGCAGCGGTTGAGTATAGTAGGATGTTCGGGAATGGGTGCCCTTTGCTACGAACCTGAAGTGTCTGTTGGTGAACGAGTATCACTGCCGCCTTTCGACAAGCTCCAGCAGATGGCTCTTGATATTTTATCGGAGCGTACTGATGCAGAAGCGGATACGCTATATTACAATAGTGGCAATTCGGGCGGTTGCCGCCCGAAATGCCTCTATAAAGACGCTGATGGACAGTGGCTTGTGAAATTCAGGCACACTTTCGACCCTACGGATATGGCATTGCAGGAATACACATACAATATGGTAGCCCGCAGATGTGGAATAGATGTCGCCGACTTCAAGCTTATCGATGGTAAGTATTTCGCTTCGAGGCGTTTCGACATTATTAACGGAGTACGGCTGCACACTGCGACAGCCGGAGCTCTTTTGAATGTATCTATTCAGATGCCGACTCTCGATTATCATAATCTGCTGAGTCTGACAGGATTTCTTACACAAGACCCTGCTCAAGTCGAAGAAATGTTCCGACGCATGGTTTTCAATGTCGCGGCCGAGAATAAGGATGACCACCCTAAGAATTTTGCTTTTATTTGCCAGAATGGCAAATGGACATTGTCGCCTGCTTACGACCTGACACATAGCGCAGTAGGATATAATGGGGAACACGCAACATCGGCGAATAACAACGGCAATCCGTTGATAGCAGATTTGCTGGCAGTCGGAACGCAAATAAGGATTCCGCAAAAAAAGTGCGGTCAGATTATTGACGAAGTGCGTTGTGCTGTAAAAGAGGAACTTGGCATAGATGTTCTCAAGTAATGATGTTTAAAGAGTATTTGTCTTCCCATTTCCCTTTTTCATTCAATTTGTTAGTATCTTTGCACTCGTTTTCGAGTGATTAAAGATGTATGAATTGCTAAATAAAATTGATTCGCCGGCCGACCTGAAACGGCTTGACATTGAGCAACTTCCGCAGTTGTGCGATGAGTTGCGGCATTTCATCATCGAATCGCTGTCGCACAACCCGGGACACTTCGGGGCTAGCCTTGGCGTGGTCGAACTCACTGTGGCTCTGCATTATGTGTTCAACACGCCTTACGACAAGTTGGTGTGGGACGTAGGCCATCAGGCCTACGGTCACAAGATTCTGACAGGCCGCCGCGACCGCTTCGAGACAAATCGTAAATATCACGGTATCAGTGGTTTCCCGAATATCTTCGAGAGCGAGTACGACGCCTTTGGCGTCGGACATTCATCGACATCGATATCGGCGGCGCTCGGAATGGCTATGGCGTCGAGACTCAGCGGCGAGACCGACCGCGACATAGTCGCGGTCATCGGCGACGGCTCAATGACTGGCGGTGAGGCTTTCGAGGCTATCAACAATATGGCCTCGACTAACCCCAATATGCTCGTCATCCTCAACGACAACAACATAGCCATCGACAAGGTTACTGGCGGTCTGAGCCAGTATCTGCTCGATATTTCTACCTCGAAAACTTACAACAAACTGCGTTCGCGAATATGGGAAGTGCTCGACAAGAGCAAAGCTGCCGGTCGCGGCCCTAAGAACTTCATTGTCAAGCTGAAAAATAGTCTGAAGAATCTCATCATACGCCAGACGAATATGTTCGAAGGACTGAATGTCAGATATTTCGGCCCGGCCGATGGCCACGATGTGATATATCTGGTCAAGATTCTTCAGGATTTGAAAAAAATAAAAGGTCCGAAAATGCTTCACGTGATAACCGTGAAGGGCAAGGGCTTCAAAGCGGCCGAAGAGAACCAGACGGCGTGGCATGCAGTGGGCAAGAGTTTCGATATTGAGACTGGCGAAGTGCTTGATAAAAAGACAGATGCACCGTGCCCGCCTCGTTTCCAGGACGTTTTCGGGCATACGCTTTTGGAACTTGCGCGGCAGAACGAGAAGATACTTGGTATAACGCCCGCCATGGCGTCGGGCTGCAGCCTCAACATAATGATGGAGGCAATGCCCGAACGTACGTTCGATGTAGGCATAGCCGAACAACACGCCGTTACTTTTGCTGCCGGACTGGCCGTCAGCGGATATATTCCCTTTTGCAACATATACTCTACATTCGCGCAACGTGCTTTCGATCAGGTGATTCACGATGTGGCTTTGCAACGGCTCAATGTCGTTCTCTGTTTCGACCGTGCCGGCCTCGTGGGTGCCGATGGTGCTACGCACCACGGCGTGTTCGACATAGCAATGCTGCGTCCCGTGCCCAACCTCACTATTGCGTCGCCTATGGACGAAGTTGAGCTGCGCAATATGATGTACACCGCCCAGCAACCCGACATGGGGCCGTTTGTCATACGCTATCCGCGTGGGCGCGGGTCGGTTGTCGATTGGCGTCAGCCGATGAAGGCTCTTGCCATAGGCAAGAGCAGGCAGCTGTGCAGCGGTGCCGACATAGCAGTGCTCACTTTGGGCCCGTTGGGCGTTACGGTGCAAAGTGTGGCGCAGTCGCTCGCCGCCGAGAATATCGGCGTGGCGGTTTACGACATGCGTTTCGCAAAACCGCTCGACGAGGATATGCTGCGCTCGGTATTGCCTCAGTATCCGACAGTTATCACTGTCGAAGACGGCGTTGTCGCTGGCGGTTTCGGCTCGGCCGTTGAGCAGTTTGCCAACGACAAAGGCATCGCGGTGCGTGTTGTAACGCTCGGCTTGCCCGACCGCTTTGTGGAGCATGGCTCGCCCGAAGAACTCTACGCCGAGTGCGGTCTCGACTTCAATGGCATTGCCAATGCCATTCGTTCTGTTTTGAAGAAATAAAGCCGTTTATCGACGATAAAAGCAAAATGTTTCATACCTTTGCGGCACGAAAAATTGAAAATCAAATACATAAACAAATGAAACTTAAAATAGCAGTACTCGCGGGCGATGGTATTGGCCCCGAAATCTCAGCTCAAGGCGTAGCTGTAATGTCGGCCGTATGTGAGAAATTCGGCCACGAAGTGACTTCCAAAGAGGCAATTTGCGGCGCAACGGCAATTGATGCCGTTGGCGACCCGTTCCCCGAAGAGACTTTCAAAACCTGTATGGACGCCGATGCCGTTCTGTTCTCGGCTGTAGGCGACCCGAAGTTCGACAACAACCCTTCGGCCAAAGTGCGCCCTGAGCAAGGTCTTTTGGCTATGCGCAAAAAACTCGGACTCTTTGCCAACATCCGTCCGGTGCAGACATTCGACTGCCTTGTGCACAAATCACCGCTCAAAGATGAGCTCGTCAAAGGTGCCGACTTCATCTGCATTCGCGAACTCACTGGCGGTATGTACTTCGGCGAGAAGAAAGAGGGCGACGACTACGCTTACGATACCAACGCATATACGCGCAACGAAGTTGAGCGCATTCTCAAAGTGGCTTACCAATACGCACGTCAGCGCAACAAGCATCTGACTGTTGTTGATAAAGCTAACGTGTTGGCTTCGAGTCGTTTGTGGCGCAAGGTGGCACAAGAGATGGCACCGCAATATCCCGACGTGAAGACCGACTTCATGTATGTCGATAACGCTTCGATGCGTATGATACAAGAGCCGCGTTTCTTCGACGTGATGGTTACCGAAAACACATTCGGCGACATTCTGACCGACGAAGGTTCGTGCATCACAGGTTCAATGGGTCTGCTGCCTTCGGCATCGACAGGCGAGCATACACCTGTGTTTGAGCCAATTCACGGCAGCTGGCCGCAAGCCAAAGGCCTCAACATTGCCAACCCGCTTGCTCAGATCTTGTCGGTGGCTATGCTCTTCGAGTACTTCGGCCTTAAGGCCGAAGGCGAACTCGTTCGCAAGGCTGTCGACGCCTCGCTCGACGCTAATGTGCGCACACCTGAGATTCAGGTCGAAGGCGGCGCTAAATACGGCACAAAAGAGGTCGGCGCTTGGATTGTCGACTACATCAAAAAAGCCTAAAACGTAGTTTTTTTGTATATTCAAGTCGGTCGTTGGGAACGAAAACGTTCCCAACGACCTTTTTTTTGCATCGAACAAAAAAAAAATTACGTATTAAGTTGCAATGGAAAAACTATTTAATATATTTGTCGAAAGTAAAAACAGAATTTTTATAAACCATAAAAACAAAACAATATGTATTGTATAAAATGTGGAGCGTATTTAGACGATAGCGCGACATTCTGTCCGAAGTGCGGGACAAATGTTACACCAACAGCAACACCGCCACCAGTTCCGCCCGTTCCGCCGACGGATCAGGAAAACCCGAATCAAGCAGGTGCGGCACCGCAACAACCTTACCAGCAGCAATATCAGCAGCCGGTATATCCGCAACCGCGTGCACCTCAGGTTTATCCGCCAAGTTCGAACTTGATATGGGGTATTCTCACAACAATATTCTGCTGTCTGCCGCTTGGTATTGTGTCGATAGTTTACGCAGCCAAAGTCGATGGCTTGTGGGCTGCAGGACGTTTCGATGAGGCTCGTGCTTCTGCCAAGAAAGCCGGCACTTGGGCTATGTGGGCTGCTATCGCGGCTGTAGTAGGTCTTATCCTGTACTTTGTGTTCATTTTCGTTTTCGCAGGTGGATTAGTGGGCTTAGGTACATTATTCCAGAATATGCAGCAATAGGCGGAAATGTCGTTCAAAAAACTATTTATACCACTCGCCATAATCTTTGCGATTATGTGCGTGTGGTATTTTTTTTATAATCCTTCAGAGTCGGTTTTTGCACCTAAGTGTCCGTGGTGGCTGCTTACGGGCACGCAGTGTCCTGCGTGCGGGTTTCAGCGCGCTCTGCATGCATTGTTGCACGGTGAGGTGTTGAACGCCTTGGCGTTCAACTATTTCTTTATCATTTCTGTACCATTTTTCATTCTGGTTGCAATAGCCGAAATCTTTAGGGAGCGCGTCCTTAGGCTGTATCTCTTCGTTCACAGCCGTTATACTCTCTGGACATATATTATCCTGTTTTTCTTGTGGTGGATAATGCGCAATGTATTAGGCATTTAGCAGTGACACCTCACGTTTGGTAGAATGGTGTGCCTTTGTGCTCTTTCTTGCCTTCGATGAGCGATGGGCGCAGCATGTAAACTATTCCGGGAACGGAGCTTATGAGCGAAACAACGTAGAAGAGCAGGCTCAGCGAAATGGCTACCGTCTCGTCGGTGCCAAGAGTCTGTGAACCAAAGAAAAAGACGGCTTCGCGCACGCCAAGTCCGCCCGGCAGGGCAATGGGTATGGCCGACGCTATTGTGCTGACGAAGAAGAGAAACATGTAGCTCTCCATGTCGGCGGTGGTGCCGCTGAGTGAGTAGAGCACAAAAGTGGCAGCGCACATCTGCATTCCCTGTATGAGAAACGACATGCTTACGACTTTGGTAAATGCCTGACACAGACCGCGTTTTACTATTCGTAGGAACAAATAATAGGCGCCAACGACGAGCGGAATAAGCAGAAATGTGTATTCGCGCATCGGAATGGGCAGCTTCTCGACGAAGAAACTCGAGAAGAGCAGCAGATAGATAACAATGGCCGTCATGCCACTCAGCCGGTCGCCTAATACGGTGGCTATCAAATCTTTAACGTGCTGGCGGTAATGCTTGTTGAGGTAGTATACTTTGTAGCCGTCGCCACCGATGCCGCCCGGCAGGAAAAAATTGTAGAACATGCCGAGCCAGTATAGGCGCATGTTCATTGCCGTGCCTAAAGGTAGCGGCATGGCGGCAAACATGAAGTTGAGCCGTATGGCGCTTAGCATCTGCGAAGCGACGTAAATGACAAGTGCGCCAACGAGAAACCAAATGTTGGCGGTGCATATCTCATTCCAAACCTGATTGACGTCTATTTTGCTTATAATGAAAGTGATGGCGACACCCGAAACGAACAATTTCAGGACGAACTTCAGTACTTTCTTGACAGTCAGGCTAATGGGCTTCATTTTTATTTATTTGTTACTTCTGCGAGAATCTCATCAGCAATATCCACGCAACGCGGACAAGGCACTTTCGCGCTCTGTTTCAGCTCTTTGCACGTGGCGAATCCTGCTTGTTTGACGAATTCTTCTTTAATCTGTTCTGCAAATTGTGGGCAGGCTTTCATTGCTGCGTAGAGTGCGCCGCAGAGGCCGCTTTCGGCGCGGCCGCCACCGTTGGCTTTCATCTCTTCGACAATGGTTGACGGATTGGCGTATAGCTGCGTGTGCTTGTATGCAACGGCTTGGGCACAATTGTGCCCAAATGCCGGATTGTGGAATGTTTCTGATGCTTTCATACTAATCGTTTTTTTCTCAACAAAGATAGCTATTAGAACTGAACAATTATAAACTAACAATTAAAAAATGATTCCGCCGAGCTTCCTTTCGTTATCTGTTATTATAAATTGTTGTCATTCAGTGTATTCCATAGTATATCCTTGAGCTGTTGCAAGCCTTCGCCCGAGTGCGACGAGAAGATAATGCATGGCATGTCGGTTGGCAGTTGCTTGCTTATCCCTTCTTTTCGTTTCTCATCGATGATGTCGGCTTTCGATATTGCCAGAACGCGCTGTTTGTCAAGTAGTTCGGGGTTGTATTGCTCGAGTTCGTTGTACAGAATGCGGTATTCGGCCATCACGTCTTCGCTTTCGGCCGAGACGAGGAAAAGCAGAATAGAGTTGCGCTCTATGTGGCGTAAGAATCTCAGCCCTAGGCCTTTGCCTTCGCTAGCGCCTTCGATGATTCCGGGAATGTCGGCCATGCAGAACGAGCGTCCGCCGCGGTACTCGACGATGCCGAGGTTAGGCACGAGGGTAGTGAACGGATACGAGGCTATTTCGGGTTTTGCGGCCGAAACGACGCTCAAGAGCGTCGATTTGCCAGCGTTGGGGAAGCCTACGAGGCCCACATCGGCTAGGACTTTAAGTTCCATTATGGCCGTGACTTCCACAGCCGGCTCGCCCGGCTGTGCATATCGCGGCGTCTGATTGACGGCGTTGCGGAAGTGCCAGTTGCCTTGTCCGCCACGGCCGCCGCGGCAGAGAATCTGCTCTTCGCCGTCGTCGGTGATTTCGAACATAACTTCGCCAGTATCAGCGTTTTTCACCACAGTGCCAAGCGGCACGTCGATGTATATGTCGGCGCCGTCTTTGCCGAACGAGCGTTGTTTGCCGCCATTTTCGCCGTTTTCGGCGAAAATGTGGCGTGCGAATTTGAGGTGTATGAGCGTCCAGTATTGTGCGTTGCCACGCACAATGATGTTGCCGCCGCGCCCGCCGTCGCCGCCGTCGGGACCGCCTTTCTCAACGAATTTCTCGTGGCGCAGATGCGCCGAACCGGCTCCGCCTTTGCCCGAGCGGCAGAATATTTTCACATAGTCAACGAAATTTGAACTCGCCATGATGTCTCTCTTTTTTTGCGCCGACAAAAATAACCACGAGCAATCAATATTCAATTGATTGCCCGTGGTTTAGTCTGTGATTTTTATTTATTTAACTTTATCTACTGCTTCGCAGATAGTTTCAAAAATCGTCTCGATAGCACCAACGCCTTCGATGTTGGCCAATTTGTTTTCGGCCTTGTAGAAGTTCATAACAGGCTTAGTCTGAGTGTTATATACTTCGATGCGTTTCTTGATGGTCTCCTCGTTGTCATCGCTGCGTCCAGATACTTTGCCACGCTCGATGAGGCGTGTCATGAGTTCCTTGTCGGGAACTTGCAGGTTGAGCATGATGGTAACGTCGGTTTTGTACGAGTTGAGAATGGCTTTGAGAGCTTTAGCCTGCTCGACAGTGCGCGGGAAGCCGTCGAAGATGACGCCTTTGGTGTCCTTGTTGAGTTTATCTAAGAAGCTGTCAATCATGCCAATAATGACATCGTCGGGGACGAGCTCGCCCTTGTCGATGTGCGATTTGGCGAGTGCGCCAAGCTCTGTGTTTGTCGATATTTCTTTACGAAGCAAGTCGCCCGTAGAGATGTGGGCGAGGCTGTATTTCTTTATAAGGTACTCACTCTGAGTGCCTTTTCCAGAGCCCGGGGGGCCGAATATTACAATGTTCAGCATTTTTTTGTTATTGTATTAATGTATAAATGTCTTTCAAATTGCGGCCGTAGCCGTTGTAGTCGAGTCCGTGGCCAACGATGAAGTCGTTGGGTATGTTAAGCCCGATATACTCGGGCTTAATGTCCATGCGGAACGAGTCGGGCTTGTAGAGCATGGTGGCTACTCTGACGTCGGCAGCGCCTTTGGCGCTGACCTGCTTTCGCAGCATGTCGATGGTGATGCCGGTGTCGACAATGTCTTCGACGAGGACTACCGTACGTCCGTCGAGGTTTTCATTGAACCCGATGAGCTCTTTCACTTTGCCGGTGGTCGAGGTGCCTGCGTACGACGCCACTTTGACGAACGATATCTCGCAGGGAATGCTGACGCACTTCATAAGGTCGGCGGCGAACATGAAGGCGCCGTTGAGTATGCACACAAACAGCGGATCCTTGCCTTCAAGGTCGCGGTTGATTTTCTCGGCAACAGCGCGCACTGCGTCTTGTATTGCCGATTCGGGAATCGAGGTTTCAAATTCTTTGTCGAGAACTCTGACTTTGGCCATTTTAAAAGTCTTATTTGTAAAGGTTTCTACGTATCATCTTCAAAAATGATTGTGCAAAATTACTAAAAGTTGTAGTGATTGTCTTAAATAAATCTAATGCTTTGCAGCAAGTCGGTGTTTATTTCCATTTTCTTTTGCTTCTGAAGAGTGATAAAGTGCAGATAATGAGTATTATAAACGGATAAAGAACCGACAGCACGAAGGCGTAGCGGAATCTGACGCGGATATTCCAGAAGTTGCGTCCTTTGAGCAGCAGGGCGAAATCAGCGATGAGTTTCAGCAAGAAAGCGGCTGCGGCACAAATGCCGCAGTCGGCCGACCATATCGCAAGTATGGCGAAGGCGGGCCAAATCATGTGGGCTAAGAAGATGAGCACGCTGAAGGCTATGAGCTGCCAGTCGGTGTATCCTGTCGATTTGCGCAGCCAGCGCGTGCGCTGGCGCAAATATTCGCTCAGTGTGCGTGGCGCAACGGTCGAAACCATTGCGCCGGCGTTTTTTATGAAGCTTATTTTGCCTTTGTTCTTTTTCACTTCTGAAAGCAGAAACATGTCGTCGCCCGAGACATATTCGCTGTGGCAGTCGTGTTGCTGGTAGGTCGTTTTGTCGAACGACAGGTTGGCGCCGTTGCACAAGATAGGGTAGCCGGCCAAGGCTGCGCCTGCGGTGCAGAATTGTATTGCAAGGAACTCTATTTCAAACAGATGGCCCATAAAAGTGTCGTCGGCTCGCATAGCCACAGGCGCAATGAGCATATTGGGATGGTTGGCGGTGTGGAACGTTTTGAGGGCTTTGCACCAGCTCTCCTGTATCTCGCAGTCGGCGTCGATCATGGCTATGGTGGCGTGCCGGGCAAGGCTTACGCCATGCCGAATGGCTTGTTTTTTGCCTTGCGGCAATGGGTTATCCACGACGCGCACTTGCCGGTAGTCGCGTGTGAGGCGGCGCAGGTTGTCGTCGGTGCCGTCGGTGCAGTGGTCGCATACGAAGATGAGGTCGTCGAAATCGGTGCTTTGCTTGAGCATGGAGAGCAGCAACGGGTTCATGTTGTCCAACTCGTTGTGCACGGGCACGATAACCGACATGGGCTCGGCGTCGGACGTGTTGCTGAGGTCGAAGTTTGGCGCTTTGCGCCAAACAACCATGAAGCTGATTATGGATTTGACGTAAATAAGCAGTATGACAAGCAGAATGATCTGTACGGCTAGCATATTGAGTAAAAAAATGAGGAAACCGTAAGGTTTCCTCAAATATTTTGATCTGAATTGTTTACTTTATTCTCCGGCGTTGGTTATCCAGCTTTCAATGCGGTAAGTGTCGACTATCAGCTCTTGTCGGGCTTCAGCTTCGACGAGCGATGAGTGTGACTCGATGACAGCAGCGAACCAACCGTCGAGTTGTGTTGCGAATGCGCTGGTGAATCCTTTGCTTTTGAGTGTAGCGACACGAGCTTCGGCCAACTCCATAGTCTTGTAGCAGCCTACAACTATATTGTAGCGCTTCTCAAGCGGGTTGGTAACGGGTGCGGGCGGCGGCACTACTATAGTGTCTTTCGGTGCAGGCTCTGGGTCTTTGATAGGAATAGGTTCTACCACTTCGACCTTTTCACCGAAGAAGAATTTGTATACGCAGTTGTCTTTGTTGATTATGAACAAGCAGACGAACGCTATAATGAACAGAAGGAGAATGATGAGCAGAACCCAAAGCCATGTTTTCGGCTTTTTCTCCTCTTCGTCGTAATTATTAATAATCACTGTGTTGTTCGAATCTGAAGTCTCGGCAGCGTTGTCGGTTTTTTGCTCCGGTTCAGGTGTTGTCTCAACGGTAACAGCGGGTTGCACTGGCACCGAAACAAAAGGTTGTGGCTCAGGTTCAGAGTTGTTGCTTGGCTGTTCTTCGTTTTGCTGTTGTTCCTCGTTGCTCGGCTGTGGCTCTTCGCTGCCTTTGTCGTCGGTTGGCAGGACGAGGTCGTCGATGCCATCGTCGGTCGAATCGGCGGGCTGGCCGTTGTCGTCGGCGCGGAAAGTTATCTTTCCGTCGGCTTGCGAAATAGTGCCTAATCCGTTGAGAGTTACGGTTTCGCCGCGCTCAAGTCTTGATTTTATGTCGGCAACGAAATCGTTAATCTTTTGGAGAGCTTCGTCGGGCGTAACGCCTTCTTTCTGAACGATATAATTTGAGAGTAAGCCGTCGTTAAAATTGAGGTACTGGTTGAACAGAATACTGCTTGCACCGTCGTTGGGCGCTATGAAGGCGCCAAAACCCGGCAGATTGACTCTTTTTCCTGGCTGCAACAGCTCTTTTATGTATTGTTCCATAAACGGTTTTATAGATTACGAACCGCAAATATAGAAAAAACAAATAATATTTTTATTTTATTTATATTTTTTTTTATGTCGAAGCCGAAAAATGTGCCTTTTTTCAGAAATCACGCTATTCTTCGTATGCCGGTTCGTTGTAGTAAGTCGGTTCGCTGAGAGTGCATTGCACGCCGTCGAGTGTGCGAATGTAAATTTCGGTCGAGGCCGAGAGAAATACGTTGCCTGTGCCACCGCTGACGTTCGAGGGCACTTTTATAGTGCCCGACAGGACGTTCTCGTCATCGCTGTAGTAATCGGAGTCGATGCTGTTGAGGAGTTTCAGGTAGTAGTATTGGTCGGCATCGATGGCGATGATGCGTACCACACCGTCGAGGAAATATTGCGGCGCTATCGCCGCAATCTGCTCATTAGTAAGGTTGTATGTGTATCCGTGATAGAAATAGTCGGTGGAGTATCTGTAGTAGTTTTTGTAGAGTGTCATTTGTTGCGCCGATCCGCTGAAACGTTTGTCGTTCATCACGTGGTATTTGTTTTTTATTGTGGGCATTATGAAGTCGAAATCTTCCATTTTGGTGTTCGACTCTTCGTCGGTGAGCGAGGGCACTTCGGCATGTGTGAAATCGCAGTCGGGCTTAACGAAGTTGGTGGTGCTCTCGAAGAGGGCATCGGTGCCACTTGCTTCTGGTAAGTATTTGCGTTGCAGCTCGTTCCATTCGGTCGAAAAGAAGATGTAGTAGTCGCGCGACTCAGGGTCGGGGTCGAGCATGAGGGGCGATGCGATACTGTCGGCTGTGCCGCACGTTATGCGGTAATAGTTGGTTTGTGAGGCGTCGGTGTCGGTAACGCTGAAGGTCAGAGCTATGCTCTGACCGGCTTCGCGGAATCCGTCGTTGCCGTAGCTGAATTGCACTATGGCGCCTTTTATTGCCTGTGCCTTAGGCGGTTGCGGAACAATTCCTTCCGATGTGGCTTTACGCCCCTGATATTCAGCTTCAACACGTACGTGGTCGCCCGGACGGAACACGCCGTGGAGCACATTGCTATTGCTAAAGTAATAAGGCGTTTCGGTAACGCTCTCGCTCGCCAAAACGTCATTGATGTAGAGCCGTAGTACAGCACCGCTTACCTCGTGTGTGGTAGTGTAGTCGGTGGTCGAAAAAGAGATGACGTGCGTTGTGTCGCCGGCGTTGAGGAAGGCGTTGAGGCAGAACGTGCCGCGCGAGTCTTCGCCGTTGAAGTCGATGTCGTTTTCGCAGCTTGCGAAAACAACTGAGAGCAGTATCGTATATAATAATTTATTCATCAGATAATCAGTATTTTAAAGTAAACGTAATTGAAGGAATGATAGGCAAAACTGTCAGTTTTGTCAGTTTGGGTTTGTTGTACATGTTGCCGTTGTCGTCTTCGTGAGTAACGAAGACGAACGATGGGTTCATGGCGTTGTAGGCGTTGTAAAGCGAGAAGTTCCACGTGCGCTCGAAGCATCGCCATTTCTTAGTGTTGTTGACGCTGAGGCAGAGCAGGTGGTGCGGCGGCAGTCGGTAATTGTTGCGCATCGGAATGTAGCTGTACACACTGCGGAAATAGTCGTCGTCGGGTGCGGGCAGGTCTTCCATCGAAGTCGATATTGTAGCTCGCGCGCCCGAGGCGAACTGCCACGAGGCATCGATGGTCCATTTGTCGTTGAGGGCGTATGAGGCGACAAGGTTGATGCAGTGCCGTCGGTCGTAGGTGAAGGGGAATCGTTGGCCGTCGTTGACGCCCGACTCGCGGCTGAATTTGCGGTCCGACTTGGCAAGCGTGTACGTTATCCAACCGGTGGCGCGACCTACGTCGCGCCGTGCCATAAACTCTATGCCTCGGTTGTAGCCACGGCCCATCGCCACCATGTTGTCCCAGCTGGCAGTGAAGCCCATATAGCTCATACCATCCTTATATTCAAGCACATTGCGTTGCTCTTTGTAATACACTTCGGCCGACAGCTCCCAGCCGCTGAACCCGGTGTAGTATCCGCCGAAGCTTATCTGGTCGGCTGTCTCGGGCTCTATGTCCTTGGTTATCGGCACCCACAAGTCGGTAGGCATGGCTATGATCGACGAGGTGAGCATGTGAACGCATTGCGTCATGCGGGTGTACGAGGCTTTAGCGGCCCAGTCGTCGCTGATGGCCAACCGTGCCGAAAGGCGCGGTTGCCAATTCTGATATGTCCGTTGTTGTACTTTGAAAAGAGTCCAAGCCACACTCGGACAGATACTTAAGCGCTCGCCAAGTTGTATGTTGTCTTCGGCGTAAACCGAAAGTTCGTGTGCGTAGATGGTGTTGGCTATGGTTGTCAGCGATGTGTCGATGCCCGCCACGTCGTTGTTGTATTTCGACTTCTCGCGTGCCGTCGATGTCTGTGGCTTGAAGTTGTGATAGATGTAGTTGGCACCGTATTTCACAGCGTGTTGCGGCAGCGGATGAAAATCGAAGTCGGTGGCTGCGTTGTAGTCTATTATCTCGCTGCCGCATTCAGAGTTGATGTCGTTGTAGCCCATGTAACTCGACGTCTTGCTTGAGTTGTCGATGTTCATGCGGTAATGGTTGTACGACACTGTAGTGTTGGCGAACAGGTCGCCGGTGAAAATGTGGTTCCAGCGCAGCGTGCCGAGGGTGTTGCCCCACGACAGGTGCGAGCCGTATTCCTCATTGACTGTGTACATGCCGCCATTTTCGCCGTTGCCGCCCGGAATGTAATCGCTGTATGCGGTGTAGTCGTCGGCATATTTGTCGAAATAGCGGTCGCGGCCGTTGTACAGACCGGCGTAGAGGCGGTCGTTGTCGGAGAATTTGTGGTTTATTTTTGCATTCAGGTCATAAAACCAATAAGAGAATTTCGCTTCGTCGGGTGAAAAGGCGCGGGTGAAAATGCCTATGTAAGTGGTTCTCGCTGACAGCGAGAACGATGTGCGGTCTCTTACTATCGGTCCTTCGACGTTGAAACGCGATGTTAGCAGACCGAGCGAAACGCTTGCGTGGTAATTCTGCATGTCGCCGTCTTTGGTGCGTATGTCGAGTACCGATGAGGTGCGGCCGTTGTAGCGTGCGGGAAACGACGACTTATAGAACGATACTTTTTTGACGGCTTCGGGCGTGAATACCGAGAAAAAGCCGAACAAGTGGTCGACTTTGTAAATAGGTGATCCATCGAGTAATACGAGGTTCTCGTCGTCGGTACCGCCGCGCACGAAGAACGCCGAGCCCAGCGAGCCTTGCTGTACGCCGGGCGTAAGTGCCACGGTGCGTATCACATCGGTTTCGCCAAGAAGCGCTGGCGTGTGCTCAATGAGCGTCAGCGGAACATCGAGGCTGCCCATGGCGGTACTCTGTACGCCAACGTCGGTGCGCTTTGGGCGCACCATCACTTCGTTGAGCGACGCTTCCGAGTGAAGGCGTATGTTGATTACTGTGTCCGATGTCAGGTTTATGGTCTTCTCGACGCGCCCGAAACTTACATACGAATAACTCAGCGTTACTTTGCCTTGCGGTATGGTGAGCGAATAGAAGCCGAATGAGTTCGAAACAGTGCCGGTGCTTGTGCCTGCGATGATAACCGTGGCCCCGATGATGGTTTCCGACGAACTGTCGTCGACAATGTGGCCGCTCACGGTGTATTTGCGTTGCGCCTGTGCCGCAACTGTCTGTATTGCAAGGCAAAAGATAATCAGGTTAAGTATTAATTTCACGTCGAATACGTTTATTTGGTGGTAAAATTATTGTTTTTTCAAAATTTTGAAACGTTTTAAGGCCGCGCATCGACATATTTGGCGTGCGGCTGGCCCAAATAGAAGCCGCAAACCGACGACACCGGCAGCATGAAGAGCGTTTCGGTGAGTTCGATGTGCGTATTTTTTGTAACGTCTAAAATGTTGAAAAGCAGACGCTTAAGCTCGTGGTCGGGACATGCCGGATAGCCGATAGCGGGGCGTATGCCCCGATATTGGCCTTTTATCAGCGCCCGCGCATCGAATTGCTCATTGGGCGAATACGCCCAATATTTCGTACGTATCTGATAATGAAGCCATTCCGACAGAGCCTCTGCCAGTCGGTCGGCAACGAGTCCTGTCATAAGTGCCTCATATTCATTGCCTTCGGCATTGAGTTTGTCGGTGTAGTCCTTCAGCCCGACACCCGAAGTGGCAGCGAACATGCCGACATAGTCGGCATGTGATGGCGGACAGATGAAATCGTCGAGAGAGTCGCCGTTTGCTCCGCGCCCGAAAGTGAACGTGTGCAATTCTTTTTGCCGATTGTCATCGGCAAAAAGTGTTACGCCGCTGTCGGTTCGATTTGCTGCAAAAATGCGTGCAACTGCGTGTAAATGAGTTATTTCGTCCGAAATCATCTTGTCCAAAACTCGGTGAGCGTCTACCAGAACGTTGAGTGCCTCCTGCGCCTTTTCTTTGTTGTCGCCTTTGTACGAAGCAAACCAGCGGTTTGCCTCGTCTCGGTTTGTAACTTGTTCAATGTCAGGAAATTCGTCGAGCACTTTCCACGCCATAAGCAGCATTCGCCAATTGATGAGCGGTGCGACTTCGACTATCGGTATGTTGTTGAGAATTATCGGTTCGAGCGTTTGGGGTTTCTCTATGTCGCTGAAAATTATAGAGTTGCTTGCTTTGGGTTGCTCGGCTTGCTTTTGTTTCGTAGAGTTGGCGCGTCGCACCTCTTCCTGATGCTGACGCAGTTTTTCGATAAAATCTTTATCTTTGTTAATCAATGCGTTAGCAACGTAAGCGTTTTGCGAAGCATCTTTCACGTATGCCACGGGTGCGCTGTATTCGGGCGCTATTTTCACCGAAGTGTGAATGTCCGAAGTCGTTGCACCGCCTATCATCACCGGAATGCGCAGGTTGCGCGCCTCAAGGGCGCGCACCACATTTATCATCTCGTCGAGCGAAGGCGTTATGAGGCCGCTCAGCCCTATGGCGTCGACATTGTTTTCGATGGCAGCTTCGACAATCTTCTCGCACGGAACCATCACGCCTAAGTCGATGACTTCGAAGTTGTTACATGCCAAAACGACGCCGACGATGTTTTTGCCGATGTCGTGCACGTCGCCTTTTACGGTGGCTATCAGTATTTTGCCCGACGAAGAACCTGCTTGCCCCGACTGTCGTTTCTGTTCTTCGATGGTCGGTTTGAGTATTTCGACGGCTTTTTTCATCACGCGGGCGGTTTTTACCACTTGTGGTAAAAACATTTTACCCGCGCCGAATAGCTCGCCGACTTTGTTCATGCCGTCCATCAGCGGCCGCTCAATGATGTCGATGGCTAACGGATATTTCTGCAGAGCCTCGGCAATGTCGGGCTCAAGGAATTCTGTAATGCCTTTTGCCAGAGCGTATTGCAGTCGCTCTTCTACTGTCGTCTCGCGCCATTCGTTGTGCTGTGCGTGAGTGGCGCCAACAGCTTGCTGTTTGGCGGTTTCGGCGTAGTCGATGAGGCGCTCGGTGGCGTCGGTACGGCGGTTAAGTACCACATCTTCAACGCGTTCGCGAAGTTCGGCGGGTATCTCGTCGTATTCAACCATTGCCGATGGGTTCACGATGCCCATGTCCATGCCGGCTTCGACGGCATGATGCAGAAAGACGCTGTGCATGGCTTCGCGCACCGGATTGTTGCCGCGGAACGAGAACGACAGGTTGCTCACGCCGCCGCTTATCTTGGCGTATGGAAGGTTGGCTTTTATCCAATGCACGGTGCGTATGAAGTCGACGGCGTAGTTGTTGTGTTCTTCGATGCCGGTGGCAATGGCCAGAATATTAGGGTCGAAAATGATGTCGGCGGGCTCGAAACCAACCTTTTCGGTGAGCAGTTTGTAGGCGCGCCCGCATATCTCTATGCGGCGCTCAAACGTGTCGGCCTGACCTTTCTCGTCGAAGGCCATGACTACTGTTGCTGCGCCGAACTGACGTATTTCTTGCGCATGCGCAAGAAATTTTTCTTCGCTCTCTTTGAGGCTTATCGAGTTCACTATCGCCTTGCCTTGCAGGCACTTAAGCCCGGCAATGATGACGTTCCACTTCGACGAGTCGATCATTATGGGCAACCGCGCCACATCGGGCTCGGCGGCCAGAAGGTTAAGGAACGTAACCATCTCATGCTCAGCGTCGAGCATGGCGTCGTCCATGTTCACATCAATGATGTCGGCGCCGGCTTCAACCTCGGCGCGTGCTATTTCGAGTGCTTCGTCGTATTTTTTTTCAGATATAAGACGCACAAACTTGCGCGAGCCGGCCACGTTGAGCCGCTCGCCCACTTTGTAGAAGCTTTTCACGCTCTTATCTACCAGTACAGCGTCGAGTCCGCTGAGGTTCATCTGGTGCGCATTGTCTTGTGGGCGATGCACTTGCGCCGATGCGAGTATTTGCGCCATGGCGCGAATATGCGCCGGCGTTGTGCCGCAGCAACCGCCTATGATATTTACCAAACCTTCATCAAGGTATTTCTGTATCTGCTGCGCCATAATGTCGGGCGTCTGGTCGTACTCGCCGAACTGGTTTGGCATTCCGGCATTTGGGTAGGCGCTTATGAAAAACGGCGCTCTGCGGCCGAGCGACCGCAGATAGGGCTTCATCTCGTCGGCGCCGAACGAGCAGTTGAGACCTACGCTCAGTAGGTCGATGTGCGAGACGGAGTTGAGAAACGCGTCGATGTTTTGCCCCGACAGCGTGCGCCCCGACTTGTCGGCTATGGTGGCCGACACCATTACGGGGAACTTGTCTATTGAGCGTGAGCGTAGCTCGCGCTCGATAGCGTAAAGTGCTGATTTGGCGTTGAGTGTATCGAAAATCGTCTCTACCAGAAACATATCTGCGCCGCCGTCGAGCAAGCCTCTGACTTGCTCGGTGTATGCATCGGCAAGCTGGTCGAATGTTACGGCGCGGTAGCCTGGGTCGTTGACGTCGGGCGACATTGAGGCTGTTTTGTTCAGCGGGCCCATCGACCCGGCCACGAAACGTGGCCAGTCGGGTGTCGAGTATTGCTCTGCAACCTTGCGCGCCAGCGATGCTGCAGCTTTATTTATCTCATATACAAAGGGTTCGGTGCCATAGTCGGCTTGCGATACCGATGTGGCATTGAAGGTGTTGGTCTCTATTATATCGCTTCCCGCTTCAAGATATTGCCGATGTATATCGGCAATGACATCGGGGCGTGTGAGAACCAGAATGTCGTTGTCGCCTTTCAGGTTGCGCGGGTGGTTTTTGAACTTCTCGCCGCGGAAATCTTCTTCCGATAGACCTACTTTCTGTATCAGACTGCCCATGGCGCCATCGAGCAGCAGCACGCGCTCCGACAGTATCTGGCGTAAAAGGTTGTAGTGGTTTTCCATTCGTCTCCGATGTGAATACTTTATTTCAGTGTTTTTATTGTGATTAGTCTTTGATAATCAATACAGTAGCATAAGCCGAAGCGCCTGTTCCTTCGCCTTCGAAGCCCAGATGCTCGGTTGTCGTGGCCTTTATCGAAATGCGGTCGGCGTCGGTGCCTACAACTTCGGCCAGGCGTTGCTGCATGGCCGGAATGTGGTTTTTGAGTTTCGGCTGTTGCATGGCTATCGTACTGTCGATGTTGCCTACTTTATATCCCTTAGTAGCAATGAGTTCCACGGTTTTGCGAAGCAAAACCGTACTGTCTATTCCTTTGTAGTCGTCGCTGTTGTCGGGGAAGTGATAGCCAATGTCGCGCATATTGGCCGCACCGAGCAGCGCGTCGCATATCGCGTGTATGAGCACATCGCCGTCGGAATGCGCCACCCAGCCTTTCTCGTAGTCGATTCGTATACCGCCGATGGTCAGCGGCAGACCTTTCTCAAGTCTGTGCACATCGTAGCCGTATCCAACTCTAATGTCCATCGTTTTGAGTTATTTTACGAAACGTCCGAGGTCGAAACCGAGAGTTATTCTTATGGTGTTGGCGAGCGCACTGTTACTGTTGGCTTGTCCGACAGTGAAAATGTAGCTCGCGTCGACGTTAATCATCTGATATTTAATACCAATGCCGGCCGAAGCGTATTTCAGGTTGCCTTTGTTCTCGTGGTTGTGGTGGTAGCCGAAACGCGCCGAGAACATGTTGTTGTACGTGTACTCGATACCGCCCATGATGTCGATCTCCTCAAGCTCTTCCTTGCCGCCGCGGGGCGCGTCGCCAAAAGAGCTGAAGAGCGAGCCTACTACCGACTTGTCGTAGTAGTCGAGCTTGGCCTGATAGAGGTCGTCTTCTGATGTCTTGCTGCGGTAGTCGGGCGTGGGGACTAGCAGTTTGTTGAAATCGACCGTCGCGCCTATCTTGTTGTACGAGTCCATGTCGTACCAGAAACCGCCGCCAATCTTCAGATTGGCAGGCAGATACTCGTTTGTAACGCCATCGTCGTATGTTATTTTCGTACCTATGTTCGAGATGTTCAAGCCCGCCATCACCTGTGCGTTGTTGCCTTGTATGTTCAGGTCTTTTTTGAAGTAAAAGGCAATGTCGGCGGCGAATGCGTTGCCTGCGGTGGCGGCATCGTCGATTTGCTGGTAGCCCATGTCGGAGTGTATGTATCGGAGCGCTATAGCGCCCGATGTTACGTCGGACATCTTCAGCGCGTAGGCTGCGTCGATGGAGAACTCGTTGGGCTTGTACGTGCCGTTCTCGTCGCCTTCGTCATTGAAGAAGATGAGGTCGCCGAGCGAAAAGTATTTTATTGAGGCACTTACGGTGTTGCGTTTGTTGATTTTGTAGTATCCGGCAGCATAAAACAGGTTGATGTCGTTGACCAGTTTGCGCAGCCACGGCGTTATCGAGAGCGAAGCGGCCGCTTTGCTCTCCATGAATGAGTATTTTGCCGGGTTCCAGTGTTGCGAGTTGACGTCGGGTGTCGATGCTACGCCCGCATCGCCCATGCCTGTGCCGCGCGCTTCGGGAGCTATGTTGAGCATTTGTACGCTCGACGGTATAGGGTTCAACTCCACCTCTTCCGCTGTCGCTTGTGTTGCTGTTATGCTGAGTGCTATTATTGTTGTCGCTAAAAATCGTATGTTCATTTTTTATGTTTTATCTATACTAAATATATATAACTCTGTTGTTTCTTGTTTATTGTGCAGTAACTATTAATTTTTTGGCGAATGAGCCCGAGCGCGCCTTGCTATCTACGTCAACTTTCAGCAGATAAGCGCCTTTGGGCAATGCAGCCACGACGGGCATTCCCGCGCTGAGGTTTATCTCGTCGGTCTGCGTGTTCGATGCTATTACAGTCATCTTTTTAGAGCCGAGCTGCTGCCCGCTCATCGAGTAAAGCCTTACCGTTACATCGAGTGTCGAACCGCTGTCGTTGTGGCTGAAACGTAGTTTCAGCTCTTGGTTGTTCTGACTGTATGGCATCGGGTAAAGCTCTGTCTTACCGAACGTTATCTTGCAATTGCTCGATACCGAGAACGACAGCGTCGTGCTCGTCGAGTTGTTGGCGTTGTCCCACGCCTTGAGCGTTATGTCGTATTTGCCGTCGGGCAACGACTTCAGACGGTACGCCAGCGTACCGTCGGTGTAGCTGCCTTGTTTGTAGCCGAAGTAGCTGTTGAGGTTCAGCGCATTGTCGCGGTCGCCGTTGATAATCAGCGTGATGTCGTGCCCTATGCCCAAGCCCGAATTGTTGATGCCCGACTCATCGCTTATGCTTGCATAAAGCGTTGGATTTGAGCCTGTTTGGTCACCGTTCCTGAATTCCGGATAATCTATCCACGCTTTTATTTCGGGCCCTATAGTGTCGGCAACCGACGAGCCGTCGATGCCGCCTATCAGAATGGCGTTCGTGGCGCCTATGGCGTCACGGTCGTCGGACGAGAAGGCGTAGTAACTTACTCTGCCACAGCCTTCTTCGATGTTTATGTCTTTCGGAAGCTGAAAATGTATCTCAAACTGTCCGTTCTCTACATTCGTTATGCCGTTGAACAACAGGCTGTTATACTCGTCGTATTTGAATTCGGGCGTGCTGTTCACCTTCACCGTTTTGCGTTTGTCGAAGAGCGACATTTCAACCTGTCCGTTGAAGTCGCTCTGCACGTTGCCTTCGGCATCGCGCACGCTGCCTTTTACTATGCATTTCGACAATGCCGAAATGGGCTCCGCCGTGTCGAACGGTTGGCCGTTGACATAGTCGGTCTGTACTGTAAGCTGGTTGCCGCGGTCGAGTACTATTGCCGGGTCGCCTATCAGTAAGTATTTCAATGAATTAATCATCGAACCTGTTTCTATTTTCGCATTTTTCACTGCGTCGCCGATGGAATATCGGCGACCATTTTCGTCGGTCGAAAGCACTGTGTTGAAGAATGCTTTGTTAATGAGGTAGTTGCTGTCGCCGTAAACAAGGCGTGTGGTGGTTAGCAGACCGATGAACCCGCCATATCGGTAAGTGAACGACTCTTCGCCAGCCGAGATTTTGTCGTTGTTGTCGAAAGGTGCGAAGTCGCATGTTGCTGTGATGAAAAACGGCAACCGTTTTTCATTTGTCCAGGTGCTTATGTACGATTGTTTGAACAAATGCTCGTCGGTCAGTGCGTTATGGCCGCCGTGCCCTACGTAGTTGATTATCAGGCTGCCGTTGTTTATGGCGTCGGCAAACTTGGTTATTGCCAGCGGATATTCTATGCCGGTGCTTGTCTTCACCGATGCAAACGACTCTAAATAAATGCGTTCGACATCTATGTCGGTGTATTCTTTTTCAATGCGCGAGGCATGTTTCTCGGCAAAGTCAATGTGCTCGTTGTTGTCGCCGTCGTCGGCTACTATGGCTATGCGTTTTTTCCACGCGCCTTGCTCCAGCTTAGTCAGATATATCTCCGACTTGTCCACAGCGGCGTTGGCTTCCTCCGCGCTACGCACGGGGAAGCGCCCGATGCCAATGTCGATGCGCGCGCCGGTATCCGACGCGCCCTCCTCGTCGTCGAGCCAGCCGTAAAAGTCGTCGGTAACGTAGCTCTGCGACTGCACGAGCGACTCGCTCGACTGGTATGTCGGTATCTTGTTGCGCTCGCTAAGTGCGCCGCCCACGCGGTTGTCGTACGATCCGCTGCCGAAGAGCAGCAAGTAGCGCAATGCGCTGCGGTCCTTGTCGTATATGTATTTCACAAAGTCGCGTATTGCCGTTACTTCGCGCTTGCCCGACGAGAATTCGTTGAATATCTCATCGACATTCACAGCTGCCACCGTCAGCCCAGAGTGTCTACGGTGCAAATCGGCAAGCCGATTTGCTTGTGCCTCATAATCAGAATGATATACTATGATGTAATTGACAGCTGCCGTCCCGTGAATGTTCTGGTTGGCCACTTCGCCCACATATTCCGGCTCTTCGAATTTGCCGTTCGGGTCGAAGGCCACAAGTTCGTGAGCTGCGCCGTTGGCCACAACGACACGAACAGTGTCGTTGCTGAATGTCGTCGGCATGTTTTTGGGCGCGGTGCAGTCGGTAACGTTCCATACCACAGTCGATTGCTTGCTGCCGGCGATGGCAAATTCCGATGCTCCTTTTTTCGTTTTGAATGTCTGTTCATTGCGGAAGAGCAGTTCATCGGCGCCGCCCATGGTCAGCGCCGCCGGCGAATTGATGGTTATGTAGTCGAGCCATACCGATTCGTTCGACAGTGTGAAGTCGAACGCCATGCTTATCTTGTTCTCTGTCGGATTCTCTATGGTCCAAACCTTGTTTTTCTTCGAGCTGCGGGCAAATTCCGATGTCGAACTCGACATGCTTTGCACCGCCTGCGATTCATATTGCTCGGGTTCCTGGCCGTTGTAAGTTATTGTGTATGTGGCTTTCTGACTTGTGCGCGTGAATACGCGCGTCATAAGTCGTACGTTGTTGTTGTCGTCCGGGCGCTTCGGCAGGTCGAACGTGAACTCTTTGCGGGGCTTGGCCTGTGTGAACTCTTCGCCGGCCCATTCGCGGCCCGACAAGATGAGGTTCTTCAAGCGTTGCTCGTGGTGCGTGTAATATGTGTATTCTGTAAGTATCTGTGTGGCAGTTGCTTCGCACGTGTAGTCGTCGGGCAGAGCCGACGGCTCCTGCCCGTCGGTGATAAAGTAGTACGAGTACTCATCGTCGGGGTGTACTGCGCACGCAAAGCCCTGACTGCTGTATGTCCATGTTTCTACGCCTTGGGCGTAGAACAGAATGCCGTCGGCTACGCGCACTACAGGCTGCTTGGCCAGGTCGGCCTGACGCTCTTTGTAGTTGGCGAACGGCAATGCCGTTCCGCCGTTGCCATATACCGACACCCGGTCGGGGTCGGTAAAGCCCATTTGCGCCAGCAATGAGCGTGTCAGCTTCTTCATTCCCGATGTCTTCACACGCACTTTCGCCCATTTACCTGCCGCAAGTACCGACTGGCTTACTTCCATCGAAAAGTTCTTGTTGTATCTTACTTTGGGCAGTGTGTCGCCTCCTGCGGCCACCTGCACGTCTTTCCCGAAGTACCTCACAGTATATACTGTATCATCTGCTATGGCTGTATTTCGTTGAAATACAGCCAGTAACATAATGGCGATAAATATATACTTCAAACTTTTCATGTCCGTTATTAAAAAGTACAAAGTAAGCGAATTATCTCTGAAAAAATAAGGAATTTGCAATTTTTAACCAGAAGACAGCCGCCTTTGCCGCTCAACTTGTTGCGCGTTATCATAATGCAATAATTTCGTTACTCTCGTAGTTTGAAACATGCGCTCTTATGTCGTCAGCCAAACTCTCATAGTATTCATCGCTGTTCTCTTTCGGTTTCTCTATATTGAAATACCTGCAGTATGCGCCTTTTTTATCTACAAAAACTACACCAATAATATAGATACCATGATGTGAATAAATTGTATAATCAAAATCTTTATACACTCTCACATTTTTGCCATTAATAATATCATGATTATTATTCTTTATCGGTTGTTTTGGAACTTTCCTATTTGGCCACTTTTTATATTTATAAAAAATGCATAATACAAACAAGCAAAATATTGTTATGCTTATAGTCCAATACTTTTCTGAACCATTTAGTTCTGACATTACCTCTTTGTCTTCAATAGAAATAATAAAAGATTCTTTGTCTACAAAATTCTTATAATTAATTTTGTATACTTGTCCGTCCTTAGTTTCACATGTCTTAAAAGGCTTGCGATCCCCTGAATCCATTCGCGGCCAATCGGTATGACTAATAGCTATACTTTTAGTAGTACAATAAGATTCTATTATTTTACCAATTTTAATGGTATCTTTAGGAGTGTATTCCTCATAATAAAAGAATTGAACCAACCCTTTTTTATAGTCTACACACGATATTATTTGCACATCAGATGTTAGTGGTTTCGTGTTGTGACGATGACTATGTCTAACATATCCAGGTCTTATATCAATTATTTCACCACAATACTTCTCGCACAAAAACAATGGCGGATATAAAAAATAACCAAACAAAAGGAGTAAAAATGATGCCAAAAATAGAAGAATTGTGACAGCCTTTACATTCTCTTTTCTGCCAAACAAATCACTCATCAATTCTCTGATATTCTTCATTATACAATTCTTTCAAAACATTCATTACCTCGCCGCTCAATCCTTTATTCATCAATTCTGCTGCCGTACTCCTTGCGGGGAAGCCATACGCCGTCTTTCTTGATATAAACCTTCTCTTCGCCAAGCATTGGGAATCCTTCAACAGGCTTGCGAATCTGCCATACATCCGGAATTTCATTGTCAGGCAAATCGAGCAAATAATCATCGCCCCATTGACGTGTGTCTTCATAGGCTAATTTCAACCCCAATTTTTTAGCGGCTTCTATATCCTTACTTTCTATGAATTCCAATCTGAATACTTTTTGCCCGTCTTGCTCAAAAAATCTGTTAACTATAGGTGTATATGCACTTGGTTCTTTGCTTTGTTCTTTTACATACTCATCTGGTTCAAAACTATTAATTATCTCTACTTCGTAACCTTTATAGTTTGTAAATGTCCCCTCTAACTTATAGGCTGCCTCGATTTCGGAAGGGTCGCAAGAACGCTCATAATAGCCATCCTTTTCTTCAAATCCTATAGATTTAAGTTCCGGAACAAAGCCCCATGTCCTATTCTCTCGAAATAGTAGTATTCGTCCTTTAACCAATATGCGTGGCGAAAGAGTGCCCTCAACAATATTCATATCTATTTATTCTTTTAGTATAAAGTGATTTGTATCTAAAGTACTATCATATTTCGTATATCCCACAATCGTTTCCGTTCCATCAACGTCAATACGGACAATGACGGCTTGGTTGATTTC
>JAGCYH010000030.1 GCA_017960905.1 Bacteroidales bacterium
CTACACATTACACATTACTCATTACACCTTACTCATTACTCATTACTCACTACTCTTTACTCTTTACTCATTACTCATTACACATTACACTTTACTCATTACACTTTACTCATTACACTTTACTCATTACTCTTTACACATTACTCTCTACTCTTTAAAATCCTCTTTTTTTTGTCTTTTCGCAAAATAAAACTATTTTTGTAAAAACACATGAGCATACGCTCATGTCTGTAACTTATTTATTAACAACAAATTAAACTCTATTTTATTATGGAACTTGACAAAGACACATTACGCGACGGACTGAAATACATTGTGGGCACATGGCAGCCCGACTTCATTGTCAATGCCTTCTCGAACAACCTCGAGCACATCCCGGCCGAAGAGTTCAAAAGCGACGACGGCAGAGACTTTAGCTCTATAAACTTTATTTTCTTCGAAGACAACACCATGAAAATGAAAGAGTTATCGACAGGCAAAGAGGTCGATGGCACTTGGGAGCAGACCAGCTCGTGCCGCTACCGCTACACGCTCAACGGCTTCCTCGGCGACATACCCAACGAGATTCTCGAGAGTGCGCAGACTCTCGAGATTATCAACTGCGAGCTCGTCTTCTCGCTCGGTTTCCTCGCCATCTCGATGAAGAAAACCGAAGAGGGCGTCGTAACGCCCGAACCCGACATCGCCGACCTTCAGCCTTCGGCCGAAGACCTGAAAATGAACGATATAGTGGGCCGCTACAAAGTGCTCAAAGCCCTCTCGGTTGTCGACGATAAGTTCGACCTCTTCACACGCGAAGAGGTCGAAGCCGCCATCGACAAGAAAAAGGCGGCCGGCGAAATCGACGACGCCGAGGCGCAGGAAATGCTGTCGCTCTTCGGCGGCATATTCGAGTTCACCGCCGACCACAAAGTGCTCACCTGGATGCCGCTGCCGCCCAACGTGCCCGAAGAAGAGATACAGAAGGCCCTCAAGGCTGGCGAAATATCGGCCGTCAAAGACGGCCTTTTCACCAGCGAGGCCAAAGAGTGGAAGGCTGTTGGCGGGGCTTACTACTACAACACCGAAGAACACCGCGAGGTGTTCGGCGAGGTGAAATCGCCATGGGACAAGATAGAACTCGACGCCAACAACTGCATCGACCTGAAAATGATGATTATACAGAAGATGTGATGCATTTCTTTGACCAATAGTAGCATTTTGAAAAACGTTCTAATCATGAGAGAAACAATTGTTATTCTGCTTGTCGTGTTTTCAGTTCTTTGTGGTTGCAGCAAAAACTCTGAAAAAGAAAAATATCAAACTAGTAGAGATAACACTATTAATGTAAAGCAGTTGATTAAGGGAATAGATTTAGGTGATATCTTAACGAGTAATTTAGCAGAGTTAGTATTGCTGATGATTATTTTATAGTTAGAGACTCTAAGGCTTTTGATAATCTTATTAATGTCTTTGATAAAAACAGTTTTGAGCATATAGCGTCTTTTGGTGAAATCGGTCCTGGTCCACAAGAAATAACAACATTAGGCGAAGTAATATGGAATAAAGATGAACGAGAGTTTTATGCTTTTGATCATGGCAAATACCAAATACTTGCTTACAATTATGACAGCATACGATGCAATCCGGATTATAAACCTTATGCCAAATATAAGATAAAAACCGAATCTTTCCCTTTTTACGTATCATACATAAGCGATACGGCCTCATTCTGTAGAGCCATAGTACCCGAAGGAGTTTCGTCGTTTGATACTAGTACTGGTCTGATAAACATTAAAACAGGAGATATAAAGTTTTTGAAATACAGTCATCCGGAAATTAGTAGAAAAAGATTTTTGTTAGCAGTTTCGTCTCTTGATAACATTTATGCGGAGTGTAATAGTAATTATGACATGATTAGTTTATTTGACCTAAAAGGAAATCATAAAATGAATATTTATGGGCCACAATGGGGGAGAACACATTTAGATTGCTTTGGGAAGCCAACATTTACGAAAGATTATTTGATTGCTTTGTACAATGGTGAAATCTATGAGCAATATCTTCCTACGCACAAGTGTTTAGTATTTTCAAAATCAGGTGATTATTTGGCAACGTTAGAATTGGAGTATAAAACGAACACCTTATGTTACGATGCGGAAAACGACCGTTTAATCTTCACCTTTGACGATGTAATACAATTTGGATATTTGAATCTAAGCGATTTAAACTTCGAATAAAAAATCGATTATGAAAAAGCTATTTCTATTGTTGTTATGTATAACATTTTTGTTTGCGTGTAAAGAAAAAACAACTGATTTAGAAGACACGCAGAGCAGTCAAGTCATTGATTTTGATGAGATATTGGATAATTCGGACTTATATGTAAATGATTTGATCGATAGCATTAGAATAATCAAACTGCAAACCACAGAAGAATCCGTGTTGAGTTCTTTCTATCAGTGCTTAATAACTCAGAAATACATTTACATACTTGATGAATATAAAGGAGGAAGTGTGGTGATTTTTGATGTTAATGGTAGTTTCGTCAAACGATTGCCATACGGTAATGGTCCTGGTGAATTACTTAGACCATCAAGTATTTCTTTCAATGAAGAAAAAGACGAGTTAGTAGTATATCAAAGCAAGTTAGTAAATATATTCACTCCTGACGGTGTTTTTAAAACGGCTTACCGATTACCTTTTTATTTGTCTCAACTAGTACCATACAAAGATGGATATATTGCGGTTCAGTACGAAACAAATAATCTTGAGAAAAAGTTTGCTTTTATTGTTCTGGATTCCGAGTTCAGAGATGTAAATACGTTTTATTTTGAAGAACGAAGATGCGATATTCTGTCGGAATTTGTTCTAAAAACGCATAAGAATGATATTATTATCAATCGCCCGTTGTGGGATGTGATCTACAAATATTCTGACGGTATTGTTTCGGAGGACAGGCGACTTGAATATCCTCAAAATAAAATGGATTTTAGTCTGATTGACTGGCAAAATGTCGATTCTTATGTGGATATGCTGGAACTGTCGCCAGATAAGTTTGCTTTTATATCATACAATGAAACAAACAATTATGAATACTATAGATTCAATCGGGGATTCTTTAATGCATACGTATTTATTTGCAAGAAAAATAAAAAATACAGAAGCGGATATGCCATAATAGATCCCAATTCTATTTATCACGTTGGAGACTATGTAGGAACATACAATATTTATTTATTAATGAGTATAATCCAGGCTTTCATAATTATGACATAAGAGATGCAATTATTGAGCACAACAAATCACATCTTTCTGATGACGATGTGAAAATTCTACAAGAGCTATCAGAAGACGACAATCCACTCATAATCTTATATAGCCTGAAAGATATTCCCGATTAGTAAAAACACTCATTAATTCTGCTTTATTCGTTGAAGGCTTTTAATACCGATACGTAGTAGGCTTAAAAAATGATAAAAAATGTTTCTAAAACTTGCTTAATCGAAAATAATGTTTTAGATTTGTCGCTGAAACATTTTAAATGTTTCAGAAAAATAAAAATAGTGCGGAAAGCTGGCCAAAAACATATTAGAGCGGTTTCACCCAGCTTTCCTATTGTATAACCTTTAAAAAACTAAAGATTATGTCGTAGTTTACGTTAAGTATCTCATAGTGTTTCGTAGCAATAGGCCCGAAACACTGCCTTTTCGGCTCTGCGGGGGTGTCGGACGCAGCCAATTTCTATTTTCACGCTGATAATCAGCGTGTTATAGATTGTTTTTTTAATCAAATAATAAAACTTAAATTTATTTAAAATGAATATTTTAAAATCAATGGCTTACACGGCTGTTGCCGCTGTGGGCGCGTACAATCTTTATCTTGCTTCTGATATTCAGCAAGTAAAAAGCGATCTTACTTTCGATACTATCGAACTGACCGCATCGGGTAACGAAACAGGAAACGAAAATGGCGGCGGCAGTGGCGGCGGCGGTGGCGCTTCTGCTGTAGGTGGCGGCTCATCATATTGGACCGAAGGGCGTACTGATATGGCTGGATGGGATAATCATTTCGCACCGTATCTCCCAGATGGATCTAAAAACCCTAACTATAATAATAGTTGTTATAGTCTGCAACCTGAAAACCAACCATCGTATGTCTCTCCTACATATAATGTTTACAATACACAAAATGGCAATAAAACACCACTTCCCAAAACTGGTGTAGATGTTAGAATCGGTGGCCGTCAGGGCGGAATCCCCGGATACAATGACGGACACTGGCAAATAAATGGTCCTGTATGTGTAAGTGGACATTGCGAAAACGGACATACGTACAAATCTGAAGTAGTTAGTCTGATATGTAATTATTCAGGGAACGAATGCGACGGATGGCGCAATGAAACCGCTCACCAAGAGACTATTTACTGGGACGAAGTAATAAGATAATTTATGCTATTATTCCTTATCTCATAGGTCTCTATGAGATAAGGAATAATTTTTTCTTTTCTTTTTTATGAAACGGTTATTTGTTTATTTACTGTTGTCGGGTGTTTTCTCTGCTTGTGGCTCAAATGCTACTTATGTCGATGATAGTATAGTAGCGGAGAAGTGTAATATTGACAGAGTTTTGGATAACGATGATTTTGATATTACCGATTTGATAGATAGTGTGAGAATAATCAGATTGGAGACTACGGACGGTTCGGTCTTGAGCACGTTCCGTAAGTGTGTGGTTTCTGATGATTTTATCTATATATTAGACAATTACAAAGGCGGAGGTGTGGCTGTTTTTGACGTCAGTGGTAAGTTCGTCAGAAGGATTCCTACTGGCAACGGACCTGGCGAACTGGCCGGACCGAATAACATAGCCTTCGATTCTTCAAAAAACGAATTGCTTGTGTGTCAGAATGTTATTGTCAACAAATATACCCCCGACGGCATTTACATCTCGTCGCACAAAGCTTCGCAACCACTGTCGCAACTTGTGCCATACAAGAATGGTTATCTGGCTGTTCAGAACGAATACTGTAATTCGGAGAACAGATTTGCGTTTCTTGTTCTTGATTCTGTTTTTAACGACGTTGACACATACTATTTCAATGAGCAGATATGCGACATTTTCTCGGAATACATTTCCGAATCTTCTGAAGGCGAAATTAAAATCAGCCGCCCTTTGGTCGATAAAATATACAAATACACCGATGGCAAGGTAGTTGTCGACAAGACGCTTGAATACCCTGATAATAAGTTGGATTTGAGCGACATGGACTGGCAAAACGTAAGCCGATATATTAACAAGATAAGAGAATCGAAGAACAAGTTTTGTCTCATGTCGTATTGCGCGACCGACAATTACGAGTATTACAAATTCTATAGAGGTCACATGAATGCCAACGTGTTTTATAACAAAACCACAAAAAAATACAGAAGCGGATACTATATCGACAATTTTGAATCTATCAATAATGTTGGTGATTTATTGGGAACGACGTATAACGAGTTCTTTATCAGCACCATAAACCCTGGTGCTAACGATTATTACTTCAACAACAGAGAGAAAATAATAGAATACAACCAGCATTTGCTTAATGATGACGAAATAGCAATGTTGCGTGAACTGAAAGAAGACCATAATCCGCTGTTGGTCTTATACAGCCTTAAAGATATAGCCGATGAGTAAAAAACTGATTATCAGCATAATACTTGTACTTGCATTATCTGATGCGTATTTGCTGTACAACCGCCGAAATCTGAAACAGGAAATAGCAGTAAAGGATATGTCTCTCGCTGATTTAAGTGTCGAGAATATGTCACTGCACCCGCAGTTCGCCATAGGTCTGGCCAATGTTGGCCGACAGTTGGAAGATACGGCAGAACTGCGCGATGCCTATGCTAATAAATTGAATTTTAGGGATTTGGCCGACCGAAAGAATACTAATATCTTGTTCTGCCGTATATCTGAGCGGTATTGCCATGAGTGTTGCCAGCTTGCTGTCGCCAAGCTGCTGCAGTCCGAATCTAACTTCGATATGAGCAGGGTGGTGTTTCTGACCGATTGCCTGCCACGCGAATTGAGTTTGCAGATAGAAGATTTCAATTTGTCCGATTTCGAAGTCTATAATTGCCGCTCGCTCAATATACCGGCCGAGAACCTGATGGCGCCTTATTATTTTGTGACAGACAACGCGCTGAAGGTCAGAAGTATATATGTGCCTTCGAAACAGTCTTTTTACTTGCCGCTCGATTCCGTAAATCTTAATCTCATGTATAGTGCATTAGTAAAACCATGACTCATGCAACTATTTCTAAAAATATAATGAAAAAAAATGATAAAAAAAAGAGAATGATAAAAAAAAGATTTATATTTGTAGCCGAAACATTTTAAATGTTTCAGGAAAGTGTAAATATTATGGAAAGCTGGCCAAAAACAATTAGAGCGGTTTCACCCGGCTTCCCAATTGTATAACTTTTAAAAACTAAATATAATGATGTAGCTAACATTAAGTCTTTCATGGTGTTTCGAGCATTAGGCTCGAAACACTGCCTTTTCGGTTCTGCGGGGGTATCGGACGCAGCCAAATCCCATAATCACGCTATGTTACAGCGTGTTACATTGGGTGTTTTAATATTATTAATTATTTTTAATTACAAAAACATGAAAAAATTAATTTTCTCAGCAGCCGTTTTGGCTATGGCTGCTATCGGCGCTATTAAAGCAAACCAGAACAATCCAGTTGCTAACGACTTGACGTTAGAGAATCTTGATCAAGTTGTAGCTCAAGGAGAAATTTGGGTACATGCTGGACCATGTCAAGCAAGTCTTAATGGTAATGTTTATGATTCTTGCACTGATTCGGTATGGAAACCATGCATAATCTCTATTGCTGGTGGTTATGGAACAGCAATTTGTTTAGGTTGGCATTAAAATATGAACTGTGCTAAAAACGAATATTCGTTTTTAGCACAGTTTTCTACAAATTATAAAATATTGACTATGAAATACTTTTTTTGTTTAGTTTTTTTTGTGACGTTTGTATTGGCTTGTAATACCGAACAAACATATCAAACGGATTATGAAGTTGTAAACATATCCGAGGAAACATTGCCCCCAGTTAAACCTCTTAAATTGGAAAAAATAAATGTGCAAGAGGATTATTTAATGGGAGCTATGTGTTTTGTTTATCATGATACTGTTTTGTTGGTCGTGAAAACATACGACCCATATCCATTGACTCATATGGTTACTATTGTTAATATGAATACCAATACGAAAATAGGAGAGTATATCACGCGTGGCGAGGGCCCTAATGAAATACTGTCAACTTTACCTTATTTTGGTAATAACACTTTGGATATTCAGTGTGTTTATACTCGAAAAGCTATATCATTCAATGTTGATTCCGCTATGGCTTTAGGTAGCCTGTATCAGCCGCGAATAATTGTGCCAGAAGAAAACATCTATTTAACTTTTCGCACTTTTGACGATTCTCTTTTGATTGCTGAGAATATGTATTATTTCGATGGGTGTGATAAGTTTCGTACAGATCCGGCTTTACCACAATACTATTACATAGATAAAAAAGGTAAATACATACCTGATTTTAAAAAATCAGATTATGATATGATCAAATTCATGCCAGGAAATTGTACTGGCGGGGCAATCTGTGTAAATAGGGCAAAGAACAGATTTGTTTCTTGTTATGGTTATCAACCTGTTATAAAAGTATATGACACACAACTGAATCAGATAAGACAAATAAATGGACCAGAACCGAATGATGCTGAATATACATTAGAAGCGGATGGATTTACTTTGTTTTTTAATCGAAAAAATGGCGTATGTCATTATTACAATGGTAGTTATTATGATGACGAATGTATTTTCGTTCAGAATTTGAGAAACTATAAATGGAAAAGAACAAAAGAAGGGGAAACATATTCTCAATTGGAAAGAGAGACCACCGAATTATTCAAATTAGATTGGGATGGAAATGTGATAGAAAGATATAGCGCTAAAGGTTTTACAGTTCTTCCTATCACATATAGTAAAACTACTAACACTTTATATCTTTATTTGTCTGATGAATTTGGCGAAGTTAATCTTTACAAAGCAAAACTCGACTGATGAAAACGTTTATTATTTGCGTGTTATGTTTGTCGTTGTTGCAGTCGTGTACAAAAGGGAGAACATTGGTTGATGATTTCAATAATATAGTCGAGAACAATACAGTTATTGAATATTCTGATATTAAAGCTTTTAATGGCAAAGGAAGAAACTTTGTGTATATTCTCGATGCCACTTGTTCTGTTTGCGTCAGAAACTATTGTCTTTTTCTCAAAGCTATGAAGTCGGAAGAACTTACTCTGTCATACGATAGCGTGTACACAATATACATGGGCGATATGCTTCTGCTCAATTATACTCTTAAAACCAACGATTTCAGCAAACTTCCGAACGAACGTTACATTGAAGATGTCGAAGGTGAACTGTCAGAATACTATTACGAATTGTCGGGTAACAACAATGTATTGTTTTTCGTTGATAATCGCTTGATGTACAGTGCATCGATGTACAATTACGTTTATGTTAAAGATGTTGGTATAGTGCCTGTTGAGATTGTAAATAATGAGAATTGAATGTGCAATATAATGTGTCCGCTTTATTGTCACTACACCGTGCAGCAGCCACATACAAAAGTAATAACATGAAGAACTTAATCGTTTCATTATCAATAGCTTTGGCGTTAGTGTCTTGCACTACCGCCCCCGACTTTCTCTCGCAGACGCTCACCCTTGCGGGCGAGAACCGCCCGCAACTTGAGCGGGTGATAGCGCACTACGACAGCATTGGCGACCCCGAGAAGCAGGCTGCGGCGCGGTATCTGATAGAGAATATGGCGGGCCACTACTCGTACGAGGGCTCGCGCATCGATGAGTATTACACCATAGCGCTCTCGCTGGCTCGGTCGGGCATGGCGCCCGATGCGCAGTACGACTCGCTGCTCGCCCTCTCGCGGGGCGAGTTTGCCGATGTGCCAAGCCACACCGTGCAGGATGCCAAGGTCGTCCGAGCCGACTACCTCATACGCAACATCGATGCGGCATTTGCCGCATGGCGCGGCAACCGCTTTGCCGAGCACCTCACTTTCAGCGAGTTCTGCGAGTGGCTGCTGCCTTACAAATGCTGCGAGCGGCAGTCGCTCGATGCGTGGCGCGACACCATGGTGGCGCACTACGGCGCCTCGCTCGCCGAGTGGCAGCCCAACGACGAGAGCTACAACTCTACCTTCCGCGCCCTCGAAGTGGTGCGCGAGTACGTCCTCGACCGCCTCGGGCGGTTCGAGATTTACACCGATGCGCCCATCGAGCTTCGCAGCGCCGAGACGATGGTCAATCTGCGCTTCGGCCGCTGCATCGACTTTGTTACGCTTGGCACCATGGCATTCCGCAGTCTGGGTTTGCCCGTGGTAATCGACGAAGTGCCGTGCTACGGCCGCTTCCGCGCCGGACACGCATGGTTCACTCTGCTCAACGACCGCGGCGAGGAGCTGCCATCGGAGTGGGACTTATCGACCACGCCCGGCAAGGCCTTCTTCACCAACTACACCTTCCCGAAGGTCGTGCGCAACTCTTACCGCATTGATAACCGGCGACTTAAGTATCTCAACCGTTCGGTGATGAAGTATCCGTTCGACATTCACCAGA
This sequence comes from Bacteroidales bacterium, assembly GCA_017960905.1. Classification (GTDB taxonomy): domain Bacteria; phylum Bacteroidota; class Bacteroidia; order Bacteroidales; family Marinilabiliaceae; genus W3P20-009. The sequence continues at coordinate 9,687 of JAGCYH010000030.1, forward strand.
CCGACGTTACCGACCACTACGTGCGTACATCCGACATCGAACTGCCAGTGCCCGAAGGCTTTCGCCGTGTGGAAGATTATGCCTATCTGGCCGTCTTCGACGGCCACTATACCATCTGGCGTGTGGTAGAGTTTGGCGAAGTAAGTGATAACACAATGAAATTCAGCAATATAGGTCGAAATATAATGTACCTTGCAATGGGTTTTGATGGTGAGCGGCTTGTGCCGCTCACGAAACCGTTCATAGTGCACAAAGACGGTTCGCTCTCGTACATCGATGGTGCCGATGGCACCACGGAGAGCATCGACATACGGCGGAAATATTTCCAGTCGGAGAAAGTTGTCGATATGCGGCGCCGCCTGCTCGGCGGGCGCATACAAGCCGCCAACAGCCCCACTTTTGCCGATGCGGCCGACATATACACAATCACCGACGAGTACATTCCCGACAAGATACCTACGAAAGTGGAAAAACCATACCGCTACTGGCGCTACCTCGGTGCCGACGGCACCTTCGGCAGCATTGCCGAACTGGCTTTCTTCGCCGACACCGCAAAACTCGATGGGCGTAACATTGCATGCCCGTTTGCACAGAAAGAGCTGATAGACAAGGCATTCGACAATAACTGGCTCACCAACTTCGAGACTTCGGCCGGCGAGCACGACAAGTGGCTCGTCAACTCCGACGCCGACGCCACCGGCAATGCCGATGGCGCCTGGGTAGGTCGCGATTTTGGTCACGCACAACGCGTTGATTATGTGCGCGTTATACCGCGCAGCGATGATAACGACATACATCCGGGCGACGAGTATGAGCTCTTCTTCTGGAACAATGCAGAATGGCTTTCGCTCGGCCGCCAGACGGCCGTAGGCAACACGCTTCACTACGACAGAGTGCCGCACGGCGCGCTGCTCTGGGTGAAGGATTACACGCAAGGCTGGGACGAACGGCCGTTCCTGTATAACGACGGCAAACCGGTGTGGTGGTAGGTTTTTGGGGAATTAACAATGAATAATAAAAAATTTTAAATTGGGAATTGAGAGTTAAACATTATACTTTACTCAAAAAACATAAAACTTTACACATTACTCTGTTTATCGTTCGTTGTCCGGTGATATGTAAGTGAATTAAAAACATTATATTTGTAAACAAAATAGAAATCTAATAGTGAAGAAAAGGATACTGAACATAGTATATTGGTTAGTGCTCTCAGGGATATTGGTTTGGTCGGGGCGTTTGGTGCTTAAAACATACGTTTTTGTCTCTTTCCGTGTACCAACAAACTCGATGGAGCCGACAGTAAACCCCGACGACCACGTACTAGTAAACCGTTTGGCCTATGGCCGGCGGATATTCTCGTGCAGTCTCGACTCGGTACGCCACGGCGACATTACGCGCGGCTGGGGCTATTCGCACCCGCAACATAATGACGTAGTGGTATTTAACACACCAATATACAATGGTTGGGACACCATTTCGTTCAACAAACTGCAATTCTTTGTGAAACGTTGTATCGCCCTTCCGGGCGATACCTTCGAGATACGCGGCGGCTACTACCATGTGAGCACATTCGAAGGCGACTTGGGCAATATGGCCGCCCAGCGCGAAGTGGCACACCTGACCGAAGACACCACGATACGTTACCGCGAGGATATACCATATTGGACCGCGCCGTTCTATCATCCTGTGTATCACTGGAATATACGCGATATGGGGCCGCTCTATGTGCCGCGCCGTGGCGATGTGATACACATCGACACGATAACCGCGCCCATATATCAGAAGTTTGTGGAGTGGGAGCTCAACACCGACATAGAGGAGCGCGACGGCCGTTTCTTCGCACGTGGCGAAGAAATCACCGAGCACACCATGCAGCAGGGATATTACTTCATGGCGGGCGACAATGTGCTTGGTTCGCAGGATTCGCGCTATTGGGGCCTTGTGCCCGAAGAGTTTATTGTAGGGCGTGTGTGCCTGGTTTACTGATTATTTGTGCTTGAAAATGACAAACAAGACAGTATTTACGATATTTACAACAATTACAGCGATCGCTGTAATATGTTGGTTTGGTGTGAATTATGTTACAGAACGGTTATGCGACGAAGTGCCGCAGGTGAGCCAATGGGAGGCGTTCTGTCTGCGTGGCATGGTTGCGCTGCCGTTGCTGTTTGTGCTGCTCATAGCGCACCGCCGAAGCGATGCGCATCGCGTATGCGATGCGCTAATGTGCTGTGTGATAACTGTTTGTGCTATCGAAGCAGTGCTGTCGCTTATGCAGCTCTATGGCTTTGAATACTCGCACCATTCGCTCTACAAAGTTACGGGCACATTCTACAATCCCGGTCCGCTTGGCGGCTTTGTGGCTCTGGGCGTGCCTATAGCTGTGCATTTCTTCATGATTGCCGAAGAGAAACGGAAGACAGTGGCAGTGACTGGTAATGCACTTATATTCAGACAAATACAACGTTATGCAATAATATTGCTCATAGCGTTGTTGCTTATAGTTTTGCCATCGACAATGAGCCGCACAGGATGGATAGCGGCTGTTGTTGGTGCGGCGTATGTGTTTGCCTGTATGTACGACTGGCGGCGTTTGCACCTATCGAGGCGTATGAAGATGCTACTGCCGGCGGCAGTAGCAGTTGTTGTAATCGTCGGTGTGATAGGCATTTGGCACATGAAACGCGATTCGGCCATGGGGCGTGTGTTCCTGTGGCGCATCTCGGCCGAGGCTGCCATGCTGTCGCCGCTGACAGGCAGCGCGACATTTGCCGAAGCGTACAGCGAGGCGCAAGAGGCTTATTTTGAGCGCAATATGACCAATGGCGATACATCGGCTTGCGCCGACTACGTCGAAGTGGCGGGTTGCCCGTCGTATGCGTTCAACGAATATCTCAATGTTGCCATAGATTGGGGCATACCTGTGGCTTTGGCCGTTGTGGCGTTGCTTGCGGTGGCCATAGTGCGCGGCCATAAGCGCAAGCGCTATGGCGCGGTAGGTGCGCTGCTGTCGCTCATGGTATTCGCTTTCGCATCGTATCCGATGCATCTGCCGGCATTTGTGGCGGTGCTTATAGTGCTCATAGTGAGCTGTTTGTGGCCATCGGCTGACGATAGCCGCTGGTGGCGGCTGCCGCCAGTGGCGTTGCTGGCGTTGGTATTGGCGCTTGCTGCAGCCAACTATTCGCGCTATGCCGAAAGGCACAGCGCCATGGCGCAGTGGGAGAAGGCGCAGTTTTTCTACAATTCGCACAATTACACAACCGCCCTGAAGCAATACGAAGCCATTTCCGAGGATATGAAATGGAACGGAGTGTTCATGTACGAATACGGTCACATGCTTCACAGTGAAAAATTTTACGAAAAATCGAACGAAATTCTTAAGTCGGCGCTTCACCTTACAACCGACCCTATGTCGCTGAATATCATAGGGAAAAACCATCAGCAGATGGGTCAGTATGGCGAGGCGGAAAAATATTTTTTGCGTTCTGTGCATCGACTTCCGAACAGAATGTATCCACATTATCTATTATTTTTACTATATTTGGAAAAAAATTTTGAGAACGATGTCCGTTGCGCCGAAGAGGCTGATATTATATTGAATATGAAGGTGAAAAACGAATCGGAGGCAACACAGACAATGCAGAGGGAGGTAGAGGAAAGAGTAAAGAGTAGAGAGTAAAGAGTAGAGACGCACGGCCGTGCGTCTGGAAGATATGATGGGTGCGAATAGACAATGATAAAAATGAACGTCGTGACGCGATTAATCGCGTCGGGATTAAAATATAAAAAGAACAAAGAAAACAAAGAAAAAACATTATGAAAGACAGAATCATGCCGATAGCATTAGCTGCGATGTTGGCAGCGTGTAACTCACAAACGTCGGTCGACGATGAGAAACAGCAGAACTTATTGGTCGAAGACCGGCAGCAGGTAAAGATAGAAGTGGCGCGTACGATGCGTTTCGACAAGGAGATAGTGAGCAACGGGAAGATAGTTGCAGGCCGCTACGCCGATGTTTATTGGGAGGTAGATGGCACAATATCAGATGTTTACACCTCTAATGGCCGATACATACAGAAAGGGGCCGACATAGCCCGGCTCGATTCGTACAAGCTGGCTCTCTCGTTCGAGTCGGCGGAGGCGAGCTTGGAACGCTCGCGCCTCTCGATGTACGAAACGCTTATAGGTCAGGGCTATAGCCCCGACTCGACCAACATACCCGAGTCGATACGTCATCTGGCGGAGGTGAAGAGCGGTTTTCTGGAGTCGCAGGCCAATTACAACACAGTAAAATACGATTATGAGCATAGTCGGCTCACCGCGCCGATAAGCGGCGTGGTGGCCAACCTTACCGACAAGCCAAGCAACCGTGTGAACCGCGGTAGTGCGTTCTGTCGCATAATAGACCAGTCGGCACTTTGCGCCGAATTTACCATAATAGAGACCGAACTGTCGATGGTGAGTGTGGGCAGCGATGTTGAGATAACCACCTATTCGGCGCCAGGCAAGAGCTGGCGCGGGCGCGTGACCGAGGTCAACCCTTACGTTGAGAACAACGGCATGGTGCGTGTGAAAGCCTCGGTTGAGAAGTGCACCGACCTTTACGAAGGCATGAATATAAGCGTGAAGATACGCCGCGACGTAGGCGAGCGTCTGTCGGTGCCCAAGAGTGCAGTGGTACTGCGCTCGAACCGTCAGGTGGTGTTTGTGGCGCGCAACGGCTTGGCCGAATGGTGCTACGTGGAGACGTCGCTTGAGAACAGCAATATGATAGCCATCGAAAGCGGAATAAACGAAGGCGACTCGGTGGTGGTAAGCGGAAATTCGTTCCTGGCTCACAATAGCGAGATAATATATTGAAAATAAGCAGATTGTATTATCCGAAAAGCATTAAGAGATGGATTTTTTAGTAAGGCGACCGATAGCTGTCATAATGGCGTTTCTGGCGTTTGCGATAATAGGCATAGCAACCTACACGTCGCTGCCTGTGTCGCTGCTGCCCGACATAGCCATACCGCAGATTACGGTGCAGATGTCAGATGCCAACATGTCGGCACGCGAGCTCGAGACGAGCGTGGTGAGCCGTGTGCGCCAGCAACTTCTGCAAGTGGGCGGCCTCGACGAGATACACAGCGAAGTACGCGATGGCATAGGCATAATAAACATGCGTTTTGTGTTTGGTACGAATACCGACTATGCATATATTGAAGTGAATGAGAAGATTGACGCGGCGATGAATTATATTCCTTCGGGCGTCAAGCGCCCGAAGGCCATAAAGGCAAGCGCTACCGACATTCCGGTTTTCTACCTCAATATTTCGCTCAAAGACGACACTAACGACAAAGGCCGTTTCCTGCAAATGTGCGAAGCTGTCGAAAACGTCATACGCCGCCGCGTGGAGCAGTTGCCCGAAGTGGCCATGGCCGACATCACGGGCGTGCCGTCGCAGGGCTTGGCACTCACACCCGACTTCGACAAAATGCGCATTTATGGCGTGGAACTCTCTGATATAGAGGCCGTTCTGCGCAACAACAACATCGATGCCGGCAGTATGCGCGTGAAAGACGGCGTGTACGAATACTCAATAAAAGTATCGACACTGCTCACCGACCAAAGCGATGTGGAGAACATATACCTGCAGTGCGGCTCGCGCCTCATACAGTTGAAGGACATCTGCCGCATAGAGCCGTCGGTGCAGAAAGAGCAAGGCCTCTCGATGGCGGGCGATAAACGTGTGGTGACACTCGCCGTGATAAAGCAGTCGGAAGAGGGCATGGACGCGATGCGCAAGCGCATCGGCGAGCTTGTCGAGCAGTTCTCGGCGCAGTTCCCGAACCTTAACTTCGAAATATCGCGCAACCAGACCGAACTGCTTGATTATACGATAAGTAACCTCAAGCAGAACCTAATTATTGGCTTCGTTCTCATCATTATCGTTACCATCTTGTTTATGGGCGGAATGCGCATCTCGATAGTCATCGGAATAAGCATGCTCACGGCCGTAATCATCACAATATTACCATTTTACATATCGGGCAAATCGCTCAACATCGTTTCGCTCTCGGGTCTGATTCTCGTGGTGGGCATGATGATCGACAATGCGCTGATAGTGAGCGAGAACATATCGCAGTGGCAACAGCGCGGAAGCACACTGCGTGTGGCTTGTGTGGGTGCTACGCGCGAGATGATTTCGCCGCTGCTGAGCTCGTCGCTCACCACTGTGGCCGTCTTCATTCCGCTGGTCTTCATCGACGGCATGGCGGGCGCCATCTTCAGCGACCAGGCCTTTGCCATCACCGCCGGACTGGCGGTGTCGTATGTGGTTGGTATTGTGCTGCTTCCGGTCATTTACCGCCAGATGATGGCGCCGCGAGTGGCCAAAAAAGGCACCGCAGCAAAATCGGACAAGATACGTCATTTCATCAAAGTTTACGATGTGGTTATCGACTGGATAATGAGGCACAAAGCAATAACAATTACTTTCGTAATGCTCTCATTACCATTGTGTTGGTATATGTTTTCGATAATTGGCAAAAGCCGTATGCCCGAAATCGACTACAACGAGCTCACCGCCCGTATAGAGTGGAATGACGAGATAAACGTCGATGAAAACCAGCGGCGCGTGGCGCAGCTGCAACGGTTCGTCGGCGGTACAGCCGACGAATATTCGGCCTACATCGGCGTGCAGGATTTCATTGTCGATATGAGCAACGAACTGTCGCAAACCGAAGCCGAACTCTATTGGAAAGCCAATTCGCCTGATAGCGTCGAAGTGATTATGAATAAGGCACTTACGTGGATAGCTGAGAATTATCCGTCGGCATCGGTGAAGTTTGCGCCGCCGATGACAATCTTCGAGAAGATATTCGACACGGCCGAAGCCGACGTAGTGGCGCAACTCACAGCGAACGGCAAGGAGGCGACAACCGAAGATATAAAAGCCATAGAGCAGAAGGTTAAGCAGGCTACGCCTGCTTACCAATCGTCGACACTGGCGTTTCAGCCTGTTAAGACGCTCATTATCAATCGCGAAGCACTCGAGCTCTACAATGTCGACCTATCTACGTTGCGCAACAAGCTCTCGAATATGATTGCCGGTTCGCAAATAACTGAACTTCACTCATATAGCTCGTATATGCCGGTGTTTATCAACGGCAATCTGATGAGCGTCGATGAGTTTGTAGCAACTGGCACCATCACCGTATACAACAACCGCACGCGTCAGCAGACGTATGTGCCTGTACGCCAGTTGGTTAAAGAGGTCGATGCCGAAGAGCTCAAAACCATCACGGCCGGCAAAAGCGGCGATTTCATTCCGATATATTTCTACAATGTGGAAAAAGCCGACGAGCTGATACAGACAGTGAAGTCGGCAGTGAAAGGCGAGCCGCAGTGGACGGTTGATTTCGGCGGTGCGTACTACAGCAATCAGAAGATGATTAATCAGCTGATAATCATATTGTTGATATCGATAATGCTGATGTATTTCATCATGTGCGCGCAGTTTGAGAGTTTCAAACAACCGCTCATTGTGATGCTCGAGATACCTATCGATACGGCTCTGGCTCTGGTTGTTATGTGGCTGTGCGGCATTTCGCTCAACCTTATGTCGGGCATTGGCATTGTGGTGTCGTGCGGTATTGTCATCAACGACTCGATACTGAAAATAGACACCATCAACGAGCTTCGCAAAGGCGGAATGCCTTTGCACGAAGCCATACACACAGCGAGTCACCGCCGTCTGCGTGCCATAATAATGACATCGCTGACGACCATCGGCGCAATGCTGCCGATACTGTTCACGAGCGACATGGGCTCGGAGCTGCAACGTCCGCTGGCAGTGGCTATGATTTCTACAATGACAATAGGAACACTTGTCAGTCTCTTTGTTATTCCGTTTATTTACAGTTTGTTAGAAAAAGAAAAGAAACAGATATGAAAATTACAGGCTTAATAGTAGCATTGATGCTTGTGGCGGTTTCGGCGGCCAATGCCGCCGAACCGGCGAAAGTGATGAGACTCGACCTTCAGAAGGTCATTCAGATGGCCACCGACAGTTCGCTTACGGCGTTCAGGTACAAGAATTTGTACCTGTCGGATTACTGGTCGTACCGCCGCTACCGTGCCGAGCGACTGCCTTCGCTGTCGCTCACGGTGAACCCCGTGACATACAACCGGCAAATAGTCTCGCGCTACGACTATGATAACGACCGCGACGTTTTCCGTCAGCAGAAATCGTACTCGGCATCGGGACAACTCACTCTGTCACAGAACTTTTCGCCTGTCGGCGGAACATTCTTCGTGGAGTCGGACCTGACATTTATGCGCTCTTTCGGCGCCTCTACCTACAACCAGTTTTCGGCTGTGCCGATACAGATTGGTTACTACAACAATATGTTCGGCTACAACGAGTTTAAATGGAACAAGAAGATTGAACCGCTCAAATACGAGCGCGCGAAACTCGAGTATCTGTATAATACAGAGAATATTGCGTACTTGGCCGTAACGTATTTCTTCACACTGGCGCAGGCACAGTCGCAATACCGCAATGCGCTTGAGCAGGCTGCCAACAGCGATTCGCTGTTGGTAATGGGCGAGCGTCGCTACAAGATAGCCAGCATAACGAAGTCGGACCTGATGTCGCTCAAGCTCGATGTGGTCAATGCGCGCAACACAATAATAAGCGCTGAGGTGCAGATGAAACGCGCTTCGCTTGCGCTCGCGTCGTTTCTGGGCATCGACAGCGACACGCAGATGGAGCTTGAGCTGCCAGGAGCGCCTGGCAGCATCAACATCGACACCGAAAAGGCACTCGACATGATGCACAAAAACAGCTATCTGATACTCGAAAAGATGCAGAATGTTAGCGAAGCCGAAAAGGCTCTCGACAAGATAAAAAAATCAACGCGGTTCAATGCAAATGTCAATGCCACAGTGGGTTTCAACCAGCAGGCCGAAGAACTTTCCCACGCCTACGACGACCCCAAGCGCCGCGATGTGATTTCGGTTACGCTCAGCATACCGCTGCTCGACTGGGGAGTGGGGAAGGGACAGCGCAATTACTACAAGAACAATCTAAACATTGCCCGCATCGACGAGCAGCAGAAAATAATGGAACTCGAACAGAATGTGATAATTACGGTGAGCGAACTGCAGTCGCGCCTCAACATGCTCACAAGCGCCGAAGAGGCGCTTGTGCTTGCCAACGAGGTGTACAAAGAGAACGTAGTCCGCTTCCGCAACGGCACGTGCGACATAACCACGCTGTCGTCGTCGCAACAGCGACTTCAGACAGCGCAGAACAACTACATTTCGAGCATGGACCAATACTGGCAGTGCTATTACGACCTGCGCCGCCAGACGCTATACGACTTCCAGCTTGATTTCTCGCTTTCCGACGAGTTCGACTTCAATAATCTGAAATGAAACGAAAGTCTGTATCACCGTTCACCATCATAGTCACGGCAATCTGTCTGTCGATTGTCGGACTGGCTTTTCTGCCGCTCTTGCCGCTGAAGCTCGAGCCGTCGCAAAGCCTGCCGACAATATCGGTGTCGTTTGCCATGCAGAACGGCACGTCGAAGATAGTGGAGTCGGAGGTTACGAGCCGCATCGAAGCTATGCTGGCCCGTATGAACGGTGTCAACCGTTTGTATTCGTCATCGAGCAACGGCGGTGGCTACATCAGCGTCAGCCTCGACAAGAATGTGGATATAGACGCGGCTCGCTTCGAGATTTCGACGCTCATTAGGCAAATCTGGCCCGATTTGCCTGACGGCGTGTCGTATCCCAACATTCAGGCGCAGTCGCTCTCCGAAAACGACAGCCAGGATTTTCTCACATACACCATTAACGCACTTGCCGATCCGTTAGAGATTTACGACAACGTCGACAAAGTTTTCTCTACGAGTTTCTCCGACCTCAAAGGCATCAGCTCCGTTACTGTGTCGGGCGCGCAGCCCAAGGAGTGGTCGCTCGAATACGATGTCGATGTGATTCAGAAACTGAACATTACCGATACCGACATTAAAAACGCCGTTTCGAACTATCGTTCGAAACAGGCGCTCGGCAAATATTATTTAACTACCAATGTGTCAGACACTTCGTTCGTCTTGTCCGATATCCGTGTCGTCTTGCCTGATTCTACGACCGTAGGCCTCGACCGCCTTGTTACAATGAAGTACAATGAGACACGTCCCACTTCCATTTTCCGCATCAACGGATTGAACAGCATTTATCTTGAGATAAAATCGACCAAAGAGGCCAATCAGATAGCGCTGCAACAGCAAGTGGTAGAGCGTATTAAGCAGTTGAAAAACAAACTTCCGCACGGCTACGAGATGCACAAGATACACGACACCACAGAGTACATCAGCAAGGAGCTCGACAAGATTTACTACCGTTCGGGCCTTACGGTGCTCATACTGCTTGTGTTTGTGTGGCTCACCACGTTCAGCTGGCGGCATGTGGTGGTTGTTACGTGCAGTCTGGCTTGCAACTTGGCCATTGCGGTGCTGGCCTATTACATGCTCGGCGTTGAGCTGCAGCTCTATTCGCTTGCGGGCATAACCATCTCGCTCAACCTGATAATCGACAACACAATAATAATGGCCGACCACTGGCGGCGTGAGCATAACTTGCTGGCTATCTTGCCGATAGTGGCAGCTACGCTGACCACTATCGGCGCACTGTCGATAGTCTTCTTCCTCGACGACCGTCTGCGGCTCAATCTCTACGACTTTGCCGTAATAATGATTGTAAACCTGCTTATTTCGATTTTTATCGCATTATGGTTTGTTCCTTCACTTCTGAAAATTCAACGCGAAAAAACCATACGCAAACTCTCTCTGCGACGTTTGAGATTAGCCAGCCATTTCAACCGCGGCTATCAGCGATTCGTCAGTTTCACAGTGCGACATAAAAAACTGGCTATCTTGCTGGTAATCTGGGGTTTCGGTCTGCCGTTGTTCTTGATGCCCAAAGAGATACAGTCGGAGAGTAAATTCGCTACAGCCTACAACACCGTGTTCGGCTCCAAAGTGTATCAGGAGAATATCCGTCCGTATACCGATGTTATTTTCGGAGGCGCGTTGCGCCTCTTCGTCGAAAAAGTGTACAACGGCAGTTATTGGTCGCGCAATAACGATGTGGTTCTATATGTCTATGCCTCACTGCCTTACGGCAGCACCATAGAGCAGATGGACGAGCGAATGAGGCGCATGGAGAGCTTCTTGAGCCAGTACAAAGAGGTAAGGCAGTTCATCACGCAGATGAGCGCCCAGCAAGGCTCCATACAGATATACTTCACCGACGAGGCGGCGCACTCGTCGTTCCCTTATATGCTCAAGTCGAATATCATCAGCAAGGCGCTTCAGCTTGGCGATGGCAGTTGGGACGTGTACGGACTTCAGGACCAGGGCTTTAGCAATAACGTTTCGGAGTCGAACGGTTCGTACATGCTTCGCATGAGCGGCTACAACTACGACCGCCTCTACGAATTCGCCGACAGTGTGAAGGCGTTTCTGCTGACGCACAAACGCATAAAAGAGGTGAACATCAACCCGCGCCGGCAGTATTACAAGAGCGACTACATGGAGTACCACCTCAAACCCAACACCGAACTTATGGCGCAGCAAGGCATCTCGGCGTCGTATCTGTTCTATGTGCTTCAGCAGTCGTTTAAATACGACAACAACTGCGGCTTCGTATGGAGCGGCAACCGCAAAGAAAACATCAAGCTATATACCCGACAATCAGACGAATACAACATCTGGTCGCTACTCAACAAACCCGTCGAAATCAACGGACGCGAGTACAAGATAAACCAGTTGTGCTCGTTCGAGAAAGAGCAGGCGCCCGAAGAGATTGTGAAAGAGAACCAGCAGTATCAGCTCTGTCTGCAATACGAGTACATCGGTTCGGGCATGATGGGCGACCGAGTGTCGCACGAGGCTGACTCGATTTACACGGAGCGGCTGCCCATTGGCTACAAAATCAGCTACGACCGCAATTACTATTCGTGGGGTAGCGAAGAGTCGAAGCAGTATTGGCTTCTGGGACTGGTACTTACAATCATCGTTTTCATCACGTCTATTCTGTTCAATTCGCTCAAGATGCCGATAATTATTATCGGCATCATACCCATCTCGTACATCGGTCTGTTCCTGACGTTCTACCTTTTCTCGCTCAATTTCGATCAGGGCGGTCTGGCCGCCCTGATACTGCTTTGCGGCATCACCGTCAACGCCAGCATCTACATCGTCAACGAGTACAAGAAACGCTGCCGCCACCTGACGAAACGCCGCGCCTATCTTAAAGCGTTCAACGTGAAGATAATACCGATATTGCTCACCGTGCTATCCACCGTGTTGGGCTTTATCCCGTTCATGCTGGGCGAGCAGAAAGAGGCATTCTGGTTCCCGCTTGCCGCCGGCACTATCGGCGGTTTGCTGATGTCGCTCGTGGGGATTTTCATTTTCCTTCCGGCCTTCACTCTGCGTCGCAAAAGCGTTGAGGAAAAATGACAGATAAAAAAAATACGGCGTCTCCCGACGTCGTATTTTTGCATTTGTAAATGCCACTAAATCAGTTTTTTTGCTAAATCAAATCACAAATGTATAATGAACATTCTAAAAAAAAGAACACGAAAAAGTTATTTTCTGTTTTTCAGGTTTCTCACATTCACGATGCCAACACCGTCTTTCTTTATATCCGTGGTGGTAGCGTAACCATCTATACTTGTTGAGCCGCAGTCGTTGGCGGTAAATTTGAGTTCATCACAGTCCACGTTAAGTTGGGATGCGCCTACGCCGTATCGTCCGACCGTGATACGGTCGGCCTCTAGGGCGCTTGTCATATCGCCTACTGTGTTGTTATCGAGGTCGATAGCAAGAGCTTTGGCCTTTATATTCATATTGCCAACGCCGTCGTGGCGCACTTTGAGCTCGCTGCAGTTTATCGAGTTGGCACTTAAATTGCCGACAGTGTTGACCTTAAGGTCGAACTTATGGTCGAACACCACATCGCCGTCGAGACTGACATTGCCAACGCCGTTGGCGTCGAAGAATGCGAGGTCGGGTGCCGACACAAACACGTCAACTTTCCGATGATTGTTCCGTTGCTTCTTAGTCGTCAGCTCGAGCACGCCATTGTTCACCACTACCGACAAGTTGTCGATTTCGTTCGAATCGCCTTCGAGTTTTACGTTAAATGCTTCACCCTGAGTGTAATGCACGTTGGCCACGCAGTCGGTTTTTATAGCTTCGAAATTTCCCGGAACAGTGTCGATAGAGCAGTAAACGCCTGGTTCTGTCGATTCGCCCATTTCGCCACGTCCAACATAAACACCGATACATGATGTCATAAACATTGATGCTGATAATAAAACTATTGTTTTCATCTTTATTAAATTTTATAAGTTCAACTTTTTTATTGTTTCTGCTATAGATTAATCATTGTGCGTGCCAAAAATGTATTGGTTTGTGTATCAATGCTTTATATTTTTCTGTGTCTGAAAAAAGTGTCAATGTTTTTTACACTTGTGTAAAAAACATTGACACCGTATCTGTTATCGTCGGAACATAATCCGTTCGCTGTTGAACATTTTTGCAAGTCCCCAGACGGCAACCGACGCATAGACGATATTGGCTCCGATGGCCACAATGGCATTAGTGAGAACCAATTCGTGCTGTAGCAATGCTGTCATGGCTGATGTTGCGTTGTAGAATGGTATGAGGTACATGAGAGTGTCGTCGATAGGACCGTTTTGGAACATGCAGATGATGCCGGCAAACATCATCACAAACATGAGCGGCATGCAGAGCGAGGCGGCGTTTTTGGTGTCTTTGGCTATCGTTGAGAGTATGCTCACTATGGCGGCTACGACGAGCACTGTGCTGATAATGATGAGCAGCAGGATAATGTAGTCGGCCGTTGTGTATTGGAACGACATGTTGGCCGAACCGCCTTGCGACATCATGAATTGCGGCAGCGAGAGCACTATGCCTGCGAAACTCGACAACGCGCTGAGCAGAGACACACCGCTTACGGCAACTATCTTGCCCAATGCCAGCTCGTTACGTTTCAGTGGTGTGACGAGCAACGTGGCAATTGTGCCACGTTCCTTCTCGCCCGCAATAGAACTTTGCGCCACAGCCATAACGCCGCTGAAGAGCATCATCAGAATCATGAGCGGAAGTATACGGCCCAGAATCTGGCCGCTCACTTGGTCTTCATCGGCTTGGTTGAAGCGCACTTCGGGACTGTCGATGCGGTTGATGTCAAACCGGTTGCTTATCGACTCTTCGTAGCTTGTCAGTTTTCCGCGAATAGCGGAAAACATATTCTGCGCTACGTCGTTTGCCGAGTTGTAGTACACCTCGACATTTGGCGCCGCAATGCTGTCCGACGGCGAGTAGGCGCTCACCAGTTCGTCGAACTGCGCCGGGAAGCGGACAAGCAACACATTGATATTCTTGTCTTTAAGAGCGTTTATCTCGGTCTGCCCGAACGATTTCTCTTCGAGGGTTACGTTGTCGCCAAACGTTTCGAACGATGCCGCAAGGCTTTGCGGCATGTTATCTACTTGTATCAGAATGTTTTCGCTTTTGTTGGCCTCTATCATGCGTGTCGCGCCCATGCCTATGAACGAGTAGACGAAATAGATAATAAGGCCAGGAAGCAAAACTGTTGTGAACATAAGTTGACGGTCGCGGAAGACACGGTCAAACTCTTTCTTTATGATTGTCAATACGTTACTTTTCATTCTTCGTTCCCTTTCACTTCTTTATAGAGTTCAAAAAAGCGGTCTTCGAGTTGCAGACCGTTGCACACTTCGTTGAGCGAGCCGCAGGCCACCATTCGGCCGTCGATAATCACGCCCACGCGGTCGCACAGGCGCTCGACAAGGCTGAAAATGTGGGTGCTCAAAATTATCGTCTTGCCCTTCTGGCGCAGTTCCTGAAGGAAGTCGGTGACGGTGCGCGCAGTGAGCACGTCAAGGCCGTTTGTAGGTTCGTCGAAGATGATGATGTCTGGGTCGTGCACGAGCGAGATGACAATCGACACCTTCTGCTTCATTCCTGTTGAAAGGTTGGCCACCTTCACTTCGGCAAAGCGGTCGATGCCGAAACGGCTGAACAACTGCTCTTTACGCTCTCTGGCCACTTCGGGGCTGACGCCGTGCAACTGGCTGAAAAAGTCGAACAGATAGTTCGGCGTGAAGAAGTCTTCGAGTTTGAGTTCCGATGTCAGGAAAGCGATTTTCGAACGCACCTTTTCAGGTTCGTCAACCACGCTGACGCCGTCGAAAAAGGCGTTGCCGCTGTCGGGGCGGATGAGCGTTGATAGAATGCGCAGCGTGGTGGTCTTGCCCGCGCCGTTGGGACCAAGCAAGCCGAAAATCTCGCCGCACCGAGCGGTGAACGAAAGGTCGCTGACCGCCGTTTTCTGCTTCGTGCCTTCAATTTTCTGCTGCTTGAGCGAGAGTTTGAAGGTCTTGCAGAGATTGTTTACAATTAACAAATCGTCCATAAAGTGTTATGTTAGTTTTAAGTTAAAAGTTTATTTTACAATTCATTTCCCTTAATAACAATTGGCAAACAGATAGGTTTTTTTTCTGGCTCACCATCAATAATACTCTTTCTATAATACCCACTTTTTACGCGCGCTGGTGACATTAAAACACCTTCGCCTTCGCAGTCCACCATTGCCACACTCAAATAGTATTCTTTCCCTTGTTTCAGTACCAGAGTTTCCTCTGGCATAACGTCCAAAGTGAAGCTTTTCTTTTTCTGTTGCACAGTCTGATATATCGGCTTCTGAAGTACATTTACGAGTTTACTGTCTTGTCGCTCGTAAAGATTGAAACTCAACGTGCACTCTTTGTATGTACACTCTTTTATGTCGAGCAATATGTTGCTGATAATGTAGTCTTTCTCGGGCGTGAACATTGGTCCGCCTTCCGGACTGTCGGTTTTGTCGCGTTTGGTGAACATGCAACCGCCAATCATTGGCATTCCTTTCCCCACAATTACTTCCGGCTTGCTCGATTTTCTAATTGTCACTTCAGGCAAAATTATCGTTTTGTCTTTCAGTACAATAGTCAGTTCGTTGCCTGCTGAATAAGATTCAAAAGGAATCTCTGCCGGCAGATACGACACGTGGCTGAAAATGAGCGTTTTAGTGCGTCCTTCGGGAATTTTCAGTGAGAAATGTCCGTTGTCGTCTGATATGGTGCCGACGCTGTCGCAATTAAAGCCAATGCTGACATATTCAATCGTCTCGCCACGTTCGTTCAGTACATTGCCGCTGACATTTAATTGTGCGACAACATTTTGGTTGGTGTAGATTATTGCTATCGCAATTATCGCCAATAGAATTAAATGCTTCATTGTTTTAAGTATTAAGTTATTAGATATAAGATTAGTTTTGTATATTATTTGCCCAAATGCGGAATTGTGTGCCGCGCTTACTTTTAACCCTATAACCAACGGAAATGATAACATCAAGGTTGTAAAAACTAACAATATGGATTTGTTGCTTTTCTTTTATGGCGCCGTGTTGAGTGGTTGTCGCAAATTTTGCGACAACCACTGAATCTGCCAATTCCTCTTTAATGGCATTGTTAATGTGCTTTCTTATAGTTTTTTCATCTCTGCCGAAAAGAG
>JAGCYH010000031.1 GCA_017960905.1 Bacteroidales bacterium
AGTTCTTTTGCAACTTTTCTCACGGCGAGAAAGGTTCTTTTTTTGAAAAAAAAAATACCACAAAAAAAGAGGCGTTGCATAGGCAACGTCTCTATGTTATAACGTATTGAGAATCTGTTGAATCTGTGTCATCTGCGTTCGTGATCGAGACGTTGCACGCAACGTCTCTACTCTTTACACAGACGCACGGCCGTGCGTCTCTACACATTACACATTACTCTTTACTCTTTTATACTTTACTCTCTACTCGAATACTGCCTCCTCTTCTACCAAATCCTCTTCGACAACGAGGTTGTCGATGATGAAATTCTGGCGCGAAGAGGTGTTCTTGCCCATGTAGAATTCGAGCAGCTCCTTCACGGCGTCGTCCTTCTTCATGTGTACTGGTTCGAGGCGTATGTTCTCGTTGATAAACTCGCGGAACTCCTCCCAGTTGATTTCGCCAAGTCCTTTAAAACGAGTCACTTCGGGCTTCTGTCCGAGTGTCTTCATGGCTTTGTCGCGTTCCTCTTCGGAGTAGCAGTATATGGTTTTTTTCTTGTTGCGCACGCGGAAGAGCGGCGTCTGCAGTATGAAGAGGTGACCGTTTTTGATCAGTTCGGGGAAATACTGCAGGAAGAATGTTATGGTCAGCAGGCGAATGTGCATGCCGTCGACGTCGGCATCGGTGGCTATGATGACCTTGTTGTAGCGCAGGTTGTCGAGGCCGTCTTCTATGTCGAGTGCGTTCTGTAGCAGGAAGAACTCGTCGTTTTTGTACACCACGTCGCGTTTCATTCCGAACGAGTTGAGCGGCTTGCCGCGCAAGCTGAAAACAGCTTGCGTATTGGCGTCGCGAGCTTTGGTGATGGAGCCCGAGGCCGAGTCGCCCTCGGTGATGAATATCGATGTGTCTTCGATGAGTTTGTTCTTGGCGTCGTCTTTGGTGCGCGCGTCGTTGTAGTGATAGCGGCAGTCGCGCAGCTTGCGGTTGTGCAGGTTGGCTTTTTTGGCCTTCTCGCGCGCCTCTTTCTGTATGTTGGAGATGGCCTTGCGCTCGCGCTCGGCATCGACTATCTTCTTGTTGAGAATCTGCGCCGTCTCGGGGTTGCGGTGCAGGTAGTTGTCGAGTTGCTCGGTGAGGAAATCCACCACGAACTGCCTGATAGAGCGGCCGTTGGGCTCCATGTCCTTCGAACCAAGCTTGGTCTTTGTCTGGCTCTCGAATACAGGTTCCTCCACTTTGATGCTAACCACGGCGGTGATGCCCGAGCGTATGTCGCTCACGTCGAAGTCTTTGTTGTAGAACGCACGCACAGTGCGTGCTACAGCCTCTTTGAAGGCAATGAGGTGTGTGCCGCCCTGCGTGGTGTTCTGTCCGTTGACAAAGGTGTAGTACTCTTCGCCGTAGTGATTGCAATGTGTCATTGCAATCTCAAGGTCTTCGCATTCGAGGTGTATTATCGGATACAGCGGGTCTTCGGTCATGTTCTCGCTCAGCAGGTCAACCACACCGTTCTCGCTTTTGAAGGCCTCGCCGTTGAGGTAGAGCGTCAGTCCTTTGTTGAGGTACGAGTAGTTTTTGAGCATTTTCACGATGAAATCATCGTGATACTGGTAATTTTCGAAGATGGTGTTGTCGGGTTCGAAGGTTACGCGTGTGCCGTTTTTCTCTTTAGTAGGTTCAAGGTCGTACTCTTTAACCACCTGACCTTTAGAGAATTCGGCGCGTTTCTTCTGCCCGTCGCGAATAGACTCAATGACGAACGATGTCGACAGCGCATTGACGGCCTTAATGCCTACGCCATTAAGGCCTATTGATTTTTTGAAAGCCTTGTTGTCGTATTTGCCGCCGGTGTTAATCTGCGATGCCACATCGACCACTTTGCCAAGCGGAATGCCGCGGCCGTAGTCGCGTATGCTGACTCGCGACAGGTCGGTAACATTGACTTCGATTTTTGTTCCGCAACCCATCATAAATTCGTCGATGGAGTTGTCGATGACCTCTTTCAGAAGCACATAAATGCCGTCGTCTTCGTAAGTGCCGTCGCCGAGTTTGCCTATGTACATGCCCGGGCGCAGGCGTATGTGTTCGTACCACTCGAGGTGGATGATATTGTCATCTATATAATCCGGAGTCTGTTTGTATTCGTCCATTGCTTTTTTAACAAGTTTCTATTCGCCTCGCAAAGATACATTTTTTTGGCTGAAGACAAAAAAATGTTTCGCTTTTGATTATTTTGGATGCTCTTTTTGCTTGAAAATCAATTAGTTCTGGTTTGATGCTGTTGTGTGGTGCGGCTCTGATAATGTGCCTGATAGCATCTTCAGAAAAAATCTCTCCTTCAAAAACAGCAAAATCATCAAATAATAACTACTTTTGTACTTTGGAAAATATTTATAGTAACGAATGAAACAGACAGAATTATTTTGGAAAGTATTTAACGAAGCTATAGCTGATTATCACAAATACGACGATGTGAATCATGAAATGCAGAACCCTTACGACCGCAGTCAGATAGAGCATTTGCTCTATCATAAGAACTGGGTCGATACGGTGCAGTGGCACTACGAGGACATAATACGCGACCCTCAGATTGACCCTGTTGCGGCTCTCGACCTCAAACGCCGCATCGACCGCTCCAACCAAGTGCGCACCGATATGGTTGAGTATATCGACTCTTATTTTCTCGATAAATACAAAAACGTCAGAGTGTTGCCCGACGCGCGCATCAACACCGAGTCGCCGGCGTGGGCTATCGACCGCCTGTCGATTCTGGCGCTGAAGATTTACCACATGCAGATAGAGGCCACTCGCACCGATGTCGATGCCGAGCATCGACAGAAGTGCGCCGAGAAACTTGCCGTGCTGCAAGAGCAGCACGCCGACCTCTCGACGGCTATCGAAGAACTCATCGAAGACATTGAAAACGGCCGCAAGTACATGAAAGTCTACAAGCAGATGAAGATGTACAACGACCCGAACCTTAACCCTGTACTTTATAGCGGAAAGAAATGAAACACGTGCTCGTAATGCGGCTTTCGGCCATGGGCGATGTAGCCATGATGTCGCCGGTGCTCTCGACTGCTTGTCGGAAGTACCCCGATGTGCAGTTCGACGTGCTGACTACCACATTCTATGAGCCGTTTTTCGAAAAGCTTGACAATCTGCACTTTATAGGTACCGACATTAAGAAACGTCATGGCGGTTTGCGCAGTCTGATTGCGCTTTTCTGGCGCTTGCGCAAGAAAACTAAATACAACGCCGTGATCGACCTCAACGATGTGCTGCGTACCATGCTTCTGCGTTTCTTTTTTGCCCTTACGGGCAAAAAAACTTACAGAATGATTAAAGGCCGCAAGTCGAAAAAGCAGCTTGTAGCCTTCAACAACAAGCGTTTCGTGCAGCTGAAGCCTACCATAGAGCGCTATGCCGAGGCCTTCGCTCGTGCCGGTTTCCCTATCGACGAGCCCAACACGTTCCTGCCTCGCGAACCGATACCCGTGATAGAAAACCTGCCGCAGCAGAAGAGTGGCAAGTGGATAGGTGTGGCGCCGTTTGCGCAGCACAAAGGCAAAATATATCCGCTCGAGCGAATGATAAAAGTGGTGGAGCAACTTTGCAACACCGAAGGCTATTCGGTGTTCATCTTCGGCGGTGGCAAGAAAGAGGTCGCCGTGGCCGACGAGTGGGCGGCTAAGTTCGACAACTGCTATTCCGTTATCGGCAAGGTGAAACTTGCCGATGAGATGGCTCTCATGTCGAACCTCGACTGTATGCTCAGTATGGACTCGGCCGCCATGCATATAGCTTCGCTATATGGCGTGCGCGTTGTGTCGGTTTGGGGCGCAACGCACCACTATGCCGGATTCCTCGGCTACCGACAGAGCGTCGACGACATAATGCAGGTGAACATCCCGTGCCGTCCGTGCTCTATCTATGGCAACAAACCTTGCGCGTTCGACGATTACTGCTGTTTTAATATCGACCCGCAAAAGATTGTAAATAAGATAATTGGAAATACAGATAAATAATATAACCTTTAAAAACGTACTGTTATGTTGTGGATTATATTTATAGCTTTCGCATTGCTCAGCCTTTTGGTGAGCACTATGCTTAAGCGCAAGATGAAGAACTACGCGCAAAGCCCGCTGCGCATGTCGGGCGCCGACATCGCCCGACAAATGCTGCGCGACAACGGCATACTCGATGTTACCATTCAGCCCACCGAAGGTGTGCTGACCGACCATTACAACCCGACAGACAAAACCATCAATCTGAGCAAGGATGTTTATTATGGTGCCAACGTGGCCGCCGCTGCCATAGCAGCCCACGAGACGGGTCATGCCATACAGCATGCCGACAGCTATGCGCCGCTTCAGCTGCGCACTGCTCTCGTACCTCTGCAGAATATCAGTTCAACGATTCTCAATGTGGTCTTCATGATTATGTTCGCCGGTGCTATTTTCCTGCCAAAACTCATGCCTATGACATTGGCTCTCGAGATAATCATAGTGGCCTACGCCATTTTCACCATTTTCGCCTTTGTTACGTTGCCTGTGGAGATTAACGCAAGCCGCAGGGCGATAAAATGGCTCACCAATGCAGGCATCATTCAGGGTGAGACGCGCGACCAGGCATGCGACGGACTGAAATGGGCCGCTTACACGTATGTCATCGCTGCGCTGTCGTCGCTTGCTACGCTGCTTTACTACATAATGCTTCTGGCCAACCGACGCGATTGATTTTTATTAAATATATATATTCTAAATGACTGTAGCAGAAATACTTCGCAGTCGTAAGTCGACGGGCTTCTCTATCGAAGTTCTTCCGCCTGTAAAAGGCGGAAGCATAGGTAAGATATATGCCAACATCGACTCGCTGCACCAATATAACCCGCTGTTTATCAATATCACAACGCACCACTCCGAGCCGGTTTACGTACCCGACGCGAGCGGACTGCTGCGCAAGCAGTTTGTGCGCAAACGTCCCGGAACGGTGGCTGTAGCGGCTGCTTTGCAGCATCGCTACAATATTCCCACCGTGCCTCACATCATCTGCACGGGGTTCACTCGTAGCGAGACGGAGTATGTGCTCATCGACCTCAACTTTCTGGGTATCCACGACCTGTTCGTCCTCCGTGGCGACATCGACAAGGAGTGCCTCGTGCCTGCCGAAGAGTGTCACCGCCACGCCACTGAGCTTATTGCGCAGATAAACGACATAAACAACGGCCGTTTCCTCGACGGCACACTCAACGAGCCGCTCGACGCGCGATTCTCGTTCGGGGTAGCTGGCTACCCCGAAAAACACGAAGAGGCGCCCAACATCGACACCGACATTATGTATCTGAAACAGAAGGTCGATGCCGGTGCCGAATACGTTATCACTCAGCTCTTTTTCGACAATCAGAAGTATTACTCTTTTGTTGATAAATGCCGCGCGGCAGGCATTAACGTGCCTATTATTCCGGGTCTGAAGCCGATGAGTAAGAAACGCCAGTTGAACGTTTTGCCCAAAACGTTCAATTGCGAACTGCCGCAGGATTTGGTCGACGCCATGAATAAATGCGCCGACGATAAGGCGGCAAAACAAGTTGGTATAGAGTGGCTTACGATGCAGTGCAACGACCTGAAGGCGCACGGCGTGCCCGACTTGCACTTCTACACATTCATGGCTACCGACAGCGTTTGCGAGGTGCTGAAACGTGTCTTCTGATGCAAATTACTGATTTATAATATATTCCACCTCTTTGAAATAATACTGACGGCATTCGCCATCAGTATCAATCAGGTGCAGGCGGCCGTCGGGCGCAATGCTGACAATGCGGCCACGGAACTCGCCTTGAGCGTCGCGAAAGGCATGGTAGCGCCCGTCGTTGCGGTAGAGCAGTGCCATGTAGCGGTCGGTTATTGCATCCCATTTTTCGGCTTTGACTTCTGATATCCAACGCTTTGCGTTGGATATGATTTCGCGCGCGAGAGTGTCTATGTCGTAGTTTTTGCCAGTCAGCTGAGACAGCGAAACGGGGTTGGGCGCATCGCTCAGAAACTGCAACTGATTGACATTCAGACCGAGACCGACAATGGTCTCGGCAATTTGCGCTCCGCGCAAATTGTTCTCTATCAGAATGCCGACAAGTTTCTTGTCGGCCACGTAGATGTCGTTTGGCCATTTAATGCGCACATTGTCAACGTATTGCGCTACGGTTTCGACAATGGCGATAGAAATCGCCATTGAGAGGTAGAACTGCAGATGCACGTCGAGTTTTTCGGGTCTGACGAGGAAACTCATCAGCAGGTTTTTGCCACGTTCGCTTTCCCAAGTGTTGCCCACCTGTCCGCGTCCTGCTGTTTGGTAATCGGCTCTTACAGAGCTGAATTCGGGCATTTCGCCCGAATTAATCATCTCGCGCAGACGGTTGTTTGTCGAGTCGGTTTCGGGCAAGAGGATTTCAATTGGTTCCATCTTCAGTGGTGTTTTCGTTTGCAATCAGCTGATTGTCTGCTGTTTTTGCCTTTTCTGTCTTAGGCATTCGCGCAAGCGCAAATGCGCAAATAGCTATGCCAGCGACGATTATAAACACTGTTGGTGCAATGCCAATGATCTCGTGCAGTAGTTCGTCGTCTTGTTCTTCGGGCAAATATATCATTCCGAGGCATGCTATCGTGTTGTTAATCACGTGGATAATGGTCGTCAGAATGACGTTACGCGTCTTGTAATAAATCACGCCGAGTACCACCCCGATAAATGTAGCCACAAAAATCTGTGCCGGGTTGATGTGAATAAGGCCGAAAAGCAGCGCCGAAACAACCACTGCCACTTTGCCGTCGACGCCTTTGCGCAGCATGTATCCGAGTGCACCGCTGCGGAATATAAGCTCTTCGAAGATTGGTCCGAGCAGACTTATTACTATGAAGCCGAAGGCCGACAATGAAGCCGATTTCATTACGTCTTCAATAAGGTTTGGAAGGTCTAAATAGCTTTGTATGAGGTCTAAAGCGAATATTCCGAGGAACACAGCCGGGATAATCAGAATGGCGATGTAAGGTTTCAGTCCGGCGGGTTGGTATTCGTTGGCGAAAGTGTACATTTTGAGTGGTCGCCACGCGAAAAGCGCGGCGAACAGACCGCTGCCCAGCGTTGCTGCTAAAGTGAGCGGCATAGTGTAGTCGGCTAAATCGTTAGCGTTCACACTACCATCGACTGATGCCGCGAGCATGACGATGACCATAATTACCCCTATAATCAATTGAGACAAAGGGTACATCACGGCAGCAATTATCGGTTTTAAGAATCGTTTCATAATCATGATGTTATGTTTGACAATGTCAGGCAAATATAGGTAAAAAGACAAAAAAATCGCCGCTCAAGGCGGCGATTTTTAACAGACGTAAGCTCAGTGGCGTCGTTGCTGTTAAATGGCTTTTTCAGCGGCATACCATTTGGCGACCGAACATACTGCTCGAAAGGCTGTCTAAGCATCTGCACCACAGACAGTTGTTGATGTTCGAATAAGAGAACAAACGTGCTGAACTAATCTGGCTTCTCTGAAATATTTTTTGTGTTTTCATCTTTTTAATTTTTAATAGGTTAAACTTTCAATTTTCAATTTTAACGATGTCCGAATGAGCGGTTCGACAAGCTACCAAGACATCTGCACCAGATGCAATTGTTGATGTTCGAATAAGAGAACAAACGTGCTGAACTAATCTGACTTCTCTGAAATAATTTTTGTGTTTTCATCTTTTTAATTTTTAATAGGTTAAACTTTCAATTTTCAATTTTAACGATGTCCGAATGAGCGGTTCGACAAGC
>JAGCYH010000002.1 GCA_017960905.1 Bacteroidales bacterium
TTCGACGAGGAGCAGGCCAAATACGCCGGCGTGACGCAGACATCGTACTGCAGCAGCGTGAACCTTGTGAACGTATCGGCCACCATAGGTATCCGATACCGCATAGAGCGCAAGCCGAAACCGAAACCTGTTTACACGCCAGAACCCGAACCCGAACCACAGCCCGAGCCGGAGCCGCTGCCCGCGCCCATACAGAGCGAGACGGCCATCGACCTGAAGCCCGCCGTGGCCGACATCATGCCTACCGACTATGTGTACGTGAACACCAGCGACGACATGTCGAAGCAGCTGAAACGCAAGAAGGTGGGCGACCCGATAGGCACGCCAATACTCTTCGCCACCAACAGCGACAAGCTGCGCGGCGACAACTCGTTCTCGATCCTCGACACCGTTACGGTCTTCCTGCGTGAGAACCCCGACGTGACGCGCATGCAGATATCGGCCCACACCGACGATGTGGGCACCGACGCCTACAACCTCGACCTCTCGAAGCGCCGCGCCAAGACCGTTGTCGACTACATCATCGGCAAGGGCATCGACCCGAAACGCCTTGTAACCGTAGGTTACGGCGAGTCGCGACCGCTCAACAACAACGCCACACCCGAACAACGCGAGGTGAACCGCCGCGTTGAGTTTATGATTCTCGAAGTGGAAGATAAAGAGTAAAGAGTAGAGACGCACGGCCGTGCGTCTGAATTAAACGGCCGTGCGTCTCATAAATGATGAATGTAAATGATTAGAAACCAATTTTTTAACAAACAAATTTAATATTTTATCAATGAAAAAATTATTATTAATGATGTGCTTTGCAGCATCGATGATGCTTGCAGCATGCGATGGCGGTTCGTCATCGAGCGACCTTCCGGTAAGTTCTGATCCGGCGGCAGAAAAAGCTCTCGACAAAACAGTTGACAAACCGGGTTTCTCATTCTCTTATCCGTCGGCGATACTCGCCGACGATGTTGATTACGGTGATTTGGGCGTACTTCTGTCGAAAGACGAAGTTGACCTCGACGTAAAACCGATGTACTCTAGCGGTAACGTTCAGGAGGAAGTAGATAACCGCAAAGACATGATGAGTCGTGCCGAGCAAAATCCTGAGGCTCCGGTAGTTAAGGGTAACGCCTATGTTATCAAAGCCACTTCGCACGGCAAGACACAGTGGGCTTTCGGCATTGTAAAGACTGGCAGCCAAATATTCGCCACTTACTCGTATCCGGCCGGCGAAGCCAGCGAATACGAAAAGTATCTTGGTGCTATAATGAAGTCAGTTACAATAAAATAACACAAGTTTCGCAAGTAGTACGTATCAAAAACACAACGCCTGAGAAACCCGGACAGAATAAAAAATCTGTCCGCAAAGTGCTCGAACAGAATGGTTTGTTCATTATCAAAGATAATGTGAAATACAATCTGCAAGGCGTGAAAGTGGATTATTAAGCATCGAAGACACAGGCAAAATACAACACAAGAGGCCACCCCGTTGGGGCGGCCTCTTTTTATATGCGGTTATTAGGAAAAAAGATAAAATATGTACTTTTCCCATTAATTTTGTACCTTTGGCATCGCTTTTTAAAAAGAAAGAAATGGCGGATAACAAGGTCATATATTCTAAAGACGTAGTGGAGTTCACCACGGTGGCGTACGAATACTGCACCTTTGCAGAGAACACTGCAAAGTACAGTAAATCAGACTTTTTGAAGGTGGCATCGAAGATGCTGCCTCTGCTTTATGTCAAAGTGTCGCTGCTGCCGCGGGTAGAGCCCGAACTCGACGATGTGCTCGAAGATTTTGTCGATGAGTTCACTTATGAGCAGATTCGCTCGGCCATACGCGCTAAAATAACGCGCCACGACGACTATCTCGAGGTGTTCAAAGACGACATGCACTTGAGCGAAGTGCCCATCGATGCGCAGATTTCGGAAGATATGGCCGACATTTACCAAGACCTCAAAAACTATTGCGAGCGCTATCGTATGGGCATCGACGAGATATCGCACGACGCGTTGGCTGAGGTTACCGAAAATTTTGAACGTTATTGGGGACAGCGCCTGTGCAATGCGCTTCGCGCATTGCACGCGGCACTCTATTCGGGCGACGACCTGTCGGACGAAAAGCCTGTCGCCGACGATGATAATACACCTGCACAGTGATTCACCGACTTACAAAAGAAGAGATAGAGCAGTTGCCGCTCGTGCAGTTCAACGACCGTATAGTGCTGGTCGATACAGCCGACAAACTCGACAGGGCGATAGCCGAGATGCGTCAGGAACGCATCTTGGGCTTCGACACCGAGACGCGACCCTCGTTCAAGCGCGGGGTGACGTACGGAACGGCGCTGCTGCAACTTGCCACGCCGTTTGCGGCGTGGCTGATCCGTGTCGGACAGTTGGGCGTAAATGCCTCTCTTGCAGAACTTTTGGCCGATGAGTCGATACTGAAAGTGGGCGTCGCCATACGCGACGACATAAAGGGACTGCAACGCTGCCGGAGATTTGTGCCGGGCAACTTCATCGACTTGCAGGACTTGGCCCGCGATGCCGGTTACGAGGACTTCAGCCTGAAGAAAATGGCCGCGCACGTCATGGGCGTGCGCATCAGTAAGCGCCAGCGCCTCAGCAACTGGGAAGCGCCCACGCTCACGCAGGCGCAGCAACGCTACGCCGCCACCGACGCGTGGGTCTCGCTGATGATTTACAAGGGTATGATGAACGGAATCAAAGAACACGACAGAGTAAGAGAGATTTTGAGCCGAATGGCTCAAAATGAAACAGAATAAGAGTGATAAATATTTCATTATCAATATATTATGCCAGTAAAAATAATATTGAAAAGAGGCAAGGAACAGAGCCTTCTGCGTTTTCACCCATGGATTTTTTCGGGCGCTATAGCCAAGATTTGCGGAAAAATTGACGAGGGCGATATTGCTGAAGTTGTCGATAGCGAAGGCAACTTCTTGGCTGTCGGACATTATCAGATAGGTTCGATAGCTGTCAGAGTGCTTTCGTTTGTGCCGCGTGAAATAAACCAAGAGTTTTATACAGAGCGAATTACAATTGCTTACGCAATGCGCCGTCAGATAGGGCTCACCGACAACGAGCAGACCAATGCCTACCGTCTTGTGCATGGCGAAGGCGACGGGCTACCGGGTTTAGTGATAGATATTTACGACGGCGTAGCCGTCGTGCAGATGCACTCGGTGGGCATGTATCAGGACCGCAAATATATTGAAACTGCGCTCATCGAAGTGATGGGCGCGAGTCTGAAGGCCATTTACAACAAGAGCGAGGGCACGCTGCCGTTCAAGGCCGGCCTCAACCCAACGAACAGCTACGTTTTCGGCACAGCCCCCGAAATCAAGGTTGCTCGCGAAAACGGCTTGCTCTTTTATCCCGATTGGGAAAAAGGGCAGAAGACCGGTTTCTTTGTCGACCAACGCGAAAACCGCGCTCTGATAGAGCGTTACAGCAAAGGGCGCAACGTCCTGAATATGTTCTGCTACACTGGCGGATTCTCGTTTTACGCTATGCGCGGCGGTGCCAATATGGTTCATTCGGTCGATAGCTCAGAACGAGCTATCGAACTGACAAAGAGCAATGTAGAACTCAATTTTCCGAACGACCCGCGCCATCAGGCCACAGCTATGGACGCGTTCAAATTCATGCAGGAAACCACGCAGAAATTCGACCTCATAGTGCTCGACCCACCGGCTTTCGCAAAGCATCTCAACGTTCTGAACAATGCCCTGAAAGGTTACAGACGCCTGAATACCAAGGCTTTGGAAATGATTGAGCCGGGCGGAATACTGTTCACATTCTCATGTTCGCAGGTTGTGTCGAAAGAGGTGTTCCGTACTATGGTGTTCTCTTCGGCAGCCAAAGCCTGCCGAAACGTACGCATTCTGCATCAGCTCACGCAGCCTGCCGACCACCCGATAAACATATATCACCCTGAAGGTGAGTATCTTAAGGGTTTGGTGCTTTATGTAGAATAACCTGTTTCAAGCATCTAAAAGGCATACAATGAATTACGACGAGACGATAGAGTTTTTGTATAATCAATTTCCTGAATATCAGAAAGTTGGCAATGCGGCATATAAACCCGGACTTGGCAACATCGTCGGTTTCGACGAGTATCTTGGCCATCCGCATACGAGCTACAAGTGCATTCATGTGGCGGGCACCAATGGCAAAGGCTCTGTGTCGCATTCGCTTGCAGCGGTGCTGCAAGCCAACGGATACAAAGTCGGGCTCTACACGTCGCCGCATCTGAAGAATTTTACCGAACGCATTCGTGTTGACGGTCAGGAAGTTACGCGCGATTTTGTATGTCAGTTCGTCGAACGCAACTTCGATTATCTCCGCCAGCATTCGCTGTCGTTTTTTGAGGTGACCACGGGTATGGCATTTGAATATTTCAAATGCCAAAATGTTGATTATGCGGTGTTTGAGGTTGGTTTGGGCGGTCGCCTCGACAGCACCAACGTCATCACACCAGTGCTCTCTGTGATTACGAACATAGGCCTCGACCATACAGCGATGCTCGGCAACACGCTTGCAGAGATTGCAGGCGAAAAAGGCGGCATAATAAAGCCGCAGGTGCCCGTTGTCGTTGGCGAACGCGACGCTGAGACAGATACGGTTTTTGAGCGAATAGCTCAAAAACAAAATGCCGAGATATGGTTCGCACCGGATTATTTTTCTGTTGTAGAATCTGTTGAAAATGAAGAATTTACGCAATTTAAAATAGTTGACAAAAACGGTAATCGTTCCGCAGTCCGTTATTCGCTGACGGGGTTGTGCCAGCAGAAGAATGTGGTTACGGTGCTCACGTGTGTCGAGGCGTTGCGCAAGGCCGGCGTACTGCTGCGCGATGCCGATGTGGCCGACGGTTTGCGCAATGTGCAGAGCCTTACCAAACTCGTCGGGCGTTGGCAAAAAATTGCATCGGACCCGACGGTGATAATCGACACGGGCCACAACGCGCACGCCTTGCGCTATGTGGCCGAACAGTTGAGGCAGTGTGCCGCGCGATATGAAGCCGTGCATATTGTTTGGGGCATGTCGAGCGACAAGCACCCCGAAAATGTTTTGCGGCTTTTGCCGCAAAACGCGCATTATTACTTCACGCAGGCCGATACGCACCGCGCTGTGCCCGCCGATGATTTGTGCGCCATAGGTAACAGCCTTGGAATGGATTGCCGCGCATTTGCCTCTGTGCGAGAGGCTTACGATGCGGCGCGCCGTTCGGCGACGCTGCGCGATATGATACTTGTGGGCGGAAGTAATTTTGTGGTAGCCGAGATTTTGTAAAAAACGTTCGGTGTAAATAATTGATAATAAACCAATAAAAGCGTGTGCGCAAATATTTGATGTGAAAAAGGTCAAAAACATTTGCAGATTAAAAAAGTTGAAGTAACTTTGCAACGCTTTTCCGAAAAGGGAAACAGACTAAGGGCGCTTAGCTCAGCTGGTTCAGAGCATCTGCCTTACAAGCAGAGGGTCGGGGGTTCGAATCCCTCAGCGCCCACCACTTAGTCGAAGTCAGCATTTAGGGCGCTTAGCTCAGCTGGTTCAGAGCATCTGCCTTACAAGCAGAGGGTCGGGGGTTCGAATCCCTCAGCGCCCACTCTAAAACTGACCGACTAACGATACATACAGGAACAACTTCGGGCGCTTAGCTCAGCTGGTTCAGAGCATCTGCCTTACAAGCAGAGGGTCGGGGGTTCGAATCCCTCAGCGCCCACACCGAAAATAAGACCTCTCGATTGAGAGGTCTTTTTGTGTTGTATCGTAAAGTCTGGTATCAGTCGTTGAATTGGTCGAACATCTTGGTACTCAGATATTTCTCGGCTCTGTCGGGGAAGACGACGACGATGTTGCCGCGGTCGATTTTCTCGGCGGTCTTCAGAGCGGCGAGCATGGCAGCGCCGCTGCTCATGCCCGCGAAAATGCCTTCGTTGACAATTATTTTCCGTGCCATGTCGATGGCCTCTTCGCTCTCGACCATTATCTGTATGTCGATGCGCGACGGGTCGTAAATGGCTGGTACAATGGCCTCTTCCATGTTTTTCAGACCCTGGATGTAGTGCCCTTTTATCGGGTGCGCGCACACCACTTTGATGTCGGGCTTGTGTTGTTTCAGAAACTTCGAAATGCCCATTATAGTCCCCGATGTGCCGAGAGCGCACACGAGATAGTCTATTTCGCCGTTTGTCTGGTTCCAAATCTCGGTGGCTGTGCCTTCGTAGTGCGCCTGATAGTTGGCGGCGTTGGAGAACTGGTCGGGCATGAAGTATTTGTCGGGGTTGGCGTCGACGAGTTTATGCGCCATACGAATGGCACCGTCGGTGCCTTCGTTGGCGGGCGTAAGTATCACCTTGCCACCGTATGAGCGTATTATTTTCCGCCGTTCGATTGATACGGCGGAACTCATTACTATTTCCACTTTGTAGCCTTTGACTATTCCGGCAATGGCCAGTCCGATGCCGGTGTTGCCCGATGTAGGCTCTATAATTGTCTTACCTTTAGTCAGTTTGCCCTCTTTTTCG
The DNA here is from genome assembly GCA_017960905.1 of Bacteroidales bacterium. Taxonomy (GTDB): domain Bacteria; phylum Bacteroidota; class Bacteroidia; order Bacteroidales; family Marinilabiliaceae; genus W3P20-009. Next base: position 6,551 of record JAGCYH010000002.1, read on the forward strand.
GCCTGCTCGACCATCTGAATGGCGATGCGGTCTTTGATGCTGCCGGTAGGATTGAACCCTTCGATTTTGGCGAAGATGTTAATTCCGGGCTTCTTGCACAAGTTGTTGATGCGTACAAGCGGCGTGTTGCCAATGGCTTCGAGTATGTTGTTGCAAATCATTGTTCTACAATATGTTAAAACTCGCTTTCTTTCATTCGTTCGGCGTTCTCGGCCACTATCAGATGGTCGATACAGTCTTGTATGTCGCCGTCCATGAAGGCTGCGAGGTTGTAAATGGTGTAGTTGATGCGATGGTCGGTGATTCGCCCTTGCGGATAGTTGTAGGTGCGGATTTTCGCCGAGCGGTCGCCCGTCGAAACCATTGTCTTGCGTTTCGACGCAATGTCGTCGATATACTTCTGATGCTCTTTGTCGTAAATGAATGTGCGCAAGCGACTTAGCGCGCGCTCTTTGTTCTTTGGCTGGTCGCGCGTCTCGGTACATTCAATGAGTATCTCCTCTACAACGCCTGTATTCGGGTTCTTCCAGTTGTAGCGCAAGCGTACGCCCGACTCAACCTTGTTGACGTTCTGTCCGCCGGCGCCGCTGGAGCGGAATGTGTCCCATTTTATCTCGCCTTCGTTAATCACTACATCGAACTCTTCGGCTTCGGGCAGCACAGCTACCGAAGCCGCCGACGTGTGTACGCGGCCTTGTGTCTCGGTTGCGGGCACACGCTGTACGCGGTGCACGCCCGATTCGTATTTCAACGTGCCATATACCTTTTCGCCTGACACAGAGCATATTATCTCTTTGTAGCCACCGGCTGCTCCTTCGGAACAGCTCGAGACGGTAAGGTTCCAGCCTTTCTGCTCGCAGTATTTTGAGTACATGCGGAACAGGTCGCCAGCGAAGATGGCAGCTTCGTCGCCGCCCGTGCCGCCGCGTATCTCGAGTATGGCGTTGCGGTCGTCTTGCGGGTCGGCCGGAATGAGCAGGAGTTTGATCTCCTCTTCGAGTTTCGGAATCTGAGCCTCGCAGGCGTTGGCTTCTTCGCGCGCCATCTCTTTCATGTCGGGGTCGCTCTCGGTTGCCAGAATGTTTTTCGCCTCTTCCAATCCGTTGAGGCATTTGACGTATTCGGCACGTACAGCCAATATCTCGCCAAGGTCTTTGTATTCTTTCGAAAGCTTGACGTATCTCTTCTGGTCGGCAATGACGTTAGGGTCGGTAATCAAAGTCGATACCTCTTCGTACCGCGACATAAGTCCGTCGAGCTTTTGTAAAATCGTATTTTCTGTCATATCTGCATTTTTCGGACTGCAAAATTAGTACTCGAAAGTGCCAAATTCGCTTTTTATGGTGAGGCTTGTCTTATCGCTGGCTTCGATTCTGCCTATGATTTGGGCGTCGATGCCGAACGATTTTGAGATCTCTATCACTCGCTGCGCGTTCTTCTCGTCGAGATAAACTTCGAGACGGTGTCCCATGTTGAATACTTTGTACATCTCCTTCCAGTCGGTGCCGCTTTGCTCTTTTATGGTGCGGAAGAGTGGCGGGATAGGGAATAGATTGTCTTTTATAACATGCACATTTTCAACAAAATGCAGCACTTTTGTCTGCGCGCCGCCCGAGCAGTGCACCATGCCGTGTATGTCGGGGCGCAATTCGTCGAGCAGTTTCTTGACCACAGGCGCGTAAGTGCGTGTGGGCGAGAGCACCAGCTTGCCGGCGTCGAGAGGCGAGCCTTCGACGGCATCGGTAAGTTTGAGGTTGCCCGAGTAGATGAGGTCGTCGGGTACGGCGGCGTCGTAGCTTTCGGGATATTTTTTTGCCAAATATTTGGCAAAAACATCATGTCGGGCGCTGGTGAGGCCGTTTGAACCCATGCCGCCGTTGTATTCTTTCTCGTAAGTTGCCTTGCCGTACGAGGCAAGGCCAACGATAACATCGCCCGGGCGTATGTTCGCGTTGTTGATGACGTCGCTACGTTTCATGCGGCAAGTCACTGTGCTGTCGACGATTATGGTGCGCACAAGGTCGCCCACGTCGGCTGTTTCGCCGCCTGTGGCGTAAACGCCGACGCCCATCTGACGCAGTTCGGCCAGGAGCTCGTCGGTGCCGTTGATGATGGCCGAAATAACTTCGCCTGGCACAAGCAGTTTGTTGCGCCCTATTGTGCTCGACACCAATATGTTATCGACAGCACCCACACAGAGCAGGTCGTCGATGTTCATGATGAGCGCGTCCTGCGCTATGCCTTTCCATACCGAGAGGTCGCCAGTCTCTTTCCAGTAGAGATAGGCAAGGCTCGATTTCGTGCCGGCGCCGTCGGCGTGCATGATGTTGCAGTATTCGGGGTCGCCGCCCAAAATGTCGGGTATGATTTTGCAGAATGCTTTGGGATACAGACCTTTATCTATATTCTTGATAGCGTTGTGAACGTCTTCTTTTGAGGCCGAGACCCCACGTAAATTATATCTTTCAGAACTCACGAGGTTTGAATTTTATCGGTTTAAATATGGTTGCAAAGATAATAAAATTACCGTTTGTTCGATTCTTTTAGCGAAACATAAGCCGATGCGAGCAAAAAAATAACTACATTTGCAAGCTATGAATGAGAGTCAATATTCGTCGCGTCTGCTCGACAATGCAGTATGTCAGTTCGCCACTTTGCCAGGCATAGGCCGCAAGACGGCCTTGCGGCTCGTCTTGCATTTGCTGCGTGAGGACAAAGACGATGTCGCGCAGTTTGTCGAAGCTGTGCGCGCCGTTCGCAACGACATTCACTACTGCCAAGTGTGCCACAATGTGTCGGATACCGACATTTGCGAGATATGCTCAAACGCGGCTCGCAACCACAGGCTGATATGTGTGGTGGAGTCGGTCCGCGATGTAATGGCCATCGAAAACACACGCCAGTACACCGGCATTTACCATGTGCTGGGCGGCGTTATCTCACCGATGGACGGTGTGGGGCCTAACGACCTGAATATCGACTCGCTCGAAGCTAAAGTGGCTGCAGGCGAAGCCGATGAGGTGATTCTGGCGCTCAGCACTACCATGGAGGGCGACACCACGAATTATTATCTCTACAAGCGAATAGCCAAATACGGCGTGCCGGTTACTACTATTGCCCGCGGCGTTGCCGTGGGCGACGAACTCGAATACGCCGATGAGGTTACCCTCGGCCGCTCGCTCGTAAACCGCATACCTTTCGACACAACTTTGAACATTAGATAAACAATATATGGAACAGATAATCAAGCGTTTGCGTACTTTTTACTTTCTCTTGTCGATGCCGGCGCCCGTTGTTTTCGCGTTGGCATATTTCACCGCCGAAGCGCCCCTTGTGAGCGAACGGATGCGTTACATACTTATCGTGGCGCTTTATCTGCTGGCTCTCGTCGTTGTTCCGGTAACATATCATGTACGCCGTAAGGCCGCCAATAAAAGCAATGCGACCGACGACGCGCAGCAAACCCAGAAATTCGTGCGAGCATTCAAGATACATACAATTATTCTCAATGTCATTTCGTACCTCTGTAGTGTGTGGTATGTCATCACTGTCGAAAAGGGTTGTTGCTATATGTTTGCCATCGTTACAGTTATCCTTCTGCTGTCGTATCCGACAGCACAATTCGTATTTCACAAAACCGACGCAAATGCTTAAAAGACAACTCATAGCGGTCGATTTCGACGGCACAATAGTAGAGGACAAATATCCGGGAATAGGCAACGAGCGGCTTTTCGCTTTTCAGACGCTCAAAGCGTTGCAGGCGAAAGGTTATCTGCTGATTTTGTGGACTTGCCGCAGCGGCAAATTACTCGACGAGGCCGTCGAGTATTGCCGCCAGAAGGGCATAGAGTTCTATTCGGTCAATTCTAATTATCCGGGCGAAACCGTTGACGGTGAGGATTTTATGCGAAAGATAGATGCCGACATGTACATCGACGACCGCAACTTCGGTGGGTTGCCGGGCTGGGGCGAGATTTATCAGACGCTTTGCCCCGAAACGCCTGTCGACTTTAAAAAGAAGAAAAAAGGCTTTTTCAGTAATCTGTTTGGCAGTGGAGAATAATCAGACCGATATATCTGTCGTCATTGTGAGCTATAAGTGCCTCAGCGTCTTGCGAATGGCGCTTGTGGCCATTCGCAACGCCGCAAACGGCGTCGACGCTGATATATACGTCGTTGATAACGCTTCGGGTGATGGCACTGTCGAATACTTGAAAAACAATTTCTCGTGGGTCAATGTAATTGAAAATAAAGAGAATGTCGGCTTCTCGCGGGCTAATAATCAGGCACTTAGCCAGTGTCGCGGTCGAGTTGTGCTCGTTCTCAACCCCGACACTATTATTCCCCGTTCGTTTCTGCGCGCCGTTGTCGACCACTTCGACAACGCCAACGGTAAAGGCGCTTTGGGCGTGCAGATGACCGATGGCACAGGAACTTACCTCAAAGAGTCGAAACGTGGCTATCCGGGCATTTCGGCGTCGTTTTGCAAACTCACTGGATTGTGGCGCTTGGCGCCACAATCGGCACGCTTAAATGCTTATTACGTAGGCCAATACGGCAAAAATGACGTTTGCCGCGCACCGATACTCTCTGGTGCGTGTATGGCGTTCAGCCATACACTGATGCAGCAGGCGGGCGTGTTCGACGAGAGCTATTTCATGTACGGCGAAGACATCGACCTCTCGTGGCGTTACAATCTCGCTTCGGATGGCAACGACTATCGCGGCGATATGCAAATTGTTCATTTCAAAGGAATTAGCACGCCTCGCAGGTTGAGGTATATCAGATACTTTTACAATGCGATGGTGAAATTCGCGCGCCACTACGAATCGCCAAAACATTTCATTCTGACAAACATGTTTGTCAGAATTGGCATCTTTTTTGGATATATGTTTGCCTCGGTAAAGTGTCTGATACTTAAGATGTCCGACTGTTTCCACCATTCGCGCACGTTGAAGCGCGTAGCGCTGGCAACCGCCGACATTAAGTCGGCGGAGGCGTTTGCCGCGGGTTGCGGCCCGGCGGTGGCCGTCGATACGGTAAGCCTCGACACGCTGAGCAAATTGAACCTTTATTCAGCCGTCGTCTTCGATGTTGATGCTGATATAGAGGCAGTTATTGATTTTATGAAGAAAAATAGAAAATCGGTTCCATTCGGTTTTTACAGTCGGACGGAACAATTTGCGTTCGTTTACGAAAACAACGATTGCAGAGTGATTTTCGATAAAAATAAAACTATTGCGTAATGAGAAAAATATTTGTAATGTTGTGTGTATGTGTTAGTTGCATACTCAACGCACAAGAAAATGTTCTCTCTTCGGAGAAATGCAGCGAGACGATGGCCGCCATTTATTCGCTCGACGAAGCAAAATTCACAACAAACCTCACTCAGGTTACCGACAAGGCTTTGGCGGCGTATCTGACTGAGTATTGGGCGCTTATGAAATACACTTCGGCCAACAACAAGCAGAATTACAAGACATACATGCAAAAAAGCGACGACGCCCTCGATGCCGTCGAAGACCATAAATATGAGTATACTTTGCGAAGCAACATACTCATACACAGATGTTTGGTTGATATGAGCGAAGGCAATATGCTGAGCGGTGGCATTCAGTTTTGGAAGTCGTACCGCGCCTTCAAAGAGGGCGAGGAGAAATACCCGAACTACGACGGGCAGCTTATGCTGCGCGGCATCTACAACATTCTGCTATCGCAAATACCCGATAAATGGCGCGGACTGGCCGGCTTTTTCGGCTTTGGCAAGGGCGACCTCAAAAAGGGTTTCGAACAGATTTCGGCCTATCGCGAGAAGGTGAAAAATGTTGTGGGAGTAGGCGAGGAGTCGCTTGTGGTGTCGTTTGCCAACTTCTTCCTCTCGCAGGAACAGACCGTGAGCGCCGAGATGGCAACAGCCATGAAGTCGAGCAAGTCGCCGCTCGTGCTCTACGCCTATCTGCTCAGCATGGGGCGCAAACAACGTGGCGCCGAAGCTGATGAGGTTTTGCAATCGATTGACAGCAAGCTATTTACTACATTTCCGCTGCTTTATCAGCAGAAGTCGAAATTTGCGCTTCGGCGTCTCGACGCCGACAACTGCATCACGTATGCCGACAAGTTCTTGCGCATTTACAAAGGAATAGCCTGTCTCAACGACGCTTATCTGCTCAAGGGTTACGCATATCTGCTCAAGGGCGATGCGGCTCAGGCACAGCAGTTTGGCGACAAATGTGCGGCAATGTCGGCATCGTCCGATGTCGACAAGCGCACGCAGGCCGATGCCAAGCGCATGGCCATCACCGACGTGGAGATGCTCAAGGCGCGCATGCAGTTTGAGTACGGCAATTTCAGCGAGTCGCGTAAGATTTTGGCGTCGATGACGCCAAAACCGTCCGACATTTTAGAGTATCATTTCCGCATCGGCCGTGCCGAAGACATGATGGGCAACCGCGCCGCCGCCAACAAATCGTATCAGCAGGTTGTTAGCCTGTCGGGCAACGACAAGCGCTACTTTGGCCCGTATGCCGCTGTATATCAGGCCGAAATAAAGATGAAGGCTGGCGACAAAGCCGCCGCCAAACAGCTCTTGGCGAAGGCCAAGAGCATGAACAATGGCGAGTTCAGCAAGGAGATAGATCAGCGCATTGCCATCGACTTGCGCACTATCGAAGAGCAGCAGTAACAGGTTGATTATAATGCACAAAAAAAACGCTCAACATTGTTGAGCGTTTTTTTGTTTTACAGAAGCTGTAATTGGTTTACTTACGCAAACCGAGTTTCTCAATAATTGCGCGATAACGGTTGATGTCTCTCTTTTTGAGATAATCAAGCAAGCTGCGGCGCTGGCCGACGAGCTTCTTCATCGCATAACTTGTACTCTTATCCTTCTTGTTCAACTTCAAGTGGTCAGTCAAACGTGAAATACGGTATGAAAACAATGCTATCTGGCTTTCTGCAGAACCAGTGTCAGTGTTAGACTTTCCGTACTCACCGAAGATTTCTTGCTTCTTTTCTTTTGTCAAGTACATAATTGTATGTTTTTAATTTTGCGGTGCAAAGGTAGTTACTTTTTTCTCTCCCACCAAATTATTATTCCGAAAAATCGTCAATATTTGCAATTGTGTGGTAGACGTTTGTAACGTCCTCATCTTCTTCGAGTTTGCTGAGCAGTTTCTCTATCGATGAGTATTCTTCGGCGGTTATCTCCTTTGTTTCGGTAGGTATGCGGTCGAATTCAGCGCTTGCTATTTCGAACTCGTTGTCTTCCAGGTATTTCTGAATGTCACCGAACGAAGCGAAGTCGCCGTAGATGTTTATCAGGTTTTCCTCTTCATCGAGGAAAACTTCCGACACGCCATAGTCGATGAGTTCGAGTTCGAGCTCTTCGAGGTCGAGGCCTTCTTTGTTTTTAACTTTGAAAATACATTTGTGTTCGAACATGTATTCTACCGAGCCCGAAGTGCCGAGTGAGCCGCCGAATTTGTTGAAGTAGCTGCGCACGTTGGCCACGGTGCGTGTGGTGTTGTCGGTAGCGGCTTCGACCATGATGGCTATGCCGTGCGGGGCGCGGCCTTCGTAAACCACTTCCTTATAGTCAGTTTGCTCTTTGCTGGTGGCTTTCTTTATAGCGCGCTCAACGTTCTCTTTAGGCATGTTGGCTGCCTTTGCGTTCTGTATAAGCATACGCAGTTTCGAGTTCCCGTGAGGGTCGGCACCGCCGGCTTTCACTGCTATGATAATCTCTTTACCGAGTTTGGTAAATGTTTTTGCCATGTTGCCCCAACGTTTCAGTTTGCGGGCTTTTCGATATTCAAACGCACGTCCCATAGTACGAAGTGTTTTTTTTGTGTTATTGTTTCTGTTTTTTTTGCGAGTGCAAAGATAATATGAATTTGTAAAATGCCACAATCAGAAATAAAAATCATTCGCTTAGCGTGTTATTCGCCTTTGGGGTTCGGTCCCCATTTGTTCTCGCCCGGTTGGCTGTCGGTGCAAAGGAATACCAAGAGGATGATGCCACCGACGAAAGGAACCAGCGATATGAAATACCACCAGCCGGAGCGTCCCGTGTCGTGCAGTCGTCGTACGATAACTGCTAATCCGGGTATAATTACGGCCAGAGCAAAAATGCCCATCAGGGCTAACAGTCCGAAGCCTATGTACATTTGTGGCCGCGACAAGGTTAATACAAGTAACACGCCTGGTATGTATACCACAATCTCTACAAGGATGTTGAACAATACAAAGAACCAATATTCAGAGCGGCGCGCACGGCCCGTGAATGTGGCGTATTTGCTAAAACATGATTTCACGGCAGTCGTAAATCCCATTTGCGAGTAGCCATTTATTTGTTCGTTTTCCATTTGTTTTTATTCTGTTACGTTTTCCCAAAGATACAAAAAAAATAATTACTTGTTAGGCAAGTCGATTTTTTCGAGTTCGGGGGCAATCTCCTCCATTTGGCGGTAAAAGTCCTCGCCGAACTTTCTGATAATGGGCTCTTTGAGGAATTTGAAAACCGGCGTGCCGGTTTTCTGTCCGAGTTCGAAAGCCGGTTTGCAGACGAACCATTCGTGGAAGTTGAGTGCGTCGAAACTCTTGTAATGAGCTATGCGAATGGGATATAGGTGGCACGAGATGGGTTTTTTGAAACTTATTTTGCCTTCGTAGAAGGCTTTTTCTATGGCGCATTTCCAGGTGCCGTCGGGTTCGCGCAGTGCGTAAACGCACTCGCGCCCGTTGATGATGGGCGTAACCTTGTCGCCGTCTTGGTCGGTGACCCATTTGCCGTGTTTGGCAATCACTTTGCGGGCTTCGGGGGTGAGCATAGGCTCTACTACTGGGTAAATCTCTTCGAGCACGACGGTCTCGTCGTCGTCGAGAGGAGCGCCCGAGTCGCCTTCGACGCAGCACTCGCCCTTGCAGCGCGACAGGTCGCAGCAGTATTTGCGGCGGAAGAGGTCGATGCTAACTATCTTGTCGTCAATCTGTACCATACGAAGGGTAAAAAAAAGCGCAGGCTGCCCGTAGGGCAACCTGCGCTCGGAGTGAGTATGTTACTCTTTCTTCTTTTCTTTTTCTTTCGGCGCGTCGATGTCGTTGTCGACGAGGATGCGGCCGCAGTATTCGCACACGATGATTTTCTTGTGGAGGCAGATGTCGAGCTGTCGTTGCGGCGGTATTTTGTTGAAGCAGCCGCCGCAGGCGTCGCGCTGAACGGTAACAACGGCTAAGCCGTTGTGAGCGTTTTTGCGTATGCGGTTGAACGCAGTGAGAAGTCTCTCTTCGATCTTCTTGCTTATCTCTTCGGCTTTGGCTTCGAGAACCTCTTCGTCGTGGCGTGTCTCGGCTATTATCGAGTCGAGCTCACCGCGTTTTACGTCGAGGTCGGCTTTGCGCTCGTCGATTTCGCTGCGAGCATCGTCGGCCATCTCTTTCTTGCGTTTGAGTTCGGCAGTGTACTCTTTGATGCGTTTCTCGCCCAATTGCTTCTCAAGGTTCTGGAACTCAATCTCTTTCGAGATAGCGTCGAACTCTCGGTTGTTGCGTACTGAGTTTTGCTGCGTTTCGTATTTTTTGATGGCGATATCAGCATCTTTGATTTCGTTTTTCTTTGTTGCTATCGCATCATTGAGTTTTTTCACCTCGGCTTCGAGGTTTGCTGCGCGGGTTTCAAGACCGGCGATTTCGTCTTCGAGGTCTTGCACTTCGAGAGGCAGTTCGCCTCTGAGTGTGCGGATCTTGTCGATTTCTGAGTTGACTTTCTGCAACTCGTAGAGAGCTCTAAGTTTCTCTTCTATCGACAGTTCCTTGTCGGCTGCTACGGTTTTTTTAGTTGCCATATTATTGTTTCAAAAATATTTTACAGGGTTGTTTTGAGTTTCACTCAAAAAACAGGGCACAAAGTTACAAATTTTTTCTGTAAGAATTTCCATAAAAAGTTTTTTGGTTAATTCTTCACTTTCATAATGCCCTATGTCGGTTATCATCAGCGTGTTGGTACAGTCGGCGAATTGGTGGTATTTGATGTCGGCTGTAACGTAGGCCTGAGCGCCGCTCTGAATGGCTTTGCCAATAAATTCGCTGCCGCTGCCGGTGCATATCGCCACACGTTGTATGGTGCCGCTGTATTCGCTGTAACGAATTGACTTGCAGTTGAATGTAGTTCTGAGTGCCGACAGAAAATCTGTCGGCGAGAGTGGCTTAGGCAGGTTGCCCACAATGCCATAACCCAGTGAATCAGAGGTGTTTGCAATGGGGTAAATGTCGTAAGCCGGTTCCTCGTATGGGTGGGCGGCGCACAGGGCGCTTATTGCGTTTCTGATTTTGTAGCGCGGCACTATGGTGTCGATGCGCATTTCGGCTTCGTGGTGTGTGGAGCCTATTTCGCCAACGAAAGGACGTGCACCGTCGAGGGCGCGGAACGAGCCCGTGCCGGTGCTTTCGAAGCAGCAGTGGCTGTAGTTGCCGGTGTGCCCCGCGCCGGCGTCGAAGAGTGCGTCTTTTACTCTGTCGGCGTAATCGTTTGGTACATAGACGGTTAGTTTGAAGAGTGAGTCGTCGTCGGGGGCGAGTACGCGGGTGTCGGTAAGGCCGAGCATCTGAGCGAGACGGGCGCTTGTGCCGCGGCAACTTTTGTCGGCGCAGGTATGCGCCGCAAAGAGGCTTATGCCGTTGCGTATGGCGCGTTCTACGAGGCGTTGCTCGGCGTTGCTGCCTGTGAGCCGTTTCAGTCCGCGGAACATGATGGGGTGGTGCGCCACTATCAGGTTGCACTTTTTGCTTATGGCTTCGTCGAGGGCGGCGGCGTCGATGTCGACAGCAATGAGAATGCCGGTTACGGGCTCGTCGGCATTGCCGACGAGCAGTCCCGAATTATCCCACGAGTCCTGCGTTGCCAGCGGAAACGCCTCGTCGATAATACGGCAGATGTCGCTTATCCGAAATTCAGTTTTCGTCGCCATCTATCTCGTTGCTAATCTGTAACAAAAGACTCTTTATTGATTTGAGTTTGTCGATAATCTCTATGTTGTTGACTATCTCTTCCTTGCTTGTCGAGAGTTTGCGTTTGACGCCTTCGATGCGCATTTTGCGCTCTTTGACAAGATGATAGATGATGCGGAAGTTCTTCACATCTTCCTGCGTGAAAAGGCGGTTGCCTTTTTTGTTTCTGTGAGGCTTGATAATATCGAACTCTTTTTCCCAATATCTTATGGCAGAGGTGTTTAAGTTGAACATCTCTGCCACTTCGCCTATACTATATAGGTATTTGTTCGGTGTTTCGGTATCTGCCATAGTTGTCAGTTTTTTAGAGTTATATATTAGAATAGAGTGGGGTAGTCGTTGAGAAAATTCTGCATTACATGTCGGAGAGCGGCCTCGCGGATAAGCCGTGAGCGCGAACTCGTCCTGTATTTCTTGCAATAAGAGTTTATCGCATCTAATTCTCTGTCGGAGAACGAGATGGTTATTCTGTTGTTGCGTTTTTCCTTTTTATCGGGTATTGTAGTCTTCTTCTTTCTCACAATATTGCTTTTATGATTTGCAAAGTTACATAAAATAACTATATCTATATTGCTCAATATTAATAAATAACAATTTTTTCAGAAAATATTTTCCGTGTTATAATCTTCGTTGTGGCTATTCGGTTGAAATTTAGCGAGTTGGCTTTTTTGCACCGAAAGGTGCAAAAGCCAACTTTTCGCTCTGCAGGTCGTTTTTTTGGCTGCAAATCATTAATTTCGCATCGGATATCTTAAAGCGATGTTTGACAATTTAAATAAGTACAGGATAGTTCTGGCGTCGAATTCGCCCCGCAGACAAGAGCTTCTGCGGCAGTTGGGGCTGCAGTTCGACGTTGAGGTGAAACGTGGTATCGACGAGAGTTATCCGCCGATGCTCGAAGCCACGCAAGTGGCTGAATATCTGGCATGTAAAAAAGCCGAAGCCTACCGCGACGATATTGCCGCCGGCGATATCATGCTCATAACAGCCGACACGGTGGTGGTGTGCGACGGTGCCATACTGGGCAAGCCGCACGACGAACGCGAGGCGTTCGCCATGATACGCAAGTTGCAGAACAACAGCCATTTGGTCGTTTCGGGCGTAGCCCTCACGACAGCCGACCGCCGGAAGAGTTTCTCGGTTGAGACGCGCGTCAGCATGCGACCTATGACTGATGTGTTAATCGACTATTACATAGTCAATTACAAACCGTTCGACAAGGCCGGCGCGTATGGTATACAAGAGTGGATTGGTCTGGCCGCCATCGACCACATCGAAGGCAGCTACCACAATGTGATGGGCCTGCCCACGCAGCGTCTGTTCGAGGAGCTAAGTCAGTTCTGATAAGTTGATAATTTATTGTTACATTGAATATTACATATTATGGAAGAAAAGATAAAAGAGCTGCTCAACGAGCTTTTTGCGCAGTGGAGTGGCAGCAAGGCCGAGGTTTTCAGTGAGTTGCCGCCGTCAGGGTCCAACCGGCGTTATTTCCGCATAAGCGGCGGTGCGTGCAGTGCCATCGGCGTTTACAACGCCGATCAGAAAGAGAACCGTGCGTTCATCGGCTTCACGCAGAGCCTCAAACAGGCCGGCATACGTGTGCCCGAGATATACGCCACCGACGATGCCTACGGCATATACCTGCAGCAGGACCTGGGCGACGAGACGCTCTTCTCAATGTTGGTGCGCGAACGCGCAGCCAACAATGGCGAGTTCACACCGCAGATAAAGGATATGTACCGCAAAGTGATTGACGCTCTGGTAGATATACAGGTGAAAGGCAGCGCGTCGATTAATTTCGATCTCTGTTATCCGCGCCGCGCATTCGACCGCCAGAGTATGATGTGGGACTTGCAGTATTTTAAATATTATTTTCTGAAACTCGCTCATATTCAGTTCGATGAGCAATTGCTCGAGAACGATTTCGACACGCTGATAGACTACTTGCTCGAGGTGGAGCACGACTACTTCATGTATCGCGACTTCCAGAGCCGCAATATAATGATAAACCAAGGCATGCCTTGGTTTATCGACTACCAGGGCGGTCGCTACGGTGCGCTGCAGTACGACTTGGCCTCGCTGCTCTACGATGCCAAGGCCGACATACCCAACGACGTGCGCCGCGAGCTGCTCGACTACTACCTCGAGCGACTCACGACTGGCGGCAGCGACCAGTTTGTGATGCACTACTACGCCTACGTGCTCATACGTATTCTGCAGGCCATGGGCGCTTACGGCTATCGCGGTTTCTTCGAGCGCAAGACGCATTTCCTGCGTAGTATCCCGTTCGCGTTGGCTAATCTTAAAGATTTGATTGACAATCATTTGCCATCGATAACTGTTCCCGAACTTCTGCGAGTGCTCAACGGCATTTGCGAGAGCGAGGAGCTACGCAGCATAGGCAACTCCACGCGCCTTAAGGTGCGTGTGTGCTCGTTCTCGTACCGACACGGCATTCCGGTCGACAATAGCGGCAACGGCGGTGGCTTCGTGTTCGACTGCCGTGCTTTGCCCAATCCGGGCAAATATGAGCAATACAAACAGTTTACCGGCCGCGATCAGGAGGTAATTGACTTTTTCGAGCGCGAGATGGATTCGATGAAGCCATTCATCGAAGCCACGCGCCAACTTGTGCGTCAGAGTGTCGAGAAGTACATAAGCCGAGGCTTTACCAACCTGGCCGTCAATTTCGGCTGCACCGGCGGTCAGCACCGCTCGGTGTACTGCGCCGAGCAGATGGCGCAATGGCTTCGCAGCAACTACGACGTCGATGTGGAAGTGAAACACTGGGAGCAAAGGTGATTTTACTTTTTGAAAATTGATAATTGAAAATTGAAACAATAATAATATAAAAATTCTTGAGTATGAAGCATTTACTAATAACAGCGTTGTGCATTTCGTGCGCATTACAGGCTACTGCGACGATGACATGTAGTAGAGGAGAGAGGTGGAATGGAAGTGATCCTACATTAGAGGTTTTGGGTAATTATGTTGTTATCACTACAAACGGATTTAACGGAACCATTTTATTCGAAGGTGTTACGTTTGATGATAGAGCTGATTTTTCAAGGACTAGAGCCTTCGATCAAGTATATAGAAATCAAATACAGACAAATGAATATATCTCAGGAAAATTTTGTGCATATTTCGATGAGGAGAGAGAAACCATTGTAGTCCTTGATGATGGTTTTACAGGAGCTATTGCATATTCGAGCAGGTCGGTCAATAAAGGCTCAGAAGCAGAGTTGTGGGCGGTAGATGTTGATTTGACAAGTTTCGACCTTGAGTGGGGTGTGGAACAATCCGAGGGAGAGATATTATGGCTTGATGAAAATAAGAATGAAATAGGCATTACTTATATTATAAATGATGTAAAGCCTGTTGTTTTTGTAACCAAGGTGACGTCAAAAACGGGTGGAACACAATATACTAATAGACAGAGTATTACCCCTATTTTGGGAGATGATGATATTACCTCGATAGAAAAAACTGATACAGAAGCAGTTGAAAAACAGGTGCGCAAAGTGTTTGAAAACGGCAAAATCATCATTATAAAAGACGGAGTGAAATACAATATGCAGGGTGTGAAGGTGATAGAGAATTGAAAAAATGAATATTATTTAGAGCCGTGTGCTCATCGTTCGGCGTAGGCTCTTGCCTACGCCGAACGAGTTTTTTTATGAATTTGTTCTCTTATATTTTTTGACAAGCAGATTGTTTTTTGTAACTTTGTAGATTGAAAATCAGAATATTTTTGATATGCAAACAATAGTGAATTATCAGGATATGTCGGCGGTGGACGCATTGTGGACGCTCTATAAGCAGCAGTCGCGGCGTGTGCGCGAGGCATTCCGTAGTCGCATTGCGCAAGAGGAGGCCAAGGGTGCTGTGTGCATCAGCGAAACAGAAGCCAAAGCCTTGACTCTAAAGCGAGGGCGCGATATTAAAGCTGGCCGTACGAAGTTGATTTCGCACGACAAGGTAATGCACGAAATGGAACAAATGCTTTCCTCTTATGAAAATTGAATGGAGTGAGCAGTCGCGAAACGACCTTTATGATATTCTGTCGTATGTAGTCGAGATTTTTGGCCGACGTACAGCTGAACTGGTGTTGGCAGAAATACGTAGTCGTGCCGATTTGCTGAGGAATTTTCCTGTGTCGGGACGCGTATTTGTAAAAGATACCGAATTGGGTATTACATACCGCGCAGTCACCACAAAACTGAATAAAATAGTTTATTTCATTGATGATGATAAGACAATAATCATTGTCGCCGTGTGGCAGAATCGCCAAGATATAAATCGTCTGAAGAAAAAATTAACTGAATAAGAAAAGCTGCGGAAATCGTTGAAAATCTGCGGACTTGTGATATTTGAAAGGGGAATTAAGTTATATGAATGCTATACAACATAAATATCCATATGCTATAAATGATGATGGTTTGCCGATATTTATTGATGAAGTAAATCAAGATAATAGGCGACAGACTCATTATCATTGTTATGGCTGCGGAGCTGAATTGTTTCCTGTGTTAGGCAGGGTGCGAGAACATCATTTCCGTCACGCAAAAGATGCCGTTTGTGACCCGAACAAATATTTTCACGAATATTCAAAAGCGACAATTAAGAAGCGATTTGATGAAAGTGACACGTTTATCGTAAAATTCAAAGCTACTCAAAAATGTAAAAAGTACAATGATTGTGAGTTTACAAATTACAATTGGCCGGAGTGTAACCATTTCGGATTTTATGAGCTAGACTTGAAAAAGTTTTATGATACATGTACTTCCGAAAAAGGATATTATGTTGATTTACCCGAAGGAAAGAAAAAATATATTGCCGACCTCAAATTGACACATAGTACTAATAATATAAAACCTGTTACTATTGAAATATGGGTAACGCATGAATGTACCGAAGATAAAAAACTAAATGGCGGGCACATTATTGAAATAAAAGTGAATAGAGAGGATGATGCATATCGCGAAATAGTGCAGAGTGATGATGAATCTTTGCCAATACGTTTCTTCAATTTTAGAAAACAAATAGACATAGAACCCTCAATAAACTTTATTCATGTATTCTTACCGGATGATAAACAACCTGTAAAATATGAAACTTCATGCGCCGAAGGTGTGAATTTTGAACTGAAAGGGAAACAAGAAGTTGTTTTTTCACATGTAGAAAAAGGCGTGAGAATACTTGAAAGTTTATATTTCTCTGTATTAAATGAAAAGGGAATAAGTATTCCTGATATACGTTTATGTGCTCGAGGAAGAATTGAACGTGATAAAAAAGATAATAGAGAAAAGTTGTATTGTAACTATTATTATTATAAATGTCCATGCCAAGACTATATTTATAGTTCTGAAAAAGCTAAGGCACTTATAGAAAAGAATAAACCTTATTGGGAAAAAACAGAAGAATAAACAAAAAAAATGACACGGACTAAACAGGAACGACTGACGAGAGCTTTTGGACAATGTATTGTGTTTATGATAGTTGCGATTGCCGTTGAGGCAGTGGTGAGGTGTGTTTTCATTGCTAATTATGTGCCGTTGTCGCTTTTCAGCGACAACATGGGGCACATTCCGCTTCTCATGCTCAACGCCTTGCGTTTCGATGCGCAGATAGCGGCATACGCTGTATTGCCGCTGCTCTTGTGCGCCCTTGTCAATCTGTTCTGCAAGTTCGGTACCGAAGGCTTTTTCAGGTGGTATTCGCCTATCGTACTGACACTTATAGCAATCATCGGTTTTGCCGACATACAGTTTTACGGCAATTTCAATTCGCATTTCAACAACGTCACGTTCGACTTTTTCGATGAAGAGCCGGCGGTGCTCATCAAAGGCATTGTGAGCGACGCGCCACTGCTCAAGATAATCGTGGGCAGCGTGGTGATATTCCTTTTGGTGCGATGGCTCACGGGGCGGCTTTATGCGGCGGCTTGCCGCCGCATAAGCCGGAAGCGCATGGTGTTCTTCATTGTGTTCACACTGCTGGTGGTGCCTGTGAGTCTGCGTGGCAGCTTGGGCACCTTCACGCTCCGTGCCGAAGACGTCTATGTGTCGCCATCGGCGCAGCTCAACGACTGCGTGCCGAGCCCCATTTACATGATGAAGAAGGCATGGTCGGAGAAGAAGAAACAGTTTAAGATAGTGCCTGAAGATGAGCTACTTAAAGCCGAAGGCTTTAAGGACATAGGCGAGGCGTGCCGCGTGCTCGGCTACGCAACCGACAACATCGACAGTGTGCTGTTTGTAACTACCTCAGAGAGAGCGCCTTTTGATGGATGCAATGTGGTGTTTGTTCTTACCGAGAGCTGGAGCAACAGGCTTATTGATTACGAGAGCATGTACAACCTCGATTTGCTTGGCGCTATGCGCCAGCACATCGATAACGATCTGATATTCCGTCATTTCCTGTCGTCGACCAACGGCACCATCGATGCCGTTGAGTCGCTGACGGTAAGCTCCATCTTCCCGCATCTGTTCACGTCGGCTTACCGCGATGTGCCTTACACGAGCGCTACGGCGCGAGTATTCCGCGACTGCGGATATCATACCGAGTTTATCTCGGGCATCGAACTGGCGTGGCGCAACCTGATGGAAGTGCTTCCAAATCAGGGTTTTGACAAGGTTACGGGCAAGTACGAGATTCTGGGTGTGATGCCCGACGCCGAGTGCAACCGTACGTGGGGCGTGTACGACCACAGTATGCTCGAGTATGTGCTTAACGAACTGAGTGACACGACGTTGCAGCAGCCGAAGTTTCTCTTCTGCCTTACCTCTACGAGCCACACGCCGTTCGAATTTCCCGAGGGGTATCCGATGCCGGCGCTCGACTTGACGCAAGTGCCCGATGCGGCTTTTGCCGTAGGCAAAAGCACCGCCGAAGAGTACCTCAAGGGCTATCAGTACGAGAGCATGGCGCTGGGCAACTTTATGTCGGCACTGAAGGCGAGCCCCATGGCGCGCAACACTGTGGTGGCCATCACCGGCGACCACAACATACGCCTCATACTGCCAAGCGCCGACGGCGATTGGTGGCGTTACTCGGTACCGCTATATCTGTATTTGCCTGATAGAGAAAAAGTTGTGGCCGACACGACCCGTTACGGGTCGCACGGCGATGTGGTGCCCACGCTGGCCAGTCTGACACTTTCGGGCGGTAGGTACTTCCGCTCGGGAAAGAATCTGCTTGCCGACAGCATTGCTGGCGGCACGTATGGCGTAAATGTCTCTGACACAATATTTTCGCCCGATAGCGATGTGGCGCTTCAACGCCGCCGGTTGGCAGCGTTGCGGGCGTTGCAAAAAATATATTTTGAACGGCAGTTTTTGACAAAAAATGAAAAAAACTCGCACAAATAATAAAAATTGGTTGATGTAAACGACATTTTTGTTGAAAAGATAACGGAAAATAGTAGCTTATTTCGTTTCTTTGCACTGTCTTTCTGATATCAAAAAAGATAAACAGGTAATGAAAAGTAGAACAGTAATTCTTTATATAGCAATACTGACGACTGTAACTATGTGGTTTTCAGCGTGTAGCGATGACGACTTCCGCATGGACGACAGTTTTGTAAAGTCGAAAACAAGCGCAGAATACACCAATCAGACAAATATAGAGTTGTCGACATTCCGTCTCGACTCGGTGCAAACCTCGAACACGGGCATTGTGTGGGTAGGCCGAAGCTCGAAACCTGAGATTGGCAACA
Organism: Bacteroidales bacterium; assembly: GCA_017960905.1. GTDB lineage: Bacteria > Bacteroidota > Bacteroidia > Bacteroidales > Marinilabiliaceae > W3P20-009. The sequence goes on from JAGCYH010000002.1 coordinate 25,278, forward strand.
TTTATTCCGAATCGTATGCCCGCATAGCGTTGTCGGAGGATCTCGACTGGCTCAAGCACGAGCGTTACGACTCGGTGACGATGATCTTGCGCCACACGGGCGATTATGTGGGCGACACTACAAAGGGTTTTACGGTGAGAATCAGTCAGTTGGCCTCGCCTCTGAAGTTTACCGAAGAGGATAAGAGCAAATCGTTCTACAACAATCACGCAGTACGTGACACGCTCGAACTCGGGTCGTTCCGTTTCCGTCCGTACCCGCACTTGCGTCCGCGCGTGCGTTTCCGCCTCGATGACAATTTTGGCCGTTCGCTGGCGCAATTTATCGAGAAACATCAGAACAAACCTGCCGACATAGCGCAAAACTACGAGCATTTCTTCGGCGGCATAAAGATATCGGCCGACACGTCGGACGCGGCTGCACTGCTGTCGTTCCGTGCCGACTCGGTGCAGATAGAGCTGCACTCGCATGTGACGGGCATGAAACGCTTGGAGCGCATACGCCGCTTCTGGATTACGAACCTCGACTGCCAGTTCAACCACGTGTGGAACGACGGCGCGCCCGCACCATACAACAAGCTTGTGAAACTGAGCGACAAGGTGAACGAGCGCGAAGGCAACCTGCACTCTGTAATGTTCGAAGGATTAGGCTATTACTCGCGCATCGACATATCGGCCATGGAGGATATATTGTCGAAGAAATACAAGTCGCACGTGATAAAGGCGACGCTCGTGCTGGCTGTAGAGCCAGCATCGTACGAGCGCCGTTTCCTGCCGACGTTTTTCTCGCTCTATGAAGTGAACAAGTGGAACGTGCTCAACGGCATCATCACCGACCAGTTTGGCAAGTCGGTCTATGGCGTGCTGCTCGACAATATGTACGACGAGAACTACGTCTATTACGAGGTTGATATTACGCACTACCTCAATACGTTGCTCTCGCGCGACTATGTGGAGCCTGGCTTGGGAATGGCTGTGGTGTGGGACGGCGTACTCAACTCGTCGAACTTCTACTATTTGCATTTCAGCGGGCACACCAAGCCGAAGTATAAATCGAATATTCAACTCTATTATTACGATTATGACAAGGAAGATAGATAAAATATTAGCTATCATCATTATACTTATCGCGGGGATAGGCACCTCGGATGCGCAGAACAGTACGGCATCGCCGTACTCGATGTACGGATTGGGCATACTCACACCGCGTTGCGACGCCACCTCGTCGGGCATGGGCCACGCTGGCGTAGCCCTTGCACCGAGCAAATGGGTCAACACCGCCAATCCGGCCGCCATCAACAACCTTGACAGCATCACGTTCTACTTCAACATGCAGTTTAAGGCGTTCTACACCAAGCTGCAGAACGGTCTGCACTCGCAGAGTTCGTATAGCGGCAACATCGACGGCCTGTCGATGGCGTTCCGCGCAAAACGCTGGTGGGGCGTGGCGTTGGGCTACAACCCGTATTCGGCTGTAGGCTACAACATTAGCGACCGCCAGTACATTATCGGGTCGCCTACGAAGTATCAGATAGTTTACACCGGCAGCGGCGGTCTGCAGCAGGCGTTTTTCACCAACGCCTTCACGTTGTTCCGCCACTTCTCGATAGGTGCGAGCGTGTCGGCCATCTGGGGCTCGGTGACGAAGAAAGAGACGGCCAACTTCGCCGACGCCATTGGCGGCGAGAATATCTACAACGAGAAGAAATACACAATGAACAACCTGTACTTTGAGTACGGTTTCCAATACGACTTCAACATAGGCAAGACCAACTTCCGCGTGGGCGGTGTGTTCAACGAGCGCACTAACATGCGCTCGTCGTACGACCATATTGTGTCGAACGACGTGTCGTCGCAGCTCTTCTTCGACGATGTTACACCGCTCAAAGGCGAGTTCAGTGTGCCGCGCAGCTATGCTGCCGGCCTGTCGGTCACACGCCCGTTGCTCACTGCCACAGTCGATTGCCGCTACAACGAGTGGTCGAATGTACAGAATGTGAAGTTCGGCGAGTCGGTGAAGTTCACCGACAACTGGACCATAGGCGGCGGTGTGGAGTACAGGATGAACAGCCCCCTCGATGCGCCATTCTACAAGCGCATCAACTTCCGCCTGGGCTATTACTATGGCACCGACTACCTGAAGATACGCGGCATGAACCTCGACAACTACGGCGTGACGGCCGGTATGACAGTGCCCATGGGGCGCTGGAGCAATGCCGTGGTGATAGCTTTTGAGCATCAGCGCCGCGGCAAAGAGAGCGGCGGCCTCGCCAAAGAGAAAGTCAACAGCGTGAAGGTGGCCATCAACATACGCGAGACCTGGTTCCAGAAGGCTAAGTTTGAATAATGCAGATAGTGCGGCGCGCTCTCCCGGAACACAGATAACGCAGATTCGACAGATTTTCAATGCATTATAATTTGGGACGTTGCACATGCAACGTCTTTTTTTGCGTGTCCGCGTTTGGCGTAGGCACTTGCCTACGTCGAAGCTAAAAGCAAGGCTCCTGCCTTGCGACTACAGATTTGCGGTAGCGTGGCCGTGCCAGCCATTCTGGTGCCCGCTGTGTGTCTTTTGAGTCTGTTCCCCGAAAATGTTGTGTTTATTTTTTTGTTTTTTTACAATATTTTGTCGCCGTTTATTAGAAACCACTATTTTTGCTTTTGAGAAGAAAGAGACGTAAAATAAAAAACATAACACTATGGAGAACCGAGAAAAACTGATTCAGTGGGCTTCTGACTGGCTGAAGAACGGAGAGTCGCCTAAAAAACTGAAAAAAGACCTTATGGGAATGGACTTGACCGAAAGCGAGGCCAACGAGATACTGACCGAAGCTAAATTGATGAATAATGTCGAAGACCGTGGCGAGGAAGCCGAAAAAGCGCAAAACTTCAAGAATCTTTTCAAAGGTATTCCGCTTTTTGTAATTGGCTTGATAATAGGTTATTATACATTCTTTTGTAGCGAATTCAGATGGCGTAATTTCATTATAGCCTTTGGACTTATTGTATCAGGTACGTTGCTGATGTGTAATATCGACTTAAAGTCTGACAAAGATTAAGTTTTCCCTTGGATTTTTTTATTCTACATTTGTAAAAAATATAATCTTAGGACATTATGAATCGCGAGGAGCAAGTGAAGTGGTGCCAGATGTGCCAGAGGCGCAAGATGGACATGAGCCTGGGGTTGCTATGCTCGCTTACCGGTGTTAAGGCTGATTTCGAGGGCGAATGTGCTGATTATATTCTCGATGAGAAAGAGGTTGAGTTCAAGGTGGAACAGTATAAGAGGCATAAGAACGATGACGTCGGGTTTTCGTGGAAGCCTGTGTTTTTGTCGTTGACGGCTGGCTATGTCGTTGCTATACTGGTAGTTGCAGTGGTTGTTACGGCAATGCTTATTTGGGGATTCTTTTGCCTTTTGTTGTATTTCGACGGCTTCTGATGCAAAATATTGATACAGAAATATTTACTTAAAACTAAGAATATGAATCGCGAGGAACAACTTAAGTGGTGCCAATTGTGCCAACGGCGCAAGATGGACATGAGCCAGGGCTTGCTCTGTTCGCTAACGGGTGCGAAGGCCGATTTTGAGGGCGAATGCCCGAATTTTGAAGCCGATATGCCAGTTGTGAAAGAGAGACAAGAGGAGGCTAAGGAGGAAGGCAGAAAATCGACTATAGGAGGATGGCTGGCGTTTTTCCTGTATTTTGTTATTGGTTTAGGTTGCTTAGCATCGATATTCAAAGGAGTACTGGAGCTAAAAAGTGGCGACATGTCGATATACGGTATGCCAATGAAATTGGTGTATGTAATGTATATAGCGTCGGCTGTGATAGCGGCAATATCCACAATAGCAGCATTCCATAACCGTCGGACCAATGCGGTGTCGTGGGCGAGAACATATATGGTGATGATAATTATTGATGGTTTGGTGTTTGTTATCGGCAGTATATTAATTGACGAGCCGATGGGGCGAGGCGACGTACGTTCTATAATTCGTTCATTCATTATGCCTATTGTCTGGCTGTCGTATCTGAGCCTGTCGGAGCGTGTTCAGAATGTCATTCCACCTGAAACGCGCACGTGGGGCCGATTAGAGAAAATAATATTTGGTGTGTACACAATAGCCGCATTATCAATTCTTTATATGTCGGTGTCGTTTGCGAATAACCCGCAGGACAATTTGCATTTGGTTGACAGCGACGCTTTTGTCAGAGAGTATGTACGTGATATGAACGCCGAGATGGATGGAGGGAACACTTGCTATATCGAAGGGAAAAAAATATACATGAACTACGTGATGACAGAAACAGAAAGAGACACGCTGTCTTTTTTAGAAAAGCTTCTTATCAAATCTTCGTTTGAAGAGTCGCCGGAATATATGGAAGAGGTTAGAAAGTTTAACAGTCTGGGGTATTCTCTTTGTACGCGGTATATCAACCAAGACGGCGACGTGATGTGCGAAATAGAGTTTACCGAGGCGGAGCTGAAAGGCGAAGATGCCGACACGGAAGAATACACTGATATAGAAGAAGACGCTGATACGGAAGAAGATACCGATGTGGAATTATTGATTGAATAACAATAAAACACTGAAGATATGAACAATGAGGAGCATCTTAATATATGCCTGACTTGTCAGAATAGGCAGATAGACCTCGACCGAGGGTTGGTTTGCTCGCTGACGAATGCTAAGCCCCACTTCGAAGGCGAGTGTATGGGTTATGCCGTCGATGAGCAGGTGATGAACGAGCCGGAGCCCGAAGATACCCCAAAACGCAAGGACTCGGTATCGGGCTGGCTGGCGTTCTTTCTTTATGTGGCCGTTGGTTTGGCTACGGCGTATTCGGTGTACACGCTGTTGCGACTGAGTGCTTCGTGGAGCCGACTGAGCAGTAAGGTGATAGTGGTCATGTTGGTATTGGCTCTGTTGCAGTCGATTGTGGCGATAGCCACAATCCGTGCCTTCCATCGGCGGCTACCCGACGCGGTGGCATGGGCGCGCACATACTTGTGGTGTCTGCTAATTGGTTGTATTTTAGATTTTTGTGTGGTAAAAATGACAGAACAATGGCTGTTTATTAGTGACTATCTGATTACTCTCGGCCCTGTTCTTGGCCCTATAATATGGCTTTTGTATCTCAAATACTCGCGGCGCGTGCGTACTGTAATCCCGCCCGAAATGCGCACTTGGCGTCCGATACAGAAACAAGTCATGGTTCTGTGGATTGCAGCGTTGTTTCAGTTCGCCTACATACGTGTGAACCAGCTTACATACAGCGATCCGTATGCGCGATACCGCGACATGCCTGTTGAGGAAGCCTTGCTTGAGATAGAGGAAGAAGTGGAGGCGAATGGCGGAATATGCAAAAGGGGGCGCGATATTGTCAGTGTGGAGTTTCTGCTCGACCGTCTGGCTCCTGACGACTCTGTAAAGCAGCGGATTGATTATATGCTATCTTTGCAAATACAGACGAATACGCCAGAAATCGAAGCACTGGCCAATGTGATAACGAAGTCGGGTTACCGGCTCAAGGTAAAATATGTAAACCATCAGGGAGAGGTTCTGGGTGAATATGAATATGGCGATTACGATGGTCGTCCGCCTATGCAGAGTCCGACCGATGAGGATTCGGGGAAATAATAAACAGGCAAGTGTCAGATGAGGATAATTGATTGATTATTATTGTTTTAAAACTATATGAATAATACTATTCTGATAAAAAATGTCAGTCTGGACGGCAAACCGACCGACATATACATAGAGGGAAACCGATTCAAGAAGATAGGCGGAGCGGCCTCGCAGCAGGCGGCCGATACCGTCATCGACGGTAGCGGCATGGCCATCGTGCCGCCGTACTACAACGCCCACACGCACGCTTCGATGACGCTCATGCGCGGCTACGCCGACGACATTGAGCTCTTCCGCTGGCTCAATGAGTATATTTGGCCGTTTGAGGCCAAAATAACCGAACGCGATATTTACATCGGGGCGAAACTGGCTTGCCTTGAGATGATTAAGTCGGGCACGGTGTTTTTCAACGACATGTACTGGCATTGCGACAATGTGTGGCGCGCCGTAGATGAGATGGGCATGAGGGCCTGTCTGGGCATGACGTTCGTCGATTCGCTCGACGAGAAGGATATTGCCTACAATTTTGATTTGCTGCAGAAGAACGGCACGTCGGACAGGATAGAATACAGTGTGGCGCCGCACGCCATATACACGGTGAGCGAGCAGTTGTGGCACCGCTGCGCCGAGCAAGCTCGGCGCGTCGGCGCACGGCTGCACTTCCACCTGTCGGAGACTCGCAAAGAGGTCGACGACTGCATGGCGGCGCACGGCACTACGCCCGTGCGCTGGCTCGACAAGCTGGGCATTCTCGGTCCCGACTGTATCGCGGCACATGTGGTTCACGTCGACGACGAGGAACTTGCGTTGCTGCGCGAGCGAGGTGTGACTATTGTGCACAATCCTATTTCGAACATGAAACTTGCGTCGGGATATTTCCCGACGAAACGCGTGATACGGTCGCACTGCCTCGTAACACTCGGCACCGACGGCTGCTCGTCGAACAACAACCTCGACATGCGCGAGGAGGCCAAGGTGGCGGCACTGATGGCCAAGTGCAACTACGGGCCGCAGACGCTGCCCGTAGACATGGTGTTCGACTGGGCCACACGCAACGGCGCCCGTGCCTTCGGTATCGATGCTGGCGAGATTGCCGAAGGCAAACTTGCCGACGCTATGCTCATACGTCTCGACAACGAACGCATGGTGCCTTGCCACAACCTCATTTCGAACCTCATATATTCGGTTAGTAATGAGGCTGTTGATACTGTTATCTGCAACGGACGGATACTTATGCAGGGTCGCCGTGTGGCAGGCGAAGCCGACATCGTGGCCGAAGCCAGAGAATGCTGCGAACGGATTGAGAGAGTAAAGAGTAAAGAGTAAAGTGTAAAGAGTAAAGAGTAATGTAGAGACGCACGGCCGTGCGTCTGAATAAAAAAATACGGCCGTGCGTCTGTATATAGAGTAAAGATGAAAATGCTAAAAACAAATCATTTCCGTTGTATCGGGCGTAAAATGATATATATTTGCAGAAAAAAAATATGAAAACAACAGTAACCATAGATTTGGACACAAGAAATGCTGATGCTATGAGTTTTCTCAACTATATGAAAACCCTTAGTTTCGTCACTGTGCGCGAAAACGATGCAATCATTGAAGATATGAAGCGTTCGCGGGTTGAGGCAGAGAACCTTATGAACGACAAAAATGCCAAAGGATGTACAGCTGACGAGATAATAAGCATGATATGATAGCGTTTGTCGCCACACCAACGTTTCTTAAGAACGCAAAGGTTCTTTCGAAGAGATATCCATCTTTTAAAAAAGACCTGAAGGAATTGCTTGATTCTTTGTCGGAGAATCCAGAGCAGGGCGTGTCATTGGCCGGAAAATTCAGAAAAATAAGGTTGGCAATATCATCTAAGGGCAAAGGAAAACGAGGCGGAGCAAGGGTAATTACAACAGATTGTGTGATTGTACAAGGGGCCGGCCGTATTGTGCTCGTGTCGGTTTATGACAAAAGTGATATAGATAGTATGTCGGTTGAAGAGATAAAAAAGGCCTATTCATCGTTGAGTTGATGTAGAGACGCACGGTCGTGCGTCTGTAGAGAGTAAAGTGTAAAGAGTAGAGAGTAAAGTCTGTAAAAAAAACACTTACACAGACATAAGTAAAACGCGTAAATGCATGGCTGTGTGGCTAAAAAGTCGGAAAAATATTTGGTGATGGGAAAATGCCCTCATTATATTTGCACTCGATAAAAAGATAAATAAATGACAGTTGGATTTACATACAACGTTTCAGTTCTGAATAATAAACAGAATAATAATTGGAATCGAAATAATTATAAATCGGTTCTGAATAATCGTTGTTTGTATCTTCCAGCCGGATGCAGCAAATAATAAATGAAATAGAAGATTTAAAAATATAAGGCTGGTTCTTTTGAGAATCAGCCTTTTTTATTGAACAAAAAAAGATAAGAAGATGAAGAGTTTTGAATTGCCAGTCAGAATGACTGTATCGGAGGGTGCGAATAGCAATTGTAATAATAATCTGAACCGAAATAATAATAATCCGGTTCAGATACGACGTTGCTTGCATCTACCAGTCGGATGCGGCGAAAGAGAAACGGAGAGATAAAAAACACAAAAGGGCTGGCTTGGAAAACCAGCCCTTTTTAATTAATGAAGAAAAAATAAGTAAAAACATATAAATGAACGGTTTATGGTAACATTGTATGACAAAGAGAACGAGCACGATGCCTGTGGCATCGGTTTGTTGGCGGACTTGAAGAGCAACAAGACGCATCAGTTGGTTGACAACGCCCTGACGGTGCTTGAGAACCTCAAGCACCGTGGCGCGGAGTCGGAGACATCAATGCTCAAAGGCGGGAAAGCATCGGGCGACGGTGCTGGCATTATGGTGCAGATACCGCACGAATTCATTCTGCTTCAGGGTATCCCGGTGCCCGAACGCGGAAAATACGGCACTGGCCTTGTCTTTCTGCCGAAAGACAAGAACCTGCACGACGCATATCTCGACTTGATACACCGCGAGGTAGAGTCGGCGGGTTTCACGCTGTCGCACGTCAGAACGGTGCCAGTCAACTCCGACATTCTGGGTGAGGAGTCGGCGGCTTCGGAGCCCGACATAATTCAGATTTTCATCACCGGCGTGAAAGATGTGGCGCGCTTCGAGACCGACCTTTATCTGCTTCGCAAGCATATAGAGCAGAAGGTTCAGGACAAGGATTTCTACATCGTGTCGCTCTCGAGCCGTCTGATAATATACAAGGGAATGCTTACCTCGACACAGCTGCGCGAGTATTACCCCGACCTGAGCAGTCCGTTCTTCACGAGCGGCATGGCGGTGGTTCACTCGCGTTTCAGCACCAACACGTTCCCGACGTGGTCGTTGGCGCAGCCGTTCCGTATGCTGGCGCACAACGGCGAGATAAACACCATACGCGGCAACCGCAACTGGATGGCGGCGCGCGAGAGCGTGCTCTCGTCGCCCGCGCTGGGTGATGTGAAGGGCATTCACCCTATCATTCAGCCCGATATGAGCGACAGCGCCTCGTTCGACAATGCGCTTGAGTTCTTCGTCCGTTCGGGCATGAGCCTGCCTCATGCCATCTCGATGATGGTGCCCGAGTCGTTCAACGACCGCAACCCTATAAGCGACGAGCTGAAGGCTTATTATGAGTATCATTCGATACTCATGGAGCCGTGGGACGGTCCGGCAGCGCTGCTCTTTTCCGACGGCCGCTATGCCGGCGGAATGCTCGACCGCAACGGTCTGCGCCCATGCCGTTACCTTGTTACCGAAGACGGTACGCTCATGGTGGCATCGGAGGCTGGCTGCCTGAAGGTCGACCCGCAGCTCATAAAGGAGAAAGGCAAGCTGCAGCCCGGCAAGATACTTCTGGTAGATACCGAAACCGGAACGATATACACCAACGACGAGATAAAACTTCAGCTTACAAAACAATGTGAGTACAGCAAGTGGCTGCATACCAACAGAATAGAGCTTGCAAAACTGCACAGCGGCCGTAAGGTCGACAACGCAGTTGCCGACTATCAGCGCAAGTTGAGAGTGTTCGATTTCACTCGCGAAGATGTTGATAAAGTGATAGTTCCGATGTGTGTCAACGGACAGGAACCGCTTACGTCGATGGGCAACGACACGCAGCTGGCGGTCCTTTCGGACCGTCCGCAGCTGCTCTTCAGCTATTTCCGTCAGCAGTTTGCGCAGGTTACCAACCCACCTATCGACCCGATACGCGAGGAGTTGGTGATGTCGCTTACTGAATACATTGGCGCAGTGGGCATGAACATTCTCACTCCCAACGAGTCGCACTGCAAGATGGTGCGTCTGCCGCAGCCGGTGCTCACCAACACCGAGCTCGACATGCTCTGCCACATACGCTACAAAGGTTTCAACACCGAAAAGCTGTCGATACTGTTTGAGAAAGACAAAGGCGAGGCCGGCATGGCGGCTCGCATCGATGAGTTGTGCCGCGAGGCCGAGAAGTCGGTCGATGAGGGCATCAACTACATAATACTGAGCGACCGCGACATGGACAGCGCCCATGCCGCTGTGCCGTCGTTGCTGGCTGTGAGCGCCATACACCATCATCTGATTTCGGTGCAGAAACGTGTGCAGACGGCATTGATAGTAGAAAGCGGCGAGATACGCGAAGTGATGCACGCCGCTCTGCTGCTCGGTTATGGCGCTAGCGCCATAAACCCGTATATGGCCTTCGCTGTCATCGACGACCTTGTGAAACGCGGCGAAGTGCAGCTCGACTATGCTACCGCCGAGCACAACTACATAAAAGCTGTCGACAAAGGTCTGCTCAAGATTATGAGTAAGATGGGTATCAGCACGATACGTTCGTATCGTGGTGCGAAGATATTCGAGTCGATAGGTCTGGGCGAGGAGTTGCTCAAGAAGTACTTCGGCACGCCGTCGTCGACCATTGGCGGTGTGGGGCTTAAGAGCGTAGCCGACGATGCCGTTCGTCGGCATTGTCAGGGTTACGCCGAGGAACCGGGTGATGTGCTGCCGTTCGTTGGTCAGTATTCGTACCGCAAAGACGGCATACGCCACGCATGGACGCCCGATGCCATTGCAACGCTGCAATTGGCCACACGATTGGGCAGTTATAAGAAATTCAAGGAGTTCACGCACATCATCGACAGTGTCGAAGAGCCGTTGTTCCTGCGTCAGTACTTCAAGTTCAAGCAGAACCCGATACCTGTCGAAGAGGTTGAACCCGAAGAGCAGATAATGAAACGTTTCATTGGCGCGGCCATGTCGTTCGGTGCCATAAGCAAAGAGGCTCACGAAGCTATTGCGCTTGCGCTCAATAAGATAGGTAGCCGAAGCAACACTGGCGAAGGCGGTGAGGACGAGGCTCGTTTCAAGGCAGAGCAGGACGGTGTTTCGCTGTCGAGTGCAGTGAAACAGGTTGCATCGGGACGTTTTGGTGTAACGACCGAATACCTCGTCAACGCTCAGGAGATACAGATAAAAGTGGCGCAGGGCGCAAAGCCCGGTGAGGGTGGTCAGTTGCCTGGTTTTAAGGTAAATGAGATCATCGCCAAGACGCGTCACTCTATACCGGGCATCTCGCTCATCTCGCCGCCACCTCACCACGATATTTACAGCATCGAGGACCTTGCGCAGCTCATTTTTGACCTGAAGAATGTGAACCCGAGCGCGCAGATAAGCGTGAAGCTTGTTGCCGAGAGCGGTGTGGGCACCATTGCCGCCGGCGTAGCCAAGGCAAAAGCCGACATAGTAGTCATCTCGGGTGCTGAAGGCGGCACGGGTGCATCGCCGGCATCGTCGGTGCGATATGCAGGCATATCGCCCGAGATAGGTCTGGCCGAAACACAGCAGACGCTGGTACTCAACGGTTTGCGCGATAAGATAGAGATTCAGACCGACGGCCAGTTGAAAACCGGCCGCGACATAGTAAGCATGGCGCTTCTGGGTGCCGGACAGTTCGGTTTCGGAACAATACAGCTGATAGTTTTGGGTTGCGTGCTGATGCGCAAATGCCATACCAACAGCTGTCCGGTAGGCGTGGCAACGCAAGACCCGCAACTGAGGGCTAAGTTCCTCGGACGCTCGGAGTACCTTGTCAACTACTACACCTTCCTCGCGCGCGAAGTGCGCGAGTACATGGCCGAGATGGGCTTCCGCAAATTCGACGACATGATAGGCCGCACCGATATGATAACTATCGATGAGTCGCGTTTTACAGATAAGACTAAAACGCTAGACTTCAGTCGTTTGCTGGCCAAAATCGACAACGGACATCCTATTCATGCAGTGTCGCATCCTATTCACAAGATATACGACGTACTCGACCGCGACATGATAATGTCGTCGGCCGATCAGATAAAAGCCGGACAGAACGTCTCGCTCTCGTACGACATCATCAACACCAATCGCGCCGTAGGCGCGATGTTGTCGGGCGAGATAGCCAAGCAGTACGGCGGTCAGGGTTTGCCCGACGGCACTATCAACGTGCGATTCAAAGGTTCGGCAGGCCAGAGTTTTGGCGCCTTCCTCATGCGTGGTGTTTCGTTCACGCTCGAAGGCGAGACCAACGACTACATGGGCAAAGGCCTTTCGGGTGGCTGCATAAGTCTTTATCCGCCAAAACATTCGAAATTCAACGCCGAGGATAACATCATAGCCGGCAACACCTTGCTCTATGGTGCCACGAGCGGTGAGGTTTACATCAACGGACGTGTTGGTGAGCGTTTTGCAGTCAGAAACTCAGGTGCGACGGCCGTCGTCGAAGGCGCCGGCGACCACTGCTGCGAGTATATGACGGGCGGCCGCGTAGTTGTGTTGGGCAAGACAGGCCGCAACTTCGCCGCCGGTATGTCGGGCGGCTTGGCCTACGTGTGGGACAAAGACCACAACTTCGACTATTTCTGCAATATGGATATGATAGAATTGAGCCTTATTGAAGAAAAAAGCCGCCGCGAGGAACTTCACGAACTGATACGCCGCCATTACCTGCGCACAGGTTCGGAGCTTGCCAAACGCATGCTCGACGACTGGGCTCATTATGTAGATGAGTTTATTCAGGTAACTCCTATTGAGTACAAGAAAGTGCTTCACGAAGAGGCACTTAAGGGTCTTGAACAAAGAATTAACAAAGTTGAACGAGAGTATTAAAAAGAAATAGCCATGGGAAATCCAAAAGCATTTTTAACTGTGCCGCGCAAGGAAGCCGGTCACAGACCAGTATGTGAGAGAATCAAAGACTTCGCTGAGGTGGAGCAGACTCTCAACGAGAACGACCGCAGGATGCAGGCATCGCGGTGTATGGATTGCGGCGTGCCGTTCTGTCATTGGGCATGCCCGCTCGGAAACAAGCAGCCCGAATGGCAAGACGCTGTGTACAAGGGCAAATGGGAGCTTGCTTACAAGCTGCTCGCCGCCACAAACGACTTCCCCGAGTTCACGGGCCGCATCTGTCCGGCGCTGTGCGAGAAGGGTTGCGTGCTCAACCATTGCATCGACGAACCGGTTACCGTGCGCGAAAACGAATGCTCTATCATCGAGATGGCGTTCCGCGAAGGCTATGTGAAGCCGGCGCAGTATCAGCGCAACGGCAAGAAAGTGGCTGTTATAGGCGCCGGACCCGCCGGCATGTCGGCGGCCGTGTGCCTCAACCGCAAAGGCTATTCCGTTACTCTCATCGACAAGCACAACGCCGTGGGCGGCTTGCTGCGCTATGGCATTCCGAACTTCAAACTGAGCAAATACGTTATCAACCGCCGTGTTGAACTGATGCAGGCCGAAGGTATTGAAATAAAGATGAATACAGAGGTCGACTCGAAGAAGTTGCCCAAAGGCTACGACGCTTACGTCATTGCGACAGGCACGCCTGTCGCACGCGACCTCACAGTGCCGGGCCGCGAACTGAAAGGCGTCTATTTTGCCCTGCAAATACTCGGTCAGCAGAACCAAGTGCTTATGGGCGAGGATATTAGCGGTCAGGAACGCATTAGTGCCAAAGACAAGACGGTGCTTGTGATAGGCGGTGGCGATACTGGCAGCGACTGCATCGGCACATGTCACCGACAAGGAGCCAAGAAAGTGATGCAGATAGAGATAATGCCGCAACCGCCTGTAGGTCAGAACCCTGCAACGCCGTGGCCGTGGTGGCCTGTGGTGCTCAAGACCACCACAAGCCACGAAGAGGGCTGCGAACGTCGCTGGTGCCTCACTACCAATAAGTTCGTTGGAGATAAGAATGGCAATCTGAAAGGTGCCGAAGTAGAGGAAGTTGAGTGGCTTCCGGCGCCCGATGGCGGCCGCCCTCAGATGAAACTGACAGGCAAAAAAGAGGTGATAAAATGCGACATGGTACTCTTGGCAATGGGTTTCCTTCGCCCCGAGCATCCGCAATTTGCCGATAATGTGTTCGTTGCCGGTGATGCAAAGTCGGGAGCGAGCTTAGTGGTGAAGGCCATTGCAAGCGGTCGTCAGGTGGCCGACGAGGTGGACGCGAAGTTGAGTAAAAAGTAAAGGGTGAAGTAGTGTAAGTTGTTAATTAGCAAATGATAGAACGATGAAGATAAATAGTAATTTCCAGCGGTTGTCGCAGCGGTATTTGTTTGCCGAGATAGCGCAGCGTGTAGCGGCTTACAAGGCACAGAACCCCAATGCGCCAATAATAAGGCTTGGCATTGGCGACGTTACACGCCCGCTGCCGCAGGCGTCGATAGAGGCCATGCACCGCGCTGTCGATGAGTGCGCCGACGGAAAGACTTTCCGCGGCTACGGCCCTGAGCATGGCTACGACTTCCTTATTGATGCCATCATTGCGCACGACTTCAGTCCGCGCGGTGTTGCGCTCACACGCAAAGAGGTCTTCATTAGCGATGGCGCCAAGAGCGACACCGGCAACATAGGCGACTTGTTCGCCGTCGATAATATCGTCGGCGTTACCGACCCTGTGTATCCGGTCTATGTAGATACCAACCTGATGACGGGGCGCCAGATACGGTTTATACCTTGCAACGCCTTTAACGGCTTCACTGGCGACATACCCACAGAGCACTTCGACATAGTGTACCTCTGCTACCCAAACAACCCGACGGGTGCGGTCATTACGAAGGAAAAACTCAGTCAGTGGATCGATTATGCGCGTCGCAACGACGCCATAATCCTATACGACTCGGCCTATGAGGCTTTTATACAAGACGATACGCTGCCGCACTCGATATACGAGATAGAAGGTGCCAAAGAGTGCGCCATAGAATTCCGAAGTTTCTCAAAGACAGCAGGTTTCACTGGTGTGCGATGCGGATATACGGTGGTGCCCGAGGAGTTGAAAGTCGATGGCGTGTCGCTCAATGCGTTGTGGGAGCGTCGTCAGTGCTGCAAGTTCAATGGCGCCTCGTACATCTCACAGCGTGGCGCTGAGGCTGTGTTTTCGCCCGAAGGGCAAAAACAAATTCGCGACACCATCGACTATTACATGGACAATGCGCGCCTCATTCGTAGCCGGCTTGCCGGCTACGGTCTGACGGTGTACGGCGGCGAACACTCGCCATACATCTGGGTGTCGACACCGAAGGGCGAAGACTCGTGGTCGTTTTTCACCCGACTGCTCACTCAGGCCAATGTCGTTGTGACGCCGGGCGAAGGCTTTGGTGTGAACGGCGAGGGCTTTGTGCGCATCACTGCTTTTGGCACAAAAGAAGACAGTTTGGTGGCCGCCGAACGTATTGGAAGGATTTTGTAAAAAAAATAATATTCAAACAATTAAGTATTATGTCAGAACCTTTGAAACATGAGTGTGGCGTGGCGATGATAAGGCTGTTGAAGCCTCTCGACTACTACAGGCATAAGTACGGCTCCGACATGTACGGCCTCAACAAGCTCTATCTGCTGATGGAGAAACAGCACAACCGTGGCCAGGAAGGCGCGGGCATAGCGTGCGTGAATTTCGACGCGCAGCCGGGCGAGGAGTATATGTTTCGCGAGCGTGCCTTGGGCAGCGGGGCCATACAAGAGCTTTTTCAGAAAGTGCAGGAGTCGCATTTGCCGTTTCTGGGCGAGATTTACATGGGTCATCTGCGCTATTCGACAACGGGAAAACATGGCTTGGCCTACGTACATCCGTTCATGCGGCGCAGCAACTGGCGCGCGCGCAACTTGTGCCTGTGCGGCAATTTCAACCTGACGAATGTCGATGAGGTGTTTGGCGAGATAACCGCCATGGGGCAGCACCCGCGCATCTTCAACGACACCTACATCATGCTTGAGCTCATGGGGCACCGCCTCGATCGCGAGAGCGAGCGAGTGTACGAGCTGTCGCGGCAGCACAACCTGCAAGGCACCGAGATAACCTCATTCATCGAAGATAACATCGACATTACCAACGTGTTGCGCACTTCGACGCCGTCGTTCGACGGCGGCTATGTCTTGTGCGGCTTCACGGGCAGCGGCGAGATGTTCTCTATGCGCGACCCGTGGGGTATTCGCCCCGCGTTCTGGTATGCCGACGACGAGATTCTGGTGCTGGCGTCAGAGCGCCCGGTGATTCAGACGACGTTCGGTCTGGAGACCGAACTCATCAACGAACTGCAGCCAGGTCAGGCACTTACAGTTCGCCGCAACGGCGAACTGAAGCTCTCGCAGATAATTGAGCCAAAGGAGAAGCACGCCTGCTCGTTCGAGCGCATTTACTTCAGCCGAGGTTCCGACTATGATATTTACAAAGAGCGAAAAGCACTAGGCGAGCAGCTCACGCCCAAAATCAATGAGGCCATCGGTGGCGACCTCGAGAATACTGTGTTTAGCTATGTGCCTAATACTGCGGAAGTTGCATTCTATGGCATGTTGGACGGATTCAAGAAAATCCTCAACGAGCAGAAGGTCGAACAATTGTTCGACCTCACTCAGGACCATCTGCCCACGAAGGCCGAGATACGCGACATACTGCACAACTACGTGCGCAGCGAGAAGGTGGCCATCAAGGATATCAAGTTGCGCACCTTCATCACCGAAGGCACCATGCGCAACGACCTTGCCGCTCACGTGTACGACATCACTTACGGCTCGCTGAAGCCCGGTGTCGACAACCTTGTCATCATCGACGACTCTATAGTGCGCGGCACAACGCTCAAAGAGAGCATCATACGCATTCTCGACCGATTGCATCCGAAGAAAATGGTCATCGTAAGTTCTTGTCCGCAAGTGCGTTATCCCGACTACTACGGCATAGATATGTCGAGCATGGGCGAGCTCATAGCTTTCCGTGCAGCCATAGAGCTGCACGTAGAGCGCGGCAGTTGGCAGACGGTGTGCGACATTTATTATAAATGTCTGGCACAGAAGGATTTGCCAGTCGATCAGATGCACAATTACGTTAAAGATATATATGCACCCTTCAGTGCCGATGAGATTTCGGACAAAATGCTCGAGATGCTTCGGCCCGAAGGCATCGACACGCCTATCCAGCTGGTTTTCCAGTCGTTGGAAGGGCTTCGCACAGCTTGCCCTAACCATACGGGCGACTGGTATTTCAGTGGCGATTACCCCACACATGGTGGGGTAAAATTAGTTAACTTAGCTTTTATCAATTATTATGAGTCATCTATCAGAAACTAAATACATTTTCGTTACCGGCGGTGTTGTTTCGTCGCTTGGCAAGGGAATTATTTCGGCCAGCATAGGGCAGTTGCTTCAGGCGCGCGGCTACAAAATCACTATCCAGAAGTTCGACCCCTACATCAACATCGACCCGGGCACTCTCAACCCCTACGAGCACGGCGAGTGCTACGTAACCGTCGATGGTATGGAAACTGACCTCGATTTGGGTCATTATGAGCGTTTTACAGGTATAAAAACCACCTGCAACAACTCTATCACCACAGGCCGAATCTATCAGGCCGTAATCGACCAGGAGCGCCACGGCGACTATCTGGGACGCACCATTCAGGTTGTCCCGCACATCACCGACGAGATAAAGCGCCGCATTCGTGCCAATGCCGAGAGCGAGCATTTCGACTTTGTCATTTCGGAGATTGGCGGCACGATAGGCGACATCGAGAGTGCGCCATTCATGGAGGCCATACGCCAGTTGCGATGGGAGCTTGGGCGCAACGCTATCAACATACACCTCACCTACGTGCCTTACCTGAGGGCGGCTGGCGAGTTTAAGACAAAACCTACGCAACACTCTGTAAAAGAGCTGCAAAGCATGGGTATTCAGCCCGACATACTTATTCTGCGCACCGAGTATCATCTCGAGCAGGGCATACTCAACAAGGTGGCTTCGTTCTGCAACGTTGAGCCGGCGTGTGTGGTGCAAAGCGAGGATTTGCCGAGCATCTACGAAGTGCCTGTGAATATGCAGCGACAGGGACTCGACAGCTCAATACTGACCAAGTTCGGCGTTGTGGCAGGCAGCGAGCATCAGGCCGACATGCAGTCGTGGAATCATTTTCTGCAATTGCAGAAAATGGCCACCGAAGAGGTGCGCATAGGTCTGGTGGGCAAATACGACCTGCAGGACGCTTACAAAAGCATACGCGAGAGCTTGCATCTGGCGGCCATTTACAATGGCCGCAAAGCAAAACTGCAATTTATTAACAGTGAGCTTATTACGCCCGAAAATGTAGCCGAGAAACTGGCCGGACTGGCTGGCATTGTCGTTTGCCCGGGTTTCGGTCAGCGCGGAATTGAAGGAAAGATAACAGCCATAAATTACACTCGTACGCATAATATTCCTACCTTTGGCATCTGTTTGGGTATGCAGATGATGGTAATCGAATTTGCACGTTATGTGCTTGGATATCAGGATGCTGACAGCATGGAGATGAATCCGTCGACAGCTCACAGCGTCATAGATATCATGGAGGAGCAGAAGCAGATTACCGACAAGGGCGGCACAATGCGCCTTGGAGCTTACGACTGCGAGCTTCTCGAGGACAGCCGTGTGCGCGCCATTTATGGCAGCGCACACATCAGCGAACGCCATCGCCACCGATACGAGTTTAACAACAAGTATCTGGCTGAATATGAGCAAAATGGCATGAAATGCGTCGGACACAACCCACGGTCGGGATTGGTTGAAATAGTCGAGATACCAGAGCATCGCTGGTTTATCGGCACTCAGTTCCACCCCGAATATGTCAGTACAGTATTGAATCCGCATCCGTTGTTTGTTGATTTTATAAAAAACGCAATGGAGGGATAACCAAATAATTAGAACAAAGAAAATGAAAACTGCGATTGAAAACGAAAAGCCGAAAAAGACACTTCTAAAGCTCGAGGACGGCTCTGTGTTCGAGGGCACATCGTTCGGCTACGAGAAATCCGTAGCCGGCGAATTGTGTTTCTACACCGCCATGACGGGCTACCCCGAAAGTCTTACCGACCCCTCGTACCGTGGCCAGATTCTCGTGCCCACATATCCGATGATTGGCAACTACGGCGTGCCGTCCGACGAATACGACGCCAACGGCGTCTCGCGTTTTTTCGAATCCGACAAGATACAATGTCAGGCTCTGATTATTCAGAATTATTCGGAGCAATACAGCCACTGGGATTCCGACCGTAGCCTGTCGGCGTGGCTCAAGCAGCACAAGGTGCCGGCTTTGTGCGACATCGACACACGCGCGCTCACTCAGAAGCTGCGCGACAAAGGCGCCATGCTCGGCAAGATTATCTTCGACGATGCCGATGTGGAAATGTCGGACCCGAACAAGCGCAATCTGGTTGCCGAAGTGTCGGCAACCGAAGTCAGAACCTACGGCAACGGCAGCAAAAAAGTGCTCATGATCGACTGCGGAATGAAAAACAACATTCTCCGCTGCCTGCTCCGCTTCGACGTGCAGGTGAAGCGCGTGCCTTGGGACTACGACTTCCGCGGCGAAGAGTACGACGGCCTTTTCGTGTCGAACGGTCCGGGCGACCCAGCGCAGTGCAAAGCCACTATCGAACATCTGTCTTGGGCCATTGCCCAAGACAAACCTATAATGGGCATTTGCCTTGGCAATCAGCTACTTGCACTTGCCGCTGGCGCTAAAACGTACAAACTCAAATACGGCCATCGCGGGCACAACGTGCCCGTGAAGGAGGTTGGTACACATCATTGCCTCATCACATCGCAGAACCACGGCTTTGCCATCGACGACGCTACGCTGCCTGCCGATTGGCGGCCGCTCTACGTCAATCTCAACGACGGCACCAACGAAGGCATACAACACGCCACTAAGCCGTTTTTCTCTACGCAGTTCCACCCCGAAGCCTCGAGCGGACCGGTAGATTCTATGGAACTCTTCCAGCGTTTTGTTAATTATATGAATGTAAAAGCCTAATAATGAATTGAATACTATGAGCGACGAAATAAAAAAAATATTGGTGTTGGGCAGCGGTGCCCTCAAAATTGGTGAATCGGGCGAGTTCGACTATTCGGGCTCGCAAGCGCTTAAGGCATTGCACGAAGAGGGCAAATTCACCATTCTGGTCAACCCCAACATTGCCACAGTGCAGACTTCGGAAGGCGTTGCCGACCGTATCTACTATCTGCCTATCACGCCCGAATTTGTCGAGCGTGTCATTCAGAAGGAAAAACCCGACGCCATAATGCTGTCGTTTGGTGGCCAAACTGCGCTCAACTGCGGCGTAAAACTCTATGAGAGTGGCGTTTTCGAACGTTACGGAGTCAAAGTCATCGGTACGCCCGTCGATGCCATCATCAACACCGAAGACCGCGAGCTCTTTGCCGATATGATGCGAAGCATCAATGTGAAGACGGCTCACAGCGTGGCTGTGAGCTCTATCGACGAGGCTATGGAGGTTGTACGCACCATCGGCTATCCGGTCATAGTGCGCGCTGCCTACACGCTCGGCGGCTTGGGCTCTGGCTTTTGCAACAACGACGACGAGCTTCGCAAACTCGCCGAACAGGCTTTCACATTCTCGCCGCAAATTCTTATCGAAGAATCGCTCAAAGGCTGGAAAGAAATTGAATATGAGGTAGTTCGCGACCAATACGACAACTGCATCACCGTCTGCAACATGGAGAACTTCGACCCGCTCGGCATTCACACCGGCGAGAGTGTCGTTGTGGCGCCTTCGCAGACGCTCAGCGACCACGAATATCACAAACTGCGCGAGATTGCCATTAAAATCGTGCGCCGCGTGGGCATCATAGGCGAGTGTAACGTTCAGTACGCCCTTGCGCCCGACAGCGAGGATTATCGCGTCATTGAGGTCAATGCGCGCCTGAGCCGCTCGTCGGCTCTGGCATCGAAAGCCACCGGATATCCGCTGGCTTTCGTGGCCGCAAAATTAGGTCTCGGCTATGGCCTCGACGAAATCAAAAACTCTGTAACGCAGTGTACTTCAGCGTTTTTCGAGCCAGCTCTCGATTATGTTGTCTGCAAAATTCCGCGTTGGGATTTGGGCAAATTCGACGGCGTGTCGAAACTCATTGGCTCGTCGATGAAGTCGGTGGGCGAGGTGATGGCCATCGGCCGCACCTTCGAAGAGGCCATTCAGAAAGGCCTGCGCATGGTAGGGCAGGGCTTGCATGGTTTTGTGGCCAATACCGTTAATATCCCCGATGTCGACTACGAGCTGCGCAACCCGACCGACAAACGTCTGCCGGCTATCGCAATAGCTTTCGATATGGGCTATACCGTTGACCAACTGCACGATATAACAAAAATCGACCGCTGGTTCCTCTACCGGTTGCACAATATTTACCGCATGAAATGCGAGCTTGAAGCTATTGCCGAGGCTCGTACGCCGCTCGCCGATTGCCGAGAGGCAATCGACAAGGCGAAACGTCTCGGTTTCTCCGACTATCAGATAGGCAAATTCATTATCAAAGACGCTTCGGTGTCGCCTCACGACAAAGGCCTTCAGATACGCCAGCTGCGCAAGCAGTGGGGCATTGTGCCCGTTGTGAAGCAGATTGATACTACTGCAGGCGAATATCCTGCCCGCACCAACTATATGTATCTCACCTACAACGGCAGTAAAAACGACCTTAGCATTGCTTCGCAAGAGCTCAGCAAGCACGAGTCGGTCATTGTGCTCGGCTCGGGCGCTTACCGCATAGGCTCGTCGGTCGAATTCGACTGGTGCGGCGTCGCCGCTCTGAAGAAGATTCAGGAGATGGGCCTCAAAGCCATCATGATAAACTACAACCCCGAAACCGTCAGCACCGACTACGACGTGTGCGACCAGCTCTTCTTCGACGAGCTCACGCTTGAGCGTGTGCTCGACATCTGCGACATAGAGCAGCCCAAGGGCGTGATAGTGTCGACGGGCGGACAGATTCCGAACAACCTTGCCTTGCTGCTTGCCGACCAAGGTGTCAGAATTCTCGGCACTTCGGCCGAGTCGATTGATATTGCCGAGGACCGTCAGAAATTCTCGCAAATGTGCGACCGCCTCGGCATCGACCAGCCACGATGGAAAGAGCTTACCAAGATGGACGAAATCTACGATTTCGTCGATGAGGTCGGACTGCCTGTTATGATACGCCCGTCGTACGTCCTCTCGGGCGCTGCCATGCGCGTTGTCAGCAACAAGGAAGAGCTTGCCGACGCTTTGCAGAATGCTGCCGTAGTGAGCCAGGAGCATCCGGTTGTCGTTACCGAATTCCTGCAGCGCGCCAAAGAGGTTGAGATTGACGCCGTGGCGCAAAACGGCGAGATAAAGTGCTACGCCATAAGCGAGCACATCGAGTACGCCGGCGTGCACTCGGGCGACGCTACAGTTGTCTTTCCGGCGCAAAAACTTTATTATGAGACTATTAGACGCATCAAGCGCACGGCAAAGCAGATTGCTAAAGAACTCAATATCAGCGGCCCGTTCAACATTCAGTTTTTGGCCAAAGACAATAAATTGCGAGTTATAGAATGCAACTTGCGTGCAAGCCGCAGCTTCCCGTTTGTGTCGAAAATAACGAAGTTCAACTTCATCGGCATGGCTACCGAAATTATGCTTGGCAAAGAGGTTGAGCCGTTCGGCAAAAACTTTGCCGACATAGACTATGTCGGCATCAAGTCGTCGCAGTTCTCGTTTGCCCGCTTGCTCAAGGCCGACCCGATTCTCGGTGTCGACATGGCCTCTACAGGCGAGGTGGCCTGCATTGGCGACAACTACTACGAGGCGCTGCTCAAGAGTATGCTCTCGGTGGGTTTCCACATTCCCGACAAGCAGAAAGGCATTCTCATGTCGTCGGGTGAGGCACGCTCGAAAGTTGAGCTGCTCGAGGCTGCCCGCCTCTTGCACGACGACGGATACACCATCTACGCCACTTCGGGTACGTCCAAGTTCCTCGCCCAGTCGGGCATCGAAACCGAAGAGGTCCATTGGCCCGATTCTGCCGAAAAACCCAACGTGCTCGACATCATACGCGACCACAAAATCGACTTGGTTGTCAACATACCGAAAAACCACACCGAACGAGAGTTGCAAAACGGTTATCTCATTCGCCGTGCCGCTGTCGACCACAATATCCCGCTCATCACCAACGCCCGCTTGGCGTCGGCTTTCATCCGAGCCTTCTCGGAGTACGGCTCCGACAAACTGGAGATAAAACACTGGGCGGAGTATTAGGGTAGCGAGTAATGTGTAAAGAGTAAAGATTAAAGTAGAGACGTACAGTAGTGCGTCTCAACAAGATAAATTATTAATTTAAAAATGAAGGTTCAGTTTACAAAAATGCACGGTGCCGGCAACGATTATATTTACGTCAACACCATGCAATACGACATACAGAATCCGTCGGCAGTGTCGGTGGAGTGGAGCAAACCTCACTTTGGTATCGGTAGCGATGGGCTGATACTGATAGGTAAGCCGACATTGCCTACGGCGGATTTCTCAATGCGCATTTTCAACAACGACGGTTCGGAGGCAATGATGTGCGGCAATGGAGCACGTTGCGTAGCCAAATATTTGTACGACAAGCATTTGACTCGCAGAAATCCTATTCGTCTCGAAACACTGTCGGGCATCAAGGTACTCTCGCTCAGCATTGGCGCCGACGATACCGTACAGTCGGTGACCGTCGATATGGGCGAACCTTCGTTCGACAATGCTGCGCAATGCTGTCTGCCGCCTTCGGCTTTGCCGAAAGGCGAGTTCGAAGTGGGCGGTTTCCGAGGTACGTTCGTCTCGATGGGCAATCCGCACTTTGTCATCTTCACCGACGACGATGTGGAGCAAATGCCCATTGATACTTATGGTCCTCAACTTGAGCACAGTACAGTCTTTCCGCAGCGATGCAACATCGAGTTTGCCCAGCTTCGCCCCGACGGCACTATACGCATGCGGGTATGGGAGCGCGGTTCGGGCATCACGCTCGCCTGTGGCACCGGCGCGTGCGCTACGGCGGTCGCCGCAGCGCTCACAGGCCGCACCGGCCGCCAATCTGCCATACAGATGGACGGCGGCCGCCTCAACATCGAATGGAACGAGGCCACTAACCACGTCATGATGATGGGCGAAGCCGTCATCGTTTTCGAAGGAGAAATCGATCTGTAACCTCTATGTTTTGCCGCAAGGCTTAAGTGATACAACGCTGACAATGTAAGTGAATCACGTAAATACATGGTTTACAGGTAAAAAAAACATGAAAATATTTGGAGGCAGATTGACGGCAATGTATTTTTGCAATGAATAAAAAAAGCAGACAAGATGACTGTTAAATTTACATACAACGATTTTCTGAATAATAATCAGAATAATAATCAGAACCAGAATAATAATCAGGTTCTGAATTGCTCGTTGTTTGCATTTACCAGTCGAATGTAACAGAAAACGACAGAACGATATAAAGAAAACGAAGGCTGGTTCGAAAGAATCAGCCTTTTTTAATTTAGTAAAAACAAAAAAAAGAAATTATGGAAAGTTTTAGCAAGGGCTTCGGCTACAGAATGGCAGACATGGTTAATAATAACCAGAATAATAATCAGAACCAGAATAATAATCAGGTTCTCAATTGTTCATGCGCATTTACCAGCCTGATGCGACAGAAAAAATAAGGGACAATAAACAATAGATAGACGAAAGGCTGGTTCGAAAGAATCGGCCTTTTTTAATTTTTAAGTATTAACAATTAAAACAGTAACAAAATGAAAAAGATTGAAGCAATCATCCGCAAGACGAAGTTCGAGGATGTGAAAGAGGCGCTTTTGCAATCAGACATCAACTGGTTCGAATACCACAACGTTCACGGCATTGGCCAGAGCCGTGAGGAGCGCATCTACCGCGGAGTGCAGTATTCAACCGATGTGATTGAGCGTGTGGCACTTACAATTGTTTGCCGCGACCAGTTCGTCGAACCTACTGTGAAAGTCATCTTGCAGGTTGCCCACACCGGCGAAATCGGCGACGGACGCATCTTTGTAAGCGACGTACTCGACACGTGGAGCATTCGCACCGGTGAAAACGGCGACACAGTGCTGAGAGACAAAAAGTAATTAATTAACATTTAAGACAACAACAACATTTTTAAATTTTTGAATTATGGAAGAAATTGGTATTTCACTCGATACAGTCTGGATGCTTTTGGCAGCCATGTTGGTTTTCTGGATGCAACCGGGCTTCGCACTTTGCGAAGCGGGTTTCACGCGTGGCAAGAACGCCGCTAACATCCTGATGAAGAACTTTGTAGATTTCATGTTCGGCTCGCTGCTCTTCTTCTTTATAGGCTTCGGCTTTATGTTCGGCAGCGATGGCGCTGGCTTCATCGGAGCGCCCAACTGGGGCGACCTCTCGTTCTACGGCGGTGACCTGCCTGTCGAAGGTTTCCTTATTTTCGAAACGGTGTTCTGCGCCACTGCCGCCACTATCGTGAGCGGTGCAATGGCCGAACGTACTAAGTTCTCTATGTATTTGGTTTACAGCGCTGTAATTTCGCTCATCATCTATCCTATCGAAGGTCACTGGACATGGGGCGGCGGCTGGCTCTGCGACGACTCGGCCGATGGCTTTATGATGAGTACTTTCGGCGGTGTGTTCCACGATTTTGCTGGTTCGGCTATCGTGCACAGCGTAGGTGGTGTGCTGGCTCTCGTGGGCGCCATTGCTCTCGGTCCGCGCATTGGCAAGTACAGCAAAGAGGGCAAGAGCAAAGCTATTCCGGGCCACAACCTCGCTATGGCGGCTCTGGGCGTATTTATCCTGTGGTTGGGCTGGTTCGGGTTCAACCCTGGCAGTCAGCTGGCTGCCAGCGGCGAAGTGAACCGAGTTGCCATCTCGCATGTGTTCCTCACTACTAACCTTGCCGCTGTGGCAGGTGGCGTGGCAACCATGTTCGTAACGTGGCTCAAATACGGCAAACCGTCGCTCTCACTTACGCTCAACGGCGTGTTGGCCGGCCTCGTTGGTATCACTGCCGGTTGCGACATGGTGTCGCCTGTCGGCGCTGTAATCATCGGACTGCTCTGTGGCATAGTGCTCGTCTTCGCTATCGACTTCATCGACCATAAGCTGCACATCGACGACCCCGTCGGCGCATCTTCGGTACATGGCGTGTGCGGCATTCTCGGTACTATTATGACAGGCCTTCTGTCAACTTCCGACGGTGCTTTCTACGGCCACGGCTGGGGTTTCTTCGGGGCTCAATGTTTCGGTGTTCTCATCATCGACCTCTGGGCTGCTGCTTGCGGCGTGATACTCTTCTTCGGTATTAAGAAACTGCACGGACTGCGTGTCGACAAACGAATTGAAGAGGAAGGTCTCGATATTTACGAACACGGCGAAAGCTGCTACAACTAATCTTTCAATTTTCAATTATCAATTTTAAAAATAAGAATTATGAAGACATTAAATATACTGACAATGAGCCTGTTGTTGCTCGTAGGAGCAACAACGGCGAAGGCAGAGGATGGTGGCGTAGAGACTACAGTCTCGGCCGACATAGTAAGCAGTTACATCTGGCGTGGCTACGACTTCGGTAGCGTGTCGTTCCAACCTACGCTCGGCATCGGCAGCGAGAATCTTTCGCTATCGGCTTGGGGCAACACCGGCATCACCGACCCCTCTGATACCAAAGAGTTCGACCTTACGCTCGCATATACCATTGGAGGATTCAACATCGGTATTACCGATTATTGGTTCAGCACCGGTCTCGACCCCGAAGGTCGTTACTTCAAGTACAGCGCTCACTCTACCAACCATGTGTTCGAGGCCAACGTAGGCTACGACTTCGGTCCAGTCGCCATTCAATGGTTCACCAACATCGGCGGCAACGACGGTGTCAACAAAGACGGCAAGCGCGCCTACAGCTCTTATGTCGAGCTCTCGGCACCTTTCAAACTTGCCACTTGCGATTGGACGGCTGCCGTAGGCGCCGTGCCCCACGCAACTGATTTTTATGGCACTACAGGATTCTCTGTAGTCAACATATCGGTTCAAGCCACTAAGGAAATCAAAATCACCGATTCGTTCAGCATTCCGGTATTCGGCCAACTGACGGCTAACCCGCGAACCGAAAAGGCTTATTTGGTTTTCGGACTGACACTACAACCATAGCTACATTCCCGCTCTCTCTTGCACCAAGGTGCAAGAGAGGCGGACTAAAAAAGTAATTGATTATAAAAAATATACAACTATGTGTGGATTTGTAGGAATTCTGAAAATTACGGGCGACGCTCTGAAAAAGCGTGAACAGACCCTTAAAATGTCGGCGAAGATTCGTCACCGCGGTCCCGATTGGAGCGGTGTGTATAGTAGCCAGAAAGCCGTTCTGGCGCACGAACGTCTGGCTATTGTCGACCCTATCTCGGGTGAGCAGCCGCTCTATTCGCCCGACGGGAAAAAGGTACTGGCTGTCAATGGCGAAATTTACAACCATCAGCAGTTGCGCAAGCTCACTGCCGACAAGTTCCAGTACAAGACCGGCTCCGACTGCGAGGTCATTCTCGCCCTCTATGAGCAGTACGGCGTCGATTTCATCGACAAACTCAACGGTATTTTCGCCTTCGTGCTCTACGATGCTGCTACCGACAACTATCTCATCGCACGCGACCCAATTGGCGTCATTCCGCTCTACATAGGGCACGACAAAGACGGCACGGTATATGTTGCCAGCGAGCTCAAAGCTCTCGAAGGACAGTGCGACCAGTATGAGGTGTTCCCTCCCGGACATTACTGCACAAGCCTTCACGGTGGCAAAATCGAACGCTGGTATCAGCGTGAGTGGTTCAGCTACGACAAGATGCAGTGGTCAACTTCCGACCGCCGTACGGCAGTCGGCCTGATACGCGAAGGCCTCAAAGCCTCTGTCAAGCGCCAGCTTATGAGCGATGTGCCCTACGGTGTGCTTCTCTCTGGCGGCCTCGACAGCTCGGTCATTTCAGCTATCGCTAAGCTCTACGCCGCAAAACGTATCGAAACCGACGACCAGCACGATGCCTGGTGGCCACGGCTTCACTCGTTCGCCGTTGGTCTCAAAGGCGCACCCGACTTGGCCAAAGCACGCGAAGTGGCCGACCACATCGGTACCGTGCACCACGAAATCAACTATACCATTCAGGAAGGTCTCGACGCTATTCGCGACGTTATCTATTATATTGAAACATACGACGTTACAACAGTGCGCGCGTCAACACCTATGTACATGCTTGCCCGCGTCATTCGCAGCATGGGCATCAAGATGGTCCTCAGCGGCGAAGGTGCCGACGAGATTTTCGGAGGTTACCTCTACTTCCACAAAGCACCCGACGCTCGCGCTTTTCACGAAGAAACTGTACGCAAAATCAACAAACTCTATATGTACGACTGCTTGCGCGCCAACAAGTCACTCATGGCGTGGGGCATCGAAGGCCGTGTGCCGTTCCTCGACAAGGAATTCCTCGATATCGCCATGAGCATCGATCCGGCTCTTAAAATGTGTCCGGGTAAAACTATGGAGAAAGGCATTGTGCGTGAGGCTTTTGCCGATATGCTGCCCGACGATGTCGCTTGGCGTCAGAAAGAACAATTCAGCGATGGCGTCGGCTACTCTTGGATCGACACGCTGAAACAGATCACTTCCGAACTTGTTACCGACGAGCAGATGGCGCATGCGGCGGAGCGCTTCCCGATTAACCCGCCGATGAACAAAGAAGAGTATTACTACCGCAGCATCTTCGAGGAGCATTTCCCGAGCGAGTCGGCAGCGCGTAGCGTGCCGAGCGTGCCAAGTGTGGCTTGCTCTACTGCCGAAGCCTTGGCTTGGGACAAGGCTTTCCAAAACCTTAACGACCCCAGTGGACGCGCCGTGAAAGATGTTCACGAATGTGCATTAGTTGGTTGAAAAACAGAAATTTATATATAAAAATCAATAAAGAAATTATTTAACAACAGCAAAATTTTAGTATTATGAGCAAACTGAGATTTGATGTAGTGCAAGACGCTTTCAAGAAGAAAGCTGTACCTGCCGAAAGTCTTACCGAAAGGACTTCGAAGTATTTCGGTGAATTGGTGTTCGACCGCGACAAGATGCGCAAATACCTGAGCGCCTCAACCTATGATGCCCTTGTCGATTGCATCGACAACGGTCATCATCTCGATCGCAGCATTGCCGACGAAGTGGCCGAAGGCATGAAAACATGGGCCATGGAGCACGGCGTTACTCACATTACGCACTGGTTCCAGCCACTTACCGAAGGTACTGCCGAAAAACATGACTCACTCATGGAGTATGATGGCAAAGGCAGTATGATTGAGGAGTTTGGCGGTAAATCGCTCATACAGCAGGAGCCCGACGCCAGCTCGTTCCCGAGCGGCGGTATTCGTGCCACTTTCGAGGCTCGCGGCTACACTGCCTGGGACCCTACCTCGCCTGTTTTCATTCAGGATGATACGCTCTGTATCCCTACCATCTTCGTATCTTACACTGGAGAGGCTCTCGACTACAAGACTCCGCTCAAGAAGTCGCTCAAAGCTGTCAGCGACGCTGCCACGCCCATCTGCCAGATGTTCGACCCGAAAGTGAAAAAGGTATTCTCTTACCTCGGCTGGGAACAGGAGTATTTCCTTGTCGATGAGGACCTTTACGCTGCTCGCCCCGACCTGATGCTTACCGGACGTACGCTTATGGGACACGAGTCGTCGAAAAACCAGCAGCTCGACGACCACTATTTCGGCGCTATTCCGTCGCGCGTGATGGAGTTCATGAAAGACGTCGAAATAGCCGGCTATCGTCATGGTATTCCTTTGAAAACACGCCACAACGAGGTTGCGCCCAACCAGTTTGAGCTCGCGCCTATCTTCGGCGAGACAAACCTCTCGAACGACCAGAACCAAATGATAATGAACCTCATGAACAACATCGCCCGCAAACACGGTTTCGTGCTTCTGTTGCACGAAAAACCATTCGCCGGCATCAACGGTTCGGGTAAACACAACAACTGGTCGCTTGGCACCGATACGGGCACGCTGCTGCTCGCACCTGGCAAAGACGCTATGGGCAACTTGCAGTTCGTCACTTTCTTTGTCAATGTGCTCGTGGCCGTGCAGAAACACAACGCTCTGCTCAAAGCCTCTATCGCTACCGCTACCAACGCACACCGTTTGGGAGCCAACGAGGCGCCGCCCGCTATCATCTCGTCGTTCCTTGGTCATACCATGACCAAGGTGCTGCGCAAACTCCTCGAAGTGCCTTCTGATACGCCTATCGAAATCGCTGGAAAGAAAGGTAAGTCGGTTGGTTTGGTCGAAATCCCTGAAATTTTCATCGACAACACCGACCGCAACCGTACTTCGCCATTTGCCTTCACTGGCAACCGCTTCGAGTTCCGCGCCGTAGGTTCCAGCGCAAACTGCGCTGGCGCTATGACTACGCTCAACGCCGCTGTAGCCGATCAGCTCAACGACTTCAAAGCTCTGGTCGACAAAGAGATGGCAGCTGGCAAACCTATGAACATTGCCTTCATGGACGTGCTCAAACCTATGATTGCGAGCATCATCGACACCGTTTGCTTCGATGGCAACGGCTACACCGACGAATGGAAAGCTGAGGCTAAACGCCGCGGTCTCGATGTTGAGACTTGCGTGCCTAAGATGTTCGAAGAGTTCACCAAACCAGCTTCGGTCGAAATGTTCACTCGCACAGGCGTTTACACCGAGGCCGAACTCAAAGCACGCAACGAGGTTAAGTGGGAGATTTATACTAAGAAAGTGCAGATTGAGGCCCGTGTTCTCGGCCGAATGGCCGAGAACCACATCATCCCGGCTGCTCTCGCCTACAAGACTCGCCTGCTCAACATCCTCTCGCAGCTCAAAAACCTCTATCCTGAGGATTTCGATACTATGGCTAAAACCGAAGTGGCTATACTTCAGAAAGTTACAAAACTTATCGATGAGGTCAGCACCAAGTGCGCCGCTATGGTCGAAGCTCGTAAGGCTGCCAACAAGATTGAAGATGAGCGCGAAAAGGCTCTCGCTTACCACGACATCGCCGAGTCGCTCTTCGCTATCCGCCGGCCTATCGACAAGCTCGAAGAGGTCGTCGACAACGACTTGTGGCCTCTGCCTAAATATCGCGAATTACTCTTTATCAACTAATTATATATAGATTTTGTCTTTTTATCAGAAAAAACTTTTTTCTAACGATGAACACCAAAGTGCCGAAGCCGTGATGGCTCCAGCACTTTGGCTTTTTTTGTCATAATTTTCATTCCGCACGGCCTTCTATCCGCATTGTAATAGGCTCGCTATCATGCAAATATACATAAACCTCGCGCATAAAATCGCCAGCCTGCTCGGCTTTGTAGGTAATAGTTATCACAGAGCTATCGCCTTCGGCGATAGCGGTTTTGCTTGCCACGGCAGTTGTGCATTCGCACGATGTGCGAATGCTGTCTATCTCGATGCTTTCTGATTCGGTATTGCGTAGAATAAAATGAGCTTTTGGCGATTCTCGCCATGGAAATGTGCCCATATTTGTATGATACTCAGCTTGTTGCACTTCTGTGTCGTTTGGACGTTCCACGCCCAAACGCTCACTTATGGTTTTGATGTATAGCTCGCGTATTTTAGGATTCTGCACCGGATTACCTATAAGAACAACACGATTTTCAGAATCAAGTAGGAAACATCGGAAGTGCTCGTTTTTAGGAAAATGGTTAAGCCGATTAAACTCATCCTCCATATCAATACAAACAGGGTATTGGTAATAGTCGCGCCGGATAAATGTCAATGCGTCGGAATATTTCTGCGGATGGACAAACACAAATATATTTAATTTGATAGAGTCAAGTTTTATCTCGTCTGCAAAATCTTGCCAATCCTTGAGCTTTAAGTTACACCCTACACATTGTGAAGAATCGACATATAGATAAATATTCAACTTTGACTCTTTTGTAATCATCAATGTGTCTGACATATAGTTGCAATACTTGGCATTAGACGGAATTTGCACCTGTTTATTCATCCATTTACTATATTCCATTTCAATGGCATAGTTGTTAGTGCAGGCGTAAAAGCAAAGCACACCCATAAAGTGTGCAACATATATCATATTTTTCATAATTACGGAATGATGTCCGATAAATCATACTTAACTACAACCGCTTCTGGGTTGAATGAAATTGCGTACAAAGCATTGTATTTCGAACAGTACATTATATGAATAACATCTCTGTCTAATTGAAGACGAGCATAAGGTTGACCGTCCCATTTGTAAAGCAAAATATCATTTGCGAGATTGGTTACCTTACCGGATTCGCGAGTACGTCCTGAATATAAAAATGCCACACAATCTTTCATAGAAGCCACACTAAGTACGCGAGCTTCGTTGTCGTCGCCATAAATAATTCGTCCATACGATTCTATCTGCCGGACCTTGGCTTTGCCATAAAAGCTCTGACGGCAGACAACAAGTTCGTCATCAACTATATCACCAAAAACCATATGTCCTTCGTTGCAAACACCATACGCGAATTTAGTGCCATCATTGTTTGCGGCAAATTTATTTATGCACCACAAATACGATTGAACATTATATGGTTGATCAGAGACGCAGCTCTCTTGGGGAATAGGAATTCGGGATATTTTGTTTCCAAGAGTATCGCCCATATACATCATGCACGAATCGTTGAAGGCCGACGTAAGGAATCTATTATCCGACACATAGTCAATATTAAGATATACTTGGTGAGGAAAACTGCACATCCAGTGCGGTACTTGGTCGCTCGAATCAGTTGTAATTTCATAAATACACTCAGAGCCGCGGTCAAAAAGACACACTTTACCTCCTAAATTATAAAGTAAACAACCATCTGTCAGTTCATTAGGACCTTGCCCTTGATGTATTTTTCGGAATGTTTTTTCAGGTGCTAGTAACGGCACAAAAGCAAGTAAATAGTCATCATCTCGAGTACCTATTACGAGCATATCATCTGTCACAATCGCGCCATTGGCGCTCAAAATGCCATAATTCTCTAATACGATCGAATCTGCTGTTGTAATTTCAATAGTTTTTGAGAACTCATCTAATGGCGATTGCTTAACCTGACAACTGCATGCGATTATCAGTAAGCTAATAAAAAAAAGTGTTTTCTTCATAATTCATAATATTAGGTATCAGTTTTATTAGGAAACGCATAATACTATTATGCGTTTCCAATAGGAATAATCACCAAAGAGGAGTACCATTAGGCCAACAACCATTGTCATTAAAATGACCGTACAAACGTCCTTTGTCAGCCCAACACGGACAACCTGATTTATCAGGGCAACCAGTATCACTACTTACACGTTCACATTTATTACACCCAAGAGCGCAGATGTTTTCCATCTGAAGTTCATTGAAAGTATAATCATTTGTAGATGTCGCTTTTAATACACCGATAGCAGCCATAGCCAAAACAGCTGCTGAGAAAATTATTTTTTTCATTTTAATAAAATAACATTACAGAGACACTTACGCAAGAGCGCACAAACATAATGCCTCAATGGCTGCACAATTTAATCTAAAATTCTAAACACTTGCCCATGTCATTCGCTGATAGAATGGCACTTAACAGGGTTGTATATTGTGGGATTTTCCGCTTGCACAGCTACGCCGGAAAACACCTCGCAAATACGGCCACGCGTACGCGCAACAAAAGCGCAGCCAATGCGTATCATACCATAAGTTGGCTCCTTTCTTTTTGGGAGTTAATACTAAGGCGCGGCCTTATCTTAAAAGTTTGCTGACCGTCAAGAGTCGGTCGCGCCCATTAATTTATCACTCTTCGTTCATAAAATATGAACAAGGCAAATATATTATATCTTTATCGCTTTCACAAATATTTTTTTAATTTTCTTTGCGAAAAAATAATGTTTTTTTTGGTATTATTTGACATAGTGTATGTCGTGGGGGGGGGGTAATGTGCTAATATACAATACTTTATAAAAACAAGGCAAAAAATGATAGCATTGCTAGGCAAAAATATCGTGTTGCTGCTTTCTGTTAAATATTGTTTTTTTGTTTTTCATAGTAAATGCTATCCGTGTCGCTGTTATTCCAATCCTTCTGCAATGTCGAGGTATTGGTCGGCATCTTCGTCGTTGCCCATGCGGCGGCAGACATCGGCTAGCATGTAGTATGTCTCGCGCTCGGTGCTGTTGATGAGCAAGGCTTTCTGAAGGTCGTTGTATGCGTTGCCGTAATTGCGCATCTTCAGATGCGCCTTGGCCCGAAGCCGAAGGGCTTCGGTAAGTTTTCTGTCGGTTTCGAACGCTGTCGTAGCGTCTTCCACTACCGAGTCGTAATCGCCTGTCTCTAAGTTTATTTCGCCACGCAATATCAGCGCACCGACGTAGTCGGGCGCAAGTCTGATGGCTTTGTTGAGGTTGCCTATGGCGGCGCGGTTGTCGGAGTATTTGTGCTTGCACTCAACGGCCATCAGGTAGTATTCGTGGGCGAAGTCGAACATCTCCTCCGTTATTCTCTTCTTGTCGGCTATAAGTTGCTCTATTTCAGCGTCAAGACGGCTTATTACATTGAGCTTTCGCGAAATGAGCCGGCGCACCACGGGCGATTTCAAATCGTCGGTGCGTATTGCAAGGGCGTCTAACAAGTGATTTATCGCATTCTGTAAGTCGTTGTTTCTGAATGCTTTGCTTGCTGCACTATATAGTTGGTATGCCTCTGCGTCGCGCAGTTGTTTTTGTATAAGTTGCTTGTTATTAGCCGTTTGCGAAAAACTCACCACAAAGCGGTTCGTCATTATGTCGCGCGCGGCAATTGGCGAGTTGAGCACAAGGCCGTTGAGGGTGCGGCAGCGGCTCAGAGCCACGTACACCTGTCCGCAAGCGAAAGCGCCGCGGCCTATGTCGATTATGGCACGGTCAAAAGTCAGTCCCTGACTTTTGTGAATGGTTATCGCCCACGCAAGTTTTATAGGCAGTTGGCGGAATACGCCAAGTGTCTCCTCCACCACTTTGTGTTGCTCCTCGTCGTAACGGTAGCGCACGTTGTCCCATTCTTCCTGCTCTACAAAGTATTTGTCAAGCTCTTCGGTTTCCACCCACACGCCGTCGTCTTCTATGTCGACCACGCGCGCCAGTGTGCCGTTGCACCAGCGGTGGTCTTTGTCGTTTTTCACAAAGACTATTTGCGCCCCGCGTTTCACTGTCAGCTGCATGTTGGTAGGCAGCGAGGTTTCGGGAAAGTCGCCGCTTATGAGGCCGACGAATGTCGTCGGCGGTTCGTCAATCTCCTCTAAATGAGCGTCGTTGATGCTGTCGGCTGTTGCTCTGAGAGTGGTGAGCGTTATGTACAGTTCGTCGTCCGAAGGTCTGAAGTCGGGCACCACGCGGCTGTTTATCATGTTCAGGTCGCTCTGGTTCGACTGGCTCACACGCACTCGGTCGAGCAGCGACAGAAAGTCGCTCTCGCGCTGGCGGTATACTTTTTTCAGCTCTATCTGCACGAGGTCTATTTTGTCGAACGCTCTGGCACAGAAGAAGTAAGGCGTGTTGTAATAGCGTCGCAGAATGTCCCAGTCGCTGTTTTTCACCACGGGCTCGAGCTGGAATGCATCGCCCACGAGCAGCAGCTGTTTGCCACCGAACGGCTGTTTCTTGCGTGTGTATGTGCGCAGCACAACGTCAACAAAATCAAGCACATCGGCCCTCACCATCGACACTTCGTCGATTATTATCAGCTCTATCTCGTTTATCAGTTTTATCTTGTCGGTGTTGTATTTCAGCCGTTCTTTGAGAGCGCGCGGACTGTTGAAGTTCACGTCGTCGGGTACGAAGGGGTGAAGCGGTATGCGGAAAAACGAGTGCAGCGTTACGCCGCCGGCATTCACGGCGGCGATGCCCGTCGGAGCCAGCACCACGGTCTTCTTCTTCACGTTTTTCACAATGTACTTCAGAAACGTCGATTTGCCAGTGCCGGCGCGCCCTGTCAGATACACCGACGAGTTGGTGTTGCATACCAGCTGGTATGCAACTTGAAATTCGG
This sequence comes from Bacteroidales bacterium, assembly GCA_017960905.1. Classification (GTDB taxonomy): domain Bacteria; phylum Bacteroidota; class Bacteroidia; order Bacteroidales; family Marinilabiliaceae; genus W3P20-009. The sequence goes on from JAGCYH010000002.1 coordinate 61,311, forward strand.
CATTGTTAAGTTCCAGATTATCAGGTAAATCTATCTTATTCATCGCCGTCTTTTTTACCAGTATAGCGTTTCAGCACATTGTACGCTTTGAAAATGCCCAGTTCGCCCGCCTTGCTTAGGTCGCTCGTGCCTTCCGCCTCTTTGCCCACGAAGATGTTTATTATACCGCGGTTGAAATATGCCTCGGCAAAGTTCGGATTTATGGCTATGGCTTTGTCGAGCGATTTAAGTGCCTCTGTATGTTGCTTTTTCAGACATTGCACCAGACTCATGTTATAGTGCGCGAACTCGAAATCGGGGTTTATTTCGAGTATCTGGCGCAAGTCGGCTATTATCAGGTCGTAGTCGATGATTGTTATCGTGCTCGACACGCTTTGCGTACTGCCGCTTATCTCGCCGCCTTGGTTGTCGCTGTCCATCGAACGTATCAGCTCCACCATCTTGAAGCGCGTCGCGGCGCGGTTGAACAGTGCGTTCACGTCTGTCGGGTTTTTCAGCAGACAGACGTTGAAGTCGTTTATCGCGTTGTTGTAGTTCATCACAAGGTTGTAAAGCGTGCCGCGTATCAGGTATAAGTCGTAGTTATTCGGCTCTGCTTCAATACGTTGTGTGTATTCGTTTATCTTGTTCAGATACAGCAGCGAGCTGCTGTTGTCGAGCGTGTATTCGCGGTTGGTGACTATGAGCGGCGTCTCGAAGAGTTTCTTGCTGTTGAAGTCCTCCACGCATTGCTCGTAGTATCTGACTTTGGGCAGCACTGTGTCCGACGAGATGAAGTTGAGCTCGAAGATTGGCTCGAGGTCTATAGCTATGTCGCGGTCCTGCACACGGCCGCGAATTGTCTCCTTGTCGTTTTGCTTCAGTTTGTCGTCGTTGTCGCCGAAGTCGGCAACGACGACCATCTGGTTGTATTTCTTTATGTCGTTGTCGTTTTTGCTGCGCGAACCTTTCTTCTTGTCTTTGTCTTTCTGCTCATTTTCAGACAGTTCCGATTGGTTGTCGCCGGCTTTGAGTCCGCGTTTTATCTGTTCCTGTTCAAATGTGTATGCCGTCATGTAGTCGAGTTCCGAGCCTCTCAGGTCGTTAAGCTGACGCTTAACGATGGCTCGCTGATAGTATGCCGGACCAAATTCGGGGTGCTTGGCTATTATGATGTTGAGGTCGCTCAAAGCGTTGTTGAGCTTGCCCAACTGACAGTAAATCAGCGCTCTGTTGAAGAGTGTTATGTCATCCGACGGGTCAATGGCGAGCGACTTCGAGAAGTCCTCGGCGGCCTGTTCGTAGCGGCCCACTTCGGCGCAGAGCATGCCTCGGTTGGTGTAGGCAAGGCCTTTTTTCGGGTCGAGGCGTATAGCCTCGTCAAGGTCATCGAAGCAACCTTGATAATCGTCTAAGTTATAGCGTGTTATCGCGCGGTTGATGTATAGAGTTGCGTCCTTCGGGCGCAACTTCGCCAAGCGGTTGTAGTCGTCGAGTGCCGCCTTGTAGTCTTTCAGCTGAAAATGCAGTATGCCGCTGTATGTCAGCGCGTCGGCCGAGAATGTGTTGATCTTCGTGGCGCGCGTGAACTCGTTGAGCGCGGCCAGAGTGTCGCCTTTCTCCACCATGGCTATGCCGCGGTATAAGATGGCGCTCACGTTGTTCTTGTCCTTTTTGAGCAGATTGTCGTATACCTCTATCGACTGGTCGTACTCCTTAAGCAGAATGTGCGCCAAACCGCGGTTCATCAGCAAGTTGAGGTTGTCGGGCTCGTACTCCAGACCTTTTTTGAAGTCGGCTAACGCCTCGGCCGACTTGTTCAGGCGCATCTTTATTACGCCGCGCAAGTGGTACGCGTCGATGTAGAACGGATTGATGTCGATGGTGATGTCGCAGTCTTTGCAGGCGCCGTTGAGGTCGTCGAGGTAAAACTTTGCCATCGCCCTATAGTAGTATGGCTCAGCCAGATACGGCTTCACACTGATAACGCGGTTGAAGTATTGTATCGACAGCACATAGTCGTCGAAGTAGAGCGCGTTGCGCCCTATCTGCAGCATACGGTTGGTGTTGAACTGCGCCGATGCTTGCATCGGCAGCAGCAATATGCATAGTATCAATAATTTACGTATCATCTGTTGTCCCAGTTTTTGTCGGTGCTATTTAGTAAATCTTATTCGTCGCCCGTCGGAATGTGCCTTAATATCAGGGCAATACATACATTCTATTTCAGAGTAACCGCCAGCCATGTTGCCCACCACGTTCACTCTCGTCTCGTAATAGAATGTGTAGTTTTGGCCTCGTTTCAATTCGCTTATGAAGAAATCGACGCTTTTGTCGCCCGGACTGAAGTAGTGAGATGGGAAAAGCCTTGCTGTAATCTTATGCTGGTCAGAATAAAGTACATATGTTCGCAAGCGGTAGCCCGACAACTTGTCGAGCGGTTCGAGGCCAGCTGCGCGGCGGTCGCTTATGTGTACGAAGTCGATGTCGATGTTGCATTTCACTTCGATAGTGATTTTTACCACGTCGCCAATGCGTATTTCGCATTTGTCGGCGGGCACATATTTGCCGTCTCTCTCGACCTCTACAACGCGCTCCATAGTGAGGTTCTCGTCGCTGTGCGCCTTCAAGTCGTCGATGGGCTGGCCGGCTATGCGTTGCCATGCGCCCCACGACGGACGGTTGTCGCTCTTCGATATTATGGCGGCGGTGTTCGTGGCGTCGGGTGCTATGCTGGCTTTCATAACAGGCTGACGCACAGTGCATATCCATTGGCGTTCGCCAATGGACACTTTGTCGGTGGCGCTCATGTCGGCTGCCGACGTGAGCAACGCCATCACCGCACGCGATGTCGATTGCGTGTCGGGCCACCACTGACTGCGTTTCTGCATTATCAGCCAGTTGACAAGGCGGTCGGTCATCGGGTCATCGGGACGTAACTCTCTGAGCATCAGTATCAGCATGGCCTGCGTCTGTATCGTGTTCTCGTACCAGTGATACCCGCGCACACTTATGTGCGCGAGGTGTTCGCTCTCTTCCACCAAGTTCTCCGACAGCGACTTAGCTATTATGTCGGCCGTCTTTTTATCACCGCTGCGCAGAATGATGTGCGCAGCCATTATGCGCCCTGTGGGTGAAAGCTGTGTCCACGTCTCTTTGAGCATTTCTATTATCTTCGTGCAATCGTCAGAGTATGAGTTTGTTATGCTCGTGTAGGCATACAACTCGTAGAGCGCGTCGTTGGCTGTCGCGCGTTTTGTGGTGTCTATTATGTCGGCGTAGTCTTTTTTAATCTCTCTCTCCAGATATTTCTGGCCATTGCGGCACATTTCCACAATCTTCTTGTCGGCCGGATTCACCATGTTGTATTTAATCAACCAGCCAAATGTCGATAAAATACTGCTTGTCAGGTATTTAGAACCGTCCATGTCTTTGAACCATGGGAACGAGCCATCGTCGTTCTGCATCTCGTATAGTTTGCCAAGTGCTTTGTTATAAGTCTTTTGCGAATAATTGCCTTTGAGCATTTTCACAATCTCGTGGTTGTGTTTCTCCATTTGCAATGCCCGATAGAGCCAAGGTGTCTGCGATGCGTTGTCGCTCAGCGCGTTATGCAGCAACGAGTCGTTGCTGCTGAACGCCTTGACGGCGTTCTTCACATCGGTTTTCTTGCCAATGAACATCGCTATGGCCGACGACTCTATCTGGCCCAAATACGTGTCGGACGATGGGAAGTAGTCGTTGCTCAAATGCGGAAGTGCTTTAAGCACTTCCATAAACGCGTTCGAGGTGTAATTGAACGACAGCGAGAGTGTCCGCCCGTCGTTGAACGGATTCGCTATGGTGTGCTCACCGCTCGTCATCAGTACAAACGACTCACTTTCAGCCACTTCTATGTCGCGCGGTTCTATCGGAATAGTGTTTTCCTCAGCATCGGCGGCTTTGTCGGCTGTGGCTGTCAGTTTGAATTTCAGTGCCGCGCATGGCTGCGGCACTACTACTCGCCACACTACTTGCTGACTGCGGCTGCTCTGGAAACTTACGTTTTGCCGCTTGAATGTCTCAATGGCTTTATGTGTCAGAGTGTCAGTTACTTCGAGTGTGCAAACAGCTTTGCTGATTGCCTTGTCGTTCGAGGTTATTGTGCCCCATATCTCAAGTGTGTCGCCTTCGGTGGCAAAGCGCGGCAGTCCCAACGACGCGGTGATCAACTTGCTCACCGACAGCGAGTTGCTGATGTATCCTGAGCGGAAACTCTTGTCGTGTGCCAATGCGCGGAAGTTGTACGTCGTGATGTTGTCGGGCAGAGTGAACGAGAATGTGCATTTGCCTTTGGCGTCGGGGTACAGGGTGGGGAAGAAGAACGCCGTCTCGCGGAAGTCGGTGCGCGGCATCGGTAATGCCGCGCCAGTTTCTGCAGCATTGGTACTTATGTCGCTCTTTTTCTGTACGCCATAGCCTACTACAACCGATTCTCTTATATCGTAGCTTGCATCTTCACTCACCATGTCATAAAGTATCATATCTTCCTCTTCCGCCACTGCTGCGCCTGAAGCCACAGCGCCCATCAGCGCCATTTTGTTGTAGTGTTGGGGCGCTCTGTTGAAGCTGGTGTTGCGCCCGTTTCTCAGAAGGTCGAAAATTGTATTATAGCTTATATGGCTATAGTTATGTGCCGCCACCTCGCTTCGGATGTTGCTTATATTGCGTTGCGGGTTGTTTAGCCGTTGTTTGCTGACACTAAGCGACGAATAAATACTGTTTTTAGCAAATTTAGTCTCCCAGTACAACGGCCGTATCTTGTCCAGTCGTGCATCGTACATCGTTGCAGCAATCTCGGTTCGGGCCGTGTCGAGCACGGTTATTGTCCATGTCTCTTTCGCGCCCGTGGTCGATTTGTCGCGCCAAGTGCTGAGTTTGAAGTTGATGGGTTTCTCTTTTTCAATGAGTTGTATTTGAGCTTCCTCGCGGTACGACCTGTTTGCCATAACACATTGCGCTACAATGTGCAAGTCGCTGTATTTCATCGTTTTAGGCATTTCGGGTATTTGCAGCGTTATGGTTTTCGTCTCTTGTGAGCAAGTATGGATTTCCTTGTAAATCAATTTGTTGGCATATTCGGCCACTACAAGTATCTGAGCGTTTTCGAGGCCCGAACCTATTGTGCAGTCAACCTTCTGCCCAAAAGTTGCTTTCTCGGGCACGTTCAGATAAACTTCAGGCATGTCGGTGTTGCGACCGTTGATCGCAACGATGGTGAACTTGCACGAATCGGCCATCTCGCTGCCATTGGCAGCGAGCGCCGTGACGCGTATCTTGTAAGCGCCTGATGGATAGTTCTTTGTCGGTAGCGTTATTACAGTCGAGCTGTCAATGTCGAGTTCTTTCTCATAAATAGTGCGGTCGAATGTGTAGCCCGAGTAGCGATTGTCGATGTTAATCGACGCTCTGCCGTTTATAATGGTGTCAGTATCATAGTAATGCACACTGATAGCCTCTGGTGTTTTACCATATTTCGGTATCAGATGGTCGATTCTCACTTTGCCTTTCGTGGCGAATGGCATTCCGTTGCTGTTGAGCGAGGCGAGGGTGATGCGTGCGTCGGTGGTGTCGCCCACTGTCTCATTGCATCTGACAGAAACGCTGCTGCCTTTTGGTGTAAAACTGCAGGTTGTTGTCGCTGTTGTTGTTTCGCCAGAGAGGTCGGTTACGTCGACACTGATTTTGTTGAATCTGTCGCATCTGAATCGTATGATACATTTGCCGTTGTTGTCGGTAGTTGCCATTCCAGATTTGTCGTAAATCCAATTCGTAACTTCATATTTCACCGATGCACCGCTCAGCGGATGTCCGTCGGCCGATTTGCACACGCACTCCACATCGACGCTGTCGTACGGCAGATACGCTTTGCGTATCGGACTGAATGTCACGGTGTTGTTAGTGCGTTTGTACTCCTCTATTCTCACACTTTCCGAAGTTAAGTAGTTGTTGTTTATTTTCAATGTCAGATCCGCAAATCCTTTGTAGGCGTCGTCGGGTATTGCTATCTTCCCGCTCACGGTGCCGAATTCGTTGGTCGTCAGGGTTTGGGAGCCAAGCTCCAAACCATTTGCCGCCGTGAGTACTATCTGGCAGCGTGTCCCGACTTTTATTGGCCATTTGATGTCGCTCGTCGAGTTGTATATATATGCCTTGTATTCAATGCTTTGCCCAGGCCGATAGACGGCTCTGTCGGTTATTATCTGTCCGCGCTTGCTGGTTTCGTCCCTCTGGTTGTATCTGCCGTAAAACCATTTGCTGAAAACGACTTTGTCGTTTTGATTCTTCACAGTAGTCTGCTCGCGCGTATTCTTTTCGCTGCATTCTATCATGCCTAAGTTGTCGGCTTTCTTAGCACCGATAGTCGCCGTGACGACAGGCTTGCCTGTCGTCGCGCTTGTTATGCTGTACCAGTTCTCCTTTTCTGTTTCAATGTTCGTTACGGCCAAGTCGGTAACCTGAAACGCGCATCTCGTATCTGGTGTCTCGCTGTCGCCCACGTAGGCGAAGGCTATGTAATGACCGAATGGCAGTCCGTCCATCTCGAAGTAGGCTAGTGTTGATTTGAGGCGGGAGTGGCAAGCGGGAATCTGTGCGGTTGCCGTGGCCGCAAGCTCAAGTTCAGGGAGCAACTCATTGTATTTCTTGCTCGTTTTCTGTGTGGGGTTTGGGTCTTTGTAAATGCGTACGGTAACCTCGTCGACGTTTCTAACTTCAAGAAATACAGGTATATATGAGTATGGCGCCACATGGCTCTCGATGCTTATCCCGACATCCATGCGCGTAATGTCGCCGATGTTCGCATCGGCGCGTTTGTGCAGGTATTCCGATTTCGAAAGCCGCTTTGCCTCGTTGAATTTCATTATCGCCGTGTCGGCCACTGCGTTGGCATTCGCTATGGTTTTAGCGTTTTTGTAGTCTTGATAACTGGCGCTGTATGCTTTGTTTGCATACTTTATTCCTTCGTAGAAGTAGCACAACGCTTTGCTCTCGTCGCTCTTGGCGGCTTGCCAGGCGCGGGCTGCGAAATCTTCTCTATCAACTCCATAACCTAGGTTGTCGTCGCATGCTTGTATCATGTAGGCTAGTACGATTGAGCGCTCGTTGCCTGTCTCTTTGGCCTTGTCAGTCCACCTTTGGTACACCTCTTTTTTAAGTTCGCGGTTGTAAGACTCTTTTACCAGAGCTGTCGCAATGAAATCGAGTGCGGTCATTTCGCACATAAGTTCCGAAGGATCAACTATTTCGTACGCACTTGCCCGTGCTAGGCCGTCGATGTCCGAAAGGCAGCGACGCATTTTGTCAATATCATCAGTCTTGTGGTCGAACACATTGAGTATCATGTTCATAGCCTGTTTGAGTGGCGTGCCGGCACCTAAGGTGTCGGCTGCCGCCACCTCGTATATTTTCTCGTCGGTCTCGTAGCGCCATTGGTTGAGCGATATCTGTTTCGCAAAAAGTTCGAGATATTTTCGCGAGTCTTTTTTCGTCTTCGCGCGTTTTTTTGCTTCCGCAAAATATGGTTCAGCCGTTACGGGCTGCGATATCTTCATCAATGAATCGATGGTGCTAATCAGCTCTTTGTCAGATATTTTCGACAGCTTGTTGTCTTTCGTTACTGCAATCAGAATCGCCGAAAAACAAAGAACGATTATTGTCGTGAGTATTTTTTTCATGCTGCAAATTTTAAAAGTAGTAATGTCAAATTGCGTACCAAATATAGACATTTGTTGTCACATTGCAACTATCGGACACGAAAAAGTCCGCACCGAATAGGTGCGGACCATAGTAATATGCGCCCGCTGTCGATTACTTTTTCCCAGATTTGGCGTGAAATACATATCAAAATCCGCCAAATCTGCATTTTTTTCTCAGATTTGGCGGAAAATACATATCAAAATCCGCCAAATCTGCAATTTTTTGTCAGATTTGGCGGAAAATGAGTGTTATTTATCAAAACAGATCCTCGGCCGTAAGTTGGTTTTGCACTACCCCCGCGTATTGGTTTTCCACTATGCCATAGGTAGTTATCATTGTAACGAAGATAGTTTTCTTTGTGCCGGTCTCCTGGCGGAAGATGGCCACTTTGTTACGTATTTTGTCGGCATAGTCGGCGGTGATGACAAATTTCTCTGTCGAGAATTTTATCTCGCAGATGTTGACCACATTGTCGGCGCGGTCTATCACCATGTCTATCTGTGCGCCGCCAAGGTTTTTACGGCTTCGCCATTGGTATATGTTGGTTTCGATGCCGGCAATTTTCATTTTTTCCAGTATTTGTGCGCTGTTGTGTATGCACACCTGTTCGAAGGCCAGCCCGGCCCACGTGTTGAGTTTTGGCGTTTTTGCCATTTTGCTCCACGCGCCGCTGCCCGCGGCGCCTTTGTCGTGCAAGAAACGGAGATAAAACAACGTGTAAAAATCATCAAGTTTGTAGAGCGCGTTTTTTACCGACGAATGTGGCGGAATAGTTTTCCCCACTAATCCGCAGAGCTGCAAGTTGTTAAGTATTTCTGTCAGTGCGCCGCCGCTGTTCTGCTTGGTAGCTCCTATTATCTCTTGGCGTGTAAGCCCTTTCGACTTTGAGCCAAGTACTTCCACCATTTTGATATATTTCTGATGGTTTGAAAACAGCGACGAATACATCAGGTGAAACTCGTCTTTGAGTGGCGAGACTTCGTTAAAAAACAGATAGTCAATATTTTGGCTTACGCTCAGACCTTTCTTCAGCAGAGTCCAGTAAAACGGAACCCCACCCAACGCCATATAATACGATATGATGTCGTACTTTTCGCACGTGATGCCTTTTTGCACCAGAATCTGTCCGCAGTCGGCAACCGACAGCGGCATTACCCTTATGCGGCGTGTAACGCGGTTGTGAAGTCCGCCCTTGTTGTTAATCAACTTGCTTACTATCCACGATGTGGCTGAGCCGCAGGCTATTAGCATTATGTCGTTGCGTTTCGATGCCCATCCGTTCCAAAAATGCTCAAACGACGACAGAAAATCCGATTTTGGCGTGTCCATCCACGGCATCTCGTCAATGAATATTACTTTCTTCTGTACATCGTCCATCGTCTCCAGCTGCCCGATAAGTTGGTTGAGGGCAGTCAGCCAGTTGTCGGCCAATGGAAAGTCGCGCATGAACTGACGCGACATCTCTATGTTGAAATTCAGAAGTTGGTTTTTGGTAGGCGCGTTTGCCAGCGCAGTAATCGAAAACGTCATTCTTCCGCCAAAAACGCGGTCGATAAGGAACGTTTTGCCAATGCGACGCCTTCCGTAGACTGCCACAAACTCCGATTTGTCGGAGCTGTAAATGTCCTCCAACTCCTCTACATACTCATTTCTGCCTATCAATTGGTTCATAATCATAATGTTTTATGCCGCAAATATAACATTGTTTTTTCATATTTGGCGGAAAATATCCATCAAAATCCGCCAAATCTGCATTTTTTTCTCAGATTTGGCGGAAAATGCATATTAAAATCCGCCAAATCTGTATTTTTTTATCAGATTTGGCGGAAAACGTATATCAAAATCCGCCAAATCTGCAATTTTTTGTCAGATTTGGCGGAAAATAGTCAGTCATGATGTGAATATACCCAACATTCGCTGCAAATTTTGCAGCGAATGTTGGCATAATTCACTTCATTTGTGTATTTCTTCAAAAGGAATCTGGGGGAAATAGATGTTTTTTTGCGGTTCCGCCCAGTTTAATTGCGAACGCACTGCGTTCGCAATACCCTCTTCCTACCTTATTTCCAGCTTGCCGCCTTTGATAACTATGCCTTTGTAGTCGGGGCCGACTTTCTGGCCTTGCAGGTTGTACAGAATGTCGTCGGTAGGGGTGCCGGCTTTAAGTGTGCCGACGCCTGTTGGCTGCGTGCTCTCTTGTATGTCGGTCAGAACCATGTAGATGTTGGTACCGCTCTGAACGTAAACCAGAAAAGCATTTATACTCACATATTTATCTATGTAATTATTTAGTATGGTTGCCGATTTCGGTTGCAGAATAATACATTTTGCGCTTTCCAAACCAGTTACCTCCAATACATTTTTCGAATCCTCTTTCTTTAGTTTGCCTTCTGTTGTAATATATTTAATATCAGTCTGTTGTAGCCAGTCGGTCATATATTGCTTGTCGGCGGTTTCAGGCGAGAGAGGGTCGAGGTCGTCAAGAGTTATCTCATTGTATGTGGCTTTTTTGTCGAATGTCTTTTTCCCGTTGCTCTGTTTAAGATAGCCAAAGATGCTTAGTTGTGTGCCAACCGAATATCCGTGCGACGCCTTGGTGCAATACACGAAGCTGGTGTTGTCGCGCACTACAAACGCATCGCTTGTTATGGCTGCCACTTCGCCTTCTACTAGGCATGGTACATCGGTGCTATGCGACTGGATTCCCGACAGCGGAGTCGGTTCTGCGCGTGTAACCGTCAAAGCAGCTATGCTGCTTTGCACTTCGCCGTTTATCGCAATAGCCTTTATCACAGTAGTTTGGGTAAGATTGATGGACCCTTGGTAAAGCGTCGATTCGGCTGTCGGGTCCGAACCGTCGATAGTATATTTTATTTCCCATCCTTCGATGGCAGACATCTCTACTTCAATGCTGTACGCATATATGGTGTCTGGGATGTTGAATGTCGGCGCGAAGGCGTCGCACTTTTTGAAAAGTGATACACTGCCGCTTGCGTAGCATGAAAAACCGACCTCTTTATTCCTTCTCAATATACTATTATTTCCTGCCTCTTTATTGTGCTTACTTGTAAATATGTAAGTATCAGATACTTCCCATTTTGATTTTTCGGTCACTGTTTCCGAAAAGGTATTCATGTTACTAGTTTTGTTACCTGTGACGGCTGCATATTTCTTTACGTCGTCGTTGTAGATGGTCCAGTCGCCGTCGCTCTGAGCTATGTGCCATATTATTGAGCCGTCGCTGGTTGTAATGATGTTGTTGGCGACTGCCACATCGGCCATGTCGAACCGTCCATTTGTAACTGACGCCATCATGGCTTTTGCATCGTTATCAACAATAAGGTAATCGCCCTCGACGAGTGCGCCGGTGTATTTTTCGAATTGAATGTTATCTTCGGCTTGAATATTGCTCGCCATGGCGAGTAAACAAGCTGAAATGCAGGTAGTTAATGTAGTCTTGTTCATAATGTTTTGTTTTTCGTAAAGATAGTCTGTTTTTTTTCAACTTCCAAAATAAAACGGCGGAATCGATGAATTTTGCGTCGATTCCGCCGTCATATTTTGTTTGTCTGCTATGGTTATTCGTTGCCTTTGTGTCTGTTTTCCAATGCTTTAATGTACTTCAGGCACAGCAGAAGCGGTATTGCGCCTATGATGCCGAACGAACAGTCGATAAGGCGCCAGTAGGGTGGTATCTGCCTGATTATGCCGCAGATAAGTGCCAGCGGCAGAATTGCCGCGCACGCTATCAGACCCCATTGTATTACCCATTTGTTGCCTATCGGGTCGCGGTACGGGCCTATGAAAAGCAGCGCAATGACTATGTGTGCAAAGGCCAGCCAGTCGTAGCCGTAGGCTATTTGCGGTGCCTTTTGGTTCATCTCGGTGAAACTCTCTTTTGTCGATTGCAGAAAATGCGCTATCGATGTGTTTTCGGCATCGGAATCGATGCCGAAGACGGAGCAGAGCGTTGTCAGCTCAGTCTCGATGGCGAATGCCGTCGCGCCCGAGATTACCAGTGCCGCCATGAAAATGGCGAGCAGGCAGCGTATCTTCCGCAATTCGTCGAACCGGCTCATATACAGATGGTTACTTCGTCGTAAAATCCCATTCGAAAACTGTCTCATTGCCGCACGTGTCCTCTACCACGGCCTTCAGCTTGTGCTTGCCGGCCTTCAGGTTGAGCTTGTCGACGCGCGAGATGAGGCGCGTGTTTTTGTAGTCGTACTGGAAGAGTTTCCACTCGTCGTTGATGTAGCAGTTGTATTTGTCGATGCCGCTCATGTCGTCGGCAAGGCCCACCATGACGCTGTTTTTGCCCACAAGGTCGGTGCGTGTGTTCTTCGAGAACACCTTGGGTGCTATGGTGTCGACGGCTATTACGTAGTCGCCAAGCGACTGCGTCTTGAGCGTTACGTTTCCGCCCTCGTAAGTGCCGCCTGCGTACGATATTTTGTTTTTGCTATTCAGCTGAGCAGCAAATACTTGCTGCGGCTTCACGGTGCGCCCGATAAGTTTTTTAATCGTTGGCGGTACCGGAATGGTTATAGTGGCTTTCTTCTGTAGCGGAATGCGCTCACTGCCAACAGAATACACAGGTTGCGAGTATGTCTTTGAGTTCGATGTCGAAATGCTTATGTACTCGTCGCGATAGAGCGACGAGGATGGTATCAGCACGCTGGCGTTGAGTGTGTCGATGGCCCACGTCTTGTCCCAACTGACCTTATAACCAGCGTGTTGGCGCGTCTTGGCGTTTGCGTTTTTCTTGCCCGCAACCGTGAAACGCACTTCGGTTTTGTTGCCGGCAAAGTCTTTCAGTACGTAACGCATTTTGCGTTCTTCGCCTGCCGAAATGTTGAAATCGTTTTGCGCATTGTAAATGCGCAAACGATTGTTAGGTTCGACGAAACTCTTCTGAATGTATCGTTTGTTTGTCTGATATTCAGCATAATCAATAAAGCTGTTTATGTATCGTGTCTCGTCGAAGTGAAATCTGTCGAGTCTCGACTGAAACAGCAGGTCGTCGCCGTCGTAGAGCGACACTTCGACAACACCGCACGGACGGCGGCCGCCGGTGAAGAAGTCGTTGGCGTGAATGCCGAATCCGATACGGCCGCAGGCCTGTATCGTCTTGTCGGCTATCTCGTTGAGCTTGAAGTATTTATCTGCGCATTCGCCCGATACTTGCGAGTTGTCGTCTATGGCATAAATCTTTATGCCATAGACAGTTGGCGCAACGTTGTCGGTTATTTTCGGCAGATATGCCAGCGGATTGAGAGGCTCTTCGCTCTCGGTGTCGCGCACCTCGAACTGCAGGTGCGGACCGCCCGAGCCGCCTGTGTTGCCCGAGTAGGCCACCACTTCGCCGCGCTTCACGGTGATGAGGTCTTTGGGCAGGTTCTCGTAATCGACGGTGAACGACTTGCGGCGGTACTGCTCGGCGGTTATCACCGAGTCGATTTTCGGGGCGTACGAGTTCAAGTGCGCATACACCGTCGTATTGCCGTCATAATGAGTGATATAGAGCGCATGGCCGTAACCGTAGGCCGACACGTTGATGCGCGACACGTAGCCGTCGGCTACGGCGCGCACTGCAATGCCTGTGGCACCGCTCGTGGTGATGTCGATGCCCGAGTGAAAGTGGTTGGCGCGCAGCTCGGCGTACGACGCGCTCAAAAGCGGCTGTATGTCCATCGGCTGCTGATATTTTGTTTGTGCGCGTAATACGCTTATTGATAGTAAAATAGCAATTGTCAGTGCAATTCTTTTCATCTTTTCTGAAGGTATATTATTGTTGTCTGTTTTTCAAAAAATCTTCTGCCGTGCGCAGTTTTTCCACCGTGCCCACATCGAACCAGTAGCATTCGTCGGGAATCGTCGTTTCGCCTATGTTGTGTTCGGCTGCGCGTTGCAGATATGCGTCGATAATCGGAAATTTGCTTACAGGAAGCATAGTTTTAAGCAGCTCAGTTTCAATTACATGAAAACCGCAAAATGCCGACTCGTGCAAGTTGTCGGCAGGGCGTGGCATCTTCACTTCGCCCGATGTTTTGTTGGTCCACCCCGACAGGCGTCCGTCAGCATCGAAGAGCAACTGGCGTGTCGAAGGGCGTTGCTTGGTCAGCAGAGTGGCCTCTCGGCCACTCGCCTTGTGCTGCACTATAAGCCACTGCAGCGGCACGTCGCACAGCACATCGGCATTGCCCACCACTACAGCGTCGGAGTTGAACAGCGGCAGAGCCTTGGCGAGGCCGCCGCCAGTGTCGAGCAACTGGTCACTCTCGTCCGATATAATCAGTTCTGTATCAGGCCAATGCGAAGCGTTGGCTGATATGTAGTCTTTTATCTGTTGTGCGAAATGATGCACATTAATCACAATGCGTCGGATTTCCGCCTGGCGGAAATGCTCTATGGCGTGCGCCAGCAGAGGCCGCCCGCCCACTTCCACGAGCGCCTTCGGACGGTTGTCGGTAAGCGGTGCCAGCCGCGTGCCCAACCCTGCTGCGAATATCATTCCATTCATTTGTCAGAGTGTTTGATTTCTCGCCGCAAAAGTAGCTATTTTTTGCCTAATAACGACCTTGCGGCAGATTAGTAAATCACCGAATAATAACAAATGCGCGTGTCATTTTAAAAAAATCACTGAAAAAATGCCGTTCACAACGATTGTTTTTTTGCGATATTTGGTACATTTGTAGCATGGCACAGTGGAGAAAGGACAGAATACAGCTCGACAACGGCGAATGGGCCGAAGTCCAGTTCCCCGTTATTGTTTCGGCAAGCCGAAGCACCGATATACCTGCGTTTTATGCCGATTGGTTTTTCAGCCGGCTCGCCAAAGGTTATTCGGCGTGGACTAACCCTTTCAATGGTGTGAAGAGTTACGTTGCTTACGCCGATACGCGTTTTATTGTCTTTTGGTCGAAAAACCCCGAGCCGCTGCTGCAACATCTTGATTATCTGAAAGAAAGAGGCATCAACTGCTATGTTCAGTTTACACTGAACGATTATGTCGCCGAGGGGCTTGAAAAACGAGTTCCAAGTCTCGACTTTCGTATAGCGACGTTCAAAAAACTGGTTGCCGCGCTTGGTCCAGGGCGCGTCATTTGGCGCTTCGACCCTCTTATTCTGACCGATAAGATAACTGCCGACCACTTGCTGCGGAAAATCGAAAACATTGGCGACCAATTGTTCGGTTACACCGAAAAACTAGTCTTCAGCTTTGCCGACATCAAAGCATACAAAAAAGTGAAGGCAAACCTTGATAAGAACCACGTGGTGTATGCGGAATGGACTGAAAACCAGATGATTGATTTCGCTCGGCGGCTTGTGGCGCTCAACAAAGCCAAAGGCTGGAACTACGCCCTCGCCACTTGTGGCGAGGCGGCCAACCTCGACGGCGTAGAGCACAACCGCTGCGTCGACGACGACCTTATGATACGTTTCGCGCACGACGACGCGAAACTTATGAAATTCCTTGGCGTAGAGATACATGACGTGGAAAACTCACTCTTCGGTGCCACTCAGTTGCCAGCAAACGCCATAATGATAAGCGACAGCAAATATGCGCTGAAGAACAAAAACAACCGCGACCATGGACAGCGCGCGGCTTGCGGTTGCATGGTGAGTAAAGACATTGGCGAGTACAACACCTGCCCGCACCAGTGCGAGTATTGCTACGCCAACACGAGCAAAGAGATTGCGCTAGCGAACTGGAAAAACCATAATAACAACAAATCCGCTGAAACTATTACAGGACAATGATTATAGAAGATACCACTACATACGCTTATAAACTTTGTGTATTGCAAAAATGACTTTTATTATGGAGAATAAACAAAAAACAAATGAATCAGTTAATTCCTCGAACGTGGAGTTAAAACTATCTACTGAGGTAACCGATGAAGATATTGTAAATGGCATAGAAGATGAGTTTGGCGTGGTTTACAGCGCTGATGGTCTGCGATTGCTTGGATGTGAAAACGAATGCATAACAGAATATAAAATCAATGAAGGGACAAAAGTTATTTGTGATGGAGCATTTAAGTGGTGCAAATCATTAAAATATATTTCACTTCCTGAAACGATTTTATTAATTGGTAATGTTTCTTTTATATGGTGCTTATCCTTACAAGAAATAACAATTCCGAAATCTGTTATCACTATTGGAAGTGGAGCATTTGCACAGTGTAACTCATTGCAACATATAAAGATAATAGATAATTTGCGGTTTGTTGTTGAGAATGATATGCTAATAGACGTCAAACGGCAAAAACTATTAGCATATTGGGGCAAGAAAAGTGACATTATTATCCCTGATACAATTAAAGAAATTGAAGAATCTGCATTTTGCAGAAGCAAATCGATGCATAAAATTACTATTCCCAATTCTGTTAAATCCATTAATGGTTGGGCATTTGAAGAATGTGAATCTTTGCAGCATATAATAATCCCTGACACAGTTACAACAATTGGTGTCGGTGCCTTTGACAAGTGCAAATCATTGAATCAAATCACAATTCCTAATAGTGTTACATTTATAGATTATCTTGCATTTTGCTGTTGTGAATCGTTGAAGCAAATTAAACTTTCCGAAAGTATCACAAAAATCAGCAACCAATCATTCTCTTATTGCAAATCATTGGAAAATATTGTTATACCTAATTCGGTTACTGCAATTGATTATATGGCTTTTCATTATTGTGAATCACTACAGCAAATCACAATTCCTGAATCAGTCGTCAGTATAGGGAAATGGGCCTTCTTTGGTTGTAAATCCTTGCAGAAAATAACAATTCCCGATTCAGTAACAGAATTTGGGGAGGATGTTTTTTTTGCTTGTGAATCTTTACAACAAATCATAATTCCCAAAGGCACCACCGACAAATTCAAGAAAAGGCTGCCAAAGAAACTGTGGGATAAACTTTACTATCTGAAAAAAGCTGTGGAATAGGAACACTATAAATCGGTCGCCATTGGCGGTCGATTTCAATTTCGATGAAATCACGTTGTTTTTCCGCCCCCCGAAATGCCAAATTTTCATAAAATATCGCTTTAATGTTGATATAAATGATGTAGTGATAAAAAAAACATGTACTTTTGTTGAAAATTTTTGAGGGTAAAATTTTTCAAAAGTAATTTTGAGCGATTAAAACAAGAACTATGATAGGAAAAATAAAGTATCATTCTCTTTTGATGTCGATGCTTGCGGCATCTGCTGTATGTTTCACAAGTTGTGAAGATGAAGATAACGAAGTAAAACTCGGCAACTGGGTCGATTCGCGTAAGGAGTTCCCTGGCGTGGCTCGCGGCAGTGCCGTTTGTTTCACCATTGATAATGTGGCTTATGTGGGCACAGGCGCCAACACCGACAAAACCGAGGAGCGCCAGCGTCACCGCGACTTCTACAGCTGCCACGTGACAGTGTCGGAGAGCGACTGGCTGCAGCAGCGCCAGCAATATGCCGACTATGGCAAGGTGCAAGTGCCTATGGCATGGTCGGCTAAGTGGGAGCGCACCGCCAACGGCGTTTCGTCGATGCCCGATGAGGCACCGGCACGCAACGGCGCTGTGGCCTTTGCCATTAATGGCAAAGGCTATGTGGGCTTAGGTTACGACGGTACCAACTACCTCAAAGACTTCTGGGAATTCACACCGGGCGAAGACCCCGACCCAAGCCAATATCCTTCGTTGCCCGATACGCTGAAAAGCAAATTCCCGGGCTCGAAAACCGGCCGCTGGCGCCGTGTAGCCGACTATCCCGGCGACTCGTGCCGCTACGCTGTGGCTTTCGTAATCGACAATATTGCCTACGTGGGCACTGGCCAAGACTACGACGACAACATCTTGAGCGACTTCTATAAATTCGACGGCAAATCGTGGTCGGTTATCAACAGTATAGGTGTGGGCCGTTCGCAAGCTACGGCCTTCAGCTACAACGGCTACGGCTATGTCTTCGGCGGCGTCAGCAGCGACGTGGTCGATGCCTTCTCGCGCTACGATCCGAAGAAAGACCTCTGGGAAGACCTTCACTCAACGAGCAACCGCACCGACTTCGAGTTCGACGATGAATATGTCGATGGTTGCCTTACAACCTACGGCTGCACATCGTTTGTGGTTCAAAACTACGGAATTACAAAAGCTTACGTGGCTACAGGCAATAAGTACAACACCGGCGGCCGTTACTGCTGGGAGTACGATTTCGATGGCGACTACTGGATTCAGAAAACCAACTTCGAAGGCATGCAGCGCAAGCTCGCTGTGTCGTTCGTGCTCAACTTCGGTGACCTGCAGATTCCGTTTGTCACCACTGGTTGCGCCAACGAAATATCTGTTGCCGCTTCGGGCGGTTTGTGCTACAAAGACACATGGTTGCTCAACCCTTACGAATATCCCGAAGAGAAAGACTGATTTATACGTGTAAATAATGATACAAAACCTCCGTTCCTTATCGAAAGCAGTCTGCCGACGAAAAAGTGCCGGAGGTTTTTCTTTGCCGTGCTGCAATATGCATGAGATGATGTAAATGACTGACTATGAGCCCAAAGACAATCAATACAACTCGAAAATCATCGCTTAAGCGCTTAGCGCTTAGCGCTGTGCTGTCGGTGGTGTTTTGTCTGCTCGCCCTGGCCGACGATACGGCAGTACTGCTGCCTAATGTGCTGATAACCATTGTAGTATGCTTCGCTGTATTTTATGCGAACATATTCTTTGTCATGCCGCGGATTTTATTCCGCGGCAAGTTTGTGCTGTATGCCGTCGTTGGGGTGGGGCTGGCTGTTGCTATTGGGCTGATAATGTGGGCGTTGGCCGCCTTACTGACAGTCGGCGGCGCTACGGTGCAGTATTTCTGCCGCTGGGAGCTCGCTGTGGTCGTCTCGCTGCTCACAAGCACTGTGTATGGCTACTCGAGCCTCGACCGTCTTTCGCGCAAGCGCGAAATAGACCTCACGCATCAGAACATCGAGTTCGAGATGAAGTTTCTCAAGTCGCAAATCAACCCGCATTTCTTGTTCAACGCTTTGAACAACATCTACGCGCTCTCGGTCATCAAGTCGGACCGTACGCCCGATATGATTCTGAAACTATCTGATATGCTGCGTTTTACGCTTTACGACAGCGAAAGCAAAAAGGTGAAAATAGGCCGCGAGATAGATTATATCGAGAATTACATCGAGTTTCAGAAACTCAAGATGGACAGCGAGCCCAACATACACGTCGATACGGCAAACTGCAACAAAGAGATGCTCATAGAGCCGATGCTTATGATTCCGTTTATCGAAAACAGTTTCAAGCATGGCAACATCGACAACTCGAAGAAAGGCTGGTTGCAAGTGGAAGTCAAGACGTTAGGACCTATTCTGGTGTTCAAGGCCAAAAACTCGCTTCCGGCCATCGCCATCAATAAAGATGTCGTGGGCGGAATAGGCGTTGAGAACGTCCGCAAACGCCTCGATATCCTTTATCCCGACCGCTACGAACTGAATATTGAAACAACCGACAGCGCATTCAGTATCTACATGAAAATAGATACTTTTGCGGGTTAACGAGTTAAGATATGGAACAGGAAAAAATAAAATGCATAATTGTCGATGATGAGTTTCCGGCGCGCATTCTCCTGAAGGAGTTTGTTGAGAAAGTGCCTGTGCTCGAGCTCGTCGGCAGTTTCAAGTCGGGCTTGGAGGCCCTGCCCGTCATACAGACGGGAAACATCGATTTGATGTTTCTCGACATTCAAATGCCTGATATTACGGGTGTTAACTTTTTGAAGATGATTACGAAAAAGCCGTTGGTGGTGTTCACCACGGCTTATTCGGAGTACGCCATAGAGAGCTACCAGCTCGATGTGCTCGACTATCTGCTCAAGCCGTTTTCGTTCGACAGGTTTATGCAGGCCGTGGGCAAAGCAATGGCGCGACTGTCGCAGCAGCCAGCTGCTGCGACCAATATCGCCGCCGATACTGACAACACTGCCGATGCCGCCTCGAAGGACATTATGCTCGTGAAAGCCGACCACAAAATACACCGCATAAAGTTCGACTCGATAATATACATCGAAGGCCTGCGCGAGTATGTAACCATCTTCTGCGAGAACAACGAGAAGGTCATCACGCTCGAGTCGCTAAAAAATTTGGAGAATACACTGCCGGCTTCGAAATTCATACGTATACACAAGTCGTACATTGTCCGCGTCGACAAGATTAAAGCGCTGTACGGCAATCAGTTGAAGGTCGAAGGCGTGAAAGATTATTTGCCGATAGGCAAATCGTATAAAGATATTGTTCAATCGTCGTTGTTCGGCAACGAATGACGCTAAAACAGAATAAAACACAGACGAAAAATGAATAAGACAGCATTAGCATTTCTATCAGCAATATGCTTTGCAACAGCTAGTTATGCACAAGACGATTTTAATGAGGAAGAACTGATTGAGCCCGATTCGCTCGAAATATCCGACGTGCTTACACCGCAGGTCGACAGTCTCATAGCCGCGTGGTACAGCACTCGTACTGAGCAAGTTAACGAGTTTGTCCCCGATTCGCTGGCGGCCGCCGACAGCATCATTGGCGGTGTGTCCGACGAGGTTTACATCGAACGTCTTTCGTCGATAATGTCGCCAATACCAATGACTTACAATAGTCAGGTGAAGCAGTTCATCGAACTTTATGTGGTGAAACGCCGCGAGCAGGTGCAGAAGATGCTCGGCACCGCCAAATACTATTTCCCGATTTTCGAAGAGGCTCTTGATGCCAATAGTATGCCCCTGGAACTCAAGTATTTACCTATAATCGAAAGTGCTCTTAATCCACGCGCGCTTTCGCGCGTGGGAGCTTCGGGCTTGTGGCAGTTTATGCTCTACACCGGCAAACGCTACGGCCTCGATGTCAATTCGTACGTCGATGAGCGCCGCGACCCCTATAAGGCGTCGTTTGCCGCCGCGCATTTCCTTCACGACCTCTATACTATGTACAACGACTGGCATCTGGCCATCGCGGCGTACAACTGCGGACCGGGAAATGTCAACCGAGCCATTGCACGTTCGGGTGGCGAACACAATTTCTGGAAGATTTATTATCACTTGCCGCGCGAAACGCGCGGCTACGTGCCGGCTTTCATAGCTGCCTGCTACGCAATGACTTACGCTTCGGAACACAACATGTATCCGGCGTATACCAATCTGCCGCAGGCTGTTGATACAATTATGGTTGTGCAACCACTTCATTTAGAGCAGGTTTCAACAAAACTTGGTCTGCCTCTCGACCTCGTTCGCGAGCTCAACCCGCAGTATCGCTACGATGTGGTGCCGGCGCAGGCCAACCAGAATCTGCCGTTGCGTTTGCCAGTTGAGGTAACTTTCTCATTTGCAGCGCAAGAGGATTCAATCTACGCTTACAACCGCACTAAATATTTCCCCGACAACAAGGTTGTGCCTATTGCCGAGGCAAAGTACGGCGCTTACACGCCGGCCAACAGTGCGAAACTCATTTACACCGTAAAAGCCGGTGACGTGCCTGGCACCATTGCCCACAAGTTCAACGTCAGAGTGTCTGACTTGAAGTATTGGAACGGCTTGCGCCGCAACATTATCCGCATCGGGCAGAAACTCGTTATCTACGTACCCAAGGGTAAAGTGAGCAAGTATAGTGGTATGGCTAAAATTGCTAAATGATGCAATGTGTTGTAAATAAAACGGTTGCAATCGCTTTGCTTTTATTGGCATTAATGCCAATAAAAGCTGAAGCCCAGTTCAACGAAGACCTCGATGCCAACTGGGGCAACGAAGAGAAGATGCTTCAACGCGACGACCAGATATGGTCGGAGGAGGCCGCCAACACCGTTTACACCAAGGCCGGCAACATTTGCCTGACGTCAGAAACGCGCATAGGCCTTTCGGATCAGTGGGAGATAAGTTCAAATTTGGGCGCAGATATTTTCGCGCCCAATTTTTTCCTGAAAAAACTCTTCAAAATAAGCAACAAACAGGAGTATTGGGCATTCAAAGTGGGCTTAATCACTGGCGCGCCAGGCTATCATATCGCGCAGAACCACAAGTACGGCAAGATTATTTCGCCCGACGATGATGTGCCGTTTGTAATTGATACAAACGGCGAACTGATATACAGTTACGCCTTCCGCCACGACCCCAATTGCGCTAAGGACAATGCGTGGCTCATACTTTCAAACTCCATTGCAGCTCATGTGGGACTCAATGCCAATGGAAAGCACGTTTCGCAGGCCGGCTATCATTTTCTTGCCAACCGCGCCGAGACGCTTCGCGATTGGAGTGTTTACATAAGAGCCAAGGTATGGGTCGACTGGATGATAAACTCTTGGATTGTCCTGCGAGGCGGTATGAAATATTACTTCGGCAACTTCAAGAATCACCATGCTCTGGAAACTCAAGTTCAGGGCGAGTTTTTCCTTTTCCGCAGTTTGGGCATCAAGTTGGGCGGGCTGCTCAGCTACGCCCATTACACCACTGTCGATAAGAAATTTGCACTCTTCCCGTCGGCCGACCTGACCTATTATTTCGGAAAGAAAACCGACCGCGATAATAAACTCTTCGATACTAAGATGCGCAATAAAATGAAGAGTTTACGGACAGTAAAATAAAAAGGAAACCCCTATCAAGTCCATGATAGGGGTTTCCACACAACCAAATTATTACAAGTATGAGTTTTTTGAACACGACAACCATAATTACGCTTGTAACTTTTAAATGTTACCAGCAATAGTGTTAAAAAATTAGATTTAACTTTTTGAAACAATATTTTATTTTTGTAAAGTAAAAATGATGCGTAGATTGTTGCTTGTTGTCGTATGTATATTATTGAGCGTCAGCTCAATAAGTGCGTCGTCTGTCGATACGGCGACAACTACGTTTCCCGACAAATTGGTTGGTTTGGCCGAGAGCATACTGAAAAAACTTACGTGGGAGCGCGATGGCATGTCGCTTGCTGTTTATCCCGCTGCGTCGTATTCGGCTCAGCAGGGCTTCGCCTTCGGCGTAATGCCAATGATGCAGTTCCGCTCGCCTCGCACCGCCGAACCCACTACCATAACACCATGCGTTCTCGTTTCGACGAAGAAAATGTTTGAAGCGCAATGCGAAGCCGATGTATATCTGCATCAGGGAGTTAGCATCCTGTCGAAATGCGAATTCTACTATTTGCCCGATAAGTATTACGGCATTGGCAATGCCGATAAGGATTCGGTACTTGCCGATTACGACGTGTATCGCTACAGTGCCCGGGCAAATGTTGCCAAACGCTTGGGCGAGAGCGGTTTCAAGGTAGGCGTTACCGCCTACCTGTCATATCTTAAGTTTAAAAACGTTGATACAGAGCCGTTTATAGCTGATGAAATCAGCTATGCCTCAAAGTGGTCGAATGCCTTGGGTGCCACCGTCGCTTACGACAACCGCGACGATGTGGTCTTTCCGCGGCGTGGCTGGTATGTCGAGGCCGAATCGCTTGCCTTTGGACGGTACGTAGGCGGACGGCACAATTTCGGCTACTTCTCGTTCGATGCGCGCCGATATTTGCCTGTGGGCAAAGAGGCTGTTTTTGCCATGCAACTTTATTGGGCAGTGGCTGGCGACAAGGCTTCGTTTTACAATTTGCCGTCGTGCGGAGGCACGCGGCTTGGCCGCGCTATTCCGCACAGTCTCAAGTATATCGACCACAATGCGTGGCTCGCTCAAGGTGAGATGCGTATGCCGCTTTTCTGGCGTTTGGGCTGCACGGCGTTCGTAGCCGCTGGCAACGTAAGTAAAAATCCGAGGACGGATTTTTTCGATAATACCCATCTTATGGCGGGCGGCGGACTTCGGTTCAAGGTTTTCCCTTCGCAAGGGCTTAATCTGCGCTTAGACGCGGGCGTCAGCTCGCGTGGCGACCATGCCATCTATTTCAATATCCGCGAGGCGTTCTGAATGCGGTTATTGGTTTGATACTATTTCGTTGTATAACATAACGCCCTTGGCTGTGAGCAAATATTTCTGCCGCGGATGGCGGGGCTTGTCGGGGTAGAGCATACTTACGAAGCCTTCGGCAATAGCGGGGTTAAGATATAGGTTCAGAAAATTATCCCTTCCTTTTAAATTCAGCCCCTCCATTATTCCCTTGATTGTCATCTGTTGGTGTCCAAGGACTTTCAGAATTCTTAATATATCTTCGTCTTCTGTGTAGAACTTGTCCTGTGCTTGTCCTGTGCTTGTCCTGTTTTTGTCCGTTGCTTGTCCCGTTTCAGGCATCTTACACTCCTCGGGCGGGTTAATCATCATAAAGCGGTTTTTCAGCGCATTGTCTTCGCCAAGAAGTAGGTTGCGGAAAAAACGCACCAGAAAAAGCGGCTCATATTCAATACCTTTTGCCACGTTGCGGTAGTTGGCACGGACAAGCGCATTGCGAAAATACCAAGAATGCTGCTCAAACATATCATTGTTCACATCGAAGCCAAGCGAACGCAGATATTTAATGGTAAAGATGGCAGTGGCTCGAGTGTTCCCCTCGCCAAAAGGATGAATTTGCCACAAGCCAGAAACAAACTTGGCAATATGCTCCACCATCTTGTCTCTGTCCAACAACTTATAGTTGAATTGCCGTTCTTGGTCCAAATCGTACTGAATGGTCATACTCAAATCTTCCCAATGGGCATACAGCACTGTGTCGCCGCGCAGCACCCATTCTTTTTTGGTGATATCGTAGTCCCTGAATTTGCCAGCATATTTGAAAACACCCTCGAAAATGGCTTTGTGGATTGCCGCGAAACCTGCCACACTATAAGTGAACGAGTCGGTTTGCAGCAATTTTGAAATATTTGTCGAGACTTTGTCGGCTTCTTCTTTGTTGGTGTCGCCTTCATCGTGTGCTGTCTTCTTAATATAGTATTGATTTACAAGTGCTTTCGCTTCATCAATCGTTATATCTCCCTCAATATTCCGGCGGGCTGTTTCCTGCAAATATGCCGATGTTTGCAGTCCGTCAACAGCTTGCAAGCCAATGGCAACTCGCCATGCATCCGCACGTTTGCGCTTGGCGGGCTCTCCTTGACGAATGTATTCGTCAAAGTTGATATACAGCTCGTTGCCGTTTTCTTCGTTCATAATTCTCTAATCTTCTTACAATACGAAGTTACAAAAAATTATCGAATTATCAATCAAAAATACTCTATTTTTTATCAATCCCCGTAACAGTGAGAACCTTGTCAATTACTTGAAAATGAATGTCATATTCGGCGAACCTCATGCCGTATGTTTTCGATGCGTCGTCGTGGTATGAAGGTCGGGGATCGTTCGACAGAATGTCGGTCAGAGTGCCGATGGTTTCCGGCGGAAGCATAGCTTTCAGGTCATCGGGAATGGTTACTTCAACTTTGCGGAATTCCACTTCGTCGGCGAAGCCCGACCGGGCTTCGCTAATGCAGTCGGCGTAGCGCAGGTATGGTTTTATGTCGAATATTGGCGTGCCGTCCAATAGGTCGGCACCGCCTACGTAAATCACTGGCCCTTCGGGCGTTGCGAGGTCGATGCCTGTTATCTCAACTGCCGACAGCCCGATAGAGTTTGGCCTGTAAGGCGAACGCGAGGCGAATACGCCTACGTGCGTATTTCCGCCTAAGCGCGGTGGCCGCACGAGCGGACTGTCGCTCTGGTGCTTGTTGGCCGAGAATTGCCAAATGAGCCACACGTGTGAGTATTGTTCCAAACCTCTGATGTAGTCGGCATTGCGATAGGGTGGTTCGAAAACTATTCTGCCTCGCAGCGATGCCACAACGCCGCTTTGGCGCGGTATGCCGAATTTTGTCGGGAAGTCGGTGCGAATGTGGGCTATCGGGTTCAGTATCATTTGTTTGAAAAAAAACGCAGAAAACGGACTTGTCCGTTTTCTGCGCGATATTGATATTCAGATTATTCTGCTGGTGGCTCTGGTGTTACTGCTGCATCGGTTGTCGTTTCAACTGCCGATTCATCAACAACGCTGAAGTTCGAGAAAAAGTCATCGATGACCGAGCCTTTATAAGGCAATCCCCAGTGCGACAGACGGTTGGTGAAGAACAGTATAGCAAATATGATAATGAGCAGAATGAGTGCGTAAAGCACGAAGCGCCATTTCGATTTCTTCTTTGCGAATGGATCCGCCACTTTAAGTGTCGGGAATTTCGCAATGCTTGTGAGCGTTGCGCCGAACAAGATGTTGATGTACGTCTGCGCGTTGACAGCCCAGCCGTTGGCGTTGAGGACGGGCGAGAGGTTGCGCTTGCGCAGCTTGAGCCAAGCAAGGAACATCGACGGACCCGAAATGATAAGCATAAAGCCGATTACGGCCAAGATCATTCCCCACCATTTGAGGCTGAAGAAACCCTCGCACACGCTTGCTAAGAAGCCGCCAATGGCGCCTATTGCCAATCCTATTGCCGCAAAGATGCCGCAGAACTTGGCGATGTCGAACGCCTGTTTCTTGTCTTTCAGAAGCGGGTCTTTGGCTGCGGCGGGTGCTTCGGCTATGTTTGTGCCTGTTTCGCCTATTGTTGAGGTGGCTTGCTCTGTCACTTTGTTGTCTTTGCTTTCGGCGAATTTCTTAACCTGATCGCTTATGAATCTGCCGAATTTCTTGTAGGGCGACCAGAAAGCCTGACGTATACTTATCGGATTATCAACGATTTTCGTCACTGTAGCGTCCCAGTCGAGACCGTTACGGTCGTAGAAGATGGCGTTTTTGCCAACCATTATGTTGTCCACGTCGCCATCGGTGATGGCGGCGGCTATGGTCATCGTCTCGTTTTTCACTTTCGAAGTGCAGTCGCAATAGACGAGGTAAATGCCGCTGAGGTTCGACATGGCATTGTGTTTCGGCATGTCCGAAACCTTGATACAAAGGTCGCAGCAGCGCTGGTCGATGTAGAGCGAACCGGCTTGGAATACGGCTTTGCGGTCTTCTTTGCGCGAGTAGAAGTCGGAGAATGTAACGAAGTTTTGCAAAAAACTGAACATATCACGGTAGAGGTGCATAAGTTTGTCAACCGACTCTATTTCAGCGGCTTCAGTCTCAAGTTTGAGGTCTTCCTGTATCAATTCGAGCAAAGCGTCTTTGTTTTCGGCGGTTATGGCTTTGATATTGTCGTCGCCAATTGATTCAACCGCAACGCCGGCTTTTGCCGCTTTCCAAGCCTCGTATGGAGCGAATTTTGCCACAATGCCGAGCCATTCGCCCTCGGTGATAGATTTCTTCTTCGCAAAATCGACATCGAAAACAAGTGCTTTCAGCTTGCTGAAAGCAGCCTGCCATGCCGGATTGACGCTGCCGTCGAGTGGCAGTTCGCATTTCTCATCTATTTTAGCCAACGGATAGTTGGCTATTTCATCGATATAAGTGGCTAAATTCTTGTCGCTTATGGTGTTGAGACGTTCCACCGAAAGTTCGAGCGCGTCATGTGTGCTTTTGTTGAAAGCCACCATTTTGCAACGTACGAAGTAGTCGGCAACCTTGTCTTTCAATGCCATAACGGTGTTGTAGGCTGCCTCTGTGTTGTCGCAGTACGGCAGTACGGCGTCTTTGTTGTTGTCGGCATCGGCAAGCCATGCCGAGTAGTCGGCGCAATTGGCGAAAAATGCCTCAATTTGTTCGGCATTTACGCCTGCATTGCCACTTCTGTCAGTCGACGAACCGATAGTCTCGATACACCAGCGTATTATCTGTTTCAGCTTCTCGTCGTCGGTGCTGTCTTCGGTAATGATGCCGTCGCCGTTGAATTTTGTTTTGGCGAAAATTGCTGTGTTGTCCGACGTGTCGTCTATTGAAATGGAATCTTTCTCAAGTCCGAGATTCGACAGAATCTGACGCGCCGATTTGTATATAATTTTTCCCTCGTCGGTCGTTTGGTTTATTGCCGAGAGCTTCAGAACCGACTCTTTGCGTGTTAAATCGTTCAGGTCGTTGAGAACTTTTTTGAGCCATTCGATAGCGTCAACTACTTCATTTACACGTATTTTGCCATCGTTGTCCAAGTCCATGAGCGTAAGAGTGCGCTCGTCGAGTTCGAGCCCTTTTACCGGACAGCTAAGCACCGACCACATCTTCTGGTCGAGTTCTGCCAGGTGGGCTATATCTTCACCGGTCTCAATATTGACGCGCGTTACGCCGCCAATTCTTGAAAATTTCCATTTGTATGCCATGATATTTTAGAGTTTTTGATTGTCAAAAATACAAAAAAGATGTTTTGTGTGTCAAAGTTTTTAATAAAAAACGCCAGCAAGAAATTAATTTCTTGCTGGCGTTTTTTATTAAAAACTTTGACACACAAAACATCTTTTTTGTATTTTTGACAATCAA
>JAGCYH010000032.1 GCA_017960905.1 Bacteroidales bacterium
GACCGCGACAACCGCGCAATGGCTGGCCTGTCGTGGGGCGGATTCCAAACGTTCAACACGGTGTTCAACAACCCCGAAGTGTTCTCGTACGCTGGCGCGTTCAGCGGCGCAATCTTCGGTCTGAACACCAAGACGGCTTACAACGGCATCTTCAACGACAAGGATTTCAACAAGAAGTTCCACTATTTCTTCCTGGGCTGCGGCTCTGAAGAGAATTTCGGCACCGAGAACCTTGTGAAACAGTTGCGCGAGTGCGGCGCCGACGCCCAATTCTACCTTTCGGAAGGCACTGCCCACGAATGGCTGACCTGGCGTCGCTGCTTCAATCAGTTTATTCCGCATCTGTTTAAAAACAAAAAATAGTCATTTATAACAATAATGTTCTACGGGTGTTATCTGCTAGCAGATAACACCCGTTTTTTATTGCATTGTTTCGAAAAAATAAATAATTTTGTAACAAACATTTGTCTGTCATTCAGATAAAAAATATACATTTGTAACAAACTATTTAAATATAATGAAACTAACATCAATCTGCGCCTGCTTGTTATTATTCACAGCATGCAATTCTACGACTACAGAGAATGCTAATACATTTGTCTGTACTGGTAATCCGTTAATACACAATAAGTTCACTGCCGATCCGGCACCTATGGTGTCGGGCGACCGACTTTATCTGTATGTTGGTCACGACGAGTACTACGCTGGTCAGGACAGCGCCGGCGGTGGCAAAGAATTCAACATAACCGAATGGTTATGTTATTCAACAGCCGATATGCACACGTGGACCGACCATGGCGCAGTGCTGCGTCCGGGCGACTTTGCCTGGGCCGACACCGTGACGCCGAAAGTGGGCACAGCTTGGGCCGCTCAGACGGTCGAAAAAGACGGCAAATTCTACTATTTTGTAACTTGTCAGGGCAAACAGCCTTATTCGGGCTACGCCATTGGCGTAGCCGTAAGTGACTCGCCTACAGGACCTTTCAAAGACGCAATAGGCAAGCCCCTCATCTGCGATACAATGACAGTCAACGGTCCGCGCGGTTGGTGGAACGATATCGACCCGACGGTGCTCATTGATGGCGATGAGCAATGGCTCTGCTGGGGCAATGGCACTTGCTTCTTGGCAAAGCTGAAGCCAAATATGACTGAACTTGCCGACTCTATTCGCACGCTCAACGTTCCTAAATATATCGAAGGGCCTTGGCTCAGCAAGTACAATGACAAGTACTATCTGACGTACGCTTCGATTGGCGAGCGTGGCGAAGCCATTGATTATGCCATCGCCGACAAAATTGATGGCGAGTGGAAACCTCAAGGACAGATAACAGGCAGCGCTGAAAATAGTTTCACTATACATCCGGGTATCATTGAGTTCAACGACAAATGGTATCTGTTCTATCACAACGCTACGCTTGAAATCGATGGAATTAAAGGCGCTATTGGCCGCCGCTCGGTGTGCGTCGATGAACTGAAATACAACGAAGACGGTACTATTCAGTTCGTTACGCAAACTAAAGAAGGAATAAAATAAAAACATTATGATACGAACAAGAATGAGCAGAATATTGTTTCTTCTGTTGGCCGTAACATTCTTTTTTACAACTAGTTGTAAAAAAGATGTCGTTACTTCGCCCAACGGGAAAATAACTATTGAACAGAAAGACAACCAGTTGCAGGTGAAATACTGCGACAAGGCGGCTCTTACGATAGAAAAAATCGGTTTCAAAGAGTTCAATAAACTATCAGATCTGAAGTTCTCGCAACCTGTTTCCGACGATTACGTGATGCCTTTTGGTAAAAAATCGCATTACACAAATCAGGCTAACGAGTATTTCGCTTCGTTGGACGAAAACGTGAAACTGATACTTCTCGTTTACGACAACGGCGTGGCTTTCAGATATTTAATACGTCCGCAAAGTCAGGATTTTCAAATTCCGGAAGAGACGACGGCGTTCAGAATAGCCGAAGGTACAAAACGCTGGATGCAGCAGTGGTGCGATTCGTACGAAGGTTTCTTCCCCGAATCGACAACCGCTAAAGTGCAGCCCGTGCCGAGTTTTTCGGGTATAAACAAATCGGCTGAAGGTTACAACTGCCGTTGGGGCTATCCGGCTCTGTTAGAGCCGGTTGACGATGTTTTTGTGCTTTTGACCGAGTCGGATATAAAGGCTTTCAACAGCGCTTCGAGCCTTTGGAACGACGAGAACGCCGAACTGTACACAGTTCGGCCCGACCAGAATGATGCCGCAATTGAAGGCGATTTCTACACGCCTTGGCGTGTAGCTGTTATTGGCCAATTGGCTGATATAGTGGAAAGTACGCTTGTAACCGACCTTGCTGAACCTTCGAAAATAGAAGACACTCAGTGGGTTGAGCCGGGCGTGGTTTCGTGGATTTACTGGGCCTACAATCATGGTTCGAACGACTACAATATCATTAAAAAATATGTCGATTTGGCTGTCAGCCTGAAACTTCCGTACATGCTCATAGATGCTGAATGGGACGAGATGAAAGACGGCAAAACCATTGAAGACGCTGTGAAATACGCCGTTGACAACGGCGTTAAGCCGTTGATTTGGTACAGCTCGTCGATTGGCTGGGTCGACGGCGCGCCTGGTCCGAAGTTCCGCCTCAACAAACCCGAAGACCGCGAGAAAGAGTTCACGTGGCTTGAAAAAATCGGGGTTGCGGGCGTGAAAATCGACTTTTTCTCTGGCGACAACCAGAAGAACATGAGTTACTGCATCGATTTGCTGCAATCTGCAGCAAATCACCATCTTACGGTGAATTTCCACGGTGCCACACTTCCGCGCGGCTGGCAGCGCACCTTCCCGAATTTGTTGAGCACCGAAGCGGTTTACGGTGCCGAATGGTACAACAACGTGCCGACATTCACCAACAAGGCAGCCGCTCACAACGCCACGCTGCCGTTCACGCGCAACGTTGTCGGCTCAATGGATTACACGCCCTGCGCTTTCTCTGATTCGCAAAACCCGCATATCACCACTAACGCTCACGAGTTGGCGCTGACGGTGCTCTTCGAGTCGGGCTTGCAACATCTTGCCGACCGCCCCGAGAGCCTTCTGGCTCAGCCGCAAGAGGTGCAGGATTTCTTCGGAAAACTTCCGGCTGCGTGGGACGAGATAAAATTCGTTGGGGGCTATCCAGCTGATTATGTGGTTATTGCGCGTAAGCGCAATAACAAATGGTACGTGGCTGGCATCAACGGCACCGACGCCGACAAAACTATCAGTCTTGACTTGAGTTTTGTCGGGAATGGTAATTTCCGCTTGTTCGAAGATGGTGAAAACGCCGAGCAACCATGGAAAATATCGGACGCCAACGGCGCCGATTTGCCAAAAGAATTAACCCTTAAGCCGCGTGGTGGCTTTGTTATGGCAGAATTGTAATAATTAATCTATAATAAAATGATAAAGAGAATTTTAACTATGATGTGTATTGCAGCCAGCCTTACGGCAGCTGCAAAGGACAACAAAGAGATGCATGTTTATCTCTGTTTCGGACAGTCGAACATGGAGGGTAATGCTCAGATTGAGGAGGTTGACCGTCAGAACATTGACCCGCGCTACAAGATGATGGCCGCTGTCGATTTCCCAAAAATGGGCCGCAAGATGGGCAAAATGTACCCCGCCGTTCCGCCTTTGTGCCGCGAAAACACTGGCCTGACGCCTGTTGACTACTTCGGCCGTACGATGGTTGAGAACCTGCCCGAAAACGTGAGCATCTGTGTTATAAATGTGGCAATCGGTGGTTGCGACATCAAGGCCTTCATGAAAGACAGCATTGCAGCTTACTGCAAAAAATGCCCCGAATGGATGGTCGGCATGCTTGAAGCTTACAAGAATAATCCGTATCAGCGCCTTGTCGATATGGCCAAAATAGCTCAGAAACAGGGTGGTGTAATTAAAGGTATTCTGATGCACCAAGGCGAGACCAACACTGGCCAAGAAGAGTGGCTGGGCATGGTAAAATCGGTTTACGACGAGCTGATGAAAGACCTGAATCTTAAACCCGACGAAGTGCCCTTGCTTGCTGGCGAGGTTGTCAACTCTGACCGTGGCGGAACTTGCGCGGCTCACAACCCGCTCATCAACCGCTTGCATGAGGTTATCAAAAACGCTCATGCCATTAGCTCGAGCGCTTGCCCCGAAAACTTTGACCAACTGCACTTTACAGCTGAAGGCTATCGTATTTTGGGCCGTCGCTACGCTGTGAAAATGCTTGAACTGCAAGGCATTAAAGCCAAAGACCTCTCTAACCCGCGCGCCAACAACCTTGTGTCGCCTGTTATGCACATGATGAACTTCTACTTCGACCGCGAGCAGAACAAGATGGTTTTCGACAATACCAAAGCACGCTTGCGTTCGGCTACGTTCAACGTTTTTGCGCCTAAAGCCACAAAAGTTGAGTTCTCGAGCCAGTTCACCGATGGTCTGCAGCCTATGGTGAAGAATGCCGACGGTGTTTGGTCGATAACTTTAAATGCCCCAAAATCAGATATTTATCCGTACAATTTCGTTGTCGATGGCGTGTCGATTTCCGACCCGGCCAATATGAATGTCTTCCCGAACGAGAACTTCAAGGCTTCGCTCTTCGAAGTGCCCGACAATGCAATGCCTTACACAGTAAAAGATGTGCCGCACGGCCGTGTAACTTATATGAGCTACAAATCGGATGAGTTGGGTGTTTGGCGCCCGTTAATCGTCTATACGCCAGCCGAATACGAGCAGAATCCGAATAAAACATATCCGGTGTTCTACCTCGTTAGCGGTACAACCGATACCGAAGAGACTTGGTTCAAGGTGGGCAAGTTCAACACCATTCTCGACAACCTGATTGCCGAAGGCAAGGCTGTGCCTATGATTGTGGTTCTGCCTTACGGAAATATGCTTCACGGCACGCCCAACCCTGCTAACATGCAGGCTGTAAGCATGTATGAGCAATTCTCGCGCGTGATGACTAACGAGATTATGCCGTTCGTAGAAAAGAACTTCCGTACGAAGAACGACCGTGAAAGCCGCGCTATCGCTGGCTTCTCGCGTGGTGGCGGTCAGTCGCAGTTCACCGCGTTCAGCAACCCCGACAAGTTCGCCAACATGGCCTCGTACAGCTCTTACCTGATTCCTGAGGCTATGGATAAATGCTTTGCTTCGCTGATGACGCCCGAAAATATGCAGAAGAACTACAAAGTGCTCTGGTACGGCGTAGGCAAGGACGATTTCCTCTATCAGAACGTGAAGACTCATCGCGACTACTTCGATGCCAAAGGCATTAAGTATCAGTATAAAGAGACCGAAGGCGGCCACACTTGGATGAACGCCCGCGACTATCTCAATGAGACTTTGCAATTGTTCTTTAAATAAGAATTAAGATATTGATTATCAAGTATAAAACGTGGTCGGTCGCGAAAGCGGCCGACCACGTTTTTTCTTATCACAACTTCTTTTCTCTCAGTTCGAACCGTCCTTTGCGCCAGTCGGCGTAGCCAGTAATCTTGTATCCGGCTTTGTCGTAAAGCCTTTGTGAGTGAGGATTTTGTGTGAAACAATCTAAGCGTATGGTTTCGTAACCTGCTGTCCGGCAGATGTTTTCAATGTAGACCATTGTTTCCGAAGCAATGCCCTTGTGCTGGAATTCGGGTGCCACGCACAATCGGTGAATCACGCAAAACTTTGAGTCCGGGTATTTCCAGTTGCCGTTTTTGTATTCTTCGTCGCAATCTTTGCTCAGGGTAAAGCATACGGCAATTCTGCCGTTTGTTGTGCCAATGTACATCTGATTTTTGATTATATCGTCGGTAATTGTCTGAATATCAGGATATATGTCGTCCCACTGATGAATGCCCGAAGCCTCCATTGCGGCTATGGCGCTGGAATATACTGAGGCTATTTCGGCTATCTGCTCTGCTGTCGCTTTCGAATAATCCATACTTGCATGATGAAGGGTGGGGCGGTCACTCTTTTTTCTTTCTTCTTTCAGAGCAAATGTCGGTCAGGCCGCATTTGTCGCATTTTGGCGAGCGGGCTGTGCAAGTGTATCGACCGTGCAGAAGAAGCCAATGGTGGGCTTTTGAGAGTATTTCGCGGGGCAAATGCTTGGTAAGCTGGCGCTCGGTGTCGAGAGGCGTTTTGCTGTTGATAGTCAGCCCGATACGGGCCGACACTCTGAAGATGTGTGTGTCGACGGGCATTGCGTCTTGTCCGAATGCGACAGCTGCCACCACGTTGGCTGTTTTGCGTCCAACGCCGGGCAGGCGTTGGAGCTGCTCAATGTCGGCTGGCACCTCGCCGCCGAAGTCACTGACGAGCATTCGGGCGGTGTCGGCCAAGTAACGGCTTTTGCTGTTGGGGTAGCTGCACGACTTGATGTATTGGAATATGTCGTCGGCAGTGGCCGCCGACATGGCTCGTGCGTCGGGGTAGCGCGCGAAAAGTGCTGGCGTTACGGCGTTTACGCGTTTGTCGGTGCATTGCGCCGACAAAATCACAGCCACAATCGTCTCGAACGGATTGCTGAAGTGCAATTCGCTCTGCGCGTCGGGCATTGTTTGCTCAAAATATGCAACGACGGCTTTGTACTTGTCGTTCAAAGTCATTCGACAAAAGGCTTATACTGAGCTTTTTAGATACGTTTGATAGCTCTGAGCTGATGAGAATAAGCGCGGCGCGACTGTACGAAAATACCCTGATGGTCGAGTTTGTCGATTTTGACGCAGCCCGACGAGTGGATTATCTCGCCCCGTCCGAGACAGATGCCCACGTGCACTATTCGTCCTTCTTTGTTGTCGAAAAACGCGAGGTCGCCGGCTTTTGCCTCTTCGACGAAAGGCACGTCGGTGCCTATCATCACTTGCTGGTATGCGTTGCGCGGAATGCGTTTGCCAATTATTTTGTTCACTACTTGCGTAAAGCCGGAGCAGTCAATGCCGAAGAATCCGCGGCCGCCCCACAGATACGGCATGTTGAAGAATGTCATTGCCACTTCCTCAATAGTGCCAGGCTGCTTGTTGGGGTTGTAGTTGGGCGCCAGATAGTATGTTTCGTCATTTATGACGAAACTGTTCAGCTCGGTTCCGTTGAAGTATATTTCGCTGCCGCCAGGAATGATTATCGATGAGCGGTCGCGGTCGCGAATGATTTTTGCAAACGGACCGGGAACGACCCATTTCTTTGCGGCTCGCCATTGTTCCACTTCGTTGCCGAACATTTTGATGTCGAGCTTGGCATCAATCCAACCTTCGTAACCGTCGTAGTCCATACGGATACGTTTCCAACGGTCTATCTCTTCGAGCACTTCGTAGGTCTCGCCGAAGAGCAACTGTGTTTCCATTTCTGCGCGTTCGTCGGGGTCATGCCTTACTGGTATGAATCCGAATTGACAAATTGATTCGTTCATTTGCGTTAATTTCATTCGACAACAAAGGTATTGCTTTGATTCGGATTTTTCAAATAAAATTACGTGTCGTTTTTAGTTTTTAACGGCTGACAATTTGTCAGTCGCTGTCAGTTTTCGGTTCTGTTTATGTCAGATATTTCTGCCAAAATGGCAGAAATATCTGATTGGCACGCACTTTGCTCAGTAAGTGAACGTCGATTTTTTTAGTAAATAATTTAAAAAAATATATCATGGCAACAGGTAAAATTGGTGTTTCAACCAAAGATTTATTTCCGATAATAAAGAAGTTTCTTTATTCCGATCACGACATCTTCTTGCGTGAGATAGTTTCGAACGCTGTCGACGCCTCGCAGAAACTTAAAGTTCTGGCGCAGAGCGGCGAGTTCAAAGGCGAACTGGGCGACCTGAAGGTGTCGGTCAAAGTCGACAAGGACGCGAAAACCATCACCGTGTCGGACCGCGGCATAGGTATGACGCGCGACGAAGTCGAGAAGTACATCAACCAGATTGCGTTCTCGGGCGCCGAGGAGTTCCTCGAAAAACACAAGGACGACGCCGCCAACATCATCGGACATTTCGGCTTGGGTTTCTACTCGGCTTTCATGGTGAGCGACAAAGTCGAAATCGTAACTCTCTCATACAAAGACGGTTCGCAAGCCGTGCGCTGGGAGTGCACGGGCGACCCCGAATATACGCTCGAAGACAGCGAGCGTAGCGAGCGCGGTACCGACATCATCATGCACGTGTCGGAAGATGAGAAGGATTTTCTCGATGAGAGAAAAATCGAAGAGTTGCTCAACAAATACTGTAAGTTCCTGCCAATCAAGATAGTATATGGTAAGAAAAAAGAGTGGAAGGACGGCAAACAGGTCGAGACCGACGAGGACAATGTGATAAACGACACTACGCCGGCTTGGACCAAAAAGCCAGCCGACCTTACCGACGAGGATTACCTCACGTTCTACCATCAGCTCTATCCGATGGCCGACGACCCGCTCTTCAACATTCACCTGAATGTCGATTTCCCGTTCAATCTGACCGGTATTCTCTATTTCCCGAAGATTAAAAACAATATCGACATCAACCGCAACAAGATACAACTCTATTGTAATCAGGTATTTGTAACCGATTCGGTCGAAGGCATTGTGCCCGACTTCCTTACGCTGCTTCACGGCGTCATCGACTCGCCCGACATACCGCTCAACGTGTCGCGTTCGTACTTGCAGTCTGACGGCAATGTGAAGAAAATATCGTCGCACATCACTAAAAAAGTGGCCGACCGACTTGAAGAGATTTTCAAAAAAGACCGCAAGACGTTCGAGTCGAAGTGGGACGACCTCAAGATTTTCATCCAGTACGGCATGCTAACCGACGAGAAGTTCTACGAGCGCGCTGTCAAGTTCGCTCTCTTCAAAAACGTTGATGGTAAGTACTTTACATACGACGAATACAAAGACCTCATAAAAGGCGAGCAGACCGACAAAGACGGCAACCTCGTTTATCTCTACGCCAACGACAAAGCAACGCAGTACAGCTTCATTCAGACCGCGCAGAACAAAGGCTACGACGTGCTTCTGATGGACGGACAGCTCGACACGCCGGTGATGAACCAGCTCGAACAGAAGTTCGAAAAATCGCGCTTCACACGCGTCGATGCCGACGTCATCGACAAGCTTATTGCTAAGGACAACGTCAAAGAGCTTACGCTGACTACACGTCAGCGTAGCGAAATAGAAGAGGTGTTCCAGTCGAAAACGCCGACCATCGAGAAGACCAACTTCACAGTTACGGTCGAGGCCATTGGCGAGACCGACTTCCCGATTGTGATTACGCAAAACGAGTGGATGCGCAGAATGAAGGAAATGAGCGCTTTACAAGGCGGCCAGATGTCGTTCTACGGCGAAATGCCCGACTCGTTCAACCTCGTTGTCAACGGCAACCATCCGCTTGTCGGCAAGTTGATTGCCGACATGGAAAATGCTACAAAAGAGCAACTTACGCCGGTCTATGCCGACATCGACAAAGCCGAAGCTCGCAAGAGCGAGCTTAACAAAGCCAAAGAGGGCAAAAAAGACGAGGAGATTCCGCAAGCCGAGAAGGACGAACTCGCTGACGTTGAGAAGAATATAACCTCGCTCAACGACAAGAAGAAAGAGGTGCTCTCGAATTTCGCCAACGACGAAAAACTCGTTTCGCAACTCATCGACTTGGCTCTTCTGTCGAACAATATGCTTAAGGGTGAGGGACTTACGAAGTTCATCAAACGCAGCATCGAATTGATGTAGTTTCGCTCATAAAATACTGATTCATAGGGCTGTCAGATTTATCTGACAGCCCTATGTTTTTCTGCTAGTGCAGGGTGAATAACTGTTAGCAATTGCCAAATAAGTTTAATCACGTTTCACCGAACAGTGTTTTGGCGTAATTTTGCGCCAAAAATTAGCAGATATGTGGTTTGTATTAGCATTATGTTCGGCTTTGTGCTTGGGATTCTACGATGTCTTACGCAAATATTCGCTTCGTGGCAATGCTGTGTTGCCCGTGCTGCTTTGCAGCACGGTGGCTTCGTCGCTGCTTATGCTGCCTATGCTTGCCGGCTCGCGCCTCGGCTTCATCGATACCGACTCGATGCTCTTCGTGCCGCCCATCGACGCTCACATGCACCTGTTGCTTGTGCTTAAGGCCGCTATTGTGCTGGCTTCGTGGATTTTCGTCTATTACGGACTGAAGTATCTGCCGCTCAGCATCGTGTCGCCCATACGGGCGACAGCGCCTATCTGGACGCTCATCGGCGCCATGATTATTTTCACCGAACGACCTAACGGCACTCAGTGGGTCGGACTGGTCATTACGCTCTGTTTCTTCCTGCTTTTCAGCCTTGCTGGAAAGCGCGAAGGCATCAATTTCAAATCGAACAAATGGATTTGGTCGGTTATTATTGGCACGCTTATCGGGTCGTGTAGTGCGCTCTACGACAAGTATATAGTCAATTACGAAGGCTTGCCCCGAATGAGCATCCTCTGCTATTATTCGTTCTATCAGGTGATTCTGAACATTCCGCTGCTTTTCATAATATGGTATCCCACACGCAAGGCGCAGCCTTTCCTCTGGCGCTGGACCATCCCGATGATAGGCGTGATAATCATTGTGGCCGATTTCCTCTACTATGGCGCCATCGACAGCGAGGGCAGCATGATTTCGCTTATCTCGCCGTTGAGGCGGAGCAACGCCATTGTGGCGTTCGCTATGGCGGCCATCATCTTCAAAGAGCGCAATATGTTGCGTAAAGGCCTCTGTCTGTTGGGAATACTTACTGGTATAGGTATTATTATATGGGGCAGTATGTAGTGCCGTCAGGCGGCACTACATACAGCGTACTCTTATTCAACTGTGAAACTATAGCTGCTTCTCGGGTATTTAACCTCGTAACTGAAGCGCAGCACGCGTTTCTCTTGCGGCGCAAGAGTCAGTCGCCACGTTAGTTTGCCTCGTTCGGTGTCGATGGTAGCGCCGCCCTTGTCGGTTACGTCAACTTTTATGTCGGAGTATTTTGGCAGCGGATATTGGTCGGCAACTTCTACATTGGCAGTTGTGTTTTTATTGTTCCTAATCGTAATCTCGAAGCATTTTGTTACCTTAACTGTCTGACCTATAATCTTTTTCGTAGTGAAATTCTTCACTTCCTGGCGGTTGACGACTAAATCTTTGTCGCGCCCGATGGATATTGCGAACGTGTCGGCGGCAAGGTCGGGGATAAGCTCACACTCGCCTTGGTAAACATTGTCGAGATATACGTAGGCGTTGCCGTTGAGCAGCGGATACTGCGAAATGTTTTTGATGTCGGCAAGCAGATATACGCTTTTCGACTGGCGCGGCTGGCTGTAATAGCGATAGTCGGCATCGATGTGGTACGTGAGCATCGAAACGTCGTGCACGTTCCCGTCGCACGGAATCGTGTACGGAACATCTATTGTAAATTCGTTAGATGTCTGTGTCTGTGATAGTTGCAGCGGAATATTCTTCTCTTCTTTGTTGTATTTTATCTCTTTAGGCGACTCTGGTTTCGGAGCGTAATCGTCGTCGTACGTATCGCGCGCTACGCCATATCCAACGACAACTAATTCAGCAAGAGAGCTTTGATCCGGTTCCATTTCTACATACATATTTTCTGCCGGTTGTAAAGTCACACTTTTATAACCTAAAAAATGGAAAGATAGAGAATGAGCTATGTTGTTCATTTTCAGTTTGAAATGACCGTCCATATCGGAAATAGTGCCATTTGTAGTCCCGTCTTCTATTATAGTCGTACCAGGTATTGTCTGTCCGGTTTCATCGACAACTGTACCATAAATCATTTGCGCTACAGGGGGCGCCCATGTTTGGGTTTTCGCCTGCCGCCTGACAGGCGGCAGATACATTGGCTCGTATTCGGGAGCGCCGTTGCCTATCGACGGGTCGCCCGTCGATACAGTCAGTTTCACGCCGTTCCAGTCTTCGGTCGATTGCTGGCTGATATGCGCGCCGTAAACCATGTCGAGCGGCTTGTCGGTTGCATCGACCCTTATTTCGTAGAACGGTTCCCAGCTTGCGCTGAAAACCATGTAGCTTATTGTCAGTGGTACGTCCGAAATGGCTCTATCAGAAGATATTATCACTTTTACGCGACTCTCTTTTTTCTGCAAATCCTTCTGCCGGTTCCGTTTGTCCTGCATTAGTCGCAGAATCTCGCTCTGGTAACGCTCGGCTTTCTTATTGGCGCTGAGCTGTTTAGCCGCTATGTCGCTGAGCTCTTTTTTGTAAAAATCGGTCATCGATTTCAGCTCGTTTGTCAATACACCGTTCTGCTGACCGCCAATGTTGCGGTTGGCTTTTATCAATTCGGCTTCGTCGGTCAGAATGGCTATTTGCGATTTGAGGTACGAGAGCGAATCTTTCAGAATATCAATGCGTTGCTCTTCGGCTGCGCTCTGTTTTTGCGCCTTCTCGTTATCCACTATTTCGGTCTCGTGCTTCACCGAGAGTATTTTGATGCTTTTGTCGGCAAATCCGATTTTTATTGTATTTGGGTCGAGTTCTGTACTCAAATTATTGATATACAATGTCATATCGCCTTTGGCGATATTCAGTTTGCCGCTTCGTTCCACCATTGCGCCGTTTCGGAATACGGTAACGTTCTTTATTTCTGTTTCTGCATTTTGAGCGAATGCGCTAAACATTGTCAGTTGTAAGACGCTGACTATCAGAATTTTTACAGTATTGTTAAAGTTCATAGCTATTGTTTTTTAAGATGAATATGCAAATGTAAATATATATTCGCGATTTTCGCAAATGCTATTCCTTGTTGCAGTTGGTTTCGGTGCTGTCGTTCTCTTCGATGTCGGGTGCGTAAACATCGCCTTCCAATTGCTCAGCGTAGTCCGGGTTGGGTACGTCGCCTTCCAAAACTCTTGTGTGTGAGCAACTTGAGGTGAGCAGAGCCGACGAGCCTGTTGCCAAGGTGAGCATTCCGGCGG
The DNA here is from genome assembly GCA_017960905.1 of Bacteroidales bacterium. Taxonomy (GTDB): domain Bacteria; phylum Bacteroidota; class Bacteroidia; order Bacteroidales; family Marinilabiliaceae; genus W3P20-009. The sequence continues at coordinate 12,933 of JAGCYH010000032.1, forward strand.
CTAATCCCGAAAGGATTATTTTGCGTCCGGCCTGTTGTAGCTCTGCCAGTTTTCGCTCTATGAAGTGCACTTCGCTCTCGCATTTCGGGCATGTGCCACGGCAGTCGCCTTCGTATGTGCACGGTGTTATGCTGTATTCTATGCCGTTAGCGTCGGCTATCTTCTGCCGTATCTGCTTGAGTATCTCGCATTTAACTTTTCCTCTGTTCATAGTTGAGTTTTTTATTTTTGCAAATATAATGTTTATTTGATAAATGAATACGAAAAAGCGCAATTAGTCATTTTATTTTTAGTAATGTGGTTTTATTTCTCCGATAAATCCATCGGTATACTTAACCCGGCCAGTTTGTAGAAATTGGTATGCTTTTTTGGGGCATTGACCACATATTCAAATCTGTCGAATTTCGTCAGTCCCATTTTTCGTAGCATTCGCTGGCTGAAAGCGTTGTCGTTGTGTGTGTTGTAGCCTTTTATCAAAGGAATGCGCACCGTGATGCGGTCTTTTAATCCGTGACGGATTAAAAGACGTAAATTGCTCTTTACAAGCGCGTTGTGCGCACCAGTGTAGCTGTAGTATATGCGGTCGTCGAAGTCTTTGATGTCGATGATGTAATCATCGACAATGGGAATCAGGCGGCGTATGTGTTCCTCGCTCACATTGAGCGAGGTCTCCAACGTTATTCGCCAATCTCGTCCGCAGATAGCTCTAAATGCCTCTATAAAAGCACTTTGCAAAGCCGGTTCGCCGCCGCCGAAGGTCACGCCACCATTGGTGGCACGAAAATAGATGTCGTCTATTTTCACCGCATCGTAGAGCGATTGCGGCGTGTACTCTTTGCCGTAGCCCCTTTTGTGGCATTCGGGGTTGAGGCAGTAGCGGCAGTGGAGCGGGCAGTCAGCAAATGCGGCGAGCGTTGTTACGCCCTCGCCGTCGGTGGTTAGCCGGTGCCGGTCGATTCCAATTATACGTGTCATTTCTTTTATAAAAAAACACTGCTAAATATTTGAATGTCAAATATTTAGCAGTGTATGAATGTGTCTTTTTTAATTAATCAGGAAAATCTTTTCTTTGCCTTTGTAGGTGCATTTAACGGTAGCGCGGCCGTCGGTGATTTTTCCTACGGAAATCTTCACGTCAGGATTGTTGCTCGTCACTTTCAAATCCGACTTGTCGGTCAGCGGGCCGTACACCTGATAGTGGTTGCACTCGGTGTAGCCGTTGGCATTGGTGAAGTAGACCGGCTTCGGCGGTATGTTGAGCGCTTTGCCGTCGACTGTTATCGTAACTTGCGGAACAGCAGCTGGTTCGCATGTTGCGTTGCCTTTCGAGAAGCCGACGCCATGCAGGTCGAACAGGCCGAAAGGCGTCGGCTGACGCCTTTCCCACGGGTTGCGTGGTTTCGGTGCTTCCACGTCGGGGCCGTCTACAACGAGATAAATGGCGTGTTTGCCTGTAAGTCCTTCTACATCAGGTACTTTTACCGAGTAAGTCTTTGCTTCTTTCGATGCGTCGGCCGGAATGTCTATTACGCCAATCTCTTTGCCGTTCCAAGTGCTGTTGGCGTACGGACCGTCGAGCATGATGTGTATTTTGAAAGCGCCGTGCCCTTGCGACGAGAGGTTGACATTGAACGTTGCGTTGTCGCCTTTCTTGATTCCGTCGAAGGTCTTGAGGCCTTTTGTTTCGGTGGCAAGGCCGCCGAAACCGAAGTATTTGAAGCCTATCACGCCTTTATTTGTTATGCCGGCGAGGTCCATGCTGTTGTTCCACACATCGTGGTTGTCCTGCATCCAGTCGTTGCCGCTCATGTAGCAAGCGTAACCGGCTGAGTAATAGTTATATGGCGGAAGTCCGTAAATCTGGAAGCCTTCGCTAGTAACTTCGGCACCGGTGTATTCGTTGCCGTCGGAAGCTTTGGCAGTCCATTCATTATTAGGCGAATACGGGTCGTAAGCAACTATTTTCACCGTGCCGCCGTCGGCCACTTTTTTCTTGTCCCAAGTGATTTTCACAGGTGCCACCATAGCCTGGCGCGCATAGCCGAAGCCACGTGGCGGACGGTGATAGAACACATACCACTGTCCGTTGATCTCTTGCAGCGAGCCGTGAGTGTTGTGGGCTGCGTTGGTTGTGGTGAGGTGCGACCCGTCTTCGTTGAGCACTACGCCGCGCGAATCGACAAGCACACCGCCCGAGCGCCACGGACCGAGCGGACTGTCGCCGTAGGCGTAGCGAAGGGCCGAGTTGGTGTTGCCCAAACCATATTCTTTGCCGCTGTAACCCGAGAACACCATCACGTATTTGTTGCCAACCTGACGAATCGATGATGCCTCAAAGAAGTTGAAGTCCAACGGGTTCTGACCTTTGTAAAGTGCCTTATATTCAGAGCCTTCCTTGTCTAAGAGTTTTCCGTCGGGGCTGCTCGCCGGTATAAACGGGTCGATGAGTTGAGTGCCCTGGCGCTGCGAATACATTGTGTTTTGGTCCAACTCGCAGGCTGTCGAGTGTTGGAAACCATAGAAAACGTAAGCGCGAAAGCCTTTCTGGAAGTCTTTATCTTTCTTGTTTTCAACAGGTTCGATGAATACTGAAGGGTCGAAGTCGATGAGCGAGCCATCGACGCATTTGCGCCCGTCGGCGGTCATGTTGATGGGCGTGAACGGCCCGTCGGGGCGGTCGCCCTTGCAAACTGTCGCCACGCGCTGCCAGCCGCGCGAGTGCGGATACAGATAATATGTCTTTTTGCCTGTGGCTTTGTCCTTAACTTCCACCAAATCAGGCGCATACATTGTGTCCCATTGCCCGTCGACGAAGTATGTGAAGATAGGTCCTTCGTCGCGCCAGTTGGTCAGGTCCTCCACGGGCGCCGACCACATGCGAATGTCGCTGCCGCAGTAGGCCGAGTAGTTAGTGTCATGAGAACCAATGATATAGGCTCTGAGTTTCCCCGGGTTGTCGGGGTCTTCGAAAACACGCGGTTCGCCGTCGGGCAGATGCTCCCAGAGCGGCAGATACGGGTTTTGCGCCATTGCCGTCGATGCGGCGGCAAGCATAAGCGCACTTGACAAAAGTTTGTTCATAGTTTTATTATAATTGTAATTTTGGCCTCAAAAATATTAAAACGCCGCCGATTTTCAAGTTTTTTCTGTTTCAAAATCATCATTGAGGGTTACACACGGCCTTTTTTGCCGCAAAATACCTAAAAGTAGGTATTGCGTATGGCGCGTGTATGTGCTTTTTTTGCACTCGGAAAAAAAGATATTTTTTGTAATGAGATTGTCAGAACTGCCTACGGGCGAAGAGGCTGTGATACTGTCGGTTGCGGGAAGCGGTGCTTTCCGCAAGCGAATAATAGAGATGGGTTTCGTGAAGGGGAAACTGGTGCGCGCTATTAAAAACGCACCGCTGAAAGACCCTATTGAGTATAAGATTCTCGATTATTACGTGTCGCTTCGCCGCGAAGAGGCTAAATCTATAGAGGTTATTAAAATCGACTCGCAGCAGGGCGAATCTGTCCGACCCGGCGATTTCAGCATCATTGAAGCCGGCGAGTTCGAACCGAAAACCAACGACGAAAAACTTATCCGTGTGGCTTTCGTGGGTAACCCCAATTGCGGTAAAACCACTATTTTCAATTACTTAGGCGGTACTAAAGAACATACGGGCAACTATAGCGGTGTGACTGTCGGCGCCACCGACAACCGCTTTCAGTTCGGCGGCTACACTTTCGAGATAGTCGATTTGCCCGGCACATACTCCATTTCAGCTTATTCGCCCGAAGAGACCTTCGTGCGCAATAAGCTGCTCTCGTACGACCCCGATATTGTGCTCAACGTGCTCGATGCCACCAACTTAGCCCGCAACCTGTACCTCACCACGCAGCTCATCGACATGGGCGAGCGCATGGTGATTGCGCTCAATATGTACGACGACCTCAAAGCCAGTGGCGATACGCTTGATTATAAGCATTTTTCGCGAATGTTGGGCACACCTATGGTGCCCACCGTTGGCTCTAAGGGCGAAGGCTGTAAAGAACTGCTGCACAAGATGATAAGCGTCTACGAAGGGCAAGAGAAATACGTCCGCCGTGTGCGCATCAACTACGGCACCGAAATCGAAAGCGCTATTATTGAGCTGTGCAACGTCATCGACTCGCGCTGCAACCTGCCTTATACTATATCGCCAAGATACTTGGCGATAAAATTGCTCGAAAACGACATGGATTTCGTCACCGACAACCTCGAGACTTCCGACCTCGAAGAGGTCATTGCCTCGATGACCGCCATACGCAACCGCGTTTGTGAAAAACTGCACGTGGCCGACCTCGAGACATACATGACCGACATGCGCTACGGCTTCATCGACGGCGCTCTGAGCGAGACTTTCGTGGGGCGGGTGCGCACCAAAGAAAGCAAGTCGCAGCGCATCGACAACGTGCTCACACACCGTTTCTGGGGCATTCCCATCTTTGTGGCTCTCATCTGGCTCATGTTCGAGGCCACATTCTCTCTCGGCCAATACCCGATGGACTGGATAGATGCCGGCGTGGAGTGGCTCGGCGACTTCGTCAGTGGCTTGCTGCCCGACGGCCCTGTGAAGGATTTGCTCGTCGATGGCATAATAACGGGCGTCGGTGGTGTCATTGTTTTTCTGCCTAACATACTGATACTCTTCCTGTTCATCTCGTTCATGGAAGATACCGGCTACATGGCGCGCGCGGCTTTCATAATGGATAAGATGATGCACAAAATGGGTCTGCACGGCAAGTCGTTCATTCCGCTCATAATGGGTTTCGGCTGCAACGTGCCCGCCATCATGGCTACGCGAACCATCGAAGACCGCAACAACCGCATACTTACCATGCTTGTCAATCCGTTCATGTCGTGCAGCGCGCGACTGCCGGTGTATCTTCTGTTCTGCGGCGCCTTCTTCCCCGACCACGCCGGCACGATGCTTTTCGGCATGTATGTCTTGGGCGTTGTGGTGGCTATTGTGATGTGCCGTATTTTCAAAAGCATATTTTTCAAAGGACGCGACCTGCCTTTCGTTATGGAGTTGCCGCCTTACCGCATGCCTACGATGAAAAACACCCTCATCAATATGTGGAGCAAGGCCAGTCAATACCTCTCGAAGATGGGCGGAATAATAATGGTGGCGTCTATAATTGTTTGGTTTTTAGGATATTATCCTAAAAACGAAGAATTTGACCAGCGTTGCGAAGCCGAGGTAGCACAGTTGTCAGCCGCCTTCGCGGCTGACTCACTGGCAGTTGCAGAGCCCGATGCGCTCGAACTCAAAATCGACTCCGTGAAGCGTGTTTACGCCGGCTATGCGCAGGAGTATTCGTTCATTGGCCGCATCGGCAAGTTTATCGAACCGGCCATCCGTCCGTTGGGCTTCGACTGGAAAATGGGCGTCAGCCTCGTGTCGGGTGTGGCGGCTAAAGAGATAGTAGTGAGCACGTTATCGGTATTGTACAATACCGATGACGGCGACGATGCAAGCCTCATCAATTCGTTGCGCAACGAGCGCCGCGATGGCGAGTTGTTCTTCAACCGAGCTAACGTGCTGGCTTTCATGACATTCACGTTGCTCTATTTCCCTTGCGTGGCCACACTCACCGCCATACGCAACGAGTCGAGCCACTGGAACGACTTCAACACCACACGACGCCACCGCCGCAAGCACAAGAGCTCATGGCGTTGGTCGGTATTTGTGGCATGTTATACCACAGCCCTCGCTTGGGTGATGGCCTTTATCGTTTATCACATATTTAGTTGAAAAAGAGTAGTTTATGATAGTTCAGCATATTATAGTCTTTGCAATAACGGCATTTGCAGTGTTTTTCACCGTCAGAAAAATTGTCCGCCGTCGCCGCGACCGTCGCAGCGGCCAATGCTCATGCAATTGCTGCAATTGTTGCAAGAAAAACTAGACACACTATTGAAAAAATCTGGAATATATTTGCATTTTTGAAAAACATTTATTATATTCGCAAAATCAAGTTGTCGGGATCCTTTTTTTCGGCCTTGATAAGGTAAATAAATGTTTAATTTTAAAAACTCTAATCGAAATGAAGAAACGCATTATTCAAGTGTTTGGTATTGTTGCAGTTGCGGCAATAGCATACACATCAGTATGTGTGTCGAGCGATGTTAATCAGAACACATCGCAATCCAATGTGGCGTCGATGGCTCCTCCGCCACCACCAGTAGTAAATGGCGCAGCAGTACCGCCACCGCCTCCACCTCCATCAGTGAAGGATGCAGCATTACCAACACCTCCACCACCACCTGCAACAAATGGAGTGGCAGCACCACCTCCACCACCTGTGATGGCAAGCTTATTACCACCGCCACCACCCGTAACAAATGGTGCAGCGTTACCGCCACCGCCACCTGTGATGGCAAGTTTGTTACCTCCGCCACCGCCCGTAACAAATGGCGCTGCGTTACCGCCACCTCCTCCTTTTGTGTGATACAATAGGTTGATAATTAATAGATTATGATAGTATTTTGAGAAGCGGGGCAAAAATGCCCCGCTTCTTTTTTGTGCGTACTGTGGTGTGGTATTTCGAACTCGTTACTCTGTCTAATCTGCCGCGAGTTATTGACAATCTGTTTAAAACTATTTTTGCCTCTTTTTGAAAATATGAAAAATTTATATATTACGTTTGCAACCAAAGATGAGAAATAAAAACAATAAAATATTAACCAAAATAATTAACTCTAAATAAGCATGATAAATCATAACGATGCCTTTTGGAGCAGTTTCAAAGGCACTATTTGGAAAGATGAAATAAACGTTAGAGATTTTATCCAAAACAACTACACTCCCTACGAAGGTGACGGGTCGTTCTTGGCTAAGCCTACCAAGCGTACCACCGACCTTTGGCAACGGCTGAGTGAGATGTTTAAAGAAGAACGCGACAAAGGCGTTCTTGATGCTGAAACGGTTAAGCCTCAGTCGATTACGACCTACGGGCCGGGCTATATCGACAAGGATAACGAAGTAATTGTAGGTCTGCAGACCGACAAGCCGCTCAAACGCGGCATTTTCCCCAAAGGCGGCATTCGCATGGTCGAAAACGCGCTCAAAGCCTATGGCTATGAGCTCGATGCCGATACCAAAAGAATCTTCTCGGAGTACCGCAAGACGCACAACGAAGGCGTTTTCTCGGCGTACACCGAAGAGATGCTTGCCGCACGCCACTCCGCCATCATCACCGGCCTGCCCGACGCCTATGGGCGCGGGCGTATCATTGGCGACTACCGCCGTATTGCACTTTACGGCACCGAAACTCTCATTGCCGAAAAGAAAAACTACCTGAAGATTCTCGATGTGCAGGAGATGACCGAAGAGATTATCCGCAGCCGCGAAGAGACTTCGGAGCAGATGCGCGCTATCAAGCAGTTCGAAAAGATGTGCGAGTCGTACGGTTTCGATGTAACCCGCCCCGCGCAGAACGCACGCGAAGCTGTGCAGTTCACTTACTTCGGCTACCTCGCCGCCGTCAAAGACCAGGACGGTGCGGCAATGTCGCTCGGCCGTACGGCTACATTCCTCGATATTTTTATTGAAAAAGACATACAAGAAGGCCGACTCACGGAAGAAGAGGCGCAAGAGCTTATCGATCAGATGATTATGAAATTGCGCATTGTGCGCTTCCTGCGCACGCCTGAGTACAACAGCCTCTTCTCTGGCGACCCTGTGTGGGTTACCGAGTCGCTTGGCGGCATGGGTATCGACGGCCGTACGCTGGTAACAAAGACATGCTACCGCTATCTTCACACGCTCTACAACCTCGGTCCGGCGCCCGAACCGAACCTTACGGTTCTGTGGGCTGAGCAACTGCCCGAAAACTGGAAACGCTTCTGTGCCGAAGTATCTATCAAGACATCGGCCATACAATACGAAAACGACGACCTCATGCGCCAGGATTATGGCGACGACTACGGCATCGCCTGCTGCGTGTCGCCTATGAAGATAGGCAAGCAGATGCAGTATTTCGGTGCGCGCGCCAACTTGGCAAAATGCTTGCTCTATGCCATCAACGGTGGCCGCGACGAACGCACTGGCGACCAGGTAGCGCCTGAGTATGAGCCTATTACAAGCGAATATCTCGACTATGAAGAGGTAATGGTGAAATACGAACAGATGATGCGCTGGTTGGCAAAAGTATACGTCAACTCGCTGAAAATCATTCACTTCATGCACGATAAGTATTCGTATGAGGCATTCGAAATGGCATTGCACGACGGCAATGTGGAGCGCATACGCGCTACTGGCATTGCCGGTCTATCCATTGTGGCCGACTCGCTTGCCGCCATCCGCGACTGCCGCGTGCGCGTCATTCGCGATGAACGCGGCCTCGCCGTTGGCTTCGAACGCGAAGGCGACTATGTGCCCTACGGCAACAACAATGACGATACCGACCAGATAGCAGTCGACATCACACGCATGTTTATGGATTACCTGCGCCAGCACGAGACCTACCGCAACGCCACACCTACGCAGTCGATACTAACTATCACATCGAACGTGGTTTACGGTAAGAAGACAGGCGCCACGCCCGACGGCCGTGAGGCCGGAAAGCCGTTCGCGCCAGGCGCGAACCCGATGAACGGTCGCGACCAGAAAGGCGCTGTGGCTGCACTGGCTTCGGTGGCTAAACTGCCGTTCCAGCACGCGCACGACGGCATTTCGTACACTTTCGCCATCTCGCCGGCTACGCTCGGCAAGACCGACGAAGTGAAGATTAGCAACCTCATTGGCCTGCTCGACGGCTATTTCACACCCGACGGCGGTCAGCACCTCAATGTCAACGTGTTCGACCGCTCTCTGCTCGAAGACGCCATGGAGCACCCCGAAAAATATCCGCAACTTACCATTCGCGTTTCGGGCTACGCTGTCAACTTCATCAAACTCACGCGCGAACAACAGCTCGACGTGCTTTCGCGTACTATCAATCAGTCGCTGTAAAATATTGATATTCAGCAAAAAGCCCAATGCCTTGGCATTGGGCTTTTTACTTACAAACGACATAAAACTATGATTGGCAGAATACATTCGTTGGAGAGCTTCGGCACGGTCGACGGACCGGGCATACGCTTTGTGGTCTTTATGCAAGGCTGCCCCCTTCGATGCCTCTTCTGTCACAACCCCGACACGTGGGATGCTCACGCCACGCCTAAATATCAGCTCACGCCCGACGAATTGATGGCCGAAGTGCTTCGTTATAAGTCGTTTATAAAGACGGGTGGGGTAACGGTTTCGGGCGGTGAGCCACTGATGCAGGCTGGTTTCGTGGCCGATTTTTTTCGCTTATGCGAAAAAAACGGCATTCACACTGCTCTCGACACTTCGGGTGCCATTTTCGATGAGCAGACGCGCAACTTGCTCAAATTGAGCCGTTTAGTGCTACTCGATATTAAGTCGCTCGACAACCGTATGGCGCAAACCATAACCGGGCAGTCGAACGAGAACACGTTGCGCACGTTGGATTTTCTCGAAAGCGAGAAAATCCCGACGTGGATACGCCACGTCGTAGTGCCCAACTATACCGATAACGATTTGCTGTTGAACGATTTAGCAATGTTTCTGACAAATTACCGGTGCGTTGAGCGAGTTGAGGTTCTGCCATATCATACAATGGGCGCTTTCAAATATGAGCAGATGGGCATTTCGTACCGTTTGCAAGGCGTAGAGCCGCTCGGCGCTGTTCGCGCCGAGGTCGTTCGCGCTATCTTCCGCTCGCATGGGCTCGCGGTGGTTTGAAAGCTTTACTCTTTTATTCATAACACTTTACGCGTTTTTTGTTTGGATATTTCATCCAAACCCCTTAACTTTGCATTTCTTAAATCGAGATTATTAAGTATATAACTATAAATTATTAAGTATGAGGAATTTACTATTTCTTTTAATTGCGACGTTCTGTTTCGCAGTTAATACATTCGCCGATATTGCCTCTGGCAAGTCGGGTTCAGGAAAAAAAGTTATCGATTGGGTCATTTCCGATGATGGCACGCTTACCGTATCAAAAGCAACCAAAGATGCTAATGGAAATGCAATTGATGCGACTGGGGTAATGCCGGATTACAATATGACATCGACAATGTCGCCTTGGTACGATTTCCGAACACAAATTAAAAAAATCGTAATATCAGAAGGCATTACAGCAATTGGTAAATATGCCTTTTATCGCTGTTCTGCTAAATATGTCGTATTTCCAGAGAATACGCTTACAACAATTGGAGAATGTGCATTCCGAGAATGCTCAAATCTTACAGACTTTACGTTGCCAGAATCGGTTACTACTATAGGTACAGGAGCTTTCCGTCAATGTAAGTTGCTTACGAGTTTTACATTCCCGAAGAATGTAACAAAGATCAATGGTACAACACTTTATTATTGTGATGCGTTATCTTCTATCACCATTCCAGAAGGAGTAACAGAAATTGGTAATCAAGCATTTGAGCATACTATAATTAAGAATATAACACTCCCAACAACACTGACAAAATTGGGCGATTGGGTCTTTCTGTCGTGTACAAAAATCAACACAGCAATTGTGATTCCGAAAAGTGTAACTTCCATTGGGAAAAACCCTTTCTATGGTGCCAGCGGTTTTGTTCAAGTAGAGTTGGGAAACCCCAACTATGTTTCGGTAGATAGTGTCTTATTTGATAAGAATAAGACAAAACTTATTACATATTCGCGAGGGAAAAAAGATGAGACATACACCGTCCCTTCTACTGTGAAGGTGATAGAAGAGAGAGCTTTCTATAATACCAGTCCAAAAACACTTATACTTCCAGAAAATCTTGAAAAAATCAATGCTCGTGCGTTTTACGATATGAAAAATCTTACTGGGCTTACTATACCGGCTAAAGTAACGACGTTGGGTGGTGGATTTATAACTAATTGTTCAAGTATTGTAATAGATGATTTGAGAGTACATGAAGACAATACGAACTTTAGAATTATTGACGGCGTTATATTCTCACATGATACGACTACGCTTTATACTTATCCGATGTCTAAGACATGTGCTGAATATATTATACCTAGTAAAGTAACGAGTTTAGCTTCATATGCGTTCGCTTACACTAAAGTTGACTCGGTCAAATTTGCTAAAGATACTACTGGTTATAATATTACTAGTATTAATGGTGATTGTTTCTTAGGCTCTAAGCTTGTTAAAATCGATTTACCTGAGAGTATTACTACAATAGGTAGCGAGGTCTTTTACAATTGTGAAAAGCTTACGAAAGTTACGTTACCTTCGGGATTGACAGCGCTTCCGTATCGTACTTTCCGAGGATGTAAGGCCCTTGAAACGGTAGTGCTCCCAGATAAAATTACGAGATTTGGTGCTATAGCGAATGATGATAATAATGACGGTGAACAGTTTTATGATTGCCCAAATTTAAAAAGCATTGTTTTACCACCATACTTAAAAAGAGTCTCTTATAATGCTTTTGGCAAATGTACGTCTCTTGTAAAAATAGAAATACCATATTCAGTAACGAGTATAGCTTATAATGCGTTCCAAGGATGTAGTAAACTGGAGTCGGTTGAAATGGGTCCTAATGTTACTAGAATGGAAATGCAAGCTTTCAACAATTGCTCGTCTCTTGTGGAAGTTAGGATAAATCGAGAAGAAGCACCTGATATTAAAGGTGATACGTTTACTGGTATTCATAAAACTAATGGAGAGTATGATGCAAAACTATATATTCCTTGTAATAGTGAAGAGAATTATTTAAATAAAAAATCTTCAGACACAGGAGAAAATGTTTATGCGCGCACTTTTGATATTAGCAGTGCCATACCCACAAACTTCAACAAACTAACAGTGGAGACATCGGATCCTTTAGCTGGAACTGCTGAAATAATAAAACAAGCTACTTGCTTGAAGTGTCCTGTAATAAAAGCTACTGCCAATCCGGGTTACGTATTCCGCAACTGGAATGGCGACGGAGATGAATTAAATGCTGCTGAGTATACGATACAGGGCTTTGACCATGACATGACTTTTGTAGCATATTTCGAACTGGTGGATTATTATCTGCGCTACTACGATGCAGAAGAAGATAAATATAAAGTAGTAGATCCTGCTTCTATGAAGATACCTTTCGACAAAGGCGCTGTTAAAGTGGAAAAAGGCAGTTATAATCTCAACAATAATGTTCCTCTGGCATTTGAATATGCACCTGGTTGCGAACTTAAGCGCTTAACAGTTAAAGGATTAGAAACTGGTAACACGATAGAGGTATTAGAAGATTATACATTTACGATGCCTGAAGAAGATGTTGTGATAGATGCCGAATTTGGGTTCATCGAACATTCAATAACTATCAATGAAGCAGAAAATGGTTCGGTAAGTGTTTACAACAATGACGAACTTGTGCATAGTGCGCATTTGGGCGAGACATTAACCATAATTGCCACGCCGACTGATGCCGAGAAATACGTGCTGGCCGGTGTCGAAGTAACGTATAATGAAGGGACTTCGGTTAACGTTTTTGCAGTACCCGGTGATCAAAATCAAAAGAGATTCACTATGCCAAACGGCAGTGTAACCATTACTCCATCGTTCGAGAAGATTGATTACACTATCCCTGTTCAAGGTACATTTGAATTTGGAAACTTCTTATATACAGTTACAAATCTCAATCCGAACACGGTTTCGGTAGCGGCAAGAACCCCAGAAATAACAGGTAACTTAACCATACTACAAAAGGTTTCGTTCAAAGATATTGAATACGAGGTGGTAAGCATAAGTGAAAACGGATTCCTTAATCCAGACATTAACCTATACATTGACCGTACAGAGCCTATGCCGCTCGGTCAAAATGCCATTGGTCTTGGCGTAAATGTTTATGTGCCTTGCGGCAGCAAAGCTGCGTACGTGGAATATGGATATCCTTATGCTGAAAATATATTCAGTATTACCGATTATCAGTATTCGGTTACAGCGAAGGTAGAGGCCGGTGCCCATGGCACCGCCAAGGTTGTTCGTCAGCCCGATTGCGACGATCATAGTGCTGTTATTAAAGCTGAGCCAGCCGAAGGCTATGCCTTCGGCAAATGGAACGGTGAAATCACTGATGCCGAATACCTGATCGAATCTGTAACAGAACCGATGACTTTTACGGCTTCGTTCAAAGCCATCGACTATACTATAGAGAAACTTGGCACAACAAACGGCTCTTTCAATGTAAATGCACCTACCGCCAACATTGGTCAGACGATATCGATAACAAACATTCAACCAAATGAAGGTTACGAATTGGACAAGATAGAAGTAAAGACAGCAGGCGAAGTATCGGTTGACGTTAACACTGGTGCAACGCCGACATTTACAATGCCGGCGTCGAATGTGAGCGTTGCTGTGTCGTTTAAGGCCAAACACTTCAGCGTTACAGTGAATAACCCTGAAAATGGTACGGTATCGTCAGACAATTCAAATCCGGCTTTCGGCGAAACGGTTTCGCTGACAGTAAAACCAAGCACTGGTTACAAACTGAAGTCGTTAGTAGTTAAGAATCATGATACCAACTCTGACATAACCTATTCGGCTGATTACAAGTTCGATATGCCTGCGGCTAATGTTGACGTAACAGCTTTGTTTGAGGAAGAGACGTACTCTATTACCGTTAATGTTACTGGTGACAAAGTAGGTAATGATGTTAAAGGTACTGTTAAGATAGCAGAATCGGCTAAGTTCAACAGCCAAGTAACACTAGTAGTTACTATTGAGGATGATCATTACAAATATGATATTCATTCTAATGATGTTACTATTGACGCAAATGGCAAATTCACTATGCCGGCCAAGAATGTTACCATATCGGTAGCCTTCTCAGAAGATAAACCATTTTTGAAGGATGATGAATTCCCTCTTGGTGACTTTATATTCACAATAACAGATGTGAACAATTTCAAAGTGTCGGTAAAACAAGCAAAAGAGCTTTCAGGTGATGTGGTTATCCCGACGCTTGTGCCATGGAAGAATCAGGATTTTGAAGTAACTACAGTAGCAGCTAATGGCTTCGCAACAAGTACAAGTATAACTTCTGTTACTATCAGAAGCGATGTGGCTCTAGCTCTTGGTGATAACGCTTTTGCTAGCACCAAGTTGCCGTTGTTGCAAATACCTTGTGGTGCAAGCAACTCATATACTACTGCTGGTTACGATGCTTATTTTACTGAGATTAAAGAGCTTTATGAAGGCTTCACAATCACAGTGTCGTCGTCAGACCAGAATATGGGTTCTGCTGTTGTTACGCGCCAACCCGATTGCGCTACCAATCCTATTGTCGATGCTATTGCAAACCCAGGATATGTATTTACAGGTTGGAGTGATAACGAAATAGCCGCACACTACCAGATCACCAATTTCAATAGCAACATGAACCTTGTTGCTTACTTTGAGCAGAAGACTTACCGCATTAACGCTGCTTCGTACTCGAATGGCTCTGTTTCTGTCAAAGGAACTATGCTTTCTGAACCGAGTGTGATTGTCGATGCTATATTGAACGAACAGATAACAGTAACGGCCGTGCCCGACCAAGGCTATTATCTGAGTTCGATACATGCTACTGACAAAGTTAGCGGCAACGAAGTTAGTGTAGTTGACGGTGTGTTCAGCGTGCCCGATGGCGATGTGGAAATTACGGTTGTATTCGCGCCTTACGATTACAATATCACCGTGTCATCTCTCGATAATGGTGTAATAGAACCTGAAAAGTATGTGGCAAACATAAGCGAACGCGTACGTTTGAGTATCAAACCAGCTTTAGGTTATAGATTAAAAGAAAATTCTCTGACTATTACCGACAAAGAAGGCGGCCATTACGAGAGCACGTATAGCAACGAGAAATTTACAATGCCAGCAGTAGACGTAAATGTATATGCTGAGTTTGAGGCAATTGCATACTCGATAAAAGTTGCTAATTCGGATAAAGGTTCGGTTCAAGCTTCGGACGAAAAAGCCAACATAGGCAATACGATTACGCTTAGCGTAACGCCAGATGGTGGTTATGAACTCTTATCTCTCGTGGTCAATACCAAGACAGGTACAACCAATGTAGATTTGACCGAAGTCGTAGCTGGTAGCGAGTATACATTCAATATGCCTGCCGAAGATGTTGAGGTTGTTTCGGAATTCGCTGTCAAGAAGTACGACATTGAAGTCGATGCGAATATGACGAACGGTACCGTAACACCTTCGGCGACGAAAGCCGCCGAAGACGAGACGGTAACACTGCTTGTAGAGCCAGCCAAAGGCTACAAACTGGCAAGTCTTATGGTAGCCACGGAATCGGCACCCGGCGTGAATATCTACGATGAAGATGAGGAGCAGTTCTCGATGCCGGCCGAGAAGGTAATCATATCAGCCGAGTTTGTCGAGGATAAGCAGCCGACATCGGTTGGCGAGCAGAAGGCGGCCGCCATCAAGGCATACGGCGTAAGCCGTGCCATTGTGGTGGTAGTAAGTGAGCCTACCGACATCAGGGTTGTTGACATAGCCGGCCGTGAGGTGTTCTCGCAGCAGTCGGCCGAAGGCCGCCTGACAATACCAGCAAACCGCGGCATATACTTCGTACGCTACAAAGGTGGCGTTAAAGAAGTGATAGTAAGATAATTGAATTGATTGCTGATACGAAAAAATCCATTCTGCCGCAAGGCAGAATGGATTTTTTATTCTATATCGTATCTCATCCGTTAATGTACACGGAAACAGATATGTGTCCGTCGTAGTCAGACTTTTTGCCATGCGGAAAGTCTGATTTTTTAAAATACTAATAATAAGCATTTTAACAAAATTATTTGCTTTTTATTTGCAAATAAAAAGTCAACTATTTATCTTCGTGTCCGTAAACGGAAACAAAAGAAAACGATATGACAAAGAGTTTTATACATCGCGATTTCATACTTACAAACGCTACAGCGGCCAAACTGTACCACGAGCATGCCGAGCGGCTGCCGATAATTGACTATCACTGCCATCTCGACCCACGGACAGTGGCCGAAAACAAACGGTTTGAGTCGATAGCGCAGATTTGGCTAGCCGGCGACCACTACAAGTGGCGCGCAGAGCGCGCCAACGGCATTGGCGAGCGTTACATCACAGGAAACGCTTCGGATTGGGAGAAATTTGAAAAATGGGCGCAAACAGTGCCATATACTTTCCGCAATCCGCTCTACCACTGGACACATCTGGAGCTGAAAACAGCATTCGGCATAGATAAGCTGCTTAATCCGCTGACGGCGCGTGAGATATATGACGAGTGCAACGATAAGATAAAAAACGACCCGAAATTCACTCCGCAAGGGCTTATGGAGTTCTACAATGTGGAGGTCGTGTGCACTACCGACGATCCTGCCGACTCGCTTGAATATCACATACAGCTGCGCGACAGCGCAGCTAAAGTCAGAATGTTACCCACGTGGCGCCCCGACCGCGCTATGGCTGTGGAAAACCCGACGGCATTCGGCCTGTATGTCGAAAAGCTGTCGGACGTGTCGGGCGTGCGGATAGCCACGTTTGCCGATTTTGTTGACGCATTGCAACGCCGTCACGATTTCTTTGCATCTGTGGGGTGCCGCTTGTCGGACCACGGCTTCGGCGAGTTCTTCGCCGAAGACTACACTGATGCGGAGATAAATGCTATTTTTGCTAAGGTGCTCAGTGGTAAAGCGCTTACTGATAGCGAGATATCTAAGTTTAAAAGCGCTATGTTGTTCATTGGCGCTTGCCAAGATGCCGACGCCGGTTGGACTCAGCAGTTCCACTTTGGCGTTATTCGCAACAACAATAGTAAAATGTTCAGCACCATAGGTGCTGACACGGGTTTCGACTCGATAGGCGAGTTCCTGACGGCGCAGAAATGCGCCAAATTCCTCGACCGCCTCAATTCGGCCGGCAAATTGGCCAAAACAATTCTCTACAACCTCAATCCGAACGCCAACGAGGTTGTCGCCACAATGGCCGGCAACTTTCAGGACGGCATTACGCCAGGCAAGATACAATTTGGTGCGGCGTGGTGGTTCCTCGACCAGAAAGACGGTATGCAGAAACAGATCAATGCGTTGTCGGTTCTTGGCCTGCTTAGCCGTTTCGTTGGCATGCTTACCGATTCGCGTTCGTTCTTGTCGTATCCGCGACACGAGTATTTCCGCCGCACTCTGTGCGACATCGTTGGCCGCGACATAGAGAACGGCGAGATACCTTACAGCGGTTACGAAGCCGAACGTGTCAATCAGATGATTGAGGACATTTGCTATAACAATGCGCGAAACTATTTTAATTTTTGACAATAAATAATTGATAATCAGAAATATATAACAACATGGCAAGAATCATAACATTCGGCGAACTGATGCTTCGCATCTCGCCAATAGGCAACAACCGTTTCATTCAATCTGAAACATTCAACCTGACGCCTGGTGGCGGCGAGGCCAATGTGGCTATCAGCTGCGCCAACTACGGCCACGATGTGTGTTTCGTCACTAAACTGCCGAAACACGAAATAGGGCAGATAGCAGTCAACGCTATGCGTCGCTATGGCGTTGATACAAAATACATTACGCGTGGCGGCGACCGCATAGGCCTCTACTATGCCGAGACGGGCGCAGCAATGCGACCGTCGAAGGTTATTTACGATCGTGCGCATTCGGCCATTGCCGATGCGCTGCCCGAAGACTTTGATTTTGACGCAATTATGAAAGGTGCCGACTGGTTCCACTGGTCGGGAATTACGCCCGCCATATCGGATCGAGCTGCCGAACTGACACGTTTAGCGTGCGAAGCCGCTAAACGTCAGAATGTTACGATTTCGGTCGACCTTAATTTCCGCAAAAAACTCTGGACTTCGGAAAAGGCCATAAGCATTATGCGCCCGTTGATGAAATATGTCGATGTGTGCATTGGAAATGAGGAAGATGCCGAGCTTTGTCTCGGCTTCAAACCCGATGCCGACGTAGAGGGCGGACAGACCGATGCGGCAGGCTACGAGGGCATTTTCCGCCAGATGATGAAAGAATTCGGCTTCAAATACGTCGTTTCTACGCTTCGCGAATCGTTCAGTGCTTCTCATAATGGCTGGAAAGCGCTGATTTACAACGGAAAAGAGTTCTACGAGAGCAAACGTTACGACATACTGCCTATCATCGACCGTGTTGGCGGTGGCGATTCGTTCTCGGGCGGTCTGATACACGGATTGCTTACGAAACAGACTCAAGGTGAGGCACTTGAGTTCGCTGTGGCAGCCTCGGCTTTGAAACATACCATCAACGGTGACTTCAATCTTGTGAGTGAAGCCGAAGTTGAAAGTCTGGCCGGTGGCAACGCCAACGGCCGCGTGCAACGATAGTTTTTATTCAAGTATAAATTATTGATAATAAGAATATTATGGCAAAATTTGATAAATTGGCAGTTCTTGACAAAATAGGCAAGACAGGCATGGTTCCGGTGTTTTACAACGGTGACTTGGATATTTGCAAAAAAGTGGTGAAAGCTTGCTACGAGGGCGGAGTACGCGCATTTGAGTTTACCAATCGCGGCGATTTCGCTCACGAGATATTCGGCGAGTTGGTCAAATGGGCCGCTAAAGAGTGCCCAGAGCTGGCTCTGGGCATTGGCTCGGTGGTTGATGCGCCTACAGCAGCCCTCTACATACAACTGGGTGCCAACTTCGTTGTCGGTCCGCTTTTCAACGCCGACATAGCGCCGGTCTGCAACCGCCGTCTTGTCCCGTACTGTCCGGGTTGTGGCACGGTGAGTGAGATAGGCAAAGCGCAGGAGCTCGGCTGCGACCTCACGAAGCTTTTCCCTGGCGACGTTTATGGTCCAAACATGGTCAAAGGTCTGAAAGCGCCTATGCCATGGTCAAAAATAATGGTTACGGGCGGCGTGGCGCCCGAAAAAGAAAACCTCGAGAAATGGTTCGCTGCCGGTGTGTTCTGCGTTGGAATGGGCTCTAAACTCTTCCCGAAGGACAAAATCGCTGCCAACGACTGGGCGTATGTTACCGACAAATGTCGCGAATGTCTTGAAATAATTAAGAATGCACGTGCTAAATAGCAGATATTGAGTTAAATACATAAAAAACACTATTATGAATAAACTGACAAAAACAGCCCTGTTGTGCGTCGGATTGTTGCTTTCAGCAACAATCATGGCCGACGACAACGTTAAACAGATAAACCCTGAGTTTTTCAGCGAAGAGCAAACCGCTGATTATCTGGCCGATAGCGAGTATATTGAAAATTGGGGAACGTTCGATGTGCAATCGCGCCTTCGCAAAAAAGAGTACACTATCGACGATGTCAGAAACTTTGTCAAGCGACAGGCCTGCCCATGGAGCGAAGATGCTATAAAGGCTGTTCAGAACGAAATAGATTTTCTGAACAAAAAAATCGTCTCGAATGGTTATAAGTTGCCGCTGCCCGAAAAAGTGCCGTTTATGCTTACCACAATGATAGAGGAGGGCGATTGTGTGGCCTACACTCGCAAGGACGGCATTGCCATCCGAAGCAGAAGCGTTCTGAGCAGCGCTACGGCAACTCTCGTGGCGCACGAGCTGTTTCATGTGCTTACGCGCAACAATCCGGATTTCAAGGCTGAGATCTACAAACTTATTGGTTTTGAAATACTTGAAAAAGACATTACCGTTCCCGACTCGTTTAAGAATATGATGATTTCGAACCCCGACGTAGAGCGCCATAACTCTTGCGCTACGTTTACAATCGACGGCAAAGCCGTCGATTGCGCCATGTTTATCTATTCCGACAGAGAGTGGACCGGACGTACGTTTTTCGACTATCTGAATATTGGTCTGTTGGAAATCGATAAAAAGAACTGCACGCTCATTCTTAAAGACGGTAAGCCCGTAATACACAAAGTGTCTGACGCTGAGGACTTTTACGAAAAAGTTGGTTTCGGTACCGACTATATTATCGACCCCGAAGAGATTCTGGCCGACAACTTTGCCGATGTGCTTTGCGGGTATACCGACAGCAAGCTGACACAGGCCATACACCAATTGTTGCAGAAATAGACTAAAAAAACAGCACTATGGCAAATCAGAAAACAGTCATGACGAATTTTCGTTGGGTGATATGCGCCCTTCTGTTCGTGGCTACGACGGTCAATTATCTTGACCGTCAGGTACTTTCGCTAACTTGGAAAGACTTTATTGCGGTTGATTTCCATTGGGACGACGACGATTATGGTAATATAACTGCTGTATTCTCAATATTTTACGCGATAATTTCGCTCTTCGCCGGCAAGTTTATCGACTGGATGGGCACCAAAAAAGGGTACATCTGGGCAATTATCATTTGGTCGTTGGGCGCTTGCCTTCACGCCGTTTGCGGATGGGCGACCATGAAAATGACCGGCATTTCTGACGTAGAATCTCTGCGTGCCGTGCAAGCAGGAACTGAAATAGCGCTAACCATCTCAACCATAAGCGTTTGGCTGTTTTTGGCGTGTAGAATCATTCTTGCCACTGGCGAGTCGGGCAACTTCCCGGCTGCCATAAAGGTAACTGCTGAGTATTTCCCTAAAAAAGACCGCGCCTACGCTACGTCTATTTTCAACGCCGGAGCTTCGGTGGGTGCGTTGGTTGCCCCGTTGTCTATTCCGCTGTTAGCCAAGTATATGGGTTGGGAAATGTCGTTCATAATTATAGGTGCGCTGGGCTTTGTTTGGGCTGGCGCTTGGCAGTTCCTCTATTCTAAACCGAACAAAAACCGTTTTGTCAACAAAGCGGAGCTCGACTATATTGAATCGGACAAAGAAACCGCTGAGCCTCAGAAACTTACAACTGAAACCGAAGAAGGTCCGAAATTCTCCATTGCCGACTGTTTCAAATACCGCCAGACTTGGGCGTTTATCGTTGGCAAGTTTATGACCGACGGCGTTTGGTGGTTTTTCCTCTTTTGGGCGCCTACCTATTTCTCTGAACTCGGTTACCCGATGACCACCGGCATGGGGCAGTTGCTCGTTTTTATACTCTATCTTATTGTAACAGTGGTATCTATCTTTGGCGGATACCTGCCGAAACTCTTTGTCGAAAAACGCGGAATGCACCCATACGCTGGTCGTATGCGTGCAATGTTGATATTTGCATTTTTGCCCATTTTCGCAATGTTTGCGCAGCCTTTGGCTGGATATTCGGTTTGGTTTCCGTGCATAATAATCGGTCTTGCCGGTGCGGGACATCAGGCTTGGTCGGCAAATCTCTATTCCACCATCGGCGATATGTTCCCTAAATCGGCCATCGCAACTATCACTGGTATAGGCACTTTGTTTGGCGGATTATGCTCGTTTGCCATCAACAAATGCTCGGGAATGTTGTTTAAATATGCCGGCGAACAAGGCGATGCGTTCACTTTCTTTGGCGTAACAGCCAAGCCCGCCGCATATATGATGGTGTTCTGTTATTGCGCGGTGGCTTACCTTGCCGCTTGGTGCATTATGAAGAATCTGGTGCCGAAATACAAACCTATTGTAGTCCGATAAAACGCTTTTAATCAATATTTTATGCAAACCGAACACGTAACCATAAAAGATTTGGCAAAAGCGGCTCAAGTATCGATAGGAACCGTCGACCGCGTGCTTCACAATAGGGGAGAGGTGGCCGAACAGACGCGCCGTAAGATTCTGCAGTTGGCCGAAAAGATGAACTATAAGCCAAATCTGCTCGCGCGAGCGCTGACGTTACGTAAAGCACTGAATATCATCGCGTTTCTGCCTTCGGCTGAAGACGGGAATTTCTATTGGAAAAGTCACCGCGTGGGAATCGTTTCGCAGGCAAAGCGTATTGAGCAGTATCAGTTTAACGTCGAAATTGTCGATTTTGAATTGTTCGACGTTGCTGATTTTTGCGCTAAAGCGCAAAAAATCAGCAACATGCAGCCCGATGGCGTTATCTTCGCGCCCATTTTCAAAAAAGAATCGTTGCTCTTCGCCCGTCAGCTCGACGAGCTCAACATACCGTACGCCTTCATCGACACTTACATCGACGGTACCAACAGCATCGGTTTCGTTGGCGAAGACGCCTTCCAGAGTGGCCGTGTGGCTGCCAGCATCATCGATTTCGGTTTGGCGCCCGAGAAGGACATTCTGATAGTAAATTTGGCAAAAGACATTGGTAATACTCAGCATTTAATCACTCGTAATCAGGGATTTATGAGCTTTTTCATGGACAAGGGCAAAAACCGGGGAATGAAAATTAGCATTGAGATACCTTCGTCGGCCGAAAACGTTGTAAAAGAGAAACTTGACACAGTTTTGCAGTCGAATCCGAACATCGGCGCTGTATGGGTCTCGGGTGCGAAGTCGTATGTGGTGGCGCGGTATTTAGAAAATGCCGACCGCCGCGACATTCTTTTGGTCGGCTACGACGTTTACAATGAGAATGTCGAGTGCCTGAAACGTGGTTACATCAGCTATCTCATTGCGCAACAGCCGACAGAGCAGGGCGAAAAAGCCGTAGCTATGATGTTCGGCTTCCTGTCGGACAATGTCCGACAGCAATCGCAAGAGTATCAGAAAGTTGAGATTGTTAATTCGGAAAATGTAAAATTTTATTCAGAATAAAAAATGGCTATAATTGGTTCTGTTGCCACGCTCGAAAAACAAGCGGACAGCAAGTACAGCAAGGTGTTCGAATACATCAGAAACACCGACCACAGCGCAGTTTTCGCGACTATTGCCGCTGGCGCAACGAAAACCGTGGAAATAGATGGCAAAAATATTTTTGCCATCTATCAGACTAATCTGACGAAGCCCCACGACAAGGCGCGCCTCGAAGGGCACCGTAAATATGCCGATGTGCAGTATGTTGTTGATGGTCAGGAATTTATAGGCTTTTCGCCGATAGAAAACATAGCTGCCGAACCCGATTACGATGAAGCAAAGGATATTTTTTTCTGCGATTCGCAGAAAAAAATGTCGCAACTGCTTGTGTCAGAGGGCGAAGCTGTCATTCTCGAACCGTCGGACCTTCACGCGCCGTGCATTATGGTAGGCGAACCGAAACCAGTAAAAAAGATTGTTTTCAAAGTTAAAATATAACCATTTAATTAGTTGATTATGAAATCGTTAAATAAGCGAACCGCTCCCAAGAGCAGCGCACCGGAACGCATAATCCAATTTGGCGAAGGAAATTTCCTTCGCGCTTTTGTCGATTGGATTATCTACAACATGAACCAGAAAACCGACTTCAATTCGAGCGTTGTCGTCGTGCAGCCCATCGAGAAGGGTATGGTCGATTGGCTCAACGGCCAGGATTGTCTCTATCACGTCAATCTTCAGGGACGACTTAATGGCAAGGCAGTCAATGAGTTGACGCGTATCGACGTTATCAGTCGAGCTATAAATCCGTACAGCCAGAATCCGGCATTTCTGGCGCTCGCCGAGCAGCCAGAAATACGTTTCGTCATTTCGAACACTACAGAGGCCGGCATCGCTTTCGACCCGTCGTGCAAGCTGGCTGACAAGCCTGCTGCCTCGTATCCGGGCAAGCTGACGCAACTGCTCTATCACCGTTTCAAAACGTTCAATGGTGACCCCAAAAAAGGCCTGATCATAATGCCTTGCGAGCTGATTTTCCTCAACGGACATCATCTCAAAGAGTGTATCTATCAGTATATTGAACTTTGGAAAAATGACTTTGGCGCTGATTATCAGCGTTTTAAAAATTGGTTTACCAAATACAATTACGTTTGCGCCACGCTTGTCGACCGCATTGTGCCTGGCTTCCCGCGCAAAGACATTGCGCGGATACAGAAGCAGATTTGCTATGCCGACAACCTCGTTGTGCAAGCCGAGATATTCCACCTTTGGGTTATCGAAAAGCCTGAAAACATGTCGATTGCGGCTCTGCGGAAAGAATTTCCAGCAGAGAAGGCCGGATTGCACGTGCTCATTGCCGAGTCGGAAAAACCGTACCACGAGCGCAAAGTAACGCTGCTCAACGGCCCGCACACTGTTCTTTCGCCTGTGGCGTTCCTGAGCGGAATCAACATCGTGCGCGACGCTTGCAACGACAAAGTCATTGGCCGGTACATACATAAGGTTCAGTTTGAGGAACTTATGCAAACTCTCAACCTGCCAATGAGCGAACTGCAACAGTTCGCTGCCGATGTGCTCGACCGTTTCAACAACCCTTACGTCGACCATCAGGTTACGAGCATCATGCTCAACTCGTTCCCGAAATTCCAAACTCGCGACCTGCCCGGACTGAAGACTTATCTCGAACGCAAAGGCGAACTACCACGCGGCATTGTGCTCGGTTTGGCGGCCATAATCACCTATTACAAAGGCGGTAAGCGCGCCGACGGCACTGAAATAGTGCCTAACGACGCGCCCGAAATAATGCAACTGCTCAAAGACCTTTGGGCAACGGGCGACACTCGTAAGGTGGCTACTGGCGTCTTGGGTGCTGCCGACCTCATTTGGAAGGAACACGGCGACCTGAACACCATTCCGGGACTTACCGACATGGTTACCTACTTCCTGAATCAAATACAGGAAAAAGGTATGCTAAAGGCCGTTCAATCAATTCTTTAGACGAAAATGACCAACTATCTGAAAATCAATAAAGCCGACAACGTTGCAGTGGCAATAGTGCCACTGCAACGCGGCACAACTATATGCATCGATGGCAAACAGATAAAACTGCTTGCCGATGTGCCCGCCGGTCATAAGATTGTGATTAACGGCATTGCCAAAGGCGAAAACGTGATAAAGTACGGCTTCCCGATAGGTCGCGCTAAGCACGACCTACGCGAAGGCGCTCTTGCCGACCACAACGACATACAGACGAATCTTGAAGGTCAGCTCGACTATAGTTTGCTGAAAATCAACGATATACAGCCTTCGTTCGAGCCGCGCCAGCTACGCACGTTCAATGGTTACCTGCGCCCCGACGGTCAGGTGGGCATTCGCAACGAAGTGTGGGTAATTCCGACTGTCGGCTGCGTCAATGGCATTGTAAAACAGATAGTTGACAAAGTAAACGCCGACCTTGGCGACGTAGATTGCATTGACGGTATTTTCGGCTTCCCTCACAATTATGGTTGCTCGCAACTGTCTGAAGACCACGAGAATACAAAGAAAATCCTGCGTGATATGGTTCACCACCCGAATGCGGGTGGTGTACTCGTTGTGGGGCTTGGCTGCGAGAACAACCAGCCAAAAGTGTTCGAAGAGTTTTGCGGCGATTACGATCGCAGCCGTGTGCGTTTTATGGTTTGTCAGGATGTCGATGGTGACGAAGTGGAATATGGTGTTAAAATGCTGAAAGAGATTGTTTTGCACGCTAAAGCGTGCAAACGTACTGCCCAACCGCTTTCGAAACTGCGCATAGGACTCAAATGCGGCGGTTCCGACGGTTTCTCGGGCATTACAGCCAATCCGCTTTTAGGCGAGTTTTCCGACTATCTGTGCGGCACGCAGGGCGGCACGACAGTGCTGACCGAAGTGCCCGAAATGTTTGGCGCAGAGACGATTCTGATGAAACGTTGCGCAAACAACAAGTTGCTTGCGCAAACCATAGACTTGATTAACGACTTCAAAAATTACTTTCTGAGCCATGGCGAACCCGTTGGCGAGAACCCGTCGCCAGGCAACAAGGCCGGCGGCATATCTACTCTCGAAGAAAAAGCCTTGGGCTGCACACAAAAATCGGGAACATCGACAGTGCGAGGTGTGATAGCCTATGGCGAACGAATTGAAAATGACGGACTTAACCTACTCTCGGCGCCAGGCAACGACCTTGTGGCTTCCACTGCGTTGGCAGCCGCTGGCTGCCAACTTGTGCTTTTCACCACCGGCCGTGGCACGCCTTTCGCCACCTTCGTCCCGACGATGAAAATATCCACCAACAGCAACCTCTACCAGAAGAAACCGCATTGGATTGACTTCGATGCCGGCGTGTTGCTGACGGGCAAAACGATGAGCGACCTTTTAGACGATTTCATCGAAAAAATAATCGCCGTAGCCAACGGCGAGCTTGTGAATGCCGAGAAAAGCGACATTCACGAAATAGCGATATTTAAAAATGGCGTAACGCTTTGAGAGTTCAGAAAGTACAAGCCCAAACGAATTATATTTTCCCCATTCCCTTATAAAGAGCTCCAGCCGAAGACCTTAAGGTCTTCGGCTGGAGCTGTGAGTTTTGTAAAACGTTCTATTTCACGTAGTAGCGTTTGCCGAGTACGAGTTTGTCGCCACTGTCGTCAACTTCCCACATTTGCGGTTTGCGCGGGCCGTCGTTTTCGACATGGTGAACAATGTAAATCAGTTTTCCCTCGAAGGTGCGGAACAACATGCCGTGACCAGAGTTATTGGCCAGGAATGGTTCTGGCTCCTGCACCCACGGGCCGGCAATGGTGCCCGACTGAGAGTAGCAGATGCCTTGCAGGTAGCGCTCTTTGCCCCATGTTGACCAGAGCATGCCGAGTTTGCCAGTCTGCGTGCGGAACATTTGCGGGCCGTCGGTAACCCAGCCGGGCATTTTCAGTCCGAAAGTGGCTTCGCCAAGGCTGTTCATCTCACCGCAATAGGGCGCTTCGGAGGCGCGGAACATTGTTACGGGCCAGTTTGATACGGTGCGTGTCAGGTCGTCCGACAGTTCAATGTAATCCATTGTGCCATCGATGATTTGAGTCCACTCGTGGACGAAAATCATGTATGTCTTACCGTTTTCCTGATATAGCGTGCCGTCGATGCAGTCCCACTCGCGTGGCTGATAGTCGTAGCCTGGCGTGATGGCGAACGACGTGTACGGTCCTTCGACATTTTTCGAGCGAAGCAGATATGTCTGATTATGAGGCACATTGTAGCGTCGCGGAACTTGCTGTATGAGGTCGGAGTGGTCGCTCCAAGTGCCGGCATAGTAATAGTAATCGCCTATTTTGTGAATTTCGGCAGCAGCGGCGAACCCGGCTTTCTGAAGCCATAACCCTCTGATATCGATGATGTTGTAAGGGCCTTCCCATGTTTTCAGGTCCTTGCTTTTGTACATTCTGCCGCCCGAACTTGTCAGGTAGTAGGTTTTAGTTTCGGGGTCGGGGTAGATGTACGGGTCGCTCATCGAGAGTTCGTCGAAGGTGAGCGTACGTACTTTGTTCATGGCTTCGAACATGGCACGGCGGCGAGCCGCCATGCCTGTTGTGTCGGCGTTCTGAAATCCGCCGAAGTTCTTTTGACCAGCATCGGCAAGCGGTGCCTGCTCGCCTGGTAATACTTGTCCTGCGGCGCTTATGCTAAGCATAAGCGCAACAGATGCAATTAAACTTAACTTTTTCATTATCAATTATTTTTTATTCATAATAACAACTACTTTGCCTTTCTCTTTGCCCGGAATCACTTTCATTTCGAGCGAGCCTGTAACTTTTGTCCCGACACCCATTTCGGTGAGGAATGCTGTTACGGTAGGTTTTGGGTTGGCTTCGTTCGAAATAAGCTCTTTTTCTGTGAGTTGGCCAGCCCAAAGTACAGGACCATACGAGTGGTTGAGAACCCATTCGCCCGGCTCGATGTCGTCGAACACATACTCGCTTACGCCGTCTTTGAGCATCAGAATCTTGGTGTCGGCTGCCTGACGGTAGCCGGGGTTGAAGCCTTGCGTGCGTTTAGCAATCTGTATTTCGGCACCAGTGCCTAAAGTGCTCATCGACTGCTCTTTATAACAGTCCAATCCCGAGCCGAACGCCTCTACTTCGAAGAAGTATTCGGGCGCGGTGTTGAGGCTGTGAAGGTAGAGAGTCGTCTTGCCGTAAACGATGTAACCGTTGTAGAGTTTGTTTTTCTCAATGCCGTAGCGGACTACGTATCCGTCGGCACCAGGCACAGCGTCCCACAAGAGGTTGGCCTCGCGGCGGTCGGCTGAGTTGCGTACCACTTTCACATCATTTACTTTCGAGCGGAACATCTTTTTGGTGGTTCCGAAAACGCGCAAGTCTTTGATGCTAAATTTTGCTTTGTCGTAAGTAGCTATGTTAGTGACTTTTACGTAGCGTGCTTTCACCGGCTTTGCAAATTCGGTGTAGTCGTGGCGCAGCTCCATTTTGTTGTCGGGCTTGTCGATAACCTTAGTCCAACGTGTTTTGTCGGTCGAAATTTCGACCGAATAGCATTGATAGTGCTCGGGTAGCGGCTGAGGTGTTCCGAAGCCGAACCCACCACGTGCGGGCATCTCTGCGCCTATGTGGTCCCAGTTGATCTGAATGGCGTTGATGTCGGCTTCGCCGCCCAAATCGAGCAAGAAGTATTCGCCAGCGTCGCCAGTGGCTGCTGTCCAGCAGGTGAGGAAGTTCTCATCGAGAGCGTTGGCGGCCTTGTAGTTCTCGAATGTCGACGACACTTCGGCGCGTTTGCCAACAGAGAGCAACTGCCAATTGGTGTAGTTATCTACACCGCCCACGGGCCGTTTGTCGGGGTAGTACTGCGGATAGTCGCCAAGCACTGTGTTAGAGTACATTACGCAGTCGGCATCGACGGCGGTCGGATAAATGGCGAGCTCAGAGCCACGGCCCGCACCGCCGAACTGCGAAGGTATCATGCAGATAGTCCACAAGTTGCCCTTCTTGTCATGGAAGGTACTTCCATGACCGGCGCCTACTTGGAAACCGCTCGTCTTGAATGTGAGCGGGTTATGCTCCGAATATGTGAAAGGTCCTGTCGGACTGTCGGATACGTAAACTCCATGCGAGTACGAGATGAACTCAAGTCCGATGGCGGCATACTGCAAGTAATACTTGCCGTTGTGCTTAGTCATCCACGGACCTTCAATCCACGGATACTCTTCGGGATAGTATTCGCGTCGGCCGTTGAAGATGGAATAAATGACATCTTCGGGTTTGCGAGCTTCGAAGCCATGGTTCCATATATCACTGAAAAACAGAGTTTTAGGTTCGTATTTTTCTTTGAAAGTAACAGGGTCGAGCTCGACAACTTTGAACGGCATAATTTGCGACCAGCCGAAGTACAGGTAGAGCTTACCGTCGTCGTCGACGAAGAGGTTGGCATCGCCGTAGCGGTCGCTACTGAGCGTGCCGCATTGCTCCCATTGACCCTTTTTAGGGTCAATGCATTTATAGACGTTCTTGTTGTTCATCGAGCAACCGATGAGCACGCCGTCTTTCTCAACCACCGAAACCACGCCGCCCGGATAGTTGGGCGCGTCGACGTAGGTCCAGTTTTTGAAGTCGGGCGAGTACCAGTAGCCTTTGCGGTGCGACACGAAGAGGTAGTAGTCGTCTTGATAAATCAAGACGACAGGTTCGCCGCCACGGTAGGCGCGTTCGTTGCCAATGATGACATCGATAGGGTTTGCGAAAGTGTTTCTGACGGTGGCGGTTTGCGCCTGAGCCGTCAGAAACATTAATGCAGCGGCAAAAACCGCGATAGTTTTTTTAAGAGAGCTCATTATCAATTATTTATTAAGATATTTAGCAACTTCTTCACAAGCAATTGAAAGCAGCACATAAGGCGGCACAGAGCGTGTGCAGCACTCGTTTTCGCCCCAGAGGAACGGATAGTCGTCTTTGTGTTCGAGCAGGTCGGGTGCGAGCATGAGCAAGCCGGGCGCTATACCGCCCGGAATGACGGTGTAGTCGGCGCGGTTGTTGCCGTAAGCCACTTTCTTGGTGTTGACGCCCACCGATGTTACAAACGATACGTTCGAGATAGGGTGGCAGCCATAAAGGAAGTTCAGACCATTGAGAATCTTCTCAGGATCAACGAGTTCGGGGAACAGACGCCAAACGCGGTAGTAGTTGAGGGCGTTGAAAACGACCATTTCGTTGCCGCCCCAGCCACGGCCCGAGATGGGCACGTTGTATGGGTTGTCCTGTGCGTTGTTGAGCGTTTCGAGGTAAACAGGAACAACATCACGCACTTTCTTCTGGAAGTCTTTGTCCATATACGGATATACAGCCAGTGCGGTGCTCAGGTTGATGTATTTGCCATTGCGTGCAGTGCCTCCGCCCATCCATTGCGACATGCGCGGGTTTACAGGCATCTCGCGTGGTGTGAGAGTCTCTTCTACTTTGCTGAGGAAGAAAGTCTTGTATTTCTCTTCGCCTGTGGTGCGCCAAAGCTGAATGGCAGCCGTAGTACGTGGGTCGCCGCCCATCATGCCGAATCCGCCCATCATGCCGCCGCGTCGTCCGGGGGCATTCAGGTTCGAGTCGGCTGAGTATTTATCCCACAGGTAAAGCGCTGTGCGAAGAGCGTGTTCGGCCGTTTCGGGTTTGTAAGGTTTCAGTGTGCGTGCGGCTGCCGCGAGAGCGGCAACCGACGACATGGTGCCCATCGGGTTGAAGTTGCCCGTGAACGCTACACGGTCGTCGCGTGTGCCAGAGTATTCGCCTTTCACTTCGAACATCTTGAGCGTTTCGTCATAAATCTTGCCGTCGGTCTGTGTAACACCATCACCAATGTGATGGTACTGGTGCATGTTGACTTGCACAATGCCCTGTGCCACAAAGCCGATGTTTTCGACCTGGGCAATGATGTTGAGCGCACCGTGCTCTATCTGTTGAATGACGTCGGGTACGCCGTCAGGACGGTGAATATCAACGAATTGCGTAGTCTGGTCGATGAAAGTTTCGTCGCGTTCGGGGCGGCAGAGCTCCCACAGTTCAGAGAGGTCACTAGTCATACCCACAACAGTACCGGCCTGAATGTCGAAGTCGCCAGCATCGTACCAAGCGCCGACAGCCAATCCCGGAATGTGTTCCCAAGGTTTGTATTTGGTGTATGTCTCCGGACCTTGTGTGTAGCCGTCGTGCTGGCGGTAGTTGGTCGGCGCCTGGAGGGCGTCGTCCATGTTGGAGCGGCCGTGCCAGATGCGGTAAGCCTCGTTAACCTCCATGTGGTCCATCTGTACTGGCAGCCAAACGTCCATTGTGGTGTGCCATTTGCCGTCGTACACGTTTTTGTTTATCGGGAATGCGTTTGTTGTAACGCCGTTGTATTCAATGCAATACGAGCCTGGTTGCTTAACGTCGGTGAAGTCGATGAGCGCATAGTTGTAGCGGTTGTTGTACACGCCCCATTCTTTCACCTTTGGCTCAAGAGCCAAAGTGCGTTTGCCGTCGTTCTCGTAGCGCCATATTTTAGCTGTGGCGGCCACTTTGTCGTTTTTGTCGAGCTCAACGACCGAAACTTTCTTCTGTGCCGGTGTGTAGCCGATTTGCGAAACGCCGATGTTAGGTTTTCTGATCCAATTTGGGTCGCTGTAAGGCTCCACATACCATTCGAGCACCTTGCCGGTCTTGCCGGCAGGTAAGAACGAGCGAGCCACGAACGTGCCGTTTTGCGACAGGTTGCGGCCGTCGAAGAGGTTTATCTCGGTGTCGGATTTTATGAGCATTCGCAGGTTGTCGTTTTCGGGCGCAAGCACGAAAGTGTTTCCCTTCGACATAGGCTCGGGTACGATGAACTCATTGCGTCCGCGGTCGTCGAATGTTGTCAGTCCGTAGAATTGTGGTATTTTTTCGCTTACAGGCTTCATTTGTGTGTTGCCGGCAGGGTGGCGGGGAAATATTTCCGACTGACCGTCAACGAGATACGTATGTCCGAAATACGAAGCCGGGAAGAATTCCAAGTTGAAACCGGCTTTCCCGACCAAATCTTGCGGAATAGGTTTGTCGAGCGAAACGGCAATCGTAACACCCTTGTCTTTAGGCGTTACCGTGAGTTTCGGCGACAGGTCGTAGTCGGCGTAGGCGAGTTGCACTTCGATGCTGTTGCCCACCACTTGGCGCGATTTCATTTCGGGGTAAATGTCCCACTGCTCTGGCGTGTTCATCAGCCTGACGCAGCCGCCTGTGGCGATGCGTTCGCCGCGCTGGATGATTTCAATGCCGGCTTCTTTCTCGTCGCAGAAAATGCCTTGGTACATATTGCTGTAAACCAACACATTAACGCCTCTTTGCTCAAAGTATTCCAAATCATTCAGCTTAAGCTCTTGGGCGTTAGCCCAACTGCTTAATAATGAAAAGAATACAATAGCTTTTAATGCATTTTTTTTCATTTGTTGTACTGTTTTTGTTAATAAAAAATTGAAATGTTATATATAGTTTTTCGAACAATAGTCAATCGATGTGCCGAACGAATGTTCAATGCATTTACAAAGTTAATTTTTTTCTGATACAAAGCCATATTTATTCTGAAAAATGTGTTTTTTTTCGAAAAAAAAACGAGAGATTGCCATTTGGCAATCTCTCGGTATAAGGGGCCGCAAGGCTGGATTATTTAAACTCCTATCGCTAGGAATTGGGTGCCATGTTACTTTGTAATCTTCCGTGCCCCGAAGGCAACCACTTGCGTGGTGAAGCCCGCCATTGCAACATTATAGCGTCGCCCGTGTTTTTTTTGTAATGTTGAGTTTAACAATCAAAAAATCCGTTGCGGCTTTTTTTCTGCTCCTCTTGTTCTTTGTTTAACGAAAGACAAAAATAAAAGTTTGCATCGAAAGATGCAAACTTTTAAATATTTTTTTACAATTTTTTTAAGT
Source organism: Bacteroidales bacterium (assembly GCA_017960905.1). GTDB lineage: Bacteria > Bacteroidota > Bacteroidia > Bacteroidales > Marinilabiliaceae > W3P20-009. The sequence goes on from JAGCYH010000032.1 coordinate 45,486, forward strand.
TCTTGTTAGAAAGAGAATTGCAGACGAGTCTGTGCGAAGTGGCAGTCGTCGCCGTCTTTAACAGAACCGTAGATGTAGTTGAATTTTACATTTAAGTTCTTGTTAAAGAAATAGTTAAGGCCGAGAGTGAAGTCGGTTTGCTTGCCACATTCGAGGTCGTCGAGGTCGAGTGTGCTGATACGCGCGAGTATCTCGAGGCTCTTTGGCGAGGCGGTAGCCGCCAAACCGGTTTTCTTGTTATAGTTCTGTTTCTCACCGATAATCATCCAGCTTGTCTGGGCGTAGAAGCCTTTAATATTGCTGTCTTCCACTGCGTCGTCGTCAGATTTTACCGAAGCGCCAAGGTAGTGAGCCTCAGCGTAGAACTTGCCATGGGTGAAGATGGCTTCAACCTCGTAGCGTGTTGTGCTCTCGTGTTTCCACGACGGTGTTTTGATGAGGGCGTTGTTTTTGAGCACTGTTGTAGGCAGAATTCCGGTAAACGACACATTGTTAGGCGATTTGGTGAACATCGGCGCAGCGCCGATGTGCAGTATGGTCTGGTCGTTGACTACCGGGCGCCATATTGCTTTGGCTGCGAGCGAGAATCCCGCATCGACGTTCTTGCCGTTGTCGACGTTGCCGTCGCTGAAGATGCCGGCTGTGAAGTTGAACGGGTCGGAAGTGTAGGCATACGAGAAGCCAATCTTACGAGCAGGGCAGATGGCGTAGTCGGCCGAGGCGTCTTCGACAAATTTGTAAGACAAACCGAGAGGTTTGGCGCCGAAAGGCTGGAAGTGGTTACCGACAGTCAGCGAACTGTTGTCGTTGATCTTGTAACCTATCCACAAGTCGCGGAACGAGATGGCTTTGCTTGCGTAGCATATTTCGATTTTCGATGAGAATTTCTCATCGAAAGTCGCCGACACACCAAGTCGGGTGTCGTTCATGGCAATGCCGTTGTGTTCGTCGGTGCCGTCGGGCTTGGCCAGGTAGGTGCCGATGTCGAAATTGGTACGACCGATAAAACGCATTTTCAGGTCGCCTGCGTCTGTTTTAACTGTGATTTGTGCAGTTGCGCTAAGTGTTGAAAACGCAATGGCTGCAATGGTTAAAAATTTAATTTTCATACAATTATAAAATTAGATATAAAATAAATGGTTAAGATTCTTTATTTGGGCCATTTTATTGTGTCGTCGTCTATCCAGTCGGGGCCTATCTGTATGGTTACCAATACGTTGGCTTCGAACCACAGACTCACGTTTTTATCCTCAAAGGTGTACGATTCGAGCATTTCGCCTTCCTGAAGGTCGTCGGAGAGGTCGTCTTCGTAAGCTTCGCCCAGACCGGCTTTCTCGGCTGCGGCAATTGCTGCGTCTTTCATCATACCCACTTTTATCGTGTCGCAGAGCGAGTAGCGTTCGTCTTCGAACGACATTTCCGTCAGGCGGTATTTCTCCTCTTTGTCGAACGACAGTGAGACACCAATCTCATCGTAATAGAAGACAGTTGTCAGCTCATCGGGCGTGTCGCCGTAGTTCTGGTCTTCTTCTATCTCGTTGGGGTTGCCAAGTGCCGCTATCACTTGGTCGCGTGTCATGCCGAATTTCACTTTGTCGAAACCGACACAAGGGATAATCTTATTATTCATAGCATATAGTTTTTAAATCGGTGGCAAAGTTATAAATTGATTTAATATATAGTCACTTCCGAAGCATTATTTGCCCTAAAAAATCGATATTTCTGCCTGTTTTTGCAGGCGTTTGATCGCGATTTTAAATGCTTTGTAGTGTAAATTATTTATTTACTGATTGTTACGCCAAGCTCTTTGTTCAATGCTTCAAACACCTCGCCGGCTTTGCCGTCGAGGTAAATGTCGGTAACGCTGTCGGTGAAAGCCGAGTGCGTCGGATTGACCTCGATGATGGTGCCGCCGTGGCGTTTCACCGTGATAGGAATCATGCCGGCCGGCATCACTTCGCCCGTGGTGCCGACAACGATGCACACGTCGGCCTGCATGGCGGCGCTTGCGCTGCCTTGGTAGGCCTCAGCCGGAATGCCTTCGCCGAAGAATATGAAGTCGGGTTTGAGCAGAGCGCCGCATTTGGGGCATTTTGGCGGCAAAGCCGCCAAATCAATCTTGTCGGGCGTGGTGGTGAAGTCGCACTTTGTGCAGCGTATGCGGCCTGCCGTGCCGTGGTATTCGTACACGTTGCGCGAGCCGGCCTGCTGGTGCAGTATGTCGATGTTCTGTGTGATGACGCACTTCACGTAGCCCAGACGCTCGTATTCGGCAAGCGCGTAATGTGCTGTGTTAGGGTGAATTTCATGTTTGAACATGAAATTCAGAAAAATCTCGTTTATGGCTTTCCACGACTCGGCCGGATGTGCGTAAAAGTAGTCGATATCAAGCAGTTGCGGGTCGTATTTAGCCCACACGCTGTTGGCGCTTCCGCGAAACGGCGGTACACCGCTCTCTACAGAAATTCCAGCACCCGTGAACGCTATGCCGTAGCGGGCGTTTTTGATGGCCTCGGCGGCTTTCTTTATTGATTCCTGATTCATAGTTTGTTGTTTTTTAAAAAAGCGAATGTAGAAAAAGATTTGCAATTATTGACGCAAAAAACACATTTTAGCGGATATAATTTGCAATTGACTATATAAAATGCTGACCGTGAAATAATTAAGAGGTGTCTAATCTGAATTTTTGTCGCCCCCAAGTTCATTATGGTATAATCTTTGTCCTTTGTCAAATATTATTGCTAATTTTGCAGTTTGAAACTAACAAATACTATTGTAATGTTAAGAGGACTTATAATCGGCGCGCTATTTTTGTCGTCGGCGTTATATGCTACAGCACAGGAACTTATAACCGAAAACGGTAAGGTTTTCAAGCTGTACAAAGTGGAGAAAAGTGAAGGGTTGTACCGCATAAGCGTCAACAACAACGTAACACAGGAGGAGATTATTGCCGCCAACCCCGAAATACAACAGTCGGGGCTTGTGGAGGGCATGACTATAAAAATTCCCATCAAGACTACCGAAATGAACGTCTCGGAGGTTGGCTATAGCATTTATGTTGTGGGCAAAGGCGAGACGGCTTATTCCATATCGAAGAAATTCGATATGCTTCTTGTCGATTTGTACCGCTTGAATCCGGGCATCGAAGGCGGAGTGGCTGAAGGTCAGCGACTTAAAGTGCGCGGCGTGGCCAATGAGGCGCGCCAGTACAACATACACACTATTGCAGCCGGCGAAACGCTCTACAGCATTGGCGTGAAGTACGGTGTGAAGGCGCAACAGATTATCGACTGCAACCCGGCTCTCGACCCCAATTCGCTCCCGATAGGCACTCAGTTGCGTATCCCCGATACGCAAATACCTACCGAAGACAACAATTTCATATATCACCGCATTGAAAAAGGCGAAACGCTCTACGCGCTTTGCAACAAGTATAACATGCTGCAGGACAAGATTATGGCCGCCAACGATGCTATCAACTGGCAAGCTTTGCAAGTGGGGCAGGTAGTGGCTATTCCGAAAGTTGTGCAGCCCAAGAAAAACATCAAAACACACGAGGTGCAGAAACGCGAAACGCTTTACAGCATTTCGAAACTCTACAATGTCAGCATTGCCGACATTGAGAAGGAAAACCCCGATGTTGACCTGACAAAACTGCAGAAGGGTAAAGTGATAAAAATACCTCAGATAGAGGAAGTTGCGGCTCAGTTCGAAGGTCCGGCCACCGCCAATCCCGAATATGTGGGAGTTGACCAGACCGAATATGCGGTCGCACCTGCGCCCACTACATTCGGCCGTACGATAAATGTTGCGCTAATGCTGCCTTTCAATGCCGAAAGAGAAATGCAGAAAACATCGTATATTCCTAAAGATGAGGAAAATCCGCAGATGTACGCCATAAAGACACGCCCTTACGTAGAGTTCTACGAAGGCGTTAAACTTGCAGCCGACAGCCTGCAAGAGGCTGGCAACAATGTCAATCTGCACGTGTACGATGTGAATAACAACTTGGCGCTTGTCAATGCGCTGAATAACAACGATATAGAGTTCGACCTGATACTCGGCCCGGCGCATCTCGACGACATGCGCACAATGTCCGATTACGCTTTGCGTAATCGAATTCCTGTCGTGTTCCCGTTCGCTCAGATGGACAGCACCATATTCGACAATCCGTACCTTTTCCAGGCAAGTGTTACAGATACGTTGACTAACGAAGTGATTTACAGCAAGATGATAGCCGACTGCGAAGGCAAACACATCATTCTGCTCAATCCGAACCAAGAGGTGCAGAGGGCTTACTACATAATCGACCGTATGGCGCGCCAGAAGGGTATAGAGGTGTCGAAACTGACGTACAACACCAAACGCCCGGCCGATTTTCTGCCGCTGTTAAAACCTGATAAAGAGAACGTTATAATACTGCCGACTACAAAAGAGTCGATTGTCAATTCGCAAATAACGTCGATAGCGGGCGCTATCGACCAGAAGAAAGACGTTAAAGTTCAGCTCTTTGGCGTTGGCGAATGGCTTCAATTCTCGACAATAGAGGTCGATGTATTCCACAAGCTCAACACTTCAATTTATGCCATATTTGCGGTCGATTATACCGACCAACAAACTCTCTGGCTGTTAAACAAATACCGCAAGGCGTATTTCACCGAGCCAGTGCCCTTCACGCCGTATTTCAATTCTATCAAGTCGAATCCCTATTCGGGATTCAGCGAGTACGGTTTGTGGGGCTACGACATTGCTATTAAGTTCATTGGCGCGTGCGCCGAATATGGCAAAGGCTTCGAACGTAAAATCAACGAATATAAGGCCCCGACGGTTCAGACCAACTTCAGATTCAAGTCGCTGTCGAACTGGGGCGGAAGTGTCAACGTCGGTATGAAGCGCATTACCTTCAATGCTGATAATACTATGCAAGTTGTTGATTTTTAGAAAAATAGAGACGCTATAATGATATCAATAAACCAACTGACGGTAGAGTTCGGCGGTTTTCGCTTGTTTGAAAATATCACATACAACATAAATTCGAGGGACCGACTGGGTCTGGCCGGCAAAAACGGCGCCGGCAAATCGACAATGCTTAAGATAATTGCCGGATTGCAGCAGCCGACATCGGGCGTGGTGAACGTGCCGAAGGATTATCGCATCGGCTACCTGCCGCAGCACATGAACCACGAGAATACCCGTACAGTGTTCGAAGAGGCCGAAATGGCGTTTGTGGAACTCAAATCGCTTCAGGCTGACATTGCCCGGATGAACGACGAATTGGCCGTACGCACTGATTATGAATCAGATGCGTATATGAAGTTCCTGACGCAACTGACCGAAAAGACTGAGCGCCTCGAAATGCTCGGCGGTGCCAATTATCAGGCCGAAATAGAGACAACGCTCAAAGGCTTAGGCTTTGAGCGTAAGGATTTTACGCGCAATACAGGTGAGTTCAGCGGCGGCTGGCGCATGCGTATCGAACTGGCGAAAATCCTACTCAGCAAACCCGATATTTTCCTACTCGACGAGCCTACGAACCACCTTGATATTGAGTCGATTCAGTGGCTCGAGGATTTCCTCAAGGATTACAGCGGTGCTGTGGTCGTCATCTCGCACGACCGCGCTTTTCTCGACCATGTTACCAACCGCACAATAGAAATTGTGCTGGGCAAAATATACGACTATAAAGCCAATTACTCTAAATATCTGATACTCAGACAAGAGCGATTCGAACAGCAGATGAATGCCTATAAGAATCAGCAGAAAATGATTGAGGACACCGAGAAATTCATCGAGCGGTTTCGCTACAAGGCAACGAAGGCTGTGCAGGTGCAGAGCCGCATAAAGCAGCTCGAAAAAATCGACCGCATCGAAGTGGATGAGTTCGACACGTCGGCGCTGCACATCAAGTTCCCGCCCGCGCCCCATTCGGGCGCGGTAACGGTCAGAGGTCGTCACGTGACGAAGGCTTTCGGTGACCATGTAGTTCTTAAAGACGTTGATTTTGAGGTAGTTCGAGGCGAAAAAGTGGCTTTCGTCGGTCGCAACGGCGAGGGCAAAACAACAATGGCGCGCATGATAATGCGTGAGTTGGAACACGAAGGTGAGATTGTGCTCGGACACAATGTAAAAGTAGGCTATTTCGCTCAGAATCAGGCCGATTTGCTCAATCCCGACGATACCGTATTCGACACGGTCGACAAAGTCGCCGTGGGCGATATACGCACCAAAATTCGCGATTTGCTCGGCGCATTCATGTTTGGTGGCGACGACATCGACAAGAAGGTCGCCGTCCTTTCGGGCGGCGAACGTACGCGCCTGGCTATGGTGCGGCTGCTGCTCGAGCCCGTCAACCTGCTTGTGCTCGACGAGCCCACCAACCACCTCGACATACGTTCGAAAGAGATTCTCAAAAAAGCCATCAAGGATTTCGACGGAACGGTGATTGTAGTGTCGCACGACCGCGAGTTCCTCGACGGGCTCGTAACGCGCGTTTTCGAGTTCCGCAACCAGAAAATGAAAGAGCACATTGGCGGCATTTACGATTTCCTTCAGGACAGAAAACTTGAAAACCTGCGCGAACTCGAATCGCGGCAAAATACCACCGCCGCAAAAGCGGCGGTGCAACCTACTGTAACAGAGAAAGTTGCCGAGAAACCAAAACTAAGTTACGAAGAGCAGAAAGAGTATAGCCGACGCAAGAACAGAGCCGAGAAAGCTGTGAAGGAATGTGAGGCCCGCATAGAGCAACTCGAAACGCAAATAGCTGAAAATGAGCAGAAAATGCTTTCGTGCGGCAACAATGAGGCTATTCGCCTGAGTGAACAGTGCGAGGCGCTCAAGACCGAACTCTCGGCCGAAATGGAGCGTTGGGAAAAGGCGCAGACTGAGTTGGAACAATTTCAATAAAATACAATAACGATGGACGACAATCAGTACATTTTTGGCATCAGAGCTATCGAAGAGGCGATAGCGGCCAATCAGCACATAAATAAAATAGTGGCCCGCAAAGGTCTCAGCGGCGATTTGTTCGCTCATCTGCAAGAGGTTTGCAAGAGCAAACAGATTCGTATTCAGTACACTACGCCCGATGTGCTCGACCGCATTACGAAGAGCAATCATCAGGGCGTCATTGCCTTTATCAGTCAGATTAAATATGTGAATCTCAGCGATATAGCCCATTCGCAGAATCAGTTGTTGGTGGCGCTCGATGGCATTACCGACGTTCGCAACTTCGGCGCAATAGCACGAAGCGCTGATTGCGCTGGCGTACAGGCACTTATAGTACCGTCGAAAGGTTCGGCGCCTATTAACGGCGAGTCGATAAAAACTTCGGCCGGCGCGTTGAACCATATTCCGGTCTGCCAGACGAATAATCTGTTTATGGCTATTAAGGCGCTGAAAGAGAGTGGATTGCGCGTTGTGGGCGCAACCGAACACGGCGCCGATGATTATTATAATGTCGATTTCACGCAGCCTACTGTGATAATCATGGGCTCGGAAGACAAAGGCATTTCGAAGCAGTTGCTGAAACTGTGCGACGCAAATGCCAAAATACCTATGACGGGGCACATTGAGTCGTTGAACGTCTCGGTGGCTGCCGGCATCATAATGTTTGAGGCAGTGCGCCAACGCGCACTGATAAAATAACGTAAAACAATCGTAAACAATGGATAATAAAGTAGTTACATTTGGTGAAATACTGTTGCGTCTGACACCGCCGGGGCATCTGAAAATATCGCAAAGCAAAATGCTTTGCGCCTCTTTTGGCGGAAGCGAGACGAACGTGGCTGTTTCTTTGGCGCATTTGGGCATCAAGAGCGAGTTTGTGACCCGATTGCCGCAAAACGATGTGGCAGAGGCCTGTCTGATGGATTTGCGTTCGCATAGCGTTGGTACAGAGCATATTGTGTTCGGCGGCGACCGTCTCGGACTTTATTATTTCGAGAATACAGCTGCCATGCGCGTCGCAAACGTAGTTTACGACCGCGGCAACTCATCGTTTTGCACCACACAGCGTGGCATGATCGACTGGCGCCGTGTATTCAACGGCGCTACGTGGTTTCACTGGTCGGGCATTGCGCCGTCGGTGTCGGCAAGCGCCGCCGACGTAACTATGGAAGCCGTTGATATAGCGCACGATATGGGCTTGACCATATCGAGCGATCTCAATTTCCGCAAAAATCTGTGGACCTACGGCAAGCGCGCCGAAGAGGTGATGCCGGCTTTGGCTCGCAAATGCGACGTGCTCTTCGGTACCGAAGGCGAATATCAGAAAGCATTTGGTATTGAGCCAGTTGCATACGATGCGCAAAGCGCATCGGACAAAATAGATTTGGCCGCGCACGAGGATTTCTGCCGTCGTGTGATGGCGCAAACACAGCAATGCAAGTTTATGTTTGTTGCGCTTCGCAATGTGCTCAGCGCTAATCATCACATACTCACGGGGTTACTCTACACTCGCGATGGCCAGATGTACACCACTCGCACCTACGACATCGACCACATTGTCGATTGCGTCGGCGTCGGCGACGCCTTCGCCGCCGGCATTATCTATGGTTTGCTCAATTACAACGGTCAGCCACAGAAAGCGTTGAATTTCGCAGTGGCTGCTTCGGCGCTAAAGAACACATTTGAAGGCGATTACAGTCTTGCTAAACCGCAAGACGTACTCAACTTGGCTGTAGAGCGCGAGGCTGGAAATGTAAGTCGATGAGGCTTTTAAGCCTCATCACCTCATTCCCCAATCCTCAACCACCATTAAATCTCAAACGTGTCCGTGACAA
>JAGCYH010000033.1 GCA_017960905.1 Bacteroidales bacterium
ACACACACACACACACACAACAGACCCTAAATACCTCATTTGTAGATACTTCAAAACAATATACAGGCGTAGCAAACCGCACAAGCGGTTTGCTACGCCTGTTGTTTTTTTTATATAAATTCTTAACTAATAATAAATTACAAACGATGAAACGACAATTTCTAAGTTTCCTGGCTATGCTCTCGGTTAGCATAGCGGCCTCGGCCACCGATGTCGAGGGCATTACGGTGGAGTACCTCGATGCTGGCACGCCCGCCTATAAGCAGGCTCGCGCTGCAATCAGCCGCATTAGTTTTGCCGATGGCAACGTAATCATTGTGCCAAAGACTGGCGCAAGCCACACGCTTGGCGCAATCAGTGAAATAGAGCGCATAACGTTCGGTCTTATCGACCCAGATGAGCAGACTGTTACGGCAGTGACCGCCGAAGAGTCGAAACTGAAGGTTACGGCCTATCCCAATCCCGTAGCCGACCACCTGCACGTAAGCGGCTTGCCCGAAGGTGCTCTGGTACGCATTTATGCCGCAGATGGCCACCTTGTGCATACCGGCACGCAGCCTGACATAGACTTCACCGCGCAGCCGCGCGGTGTGTATCTGCTTGTGGTTGAAGATGATATAGTAAAAATAGTAAAACAATAAAACAATAAGTTTATGAAAAAATTAATACTTTCTGCGCTCGCATTGAGCGCTGGCGCATGGCTTGAAACAGCCGAGGCGCAAATGTACGTGGTTAAAGACGGCGAGGTTAAGGCCGCCATTGACTATACACCTGACTATATTACATTCGAGAACCCTATGTCATGCGGTGGCATAGTCGGCACGCCTGTTGATATGGGGCTTTCCGTTAAGTGGTCGAACGTAAATGTTGGTGCGTCGCGTCCCGAAGAATTAGGCAACGAATATGCTTGGGGCGAAACGGAAACCAAAAACGAATATACATGGGCAAACTATAAGCACCTACAGAGCGGTAAGGATAATTGGGGCTACATAAACAAATATCAAGTCGATGACAACCAACGCCGTCCAACGTGGTACAACGCTGACGGAGAGTTCATTGGTGATGGCAAAACAACTCTCGAATCTGCCGATGATGCTGCAACCAGTTGGGGCGGTGATTGGAAGACACCTACGTATGACGATTGGAAAGAACTCTCCAATAACACTACAAGAACGTGGAAGAGTAATTATAATAATTCGGGAATGAGCGGCTACCTACTTAAAAGTAAAGTGGAAGGACATACTGACGCCTTTATTTTCTTGCCGGCTACAGGCTTTTACGACAACGAACAGAATGGTGTGGGGTTGGGGTATAACGCGTATTATTGGACGGCTACGCTCGGCGCAACGACTAATACCAGCTACCTCATATCGTTCAATAGTGACATGTTTATCATTCCCCAATCCAGAGATGGCAAAAATCGCTATTTGGGTTGCCAAGTGCGTCCGATTTGCTCATCTAACAATACGAATGGTCATGACGCTGTCGATTTAGGGCTGCCCAGCGGCAAGCTGTGGGCTACTTGCAATGTAGGCGCGAGCCAACCGTATGGTACAGGCACATTCTTGGCCTGGGGTGAAACCACTGCAAAAACCGAATATAAGTGGGCTACATATAAACACTTGACTACTGGAGGTTTTGTTTGGAAAGATATCAATAAGTACACTCGCGAAGACGGACAGAAAAATGGCGGAATATGGTACGACGGCTTTACTTTCACGGGTGATGGCAAGACTACTATCGAATCGGTCGATGACGTTGCCACTACGCAGTGGAGTAGCAAATGGCGCATACCAACGAATGCCGAGTGGGATGAACTCTTAAAAAATACAACCCATGAGTGGGTCGACAATTATTATTGTACAGGCGTAAGCGGTTGGATACTTACGAGTACGGTAGAAGGACATACGAGTGCCTACATATTCCTGCCAGCAAATTATACCACCAGTGGTGAGTACTGGTCGGCTTCACTTTCTAGTACAGCGTTAGCTAAGTCTCTTCTTTTTGGCAAGAGCAGTTGCTCATTTACGCATGATTACCGCAATATAAGCTTGCCGATTCGTCCGGTGTGTCCGTCAGAGGAATAACAATAATAGATGAGCCAAGCGCTCATTATAAAGCAAAATAAAAAAATCGGCTACCCTAAGGGTAGCCGATTTTTTGTACTAATTAACTGATAGATATTATTTTACAATCTCTATTAGTTCGATGTCGAAAATAAGTGCAGAGCCGCCAGGGATAGCCTCGCCACTGCCAATGTCGCCGTAGCCAAGGTCAGACGGGATATACACTGTCCATTTTGAACCAGCTGGCATAAGTTGCAGAATTTCGGTCCAGCCTTTTATCACGCCGGTAAGGCCGAAGACTATAGGTTCGCCGCGTTGTACGGAGCTGTCGAATACGGTTCCGTCGATAAGCGAGCCGGTGTAATGCACTTTAACTCTGTCGGATAACGTTGGTTTTGGGCCAGTGCCTTTGGTGAGCACTTTGTACTGCAAGCCCGACGCGAGCGTAACAACACCCGGCTGTTTTGCGTTTTCGTCTAAGAATTTTTGGCATCTCGCTTTGTTTTCGCGAGCCTGCTGAGCGCGCAAAGTGTCTTTCTTGGCTCTTATCTCGCTAACTTTTTCATTGAGGCGCATAACCTCGTTTTCGAGCACGAGTTGTGTTTTCTGGCTCAACTGATGCGTAAAGCCGTACATGAACGATTCGGCGCTGAAGCACTCGAACTGAGTCTGGCACATCTCTACGTACTCTTTGCGCGGCTGGCTGATGGCAAAGACGCTAGCAAGCGGCTTTGCGTCGAACGTGTCGAGCGGTGAGCGGTAAAGGTTGTTCTCTATTGTTGCGGCTTCGTACATGCCTAAGATGTAGCTCAGAGAGTCCTCTTCGTTAGTGAGCTTGCAGCTGCCTTCGTATTTGCTGCTTTTCTGGCACGAAGCAAGTGTCGAGGCCATGAGAGCAGTGACAGCAATTAAAAAAAACTGTTTCATTGTTTATCTGATTTGTTATTTTATACCGAGTAATTCAACTTCAAAGACGAGAGTAGAGTAGGGTGCTATCGACTCGCCGGCGCCACGGGCGCCGTAAGCAAGGTCGTGAGGAATGTAGAGTTTCCACTTCGAGCCCACGGGCATCATTTGCAGAGCCTCCACCCAGCCGCGTATCACACCGTTTACGGGGAATTCGGCGGGTTGGCCACGGCGTACCGAGCTGTCGAACACTGTGCCGTCGATGAGCGTGCCGTGGTAGTGGCAGCTGACAGTGTCGGTCGATTTCGGTTTCGGTCCGTTGCCCTCTTTCAGGACTTCGTATTGCAGGCCGCTTTTGAGCGTAACCACCTCTTTTCTTGTCGCGTTAGCGGCAAGAAAAGCCTTTCCTTCGTCGATATTCTTCTGATTGTTTTTCTCCTCCAACTCCGAGAAAAAGCGGTTGAGAAGCTGTCCGGCCTCACGCGGCTCAATTTCGGGTTTCGCACCTTCGATGACGGCTTTCAACCCTGCTGCAACAGCCTGGTAATCCAGCTCTTTCACACCTGATTGTTTCAGATTTGCAGCGATATTCATGCCTATCGCATAGCTTACTTTATCCATGTTGTGTCGTTATTAATTCGCACGCGAAATTAATAAAGACATTCGCATATTACAAAATTATCGGTGTAAGTTTTGAAAAAATATGTCATTGTCATATTCTTCGTAGTCGATTAAGCAGTTCAAAAGCAACACCATTATCTGTTATTAAAGAGATGCAAAAACATTTCCGTCCTGCGTCTTTTATAGAAGCTCCTATATGATACACAATAGTTTCATCAATGATAATAAACCTATCGTGGAAAGCTTGTGTTTTCTTTACAGTCAAAGTCGGATACTGAGCATTAAAGCATGCGACATCGGTATTAGAGAGTCTTGCACTTGAATAAGTGTATATTTTCACATCAACATTTGTGTTTTTCTTAGCCAGAATATTCAGTGTGTCAACGTCCACGTATCCGTCTATAAGTATGATTTCTTTCTGTGCTTTTTTAATAATGGTAGTTATTAGGCTGAACGCATCATAAACCTGACCATCGAAGAATATTTTCTGGCCGATTTCAGCTCTGTTTTCGATGTATTGAAAAACTTTATCGAACTTTTCTTCGGTATTTTTTTGATATTCTAATTGTTTAACTTCCAGTTCGTTGACACGGTTTAGAATCAAAGAATTAGTTGCTAAGAACCTTCTCATTTCAACAAAAGCTCTCATAATACCTATGCTTACACTTACAGCTATATCGCTTCGGAGAACTGCTGCCAACATGGATATTCCTTGTTCAGTAAAAGCATAAGGTAAGTATCGTCTTCCGCCATGACTATTAATGGTTTTGTCGTTTGAAAATCCATTTGACATTCCAAATTGGCATCTCAAGTTTTCTTCTTCGGTAAGTTGGAAACAAAAATCTTCGGGGAAGCGGCTTTTATTGCGTTTTACTGCACGGTTCAAAACACCAGTTTCCACTTGGTATAAAACGGCAAGGTCGCTATCTAGCATTATTTGTTGCCCTCGCACAAAATATATTAAATTCTCAATAACCTTTGTATTCTCTGGTGCTGAGATTATGTCCGTAGTTTTTTTGAGTTTTGCCATAAAAACTTATGATTTAAACTTGAGATGCCATTTCGGCATCTCAAGTTGCGAAATTAATAAAGACATTCGCATATTACAAAATTATCGGTGTAAGTTTTGTGTTTTTTTGGAGAAATGGCTAACATTGCATATTGGAATTTGAAGAAGATGAAGACTACAAAAAAATATATACTCCACGAGTCGGACATGCCGAAATTCTGGTACAACATAGTTGCCGACATGCCCAACAAGCCCATGCCCATGCTCAATTCGCAGACCAAGCAACCTCTGCAACCCGACGACATGGAAGCTATTTTCGCGCACGAGCTTGTACGTCAGGAGTTTTCCGCCGAACGCTACATACCGATACCCGAAGAGGTTTTCGACCTCTACAAGATATACCGCCCGACACCTTTGGTGCGGGCGTCGGGACTGGAGAAGGCGCTCGACACGCCGGCTAAGATATATTTCAAAAACGAGAGTGTGAGCCCTGTCGGCTCACACAAACTCAATTCGGCTCTGCCGCAGGTCTATTTCAATAAAATACAGGGTATCAAGCACTTGACAACCGAGACTGGTGCCGGTCAGTGGGGCACGGCACTCAGCATTGCCGGTCAGCACTTCGGCCTCGACGTGAAGGTGTACATGGTGCGCATAAGCTACGAGCAAAAGCCTTACCGTAAGATGGTTATGCGTACGTACGGCGCCGAAGTCATCCCGTCGCCGAGCCTCACAACCGAAGCGGGGCGCAAGATTCTGGCCGAGACACCCGACACGCCGGGCAGTCTGGGCACAGCCATATCTGAAGCTGTCGAAACGGCGCTTCACTCGCCCGACACGCGCTACGCCTTGGGCAGTACGCTCAACCACGTCGGACTGCATCAGACCATTGTCGGCCTCGAAGCTGAGAAACAGATGGAGATTGCGGGCGACTACCCTGACATTGTCATTGGCTGCTTTGGCGGTGGCTCAAACTTCTCGGGCATTGCGTTCCCGTTCTTGCGTCACAAATTCACCGAAGGCAAAGACGTGCGCGCCATAGCCGCCGAGCCGGCCTCGTGCCCGAAACTTACGCATGGCATTTTTCAGTACGACTACGGCGATGCCATCGGCTTCACGCCGATGATACCAATGTACACCCTTGGCCACGACTTCACGCCCGCCAGCATACATGCTGGCGGCCTGCGCTACCATGGCGCCGGCGCTCTCGTAAGTCAGCTCCGCCGCGACGGCTTCGTCGAAGCCGTCGATGTCGACCAGATAGAGACCTTCAAGGCCGGTGTGCTCTTTGCACGCAACGAAGGCATAATCCCCGCGCCCGAGTCGGCGCACGCGATAGCGGTAGCTATTCGCGAAGCGCTCAAAGCCAAAGAAGAAGGCACCGAGAAGGTCATACTTTTCAACCTCTCGGGCCACGGACTTATCGACATTGCCTCCTACGAGCAATATTTCTGCAACGAACTGCAGAACTATCAGCCTTCGGCAAATGAGATAAACGAGTCGGTGTCGAAACTCGACAAACTGCTGTAACACAGATATTTGGTTTTGCCTAAAAAAAATAGGTTAATAAAATACCTATTTTTGGGTATTGACGTATAAGTGTACGTCAACTTATCTTTGTGGAAAAAAACAGCTTATATGGAAAACGAAATTGAACAGCATCACCATCATCATGAGCACCACGAGCATCATGAGCACCATCACTCGCATGGAAGCGAGCACTCGCACCACCATCATCACCATCACGACAGCCGTTTAAAATCGCTCAACGCGATTTTCGTTATCGGCATAGTGCTCAATGCGTTATTTGTGGCCGTAGAGGCCGCTGTCGGTCTGTGGACCGACTCGCTGAGCCTTCTGTCGGACGCGGGGCACAACCTGAGCGATGTTTTCAGCCTTGTGCTGGCTATGCTTGCCTTCAAACTGGCCAAAGTGCCGGCAACAAAGAAATACACCTACGGATACCGCAAAAGTACCATACTCATATCGCTCTTAAACGCTGTCATTCTGTTAGTTGCAGTTGGCGTTATTGTTGTTGAGAGTATCGGGAAAATATTCGCGCCGGCGCCCATCGACGGCAACGCCGTCTCGATAACCGCCGGCATAGGCATTGTGGTCAACGGCCTGACAGCCATACTGTTGCTCAAGAGCCAGAAGAACGACCTCAATGTCAGAGGCGCGTTCCTGCACATGCTGGCCGACACTTTAGTGTCGGTCGGGGTTGTCGCTTCGGGTCTGATTATAGCCAAGACCGACATTTACATCATCGACCCGATACTGAGCCTTGTGATTGCCGCTGTGATACTCGTATCGACGTGGGGACTGCTTGCCGAGAGCGTAACA
This sequence comes from Bacteroidales bacterium, assembly GCA_017960905.1. Classification (GTDB taxonomy): domain Bacteria; phylum Bacteroidota; class Bacteroidia; order Bacteroidales; family Marinilabiliaceae; genus W3P20-009. The sequence continues at coordinate 6,946 of JAGCYH010000033.1, forward strand.
CTGGCGCTCGACGCCATACCGCATAATACTAACGCAGAGCGCATTCAGAGCATTTTGGAGCGAAGCCCAAAGGTGAAAAATGTGCACCACTTGCACATTTGGGGCATCAGCACAACCGATGTAGCGCTTACAGCGCACATCGTAATCGATGATTTGAACGCGATGGAGCAGGTGAAAGACGAGATAAAGCACGCGCTGCAAGAGGCCGGCATTGGCCACTCGACGCTCGAATTCGAAACCAGCGACTCGCACTGCGACCAGCACGAATGTGCTATACCCGAGCAATAAAATGCAATAATCTCGATATCAGAGATTTAAATCTCTGATATCGAGATATCCGAATTGTATCTCATCGTTGAAATTGAAAATAAGACGGTCGTTGCGGTCGTCGTAGCACATGCTGATAATGTTGTAGCCGATATTCAGTGTGGCCACGTAATCGCCTGATTTTGTGAAAATCATGCACATCTTCGTAGGCTTATGCTCATCGTAGTCCTCGCCATTGTATGCCGAGGCTAAATAATTGTTGGTGAAAACAGGGTGGACAAACGTATATGTGTTGTCGTTGGTTCCCCAATGCGGACCGTAAATATTCTTTTTCAGATTGCCTTCGAGGTCGAAAATGCTAATCAGGTCGTCGAAGTAATTGCACTCGGCATAAATGCCGTCGGCGAACGAGACAGCGAGCATTATACGCTTTTTGCGCACATCGGGATGAAGGTACTCAAGCGTTTTCATCTCGCCGGTCTTCATGTTGTATTTCCCTACCATTGCGGCAAAATCGTTAGTCCCGATGGGTCGTATTGCTCTGCAATACGACAATGTATCGTTGACAAAATAGTATTCAGAGCCAAAAATGTCGCTTTTGAATTTGAATTTCACATAAGGCGGATATTTTTTGTCAACTAACACACTATCAGTGTTATAAGCCAGTATGACGTATTTCCCGAAATCGGGAACGTACAGCTCGTGCGTTTCCCGATTAAAAAGAGGTTCGCCTATTCGGGTTATCTCTTTAGGTCCTTGACCTGTTTCGCCGAAAGATACAAGATGCTTGTAAGTGTTTCTGTCAAAGATATTTATCGCGTCGTCCATGGCGTGATAGTCGAACACAAACATATAGTCGCCGCCAATAATAGTACCGGCAAACTGTCCCACCATGACATCGCCCAAATCTATTTCGTGAATCAAATGCTTGACATCGAGCATGTTATCGCGGCTCGACTGGTAGATTTCGGTTTCGGTGTTGCGGTTGCAACCCGATATTGGCACTAATAGTGCCAATAAGAATAGCGCTTTCAAAGTTTTCATTTTCAGTATGTTGTTGTCGTTATTTTTACAAATATACAAAAAACCGAACCGCAAAACAAAAAAAAGGTTCATTTTTTTGAGAACGCTCAAAAAATGAACCCAGATTGTAATTGTAAGGAAATTTATTTCACAATACGTTTCGATACTTTTACCGAGCCGTCGGTGAAATATGTTTTTATAATGTTTATGCCTTTTTGTAATGATTCGACTTTCTGACCGTCGATGGTAAAAATCTCTACTGCTTTCACTTCTGTATTATGACCGACAGACACTATGCCGGTTTCGGTAGTTTTAGGGAAACGAACTTTTATATTGTCCATCGCAAAATAGGAGGCTTGATTGACGTAGTCTCCCGATTTGTCATTCGAGTCGATTGTGATAAGAACTTTATCAACTTCGCCAAGATCAACCAGCGGCACTTCGGTCCATTCTTCGAGGAAATTGCCATCACGCGCCAAATCAAACGAAACAGTACCTGTCGCTTCGCCATTATTGTAGCCATGAAAGGTAACTGTCATATAATCACCCACTTCTGTAAGTGTCTTACCAAAACTATTGTCGTTTTTGGCAGTATTGAGCTGATATGTCGTCGGTCCCACAAGAGCCGACTCTATAACGTGAGCTCCTGCCGATTTCGAAAACGCAAACCATGTTTGCGGATTAGCATCTGCTATTGTCGGATTGGAATTACAGTATACAACAGCAAAATTACTTGACCCATTTGGTACTGGTACAGCAAGTTGGTTGAGATAATCTCCATTCGACAAGTCGTCGTCGATATAGTTCGAAATGGCTATACCGCCCCCCCAGAACGATCCATCACCCCAAGCGTTAGTCAACTCCGAATAAATCTCGGTATTGTTCTGGTCCCACCAATTATATGGTTCATCTTCTTCGTCGTCGAAGTCAGCAGGATAGAGCAAGGGGCCATAATACTGCGGATTATCAATAAGTGACGACCAATTGTAATCATTGGCGAAATTAACATCGCCTTTGTAATCGGCATCTTCGAAAGTTAGAACGCGCAGTTCGTAGTCTTCCTGCGCAAGAGCTGTTAGTGCGCAAAGTGCGCAACCAAGAAATGTAATTGTTCTTTTCATTTGTCTTAAATTATATAGTTATTTTAATATGATTTTCTTACGTTGTCCGTTTTTGTACTTAATGATGTAAATGCCTCTTTTTGCGTTAGTTAGCGATGTTTTTCGACCTGTCAGGTCGAAAACATCTGACTCGGGCGAAATATCCGAAACGGATATTTCGGTAATAGCATTAGGCATAACAGCATCGACGTGCAAATCGTTGGCACCGCTGATTTCGGTAGAGACTTCACCGAGCCAGCCGGCATTCTGATTTATAGCGGTATAGACTTTGACAAAGTCTATACCGTTGAGCTTTACGCTGTTACCGTTGGCATCGACAGCCCAGTCGATTTTAAACTCCGAAGGATGCTCTATTTCGTTGGTCTCGTTCGGATGGTTGTCGGCATAGCCCCAGTCGAACATATAAAGCAGATAGTTGGTGCCGTTAGAGCTCAAGTCTACGGCGTTGTCGGGCAAGCGAGTGCCGGTGAACGACATTTTGTCGGCCGAAATCCAATCGGGGTAATAGTTCTGCTTGTGATAAGCATTTTTATACACAAACCCCGACTCGTCAGCAGAGCTCTCCCATGCTATGTATTTGGTATCAGTAATAGCCTTGTTCTTCGGGTCGGGCGTGGGTGTATGGTCGGCGGCTGGTCGATGATAAGTCATTGTGTAATTGTGCTTTGTGGCTGCATTTTTATAGTCTGAGCCGGCCAGTTCGTACCAAGTGTCGTCGGGCAGTCCGTTGCCGTTCGCATCGCGGCTGACCATCACTATGCCAGGCTCGCAACTGCCGCCCCGACGTGTATCGTCGGGCGATTGCGTGTCGGAGAAAAAGGCATTGCCAAGAATCTTAAAGTCGTATTCGCCTTCGACATTCACTATGGTATGGTCGAAACCGAAAACCACATAACCGCCGTAGCCGCCAAGCGAGATTAGCGTTTTCTTATTATTTGCCAGACACTCCTCGGCTTTTTGCGCCATCGATGCCTCTGTATCGCCTTCGGTGTATTCGGGCATAGTATTGACAAACTGTCCTGGCGCAGGCCTGTACTCATATACACGGCTTATATAAGGCGACTGTGCTGTGGCCGCCGATGCAAAACCAATTAAAAAGAAAAACTGTTTTAATACATTCATATTCAATAGTTTATATCATTTGTAATGTAATGCGAAATGTGCCGGAATATCTCCTGTCGAGACCGACCATTTCTTTTTTCCATATTTGTCGAAGCAATACAACACGCCTGGCGATACGTAGTTTCGCGCGTCGGTTACGAAAATATCCTTTGTCAGCGGATTGACACAGATGCCGTACGGCACCTGTATCCGCTCATCGGTGCCGTCGGTTATGAAGTTGCGCGTTACAACCGTGTGATGCTTGACGTCGACAATGGCGTAAGATGCTGTGTTGTCGTAAGTTTCGTAGCTGAATTCGTTGCTGCATACGTAGAGCGAATCGCCGTCGAGCCAGAATGAGCCAACGGCCACATCGACCGAATCGCATAGCGATTCGGTCTGTAAATCAACGCAATACAGCCGCGATGGCTGCTCAAAGTAATCGCCGCGCGACGACACCCACAACTGCTTGTGGCTGTCGATGCACAAGCGGTGCAGATTGTTGACCACTTCTATGCGTCGCTCTTCCGTAAATGTCTCTATATCAATCACCGACACTGTGTTTTCGTAGTTTGGCACCATATATCCGCCCGAATTGGCCACGTAGATTTTTCCGCCATCGGCATCGACGGCTATGCCGTCGGGCTGGAAGCCGACATTGCACGTAGCTACCACCTGAAGTGTGGCCGTGTCGATTTTTGCCACATAGCCAATTTGCTTATAATCAGTCGATATGAGCACCGGACCGGCGTAGCTTGTCAGGTAGGCGTAGCGCCCGCTGAATGCCATGTAGCGGCAGTTCGGCACTTCTATAGTGCCGATGTGCCGCGCGGTATGCACATCCATCACTTCTACGAAATTTGAACAATTGATAACAGCGTAAAGACGTGAACCATAGATGTTTAAGTCGTTGCCTACGTCGCCGAGCTCTTGTACCACAGTCTGATTGGCCTCGGCGTAGATGTTGCGCGTGTATTGGCCGCTGGCAAAGTCGAAATAGTCGAGCGTGGCTTTGTTGCTGCCCATGTTGCCTTCGTTGAGCAGGTAGAATCCGGCGAGGTCGCGGCTCTCGGTGATGTCGTCAACGTCCTCTGTCTCAGGCATCAAGAGCTCTTTGTCGTCGCGGCATGCCGCCACGACGAAGAGCATGGCGCTTATCAATGTCCACTGCAACAGTAACTTGTGTATTCTTTTCTCCATAACTTCAACTTTTTCAATAACTTATCCGAACCGAACCTTTGTAATTCCGGCCAGGCATAGGGTAGTTGAGTACCACATCGTATTGCTGGTCGAGTATGTTGTTCACTTCGAACGATAAGTCGAATTTTAGTATTTTGTTCAAAATCAGATGTTTGTGCAGGCTTAAATCGTTGGTGTACCACGACGGTTCGTAGTTTTCGGCAATATTTGCCGAAACGTGATACCTTTCGCCAACATATATGAAGCTGTAGTTGAGAGCCCAGTCGTGCCACGTAGCGCTCACGAGCGCCGAGCCGCTGTGCTCGGGTATGTAGCTTATTTGTCCGTTGTAAGTGCCGCGCTGTCCGTTGTCGGTCGGGTCGGTAACGTCGTGCGCGCGCTGGTAGGTGTAGTTGAGCTGGCAGCTGACGTAAGGCAGCTTGCAGCCGACGCGGGCCTCGGCGCCGCGTATGTCCACTTTGCCTATGTTCATCATCATCCACCGATATTGCGAATTGCCCTTGGGCACGGCCAGAATCTTGTCGCTTACCTTTATATAATACGCATCGGCCGCAAGCGAAATTTGCATTGCGCCGCGCGTAATAAGCTCATTTACACCAAGATCGAACTGTGTAGTGTATTCGGGTCGGAGCGAAATGTTGCCTATGTCGGTGTAGTACAGGTCGTTGAATGTGGGCATGCGAAACATGCGTTTGCAGAATGCACTGAAACTCAGTTTTTTATCTTCTGTTGGGGTGTATTTTACAAAAATGGCCGGTGTCAGTTTGCGTGTTTTGTTTTCGGTTTTCCGTTCTTTAGCCGACGCCGCATCGTTTATGAAGTTGCCGAGCAAACTCGCCTGTAGAGCCACGTTGCCGAGCGCGAGGTTGGCGGCTAAAGCCGCCAACAATGTTGTTCGCTTTGGCAAAGCGAAGTTAGCCATGTCGGACTTGAGCCAGTTGCGTTCGAAGTCGGCACTGAAGGCTATGTCGAATATGTCGCTCACAGCCAGCCTGTTGGCCGTCGATGCGTACACTGCATACTGGCGGAATGTGTTATCGACGTACATCAGCGTGGTGTCGGGGTTGATGTAGTGCATGTAATCGTATGAGTATTTGGCATTTAGCTTTGTCGAAATTGCCTCATCGAAATCTTTCTGCAGACTGCCTTGCACGAAGAAGTCGCGGTCGTACTGGCGTTGGCTGCTTGTCCACACGTTGCGCACAATGGCGCGTGGCAAGCCGCGCGCCGACTTATAGTAATAGGCTTTCAAGTGCCACACAGCGCCATCGGAAGAGCCGAAGATGCTGTTCTCGAGTCGCAAAGCATCTATCTCGCCGTTCTGTCGCACGCCTGTCGTGTCCCACGCCACGATGGTGTTACCGCGGGCGTCGGTGAAGCGTTTGCGGTAGCGGAATTTGTACTTGCCCGAGGCGTCGGTGTATTCGGCGTTGGCCGAATACGAAATGTTGTCGGTTATTTTTGTTTCAAGAAGAAGAGAGCCGTTGCGTAGGTCGAATGAGCCGCAACTGACTTTGGCTGAAGCGTTTATGCGTTTGTCGCCCGAGAAATTCGGGCGACGTGTTTGCAGATATACGCTGCCCGATGTGCCGAAATCCTTTGCCGGTTGGAATATGTCGGACTTTTGCCCGTTGTAAACCGCCACCTCTTCGACATTTTCGAGTGAGAATTTGCCCAAATCGACGGTGCCGTTTTGGGCGTTGCCAATCTGAAGCCCGTCGTAGAAAACGCCCAGATGATTCGAACCCATAGAGCGCACGTCGACAGTTTTCAGTCCACCCACGCCGCCGTAGTCTTTTATCTGCACGCCGGCGAAGTAACGCACCGCATCGGCCACCGAAAGGGCGTTCATCTGGCGCAGTGTCTGCCCCGACAAACGTTGTGGCGCAACGAGTTCGCGTTGCCGCATAGCGACAACACGAAACTCGTCGATGCTTCGCTCAAAAATGGTATCTTGTTCATTTTCAGCTACATCGATCGAATAGACTGGCATTGCAAAGTGCAAACCAATCAGACAGGTTAAGCTCTTTTTTAGTTCAAACATCGTTTCATGCCCCAATCCACGAGGGCTTTTGCAGCTTTTGGCTATTTTGAAACTTGTTTGCGGCAGGTCTTCTGACTTGTCGCGTGGCACCGTCTTCCCATACAAAGCTCTCAGAATGAGCGATATACAGTGACATAAATGGCGCTACGCCGGCCTCAATAGGCCGCATGACTTACAGCAGCGGGACTGTTCAGGACTTGCACCTGATTCCCTTTTAATCGTTTGTGCTGCAATTAATTACAGCACAAACGAACCGTAAACGCTCACAAAGATACGTTTTTTTTGCAGTGTAGCGGTTGCCCGATGTGCTTTTTTTCAGATGATGCGCGAATCACGCTTCAGAGTTGTCGGTGCCATACAGCATGGTGCTTGGCGAGACGTCGTACTGCTTGCTGAAGCAGCGCGTGAAATATTTTGGGTCGCTGAAGCCTACTTCAGCCGATATTTGCGTTATGTTTTTTTCGTGCGACACGCGGTTTTCGAGAATGAGCTGGCGCGCTATCTGCAGGCGGTAGTCGCGTATGTACTGCGCTGTCGATGTGCCCAGCGCAGCCTGCAGACGGTTGTTGACGGTGCCTCGGCTGCAGCCCAGGTCCTTCACAATGTCGTCGACCGAATAATCGGGGTCGGTGTAGTGGTTGTGAATGTGGTTGAGAATCTCGATGGCGAGGTCGTCGTTTTGCGCAATGCGCTCATTTTCAGTAGGCGACGATTGCAGGGCGGCATTGCCGCCTGCATTGTTGCTTGGTGTACGCCCGTCGGTAGCAATGGTTTGGCCTACCGAAATAGGCAGCAGCACTCTTATCGACACGCTATGGCGTTGGCTGTAGCGTGCATATATTTCGCCGTTGTACCTCATTATAACGCTTTGAATGTCAGCGTAATCGGCTGCAGGGTCATCGTTCTTCGAGTACAACTTCATGAGCAGGCTGTCGGCTTGTGCGTCGGTGCTGTTGCCAGGCATATTGCCAACGCAGATGTAGATGCTGTTGGTGTTTTTGAAAATCGACGTCGCGCAGTAGACCGAGATGGCGCCATGGTCGGCCGTATGGTCTATCAGGCACGAGAGAATAAGGCTTATGATGCGCTTCGTTACCGTCTCGTCGATATTTATTGAGTTCTCGTGAACATGCAGATACTGTTTGACCGAAATGCCTCTCTTGCTGGCAATTACGGCGCACGGCTGTATTGTGTCGCGAACGAGCGACACAATGTCGCAAGGTGTGAATTTCGCATTTATGACTTTGTCGCTCGACAGGTTGGAATAGAGGCGGAACTTATCGACCGAAAGGTTCTGTATTTTCCGCGCCATGTTCGTAAGTATCGTCTTGTGCATGTCAAGACGTTCCTGCTGCTCGACTATAACTGCCTGTTTGCCAGTTAATTCCGATTGTAGATCATCGAGCAGCTTACGCTGCTCGATAAGTTCGTCGGTGCGTTGCTGTATGATCTGCTGCGAGAGGCGGTTCTGCTCGGCCTGATGTTTGCTGTTGTACTTGGCCACACGTACTATTACAATCAGCAAAATCAACGCCAGCAAAGCGTAGAACCATACCGACTTGAAGAACGATGGTTTGATGATTATCTCCAACTGAGTAGAGTCGCTCCAGCCCGAATTGATGTCGCAGCAACGCACGACGAATGTATATTCGCCGTGTGGAATGTTGTTGTAGAGCGCGATGCGGTGCGTGCCGGTGGTCTCGATCCACTCTTCGTCGAAGCCTTCGAGCTGATATTGGAAGCGCAGATTCGACGACTTAGTGTTGCTGAGCGAAGCGAACTCAATGGCGAACGATTTCTCGCTTTCGCTGAGCGTAATGCTCTTTGTAAGAGATATATGGTTGTCGAGAATGTCGCTTTCGGGCTGTACGCTTTTGTTCGATACTAAAAGATTGGTAATGATTGGTTTAGCGTCGCTGAACGTGCGGCTCGTCATCACCCTTTGTTGTATCTCCACCATGCCTTTGTTGGTGCCGAAGAACAGTTTGCCGTTTGTGGGCGACTTGTAAACGGCGTTGAGGTTGTAATTGTCGCTCAGCATACCGTTTTCGGTCGTATAGCTCGAGAAACGGCGGTTAAACGGATCGTAGACCGACAGACCGCGGTTGGTGCTTATCCAGATGTTGCCCGCCACGTCTTCTATTATGCCTTTCACGCTGTTGTTGAGCAAGCCGTCTTTGGTGGTCAGCTGCTCGAATGTCGCGCCGCCGTCGTGGCTGAGGTATAGTCCGTAACCATTTGTACCAATGTACATTACGCCATCGGAAGCCACATAGCAGTAAGTGACTCTGGGCCAGACTTTTGCGGTTGGATCATCGAGCTTATGGTCGATGAACCGATACTCTACCGTATCGACGGTGAACGTGTTGAGGTTGATAATCATAAGACCGTCGGATGTGCCCACCCACAGGAAACCCTGATTGTCGATGCAGGCGCCATTGGCGCCTGAAATCTTGCGATGTATAGGCGTGTAGGCCGATACACCTTTGTTATAAACGCTTAGCCCTTCTTCGGTGAAAATCCACACATTGGCATTCATCCTATCGTACACTATGCTGTTGACAGTAGCGTCGACTCTGTTGTGGAACGTTTCGATAATAGGCAGTCGCGGGTCTGACATATCTATTATGTCGATGCCTTTTTCGGAGCCTACCCAAAGCGTTTTTGTGCGCCCGACAGCCAATGATGTGATGTGGTTGTTTGTGAGCCCGTGGCTCTCTTTCGTCAGGTGCTTGAAGGTCTCGCTGTTTTTGTTCAGTATGCTCAACCCTTTGTCGGCAGTGCCGACCCACGTGTTGCCGAATTTGTCTTCGACAATGGTTGTAACATTGTCGGAACCGATGCTTGACGGGTCGGCCGTGTTGACGTAGCACTTGATAGACAGGTCGTTGCTGATGAACATGTCGACGCCCGAGATGGCGGTGCCCACCCAAAGGCGGTCGCCGCTTACAAGCATACAGTTGATGACGTTGCTCGAAATGGTTTTTGAGTTTTTCGAGGTGGCTTGTATAATCTGCTCAAACGAATCGGTCTGCGGGTCGTAGATGTTGAGACCGTTCGACGTTGCCACGACGAATTCGTGCGCGCCGGTCGACAGCAAGGCTGTTATGTTGTTGTCGGTGAGCGACTTCTTGTCGCTCACCACGGCGGTGTAGTGTTTTATTTCGCTAAGCGCCAGGTCTACTTTGTAGAGGCCGGCATCGGTGCCAAGCCATACGCCGTGTTCGTTAGAATCGAAACAGGTGATTCTGAGCGTTTTACGGTCAAAATCCGGAATATCTATTTTTTCGAGAGTTATCTCGCCAGCCATATTTGTCTTGGCAGTGTTCACTGTGTTTCCGCACGCTACCCACACCGTAGTGCCAATGAGCGACAAGGCGGTCATTTTGCCATCGCACTGAATATGTGTCGAGTATTTCACACTGCCGTCGTCGTAGAACGAGAAACACCAGAGCGTGTTCCCGGCGGCAATCCAGATGTTACCGTCGCGGTCGGCGGTAAGTCCGAAGATGACGCCTTCGGGGGTGTCTTCGGGCGACCCAAGCAGCTGATTTGTAACGTTTTTGATCTTTTCGAGGCTTATGATGTCGAGCCCCGCGTCGCCGGCAACCCACAGTCGGTTGAACTTATCGGAACAAACTTCCTGTATGTAGTTGCTTCTCAGTTTGATATCGGAATTGGCGTCGAAACATTCGAACGAATAGCCGTCGTAGCGGGCAAGGCCGCCGTCGGTGGCGAACCAGAGGTAGCCGATGTTGTCTTTGTGGATGTCGTTTATCGTATTGTTGGGCAAACCGTCGCTAATGTCAAAAGAGTTTATTGAGTATTTGTCCCAAAAACTCTCTTGAGCTATTGCAGCTGAGTGAATTAGCAGTAGCGACAATATCAGCAATACGTTTTTCATACCGTGGTTTTAACCTTCAAAAATAGGTTAAATAATTTACACTCCGACATTTTTTTTCATTTTTTTTTCAAAAAGCATAAAAAAATTGTGGCAGCGCATTTGCGCTGCCACAATTGACGTAAGTCGTACATGTTTTAAACAAGCAAAGAGTTATAACTGGAATAAGTTTAATCCAAATCAAGTATAGCAGAGCGAGATAGTACGTCGCCAATACTCACTCCATTGATAGTTAGTTTATTCCAGATTTGAGTTGGTTCTTCAAATGTCGCCAAAACTTGTCCTGCCGAACAAGTATGGGGACCATTCCCATTAATGTCAGCCTTCATGTACTCTCTTTTCCCGTCCCATTGAGGATTGTCGTATATCCGACGGACCTCAATGGGACTACGTTCGGTTTCGATAGTATAAAAGTTCCTATCTCCAGTCCAATAAAAGAGAATGTTCAACCCTACAATTTCAACTATATAGCGGAATATTGTTTCTGGGTCGTCAGACTGAGCATCTCTGATGATACTCTCGTTCCATCCGAGGTCTTCCTCATATAGTGCAATGTCACCATCAACACCTACATTGAAGAAGTTTTGAATAATTACATTTTTTTTATTCATGGTCTCTATTCCATTTTAAAGCTTTGTTCATCAATCTTTTATCTTTATCCGACAATGCATGGATGTTATGTTTGTCGTGACGTTTCCGACCAACAATACTACCATTCCAATAATGAACATGAGCAGCTACTCCTTTCTCAAAATCAACACTTTTGAAGAGTTTGTGATCCCGATAATAGTAAATGTGCTCAATTCTATTGTTCTCTTTTGAATAAGAATAATACGTAGTATTTGCTGTGTTAGAATAAGTAATAGTAGGATTATTTGGTTTCGTGTCGCATTGAATAATTTTGATCTTATCAATTTTACCAATTTGACTATAAATCCTATTTTCCACAGGAATACCTCCTGTACGACCCATATTTGAGTCGAAAGCACCTCTACCTCCCATTGTTTCTTGCTCTTTTAAAACGGTTATGACTATACGTATGAACATACAACTGATTAGGTATCAGCGACATTATTTGGTCATCAATATCGCCATAAAGAACAACGGCGTCGGGAGAAATGCGTTTAAGCATTTCTTCGAAGCCAAGCCGGAAATACATTCTTGACCTTTCGTCCTTTCTTGTGCCGATAGTTGATACTATGACAACCCCTCCTTTCGAATAGCCGTCATAGCAAAAGCAATAGGATTGTGGCGTGCTCCACGACATGCATGGCAAGATGGCAACGTTATGTTCTTGCAAACAAAAAGAAAGCGCATGGCTTCTGTATTTGTTAGCTATCTGAACGCATAAAGGATGATTGACCTTTAACGAAAAATCTGGTTCAGCAACACATTGATACTTTGCCAATACATTGACATACTTAATAGGGTTATTCCATAGCCTTTCTAACACATAGTCGTAGTCAAATCCTGTAACACAATAGTTGTAGCCAGCTACAGAATTGATATCACTAAATGTTATATATTCATCTGGAATGGCTCCATTGTACGATTTAAGTAATGGTATTCCGTATCTGCCACTGAAAGTGGCGTTTCTGCAATAATCGAGTCCAAAAACACTGTTTTTTTGAATAGCCCAATTGTTCTTGCTCATTTTTATTGACAGTTTATGAGCTTCCTCGTCTATTTCGGGGAATAAGCTCTCTTTTTTATTAAAAAAAATCATTACAGTAATAATTTATTTTTAATTAATATAAATAAAAATATAATTTAAATTATAACGATTTCTTTTAAGAGCTTTTGCAAAATATAGCAAAAGTATTACTTTTGCTACGCTTACTTTTGCTTGCTCTTATAAATTGGTGTGAGATACTAAGTACGCCAATCGTCAAGCGAACTGTATTTTCCCATCAGTCTGGCAGGGCGGATGGGATTTTTCGTTTCTCATTTATGTTAACCTGTTTTCTTATGCCACCTCCTTTTTAGTTTATTTCTCTGGATGCATCGGATTTGAACATATACATGCCTGTTTCATATGAAACACGTCCAAGTACTATCCATTTGTTTAACCTATTTTCTTTTGCCCATTTGGCACATATAATTTGTATCTTTTGCGGATTAAGTGGTACAGAAGGAAGCTTTTCCCATAAATCTAATGGTATTAGAGAATTCGCCGCGAAAGTATTTGCTTCTTGCTCTTCAGACGAAATGTACTCCGAATCTGTACCTTGAAGGTTTATTCTTCCTTCTGTTTTTTCTAACGGATGTAATTTCAGATGGCCAACTTCGTGCATTACTGCAAATGCAATATTATCTATTCGGTTAAAGCGTTTAGTTATTACTATAGAGGGAATCCCATTTTCAAAGAACGAAAACCCGTCTATTGAAGCATGATTTACTTTTGGCACAACACAAAACTTTATCCCAAACTCGTTTAACGTGCGCTCTAATTTGTTTATAGTATTATAGTTGTCGTTAAAAATATTTCTTAATGAAACAACTAGGCCATCAACTTTATTTCTATCAAATGAAATAGTTGGATTGGTTTTCTGCCTCGCTTCGTATTTTGCCAAGACCGACCACGTCGCGATCATTCTTGGATCGAGCCCGGTTTTCTCTGAACGGTGATAGAAACCTTGAAGCTGACGTTTCTGTTGTATCGGGGTGTCAAAGAGAAGAACGTCCTTGCAAAATTTCAATTTTTCGGATGGCGACATTTCTGCTGCTATTCCTACGTTTTTGAAAATCACTTTCATATCATAGATGTCGCTATATTGTGCTAACAACCTTTCTGCTTCAATATCAGTGTTGTTGTCATTCAGGGTAGTTGTTTTCAACCAATAATCATACTCAGCTTGGAGGTGTAACCATTTCTCTACTGGTATGTTTAAGAATAAGTTCAATTTTTCAGCAAGGCGTTTGGTAATACTCCGCTTACCTCTTATTAATTCAGACAGGTGGGATTGCTGAACTGATATTAGCTCGGCAAAATATTTCTGAGTCATGCCTCTAGCCTTAAGTTCTGAGCTTAAGACTTTCCCCGGATGAACGTATTTGTTCTTGTCCTCTGTCATTTTTTTTTCTTGCAAATATAAAGCGAAAAGTCTGTTTCACAAAATAAAGTTATTTACAAGTTATCAACAATAAAAATTATTACCACAAAATGGGAATATTCTCCGCTCTTGTAAAAAAAATTGTGGCAGCGCATTTGCGCTGCCACAATTGACGTTTTATATAATCTGATGAATTCTATTAGAACATTGGACCCATAGGTGGGCGACCGCCACCACGGTTGCCGCCTGCGGGAGGTGCACCGCCCATAAAGCCAGGGAAGGTGTTGGTAGGAGCATCACCGATATTTCTGAACTTGTAGGTGAAGGTGAGCATGAGGTACTGACGGAGAACGTCGGTAGTAGTTGTCGAAACGTAAGTTTCGTTTTGGCTACGGCTCACGCTGTTGTTCTTGTCGAGAATATCGTTCACTCTGAGGCGAAGTTCAGCACGGCGGTCCTTGAGGAATTTGTAGCCGAGCGAAGCGTTCCAGAGGATGAAGTTCTGATCATAATCTTTACCCATGCCGCTTGTCAACTGGTTGGCCACGCTTGTAGTGAATACCAAGTGCTGCCAGAAGATGCAGTTCAAGTTGCCTTGAATGGTGTGGTTGTAGTAGTTGTAGTCGGCTGAGTTAGAGGCTGCAGAACTCTCTACTACGTTGTAGTTACCGCGGTAGCTGATGGTGAAGTCGAGGTTCTCGCTGATGTTACTACCGATGGTCAAACCGGTCGAGAAGCTGTAGTCGTCGTTGGTAACCTTCTGGTCGTTGTAGAGGCTCGGACGGCTGCTCAAGCTTGCACCCAAGTCGAAGTTGACATTGCTTCGGATGAATGTAACAGGCGATGAAAGTGTAATACGTACGTTGGCGTTGTAGTAACCATTGAGGTTGACAGGCTTGCTGTATTGTACGCCTTTCGGAAGCAGAATGTCGTCAGAGCTTTCGCGTGCCAGTATTATATCACCGTTTCGGTTAATATAACGGTCGTCGTCGAAGATGTACGAAGCAGTTGATATGTAATCAGTTGTGGTAGAGTACATACCCATGAAGAAGAGACCTTTCGAAGTCATCGGGTTCATGGTGGTGAAGAAGAGGTTGAAATTGTGCGAATACTGCTGGTTCAAGTCTTCGTTACCGCCAGAGTAACTACGTATGTTGCTCACGTCGACCACTTTCTGCAACTGAGTGATGCTCGGTGCGCTTGTGTTGGTACGGTAGTTGAGTCGGAAGTTTGTCGTACGGTTCTTGTTGTAACGTATCTGAGCCGACGGCATGAAGTTGGTGTAGCTCTTGCTTGTCTCAAATTCGTACGGATAGGTCTGGTCGCCGTCGAGAACCGACTGCTGGAAGTCGAGACCGAATGTAGCGTTGAACGAGTTCGACGGGAAGAGGTTCAGACCGATACCGGCTCTCTGTTGAGTGTAAGTAGAGCTTTTCTTGTTGCTCAATATCGGCGAGAATTTGTAATTGCCTGAGAATTCGCCGCTTGCGTTGGCTGTATCGGCTACTACCGATTTGTCGCCATCGCTGAACGTAATCGACGGGCTGTAGTTGATTTGGAAGGCCATCTTTTCGCCAATCGGTTCGGTGTATTGCAGCGAAGCGTTCAGACGATTGTTCTTGCTGTCGTTATCGGTATTCTGTTTTGTTTTGATGCTACGTGCAGTATATTCGTTTGAAGCAGCCGACGATTGGTCGCCATCGGTGTCGCTTATAGAGCCGCCCAAGCGCAGCGAGAGTGTACGGTGGTCGACGCTGAACTTATGACGCCACAGCAAGTTGCCGCTTACCGAAAGGCTCTTGTTGTCCGACTCGTTCTGTTGGTTGGTCTGCATGAAAAGCGTTTCTCCCATCATATCTATACCGCCGCTCTCCGATTCGTTGTCGGCATCGCTCCAGCTTACACGCGGGTTGAAAATCAAGCTGTTGTTCTCGTTAATGGTGTAAGTCAGACGCAGCGACAAGTTATGGTTCTGGTTGCGAGCTTCAGAGTAGCTTTCGCTCTCGTAAGTTCTCTCGTTTTCAAAGTATTCTTGCAGAGTCTGCGACTCGTTGATGTTCTTTGTATTGCTGTATTGGTAGCTCGGTTCGATACGCCAGGTGGTTTCGTCGTCGTAGCTGTAGTTGATACCGAAGCGTCCGGTGCGGTTTTTGCCGCCTTGGCCACCCCAGCCGCCGGCGCCCATACCGCCGCCGCCCATCATCATACCGCCGCCGCCCATCATCATGCCGCCGCCCATGCCGCCACGGCCACCGCCGCCGCCGTTCGACATTGCACTAGAGAGGTCGTCCATTGAGTAGTTCTGCTGGTTGATGTTGTTGAGCAAGCCCAAAATTGTTACACGGTGATTGCCGTTGAACACGTTGTAGTTGCCGCCTGCCTCATAACGGTCGTTGGTACCATAACCGGCATAAACACGGCCGAAAGCACCGCTCTTGATACCCATTTTGGTCAGAATGTTTATGGTGCGCTCTTCGTCGCCATCGCTGAAGCCCGTGAACTGAGCTTGGTCGCTCTGACGGTCGAACACCTCAATTTGGTTAACCATGTCGGCCGAAATGTTCTGAAGAGCCATCATTGGGTTGTCGCCGAAGAACTCTTTGCCATCGACGAGCACTTTCTTAACTGTCTGACCGCCAGACTTCACCGAGCCACCTTCGACACTCATACCTGGCATCTTCTTGATAAGGTCCTCGGTAGTGGCATCGGGGTTCACTTTGAACGCCTGTGCGTTGAACACAGTTGTATCGCCGTGTTGCTCCTGACGTTGCATAATGCCTTTCACGTCGACTTCGTCGAGCTGTTTGCTCTCCGACTTCATACGGATATTACCCATGTTGACATCTTTCGAAACCTCGATGGTCTTCTCGTACGATGCGTAACCCAGGTAATCAACTCGGAATACGTAGTTGCCTGTCGCTGCTTTGATGGTGAACTTACCATCAATGTCGGAGCTTTGTCCCTCCGATTTCGTTGATCCGACAGGCGTAATGATAATTGTTGCGCCGGGCAGTGGCTGCCCGTCTTTTGAATCGAGGATTACACCGCTCACTTTGTGCTGAGCGAATGCAATCGACATAAACATACACAATGTTAATGTTAATAGAATTCTTTTCATCTGTCTATTTTTTTATTGTTTGACGCAAAAGTACAACGAGTGTACATTCCTTGCAAATTTTATAGAAGAATGGACAATTTTTAGCGACAAAAAAGCACTTTTAAGCCATTACTGTCGTATTTTTGTCGCCGAAATGAGACGATTTACATACATATTTATATTATTTGCTGTGCTTGCGCCTAAGGCGCAAGCGTCAGATGCCGCCGCACCCGACTCCACATTCCGCAAAGTCGGGTTTTCTTTCGGCGTGCTGCCCGCCATCGCCTACGACAATGACTTGGGCTTTCAGTACGGACTCTTGTCGAACCTCTACTGGTATGGCGACGGAACCGAGTACCCGCGCTACAACCACTCGCTCTACCTCGAGTGCAGCCGCTATGCGGCTGGCACGATGCTCGCCCGCGCCTATTTCGACTCGCGAACCTTCATCCCGAAAACGCGCTTCACTGCCGATCTGACGTGGTTCGACGACCTTACGCTCGACTTCACAGGTTTCAACGGTGCCGAATCGGTCTACCGGCGCGAGTTTATCGACGAGGACGACCCGCTCTACCGCACTCGCATCTTCTACAAACATCAGCGCCAGATGACACGCCTGATGGTTTCGCTGCGACGCAAGTTCAACGACGACTCGCCATTCTTCTGGCAGGCTGGCGCAACGGCTTTCAACATGAAAATCAGGAAGGTGAATCCCGACCGTCTGCGCGGCTCGTTCCCCGACGAGCCGACGCTCTTCGAACACTACACCGATTGGGGCGTGATACGCCCCAAAGAGGTCGATGGCGGTTTCGAGACATACCTGCGTGGCGGTATCTGCGTCGATACGCGCGACAATGAGGCGTTCCCCACCAAAGGCGTTTGGACAGAGGCACTTATGGCCTATGCACCCGAATTCCTCTCGTCGGACAAAAACGGATATGGCAAACTGACGGTGTATCACCGTCAGTACTTCGACCTTTACAAGCAGCGACTTGTCTTCGCATACCGCGTGGCGTTGCAGCATAAGCTGTGGGGCCGCACGCCGTTCTACCTCTTGCCGCACTGGAACACCACGGTGCTCACTTCGGCCACTTCGCAGGGCTTGGGCGGAAGCAAGACGATGCGTGGCGTGGTGCGCAACCGCATCGTGGGTGACGGCTCGTTCATGGGCAACGCCGAGCTGAGATATATCTTCGCCCGCTTCATGCTCGACGGGCAGAGCTTCTCGATAGGCACCAACGTCTTTGCCGACTTCGGCATGGTGACGCAGAAATACGATATTGACACATCGAACGTTCCGTCAGAAGTTTACGCCGATTATTTCAGCCGAAAAAACGAAAAAATGCACGTCAGCAGCGGCATCGGTCTGAAAATCGCGCTCAACACCAACTTCGTAGTCTCGATTGACTGGGGCCACGCACTCGATAAAAACGACGGTAAATCAGGACTTTACGTTCTGATGAATTACCTGTTTTGATTCATGCGGCGCGTAGAACGAAGCGGCAAGTGTTAATTATTGGTCGTTATTTTTTATTTTTTAATTTTTAATAGAATAAAAACATTAACTTTGTCGGTATCAAAAAAGCTAAAGTCAGATGGCTAAGAAAACGACATACGACGAGATTGGTTTGAAACAATTTAAACTATTGATATTCACGACCTTACACCTTCGGTGTTAAGGTCGTTTTTTTATGTGGTGAAACGATTATAGCACAATATAAATATGATAAAGAACAAAAGTTTAGTGTCGATTAACGATTTCAGCAAAGATGAAATCCTGCGTATAATAGAATTGGCGGCCGACTTTGAGGCAAACCCCGACCAGCCTTTGTTGCGGGGCAAGGTGATTGCGAGCCTGTTTTTCGAGCCGTCGACGCGCACACGTCTTAGTTTCGAGACGGCCATCAACCGCTTGGGCGCGCGTGTGATAGGTTTTTCCGACGTCAATGCGACGTCGGCCACCAAGGGCGAGACGCTCAAAGACACCATAATAATGGTGAGCAACTACGCCGACCTTATTGTCATGCGGCACCCTCTTGAGGGCGCCGCACGCTACGCCTCGGAACAGTCGAGAGTGCCCATTGTCAATGCCGGCGACGGCGCCAATCAGCACCCCTCGCAGACGCTGCTCGACATGTTTTCGATTTCGAAGACGCAAGGCCACCTCGACAACCTCAAAATAGCCATGGTGGGCGACCTGAAATACGGCCGCACCGTGCATTCGCTGCTGATGGCAATGTCGTATTTCAATCCGAAATTCTACTTCGTGGCACCCGACGAACTCAAAATGCCGCAAGAGTACAAAACCTTCCTCGATGAGAAAGGTATTGAGTATGAAGAACATACCGACATGGCCGACGTGTTGCCCGAAGCCGATATTCTCTACATGACGCGTGTGCAGAAAGAGCGTTTCTCCGACTTGCTCGAATACGAAAAAGTGAAAAACACTTACGTGCTGCGCAACTCGATGCTCGATGCCACAAAACCCAACCTGAAAGTGCTTCACCCGCTGCCGCGTGTGAATGAGATCTCGACCGATGTCGACCAGAATCCGAAGGCTTATTACTTCAAGCAAGCCGAAAACGGTGTCTATACTCGTATGGCCATCATTGCTTCGATATTGGGTGTGAAATAAATGTTTAATAATTTGTAAATGAGCATTTTATACAATGGAACAAAAAGAGCTTAAAGTCAGTGCCATTAAAAATGGCACTGTTATAGACCACATACCGGCCCACAACCTTTTCAAAGTAATTTCGCTGCTGGGTCTGGCCGACATTCCGAACCAGATTACGTTCGGCACCAACCTCGAAAGCCACAAGCTGGGGCGCAAAAGCATTATCAAAGTGGCAGACAAATTCTTTGCCGACGACGAGATAAACAAAATAGCACTCGTAGCGCCACAGGCTAAACTGAACATCATTCGCGACTACGAAGTGATTGAGAAAAAGCAAGTTACGATACCCGATGAGGTTGTCGGATACGTGCGTTGCTTCAACCCCAAGTGCATCACCAACCACGAGCACATCACCACACGTTTCAGTGTGGTGAGCAAGGACCCGCTTGAGCTTAAATGCCACTATTGTGAGAAAGTTACGTCGGAAAAAGAAATGGTGATAATCTGATGGGACGACAGAACTGGCGGCCGGGCAACCAACTTTATCCATTACCTGCGGTAATGGTGAGCGTGGGCGATGCGCCCGAAAACTACAACATAATAACCGTTTCGTGGACCGGAACAATATGTTCCGATCCCGCAATGTGCTATATATCAGTGCGTCCCGAGCGTCATTCGTACGAGATAATAAAGCGCACGGGTGAATTTGTGATAAACCTGACCACCGAGCAGCTCGCCTTCGCCACCGACTGGTGCGGTGTGCGTTCGGGGCGCGAGGTCGACAAATTCGCCGAGATGCGGCTGACGCCTGTCGCATCGCACGTAGTGCGATGCCCTTCGATAGCCGAGTCGCCCGTAAGCATCGAGTGCCGCGTGAAGCAGATTATTCCGCTCGGCACTCACGATATGTTCGTTGCCAACGTGGTGAATGTCAGTGCCGATGACCAGTACATCGACCCGGCGACGGGTGCGTTCGATCTTAGCAAAGCGCATCCGCTTTGCTACTCGCACGGCAAATACTACGCTTTGGGCCGCGAGATAGGCCACTTCGGCTTCTCAGTGAAGAAGAAGAAAAAGAAAGGGAAGAAATAGAGTGGGGACGCGGCAAGCCGCGTCCCTTTTTTTTATAACGCTAAAAAAGATGCTCCGATTTCGTGAAGCCCCTTCAGTATTCTGTCGCGTTGCGCCTGCCGCGGTTGTGATACCGAATTGGCATAATGCGAGAGTTGCGCATGCCGAATTCCTGTTATTCTGCTTATAGCCGCCAATGTAGTGTATTGCTGGGCTTCGTGCAGTATAGCGCTTATTCGTTTTTCAAAAACGATTTCATATTTGCCATCACGTATGGCATCAGGAAGCGTGTCGCCGTCGTTCAAACACCCTTCGATATGGAATGCCAGCGACTGTGCGGTCTCTTGCTTTAATTCGGCAAATGTTTTTGCAGTAGAGAGTACTACGCCGTTGATTCGCGAATCTTCTATGTACGAAGCGTAATTGCGCCCGCACCAATCTACCATTGCTTTTATCTTTTCCATAGTTCTATTGTTTCCAACCTGCTTGTTTAAAAATACTACTCAAACAAAAAGCATCTAAATCGTCTGAAAGTTTCTTATTTACAGTTACTTTCCCCTTTTTAGTCGGATGCTTATACTGTCGATGGTTGCCTTTGATATACGCCAAATACCAACCATCTTTTTCAAGCATTTTTATTATTTCTCTGACTTTCTTTGTCTTCATGCTTTTTGTTTTACGACAAAAATAGTATTAATTTTAATACTATACAAATGTTTTTTCCGAAAATTTATATGATGGAAGAGAAAAGAATACCAAAACAACAAGCGAGGCTGTCCGAATTCACTTCGGACAGCCTCGCGTTTGTTTATAAAAAATGAAAAAACTATTACCAAGCGAACATCGGGCGTGGCTGCATCATAGCGTTCACGTCGGCTTTGACAGCTTTTATAACAGCTTCATTCTCAGGGTCGGCAAGTACGCGGTCGATCATATCGACGATGGTGTACATGTCGGCCTCTTTGAGGCCGCGTGTGGTGATGGCCGGTGTGCCAAGGCGCAGACCGCTGGTCTGCATTGCCGAACGAGTGTCGAACGGAACGAGGTTCATGTTCACCGTGATGTCGGCTGCCACGAGAGCTTTCTCGGCCACTTTACCCGTGAGTTCCGGATATTTCGGTCGGAGGTCGACAAGCATTGAGTGGTTGTCGGTGCCGCCCGAAACGATGTAGAAGCCTTTGTCCATCATGCCTTTAGCCAATGCGGCTGCATTGGCTTTCACTTGCTGCTGATAAACTTTGAACTCAGGTGTGAGGGCTTCGCCGAAAGCAACGGCTTTGGCTGCTATCACGTGTTCGAGTGGTCCGCCCTGTTGGCCGGGGAACACAGCCGAATTGATGAGTGAGCCCATTGAGCGTATTTCGCCTTTTTTGGTTGTTTTGCCAAACGGATTGGGGAAATCTTTGCCCATGAGTATGATACCGCCGCGCGGACCGCGCAGCGTCTTATGTGTGGTCGATGTAACGATGTCGGCATATTTCACTGGGTTATCAAGCAAGCCGGCAGCGATAAGACCTGCAGGGTGAGCCATGTCGATCATAAGCAGAGCGCCGCAGGCGTCGGCTATCTTGCGCATACGGGCGTAGTCCCATTCGCGGCTGTAGGCCGAGCCACCGCCGATAATCAATTTCGGTTTCTCGCGCATTGCTATCTCTTCCATCTCGTCGTAATCGACGCGGCCGGTCTCTTTGTTGAGGTGGTAGGCGCAAGGCTGGTAGATGATACCTGATGTGTTGACAGCCGAACCATGTGAGAGGTGGCCGCCGTGCGAGAGGTCGAGACCCATGAACTTGTCGCCGGGCTTAAGCACGGCGAGCAATACAGCGGCGTTGGCCTGTGCGCCTGAGTGAGGCTGCACGTTGGCGTACTCGGCACCGTAGATTTTCTTGAGGCGTTCGATAGCCAGTGTTTCAACTTCATCAACGACCTCGCAGCCGCCGTAGTGACGTTTGCCGGGATAGCCTTCGGCATACTTGTTGGTGAGGCATGAGCCCATTGCCTGCATTACCTGATCACTCACAAAGTTTTCGGAAGCAATCATCTCTATACCACGCTTTTGGCGGGCGTGTTCCTTTTCGATAAGGTCGAAAATTTCGTTGTCTTTATTCATTTTTTGTGTTATTGATTTTAAGCTGCAAAGGTAAGCATTGATTTTAATTTTTCGAAATATATGACTTGTTATTTTTTTATCAAAAACAATAACCGTAACTGGCTTATATATAGCGTTTTATACTTATTATTGTGCGTTCGCTGTCATAAAGCTACGCGCGACGGATTGTCGGCTGTGGGCTTCGTTGGTGCAAACTGACGCAAAAATTGCGCAACCACAAAAACTTTTTTTAATTTTGCCAAAAAGAAAAAAAGAACAATTCGATGGACGAAAAATATAGGAAACTGCGCACTATTCTGATAGTCTTCGGTTCGCTGAGCCTTGTGGCTTCGGTTGTATCCGTTTTTTACGACCTTATACTCATGGCCACGCCGCCCGAAATGATGACCGAAATACTCGCACAGGCCAAGGAGATGACCAAGAATCTGCAAGGTACCGAGCTTAAACCCGAGCAGGAACAATTGTTCTACACGATGCTCGAATATGCCAAGTATCACCTGATTTTCAATGTGTTGGAAATTGCCGGTGTGATTATGATGCTCGCAAAACGTTATGCTGGTTTTCATGTTTATGCCGCTTCGCAAATTGCAATATGCGGTATAATTTACTTGGCTATGGGCATGGGCGGACTGCTTATTATTGTCATCAGCCTGTTCTGCATATTGATTTATCGTAACCTGACAAAACAGATTGAGCAGTGTCAAGAGCCGCAGCAATGATATCGTTGAAGCGACTTTTGTTGCTGGTATTCTGTTGTGCTTCAGTATTTTGTACGGTCGAAGCGCAATACCATACCACGGGTGCCGACCCGTGGAGTGTGCGGTTTCGTCAGATGAACAGGCAACGCTACCGACTTATTTACGACGAGCCGCTTTTGCCTACGGCAAAAGTGCTCGCATCGATGATGGATACCGTAGTGAAATACGACTGGCTATCAATGCATTACCAGCCAAAGCGCATCGACGTGGTGCTGCACTCACGCATGGCATATTCCAACGGCCTTGTGTCGTGGGCGCCAAGCCGGCTCGAGATGTACACGTACCCGACACTGGGCGAAGACTGCGTACCGTGGCTTCAGCACCTTGCCATTCACGAGTACCGCCATGTGGTGCAGTCTGACATGGTGCGAACCGGATTCACCAAAGGCCTCTATTATGTGTTTGGCGAACAGGCGATAGGTCTGGTACTCGGCCTTTACGCGCCCAGATGGCTTCTCGAGGGCGATGCCGTGGCGCAGGAAACTGCGCTCACGCATGGCGGCCGAGGCCGGACGGCCACTTTCGAGCAAGAGTTCAGGGCCATATCGCTGATGCGTCGCAATCCTACTTACGACGAGGCCTACAACGGTTCGCTCAAATGGCAGTACCCAAACTACTATCACATGGGTTATCTGACGGTGAGCGCCACACGGCTTCGATACGGGCAAAATCTTTGGGCTAATGCGCTCACTTACAGCGGAAAAGTAAGTTGGTCGATTACGCCGTTCAACCGCTCTCTGCGGCGGCAGACGGGCAAAAAACGCGTTGCTCTCTACAACGAATCTGTTGATTGGTGGAAGGAACAATGGCTTCGACAAGATAGTAGTATAGTCGAAACGGCTTATAATGAGCATATTACGCAGAGAGATTACTACGATGAATATGTTTCGCCACGCCTATGGCGTGGCAATATTGTGGCATATAAGACATCGCCCGAAATGATTGAGCGACTGGTAGTTGTAGACGACGACGGCAAGGAACGCACATTGCATGTTACTTCGCCGCGCAACGAAAGCGACTTCGACATTGTGGGCGACACCATTGTGTGGTGCGAGCGGCGCGCACATACTCGCTGGGAGAACGCCGCCGAAAGCTGCATTATGATAGGAAATTTGCCGAAAGGCAAATTTCACCGTCTGACGCGTAAAGGCTTCTATGCCAGTCCGTCGCTCTCGGCCGACGGACGAATGATAGCTGTGGTGCGCACCGACACGTGCAACAACCAGCATCTCAGCGTCATCAGCACCGAAGGTGCTGATTTGTCGGACCGCACGTTCGGCTGCGCCGAAAACATCGCTTCGCCTTGCTGGCTCGACAACCGAACCCTCGCGTTCATTCTTATTTCGCCCGAAGGGAAAAGTGTCAATATGTATAATATTGATACAAAGGAAATTACACCAATTACAGAGCCTGTTTTCTCAAACGTTAGCCATCTGACGGCGCACGGTGGCAGGCTCTATTTTGCCAACGACAGCACTGGCGTGAACAACATTTACACGCTGAGTCTGAGCGACAGTAGGGTAGAGCGCATCACGTCGGCACGCTTCGGTGCCGACTGGCCTTACGTGAGCGGCGATACGCTCTACTATGCCGACTATTCCGACCGAGGCTACAAAATAGTATCGACGAACGTCGATACGCGCGCAACTGATTCGCCCACAGCGCCTTTGCTCGCTGTGGCTGACAAACTCACCGAGCTCGAAGGCGGTGCGCTCAACTTCTCGTATCAGGCCGACAGCGCAGCTACCGACCATACTTTCTCGCGCTTCAATGTGGTTAATTTCCACAGTTGGGGACCGATAATAATAACCAAAAAACACGACGTGCGCTCTGGCGTGGCGGTTGCCTCGCAGGACCTGCGAGGCACTACTATAATAAGTGCCGGCTTCCACTTCGACGACGATTACAGCGACGAAGCGCTCTTTGCATCAGTAACTTACAACGCGCTTTTCCCGAAAATTTCGCTCGACGCGTCGTGGGGATACGAGAAGTACGATTTCGACGGAATGTTCGCCACCACAAAGTCCACCGTCCTGACGCGCCTTACATGCCACGACCGCAAAGACATTTACAAACTCAGCGCCACAATCAGTCAGCCGCTAACTTTCAACAGCGGCGCCTGGCTCCGACAGATTGAACCGTCGGTGTCCGGCTCGCTGAATAAAGAGACTGGTATTGAGTACACTGCGCAGGATTTCAGGCAAAACCAACAGGGAAAAATAATAGGCCGGAGTGTGGTGTCGAAGCTGCGCACGCCCGACATAGCCTATCGCGAGGTCAACGGGTCGCTCTATATGCATCTGCTCAGACGCATGGCCGTGCGCGACATCGGGTACCGATGTGGAGTGTATGCTCAGCTGTTTTATGTTAAATCGTTCGACGATAAGGACTTAGGCTCGTGTCATGGTTTTATGTCGGGCATATATATGCCCGGCTTTGCAAGGCATCATCAGATCGCTGTCGCGTTTCACGCGCAGCGGAAAAACATAGGTGAGTCGTACCGCGAGATAACAGGTAAAACGCTGAAAGACAGCTACAACGACGTTATTCCTATTGCGCGTGGCTATAGCCACACGCCCAATACCGACTTGCGCACCATCAGATTCAACTACAACATGCCGCTTCTCTATCCCGACCTGAGCATTGGCGGACTGACCTACATAAAACGCATCTCGGCCAACACGTTTTTCGACATCACCGATGGCCGTTACGACCACAACAACACCGAATATACATTTAATTATAAATCGGTCGGAACTGAGCTGACAGCTCTAACTCACTGGCTCAGACTGTATTTTCCGATAACTGTCGGTTGCCGCGTGAGCTACCGCTTCGAAGACCGCAAAGTCAGAAACAACCTTCTGCTATCAATCAGTTTCTGACTGGCTTTGTTACATTTAACATTGTTTGTGCTGAAACGCCCGCTATTTTAACATGCCTGTTAAAATAGCAACTTATTGCCTCTCAATAAAATAAAAAAAAACATAGGTTCTGACGTAAGAATTATTGTTTTTTAATTGTTGAGATATAAATCGTTTTTATAATTTTGGTGCAAAATTAAAACCGAAACCAATGAGTGGCTTTTTTGGGGCAGTCACCGATTCCGACTGCGTAAATGATGTCTTCTATGGCACCGACTACCATTCGCATTTAGGCACTAAACGTGCCGGTATGTCAATTTACTCTACAAAAAAAGGTTATCAACGCGCTATTCACAGCCTTGAGAACGGATATTTCCGCAACAAATTCGAAGACGATATTGTCGATTTCTGCGGCGAATCGGGCATCGGCTGTATAAGCGACACTGAGGCACAACCTTTGGTAATTTACTCACATCTGGGGCGTTTCGCCATCGCTACTGTTGCCAAAATCAACAACATAGACGAACTGGCCGACCGTTTCCTGCGCGAAGGAAAAACATTCACCGAGACAAGTCAGGGCGGTGTGAACCCGACCGAGCTTATCGGTATGCTCATCTGCGAGAAACACAGTTTCAAAGAGGGCATCGAGAATGTTTACAACTCGATAAAAGGCTCATGCTCAATGATTGTCCTCAACAAAGACGAGATCATTGCCGGCCGCGACAAGCTTGGCCGTACGCCTATTGTCATCGGTAGGCGCGAAGGCGCCTACTGCGTAGCGTCGGAGACATCGTCGATGCTCAATTTGGGATACCGCGTTGAGCGGTATCTGGGGCCTGGCGAGATTGTGTCGATACGCAACAACGGCTATTCCGTAATGCGCGAGGCCAACAAAGAGATGCAGATCTGCTCGTTCCTGTGGGTTTACTACGGATATCCGCCTTCGTGCTACGAAGGCATCAATGTTGACTCGTGCCGCTACAACTGCGGTCGCAAACTCGCTGAAAATGACGACGTTGACAATGCCGACTTCGTAGCTGGCATTCCCGATTCGGGCGTAGGACACGCCATGGGCTACAGCGCAACAAAGCATCTGCCGCTCATGCGCCCGTATGCGAAATACACGCCGACATGGCCGCGCAGCTTCATGCCGCAAAATCAGGCTCAGCGCGAGTTGGTGGCCAAAATGAAACTCATTCCCAACAGCGATGTTATCAATGGCAAAATAGGTATCTTCCTCGACGACTCAATAGTGCGCGGCACTCAGTTGCGCGACAACGTGAAGGACCTTGTCGATTCGGGAATAAAAGAGGTGCACATGCGTATAGCTTGTCCGCCGCTCATCTTCCCTTGCGAGTTCCTCAACTTCAGCCGTTCGCGCAGCTCGCTTGAGCTCGCTACGCGCAAAGCCATACTGAAGCTCGAAGGCAAAGAGGACACCGACTTCAGCAAATACACCGACCCCGACTCGAAAGAGTACAACGACATGGTGGAGGTGATACGTAAAGACCTGAACCTCACATCGTTGAAATTCCAACGTCTGGAGGATTTGGTAGATGCAATTGGCCTGCCAAAAGAACAGCTCTGCACGCACTGCTGGGACGGTTCAAGCCGATTCTAAGTATTTATTACAGAAGATACTACACAACAAAAGGGGACACATTAGTGCCCCCTTTGTTGTTATAATTATTAAATTAATAATAGGATTCTGTGATGTGAATACAGAATAACTCAAAGAATCATTCAGACCGTTTGATAAAGAATACAGGCTCAATCGGCATCAGCATTTTATCGTTTTCAGACAACTTGTTGTAATACTTAATCCACAAGTCAATAAATTCAGTTCCGTCTATTAGACGTACATTATTTTGACGTGCAGTTATTCTTGCATCTTCTGTAAAACGACCTGACGAAACGATAATAGGAAC
The DNA here is from genome assembly GCA_017960905.1 of Bacteroidales bacterium. Classification (GTDB taxonomy): domain Bacteria; phylum Bacteroidota; class Bacteroidia; order Bacteroidales; family Marinilabiliaceae; genus W3P20-009. The sequence continues at coordinate 35,098 of JAGCYH010000033.1, forward strand.
GTCTTTTTTTGCCACGCCTAAAATGCGATGAACCACATCAACTGATACTGGTGACTGAATATTATAATGTTTTACTTGCACTTTCAATCGAGGCTCAGTTGCGCCCAATGGGTCGGAATAGGCAATAATATCAATGCCACCGTCTTTGCCACGAGGTGCAATAAATGGAGTGTAATATCCCATAGCTCTGAACAATGCAGCAACAAGGTCTTGAAACTCGTATGCATTTCGGTCGTCAAGATATTTGCGAATGTCGTCATTAGCTTGCTGTTTGATATTATCAAGTATGACAGCGTTCGGTACATTATCAATAATTTCTTCTTCTTCTGCAGGTGTTGTTTGAGCCTTATTCTTGTTCTTTTTTTCCCATTCGAGATAACGACGATGTGTCTCGTAGAAAAGATGCGTTGGGTCGTCTTTGAATGTTTGCAACGCTTTGCGTCCTTCGTCTGTAATACACCATTCTCCGTTATTCTTGACCATAAAGCCAGACTTGCACAAATCCACAGAATAGAAATGCCAATTCACTCGCCATCGAGGGTTACCAGCATTGTATTCATATGATTCCCATTCGTCGAATTGCAGCTTTTCCGCTATTAGTTTTTTCAGTTCGCCAACGGGCATAGAACCGCCGTCTTGCTCGTTAAGTATTTCGAGCGTTTTATAATTCAGTCGTGCGCCAAGAGAACGAGCGCGACCCATTTTGGGTGGTTCTGGTGTATTCATTGTTTGTATGCGTTTGTTGTTGTTATTGCTTAATACTTTACTCTCTACTCTTTAATCTTTACACTCTACTTTTTACACTTTACTCTCTCTCTCAATACATCTGTTCGATGTTCCATACAAATGCTCTGATACCGTTTTCGAGATTCACATGGTCGAGTTTTTCGATGTATTTGAGCAGCAGAGGCACCATTTCGTCTTCGACGATGGTCATAGTAGCCGAGTTCATCTCGGGCCATGCGTGGCTGCCCATACGAGGCTCGCCACCGTTAGAGCCAACGCCCTGAACGAGCGGAAATTTCGTGTAACCAGTTATCCGCAATTGCTCGAAAATGTATGCAACACGCTCTGTAAGAGCCTGATTGTATGATATAAATACTGCTTTCATCTTAATATGTTTTAATTTTCAGATAGATAGAAAAATATTTCTATCTATCTGAAAAACAGTTTATTGTTATTTCTTTGCTTTTTTGAAGTCGGGCAAGTCGCGCTCGGCGTCGAAGTCGGCCATGAACTTGTAGCTCTTCTTCTCTGCCACGTTTTTCTTGCGGCTGCCGCTCTTGTCGGTGGCCGCATACACAGCCGGCACGATGAGCATGGTTACTATAGTCGAGAATATCATACCACCGATGACCGAAATACCCATAGGCTGCCATGTCTCAGCACCATCGCCGGTGCTGAGTGCCATAGGAAGCATACCGAGCATAGTGGTGAACGACGTCATGAGCACCGGTCGCAGACGCGAACGGCACGACTTGGCCACTGCTTCGTTGAGCCGCACGCCACGCTCGCGCATCAGGTTGATGAAGTCGATGAGCACGATACCGTTCTTCGTAACGATACCGATAAGCATTACGGCGCCCAATGCTGCCACAACCGACAGTGTGCTGTTGGTGATAAGCAGTGCCAATATAACGCCCGTGAATGCGAACGGAATAGCAAGCATGATGATGAACGGCATGAGGAACGATTCGAACTCGGCCGCCATTACCAAGTATACAAGCACAAGCGCCAATACCATAAGCATGCCGAGAGCGGTGAACGATTCCTGCTGGTCTTCGTACGAACCGCCTACGTATGTGGTGAGCGATTGCGGAACTTCCATTGTGCTGAGCACCTCTTTTGCCAAGTCGGCCACATCGCCCATGGCGTAACCATCGGCAGGTGTGAGGCTTACGCGCAAATAACGCTGCTTGCTCTTGCGTTGTATCGAAGGCGGTGAAAAGCCTTCGACAACATCGCCGAGCTCTTTCAGACGTACTTTCTGACCGAAACCGTCGGTGAAGAGCATGTTCTCAACGTCGGTTATTGTAGAGCGGAAGTTCTCGTCGAGGCGGACAATGATGTCGTACTCTTCGCCTTCCTCTTTGAATTTCGAATTTCGGAAACCATAAATCTGGTTGCGCAGTGCAGTACCCAAGTTTGTGGTTACCATGCCATGGCGGGCAAGTTTCTCGCGGTCGAGGTGAATCTGCAGCTCCATCTTGTCGTCGCCACGGCTCACGAGCACGTCTTCGGCGCCTTCCACGTCGCGCATCTTGCGCGCAAACTCGTTGGCGAAGTTGGTTGTCTCTTCGAAGCTGTGACCGATGATTTCGACATCGACAGTGTTCGATGTCGAACCGCCACCACCTGTAGTAACCGTGTATTCAAGAACTTCGGGGAATTGTTTCAGAATCTTTCGCACATCATCGGCCATGGCGAATATCGAGCGGTCGCGGTCTTTCACATCGATAGCGCGGATACGCATGTTCATCACGTTGTTGCCTGTCGTGCTCATCATCGAAGCGAACGATGCCTCTTCCTCCGAACCATACGACACTGTTGAGTGTTTCAGGTCGGCACCCAAAGTCTGACGTATGAGAGAGTCGATTTTGAGAGCTGTAACTTTCGTTACTTCAACACGTTGGCCTTGCTGCATTTTGGCGTAAACCGACATGGTACACATGTCGTTTTGCGGGAAGAACTCTGTAGATACCAGGTTGACAAGCAACAGCGACAGCGCAAACATGGCTGTCATCGATATAATAGTGATGGCCTTGTGACGCAACACCCACCAGATGATTCTTTCGTAGAAAGAATCGAGGCGGCCGAAAGTCTTTTGCGACCAAATGTAGAAGCTGAATCCTTTGTAGTTTGCGTCTTCCTCTTTGTCGCGCAAGCGCAAAATCTTCGAGCAGAGCATTGGTGTGAGCGAAATGGCCGTAGCCGTTGACGTACAGACTGTTATACAGATAATCCAGCCGAGAGGCTTGAAGAATATACCCATAATGCCCGGAATGAGCGTAAGCGGGAAGAATACCGCTACTGTAACGAGTGTGGTGACGATAACCGAGGTCCAAACTTCGTTTGTACCATATTTGGCTGCCTCTTTCGGACGGCTGCCACGGTCGACGTGTTTCGTGACGTTCTCCAACACCACTATGGCGTCGTCGACCACCATACCGATAGCGATTGACAACGACATGAGCGTAATCATGTTGAGCGAACCGTCGGTGAAGGCCAGATAGATGAACGATACGATAAGCGAAATAGGTATTGTGAGCGCGATGATGAACGTAGAACGCCAGCGGCCCAAGAATACAAACACCACAATGACGACGAACAGGAGCGCGTAGAAGAGCGTCTTCTCCAAGTTCTTGATAGCCTTGATGATGAAGTCCGATGAGTCGTTGACCATGAGGAACTTAATATCGGTAGGCAGCTCTTCCATAGCGGCCTCAATTTCGGCTTTGGCGTCCGATGCAACTTGCACGGCGTTTGCGTCAGAGGTCTTGGTTACGAGCAGCATACCGCCCTTGCCCTGGTTGACGCGTTGTTCGAGCGTGATATCCTTAAGGGTATCACGCACGCTGGCTATGTCCTTAAGTTTCACTGTTTTGCCGTTCGATACGCCAATTGGAATCTCTTTTATTTCGTCGCTCTCTTCGAACTCGCCTTCAACGCGCAGTGCGTATTCGTCGCGGCCAACTTTGACCGTACCGGTCGAGATATCCATGTTCTCGGCCAGAATCTTGTTACCGATGCTCTCAATAGAGAGGCCGTAGGCCTCGAGTTTGTTGGGGTCGAGGTCGACGTAGACGACACGTTTCGGCAAGCCCGAAACGTAAGCCGAAGCCACGCCGTCGACACGGTTGAGACGCATTACGAGCTTGTCGTCGAGGATTTTATACAAGCCGCCGAACGACTGGTCGGCGGTAACACCGTACACGAGGATAGGCATCATCGAAGTACTGATACGCATGATGGTCGGGCGGTCGATGGCGTCGGGAAGGCTGTTCATAGCCTTGTCGACAGCATCACGCACGTCGTTCGATGCGTTGTCGAGGTCCACACCCCATTCGAACTCAAGTGTTACAACCGAGAGGTTGTCGTACGACACAGATGTCATCTCCTTCAGGTCGTCAACAGAGTTGAGTTGGTTCTCGAGGTGTTTTGTTACGTTTTGCTCAATATCGGTCGCGTTCGCGCCCGGATATGTCGCCATCACAGTGATGTAAGGCGGGTCCATCTTCGGGTACTGATCGACCGGCAGTATTGTGTATGAGTAGATGCCGATAACGACGATGGCCAAGAAGACCATCATGGTTGAAATCGGCTTTTCTACTGCTGTGCTGAATATGCTCATTGTTGGTTTTCCTTTCTACTGTTAATCGACAATTTTTATTTCAGAGCCGTCAATCAGGCGCGCCTGGCCGACAACAACAAGTTGGTCGCCCTCTTTTATCTCGCCGTCGAGCGCCTGAACTTCAACTTGGTCTTCGTAGCGGTTTACTATTTTCACCGATATACGCTGCGCTTTGCCGTCTTTGGCAAGGAAAAGGTAGCGGTCGTTGGAGCCCTGTACTTTAAGCACTGCAATCGACGGAATGACCATTGCTTTGGCTTGGCCTACTTTGAACGAGATGGTTCCGTACATGCCGGGGCGCAGTGCCTCGTCGTTGTTGGGAAACAGTATCTCGCACGTAAACGTGCGAGATTTCGGGTCGATAGACGGATAAACAATGTTCACCTTGCCTTCAAACTCGCGTTTGCCGTACACGTCGTTTGTCATTGTTACGGTTGTGCCTTTCTTTATTTGCAGATAATACTGCTCGGCTATGTTCACGTATGCCTTTATCGGGTTTGTCTGTTCTATCGAAATGATGGCCGGTTTCGAGGCACCGCCAAAGGCACCGCCAGAGTACAACTCGCCCTCTTCCATGAATTTGCCTGTTACCACACCGTTGAATGGTGCTACGAGGCGTGTGTTCTCGAGCAGATTGTTGTAAGCCGTCTTGGCTATTTCGTATTGTGTAACAGCCGCGTCGTAGTTCTGTTGCGAGATGCTTCCCGTCTCTTTGAGTTTGGTGGCGCGGTTGTATTCCACTTCGAGGTTTTTCAACTGAAGCTCCTGCTGGTGCAGTGTCGTGGCGTCCATCTCAACGAGCAGCTGCCCTTTGTGAATGCGGTCGCCCACTTCGACGTTGATTTTCTTGATGCGGCTTCCGGCAAGCGAAGGCGCGTAGAAGACCTGTTCGTTAGCTTCGAGGTTAGCCGAATACTCCAATTCGCGGGCTACGTCGCTTACGGCGATAGGCGCGACACGGACTAAGATGCTTTTGTCGGCATTTTCATCAGTTTTTTTCTTTTTGCTGCTGCAACCTGCGAGCAGGGCAATAGCCAATGCTGAAATGATGAGTTGTTTTGTCATTTTGTTATATGTTTCTTATGTTAATATTCAAAATTGTTGTAAAGTTTCTGCAGTTTGGTTTGTGCCATGAGCAAGTCGAGGCACGCCGAGGCGTAGCTCGTCTCGGCCGAAAGGTAGTTCGAGTTGGCCTGCGTGAGCGCGAGGCTCGACAGAACGCCCTGATTGTATTTGTTCTTGTAGTTGTTCAATACTCGCTCGGCAACTTCAAGATTCTCTTTCTGAAGCAGATACGCCTCGATGGCCGAACTCAGCTCGTAGCGGTATTGCTCTTCGTTTTGTTGCAGGTTATCCTGCAACAAAGCCATGTTTGTGTTGCCTTTCTCGATGTTGAGTTTCGCCTGTTTTACGCGCGAATCGCGCGCAAAACCTTGGAACAATGGTATCGTAAGTGTCGCTGTACCAGTGTGTTCGAGCGAGAATGGCGAACCACCGACGATGTTTTTGGTGTATTGGTAAGCGAGGTTGAGCGTCGGAATGTAAGCTTTCTTGTACATTTTGAGTGTCTCCTCGTTAACCTTGTTGCTCAGCTCGAGCGATTTGTAATCGACGTTTTGTGTAATGTCAAACGTCTGATATTCAGCGGCTATGGTGCTTTCGGTTATCATGTCGGCCAGGTTCTCGGTCGGCTCTATTTTTGTGGTGATGGGCATGCCCATCTGCAGTACGAGCAACCGTTTGGTTGTCTCGTACGACCGCTCGGTAGAGTTGATGGCGTTTTTGAGTGTCGCCACGTTGACCTTCATCTGGTCAACGTCGGTCTGCTCACACGCACCGGCTTCGAATGTGTATTCGGTATGTTTCTGAATCTCTTCGAGGTCTTTCAGGTTGTCTTTCAGAATATCTATGTTGCGCTTGTAGACCAATATGGCGTAATACGTGTCGGTGATGTTGGCTTTCACATTTATAATGGTGCTTTCATCCTGCGACTCATAAATCTGTGCCGCCACTTTGGCAATCTTCACTGCAGCGAATTGCTGCAGTGATAATAGGTATGATGCTGTGCCATTGAACGTTACGGCGTCGGTCTTGAGGCTCATGCCTTGTCCGAAACTGAGTGTCTTGCCGAAATTCGTTGTGGCATTGAAGCCCACACTTGCCTGCGGCAGTATGCCGGCGCGCGTCTCTCTGATTTTCTCCTTGTATACGGCTACGTCTTCTTTCGAAGTCTGAAGCTGCTTGCTGTATTGCAATGCATTCTCCACTGCGTTTTTCAATGTCAGTTGTACTGGAGCATCGCCTGTACTCTCTTGTGCGTCGGCTGTGCCGAAGAGCAGTACGCCTGCGATTGCTGTTAATAATAATCGGTTCATTTTATGTTAGTTATCTATGTTATGCATTAGTGGGTTCTCGCCGAGTTGCTCTATGCGTCGGTCTATTTCTTCTATGCCTTTTATTGTCGATATTCCTCTGAATGTCATCAGGAATACGTTCGCCAGTATCTCGTGGCGGTTGAATGTACCTTTGAGCAGGAATTTGCTGACGGCCGACTCTTGGTTGAGGATTATCTCCACCACCATTTTCAGGTTTATGTCTTTGCGTATAAATCCCTCGGCCACACCGCGTTCGAGTAGTTTGATGAATTTCTGGTTCGTCTGCTGGTTGTTGAGTGTTATTGTCTCGTAGGCCGATTGGTAGTTGTATCGCTGCAAGTCCTGATAGAATATCGGATTGGCTTTCTTGATGTTGTCGAGCACATGGAACAGAATGTTGATAATGACATCGGTGAAATTGTAGTTCGGATTGTTGTAAATCTCCATCATTTGCGCCTGTGCATTCTCGTGGTGCGTTTTCATGCATTGCGCCAGAAGTTCGTCTTTGCTGCTGAACGTTTCGTACAAGGTTCGTTTCGAGATGCCTATGTTCTTGGCAATGTCGTCCATCGAAACGGCTTTCAGACCGAAAGTTGCGAACAGTTTCGTCGATTCTGTTACGATTTTATCTCTTAAATCCATTATGCGGGCAATATTTTTGCGCAAATATAGTGCAAAGAAAACTTATTGCGTAGTCTTAGTTTTATGATTATTTTTTTTTAACAATTCTGTGTGTCAGTATCTTTGCAAAAAGGCG
>JAGCYH010000034.1 GCA_017960905.1 Bacteroidales bacterium
CGATTTTTTTCGTGCCAACGCTTCCTTTGTGCGCTGTGAAATAAGGTTTCGTTCAATTTCGGCCGAGAGACCGAAGGCAAAAGCGAGGACTTTGCTCTGAATGTCATCGCCAAGACGGTAATTGTCTTTTATTGTCCAAACCTTACACTCTTTGTTCATACAGATGTGCAATATCTCCATAATCATAAAAAGATTGCGCCCGAGCCTCGATAGCTCGGCGCAAATAATCAGGTCGTCTTTCTGAATACGATTCAGAAGCTCGCCAAGCTTGCGCTTGTCGTAATTCTTTGTGCCAGAGATTGTTTCTTCAATCCAACCATCAATGCGCATATTTTCTTTTGCGCAGAAATTGTTTATTTCAAACCGTTGATTTTCAACCGTTTGTTTGTCGCTCGAAACGCGAATGTACCCGTAAATCATAATAGTTTTTACCATAGTGTACGCCATATAGTAAATGCACTAAGAATCTACAGAATTCGGTGAATTCTTTTGCTGTTTTCCTCGGTGAGATTTGCTCCGATATATTTTTTTCGTATCTTTGAAAACAGAATAAGAAGCCATCCGAGAGTAATTAACCGACCATCGAAGAACAAATGGATGATAAAATAGCATTAGATTTTAAAAGCGTTTTCGAAGCAACGGGTTTTGTGTTGTTAGATGTAATGTTTAAAAGTACAGAACTGACTTTTCTGATTGATTCTGGGTCAGATGTAAATCTTATTGACATAGATTTGATTAAGAATAAGGACAAATTCGAGAAGAAAGAGGGTAGTTATGTATCGCTGGGTGGAAGACAAAATGTTGTAAAGTTTCAAGGAAACTTTACATTCAATATCGATGAGTTTGAGTATTCCGATGTGTTTACAGCTACAGATATGTCGAACTTTAAAGAATCGATGAAGAACATGTTTGGCCTAGATGCAGCAGGAATCATTGGAAGTCATTTCCGAAGGAAATTCAACGCTATAATCGACTACCATAATTGCCGTTTTCTCCTCGACGCTGTTCAGGCAAAGAATGAGGAAAAAGCTGAGAATGAAATGCAGCCAACAGACGGTAAGGTTAAAAAAAATAGCTGATAATGTCGTTGCCACATTTTTTATTTGTATTTTTACACCGTTTACTGATAGAAATAGAATTATGAAAAAAATAGCCTTATTGCTTGCCGCTGTATTAACAACATTTACGTCAGTTTCTGCAGCAGATTTGGTTACGCTGCCTCAATCCGCGATTACAATGGATTACACTCTGACGGGAACCTATATAAGCTCAAATGGAGATCGTAAAACATATAAGACAATAAAGGTATCGTTCTACCTCAATGACGTTTATGTTCAAGGACTCGCCTATTTTTTCCCTAATGCTTTAGTGAAAGGGACCTTGAACGGTTCTGGTCAGGTTGTTTTCAAGAGTGGGCAATATGTAGGAACAGATGAATACGGTGAAGAGTTTATTGTAGGGCGTTCCGAAGAAGGTGGCACAACACAAATAAAGGACATCGTGTTCAACTTTTATTCCGATACTAAAAGCTTCGTACTCGCCGACGGTTGCGATATAGTAGAGTCGTCAAGTACCGACATATATGGATCCGTCTGGTCTCGTTTTTCTTCTGTAAGTATGAAGTTTGGTGCGTATGCGCCTCCCCCGCTTGTAACGCTGCCCGACAATGCGGTTACCGAAGATTATACTCTTAAGGGAAACTATGATTTCGGATTGGGTAGTGAAGAAATAAGAAAGAAGGTAAAAGTATCGTTTTGTGGCGATGACGTCTATGTTGAAGGACTCGCCTATTATTCCCCTAATGCTTTACTGAAAGGAACCAAAAACAGTGCTGGCCAGTATGTGTTCAAGAGCGGGCAGTATGTAGGGACAACCGATTCAGGCGAAATGTTTGTTGTAGGGTGTTCCGATGATGGTGGAACTACACAAGTAAAGGACATCGTGTTCAACTTTGATGCCGATTCTCGAAGTCTCATACTTGCCGACGGTTACTATTTAGCAGAGTCGTCAAATACCGACATAAATGAACATGTATGGTCTAATATTTCTTCTGTAATTGTGTATGTGTCCCCCAAACCTGTGACTATCCCCGAAGGCTTGGAACCAGAGTTTTACTTTTTAACAGCAACGGAAGTAGATAATGACAACGAAAAACCATTTTCTAAACAAATAAAAATTGGTTTTGACGGTAATGATGTTTATTTCTCGTGTTTTTTTAGTGGAAGAGATATCGAGAATTCGTGGTTAAAAGGAACGCTTAGTTCCAATGGTAAAACCGTCACTATTCCTTCGCCCCAGTTTATGGGAACATATGCATTTTTGGGGTATTCCTTTGATTATTTTGCAACATCAGTAAGTAGCGATTTAAAGAAGCTGACAGACATTGTTTTGAGTTACGATGCAGGGAACAACACATTCAGCTGCAACCAGTATGTAGTTTTAAATGATTCTCCGGATGAATTGTCTTACTATCAGATGCTTAAAGATGTGGTTGTCGCAAAGATGAACGATATTGCAGCTACTCCGGCAGTTCCTTCAGTTCAGAGTGCAATGCTTACTGATGTCACCTATCCCAAAGTATTATTGGATGTTCCAGTAGTGGATGTTAATGGCATTCCTATGGATAAAACCAAGTTGTATTACGCCATCTGGGTAGAGAAGAACGGAGTGCAAATGCCTTTGGTGATAAAGGCTAACGAATACATATATTTCACTGAAGATATGTCTGAGATACCGTATGTCTTTGATGATAACTGGGATATTTATGAAGGCGGGTCAACATTTTACTTGAACCAGGGCGAGGAAGAGATAGCCTCGTGGACTAAAATAGGAGTGCAGAGCATATACCGAGGCTGTGGCGAATGTCATAAATCGCCCATAGCTTGGTTCGGCGAACCTACTCCGGTTGGAGGTTTGCAGTGGTATTATACCACTGCAAACACTGCAAATACAATCGATGGGGCAACAATAACTGTTCCGCAAAGCGATTTCCCTCTTTGTTATGCCGAAGATGATTATAATACTAAGTTGCCTAAGGGCTCTATTGTTACAGTACAGTTCGATGAAAACAATACGGTTAATGCTGTCGTTGATCAAACGGGTGGTTTTGAACTCGATATTAGTAGCATTGCCGCAGGTACATATCAAAGTGTTACTTTCTCTACGCCCGGATATGCAAGCGCGGTCGCTAAGGTTGTTGTAGAATCGACTAACCCCACTGCAGTCAAACCTGCCGGAGTGGCGAACGACGGCGACGCCGGCGTTTGGTACACCCTCGATGGCCGCCGCCTCTACAATACTCCCACACAGAAGGGAATATATATTCACAACGGCCGTAAAGTTGTGATAAAATGAGCCACTTCAGATATGCTATATAAACGAAGGACACGGCCGTACGGCCGCGTCCTTCTAATGTTTTATTATAATCCGTTTTCCCTGTTTTACAGCTTAACGAATTTCTCACCGTTCCATTCGTAAGTCAGGATTTCGTTGATGAGCAAGTCGTCGTATATCTCGCACCACGAGGGAGCGTCGCACCCGAACACGGTCGGTATGCTGAGGTTGGTTGTCTCCTCGTCTATTTGGTATCTGAGATAGGCCAACGGGTCGTCTTCGTAAAGTTTGGTCATCTCTTTCACGTCGTTCTGCTGGTTGGCGGCCTTCTCGGCGTTGAGCAGTTCGTCCATGGTTGGTATGGGCAGTATCATTTCGCCTGTCAGGCGAATGTTGCCGTTTTCGCAGTAGAAGGTTCTGTACCAGCTCGACGATGAGGCTTCGTACTCATCGTCGTGCTTGAAGATGACGGCGTAGCCACCGCTTTTCTTCGGGTAGGCGTACAGGTGCTCCACTGTGTAGTAATCGTCGCCGCTGACTGTCTCGCTCGTGGTGTAGAGCGGCTGCTCGGCCTTGGCCGGCAGCTGCTGCATGAACTCGATGAATGACTGTGAGATGCCGTCGAGCGCTTCGTTCGATTCTGTGTAAGCCTCTTCGTCGGTTGCGGATTCGGCTTCAGCTTCAGCCACGGCTGGCGTTTCGCCGGCCGGCTCGTTGCTCGCGGCACCTTCGGTGCCGCCCTGATTTCCCTTGCAAGCCACCATTACCAGTGCCGCAAGCGAAAGGATTGTGATTTGTCGTTTCATAATCATTATATTTTAATTGTTCATTATCAATTAGTTCCATTTGTCCGATGCCGCAAGGCGTCATTAGTTCTGTTGGTTCCATTCGGTGATGACTTCTCCGTGTTTTTCGTGTGTTCCGTAGTTAATTTTCGTAACTCGTAATTCGTAATTAACTCCGTGTCCTCTGTTCCCTCAGCGTTCTCTGTGATAATCATCACTTCACCACCACTTTGCGCCCTTGGTGCAGGTATACGCCGCGCTCCGTTGGTTTGGCGTTGAGTTTGCGGCCATTGAGAGAGTACCACGCATCGTCGGCTGCCTGAGCGTTGCCGCTCGGCATTGTGGCGTTGCCAATGCTTGTTGGTTTTGCAGATATTGGCAGTATATCGTCGGCATAGTCGGGCCAGCCGGTTTTGTAGGTATCCACACTCTCTTCGGGCACATATATCTTGCGACCTTCAGCGTTGTCGTCGAAAGCCCAGAGTCCATACGTATTTAACGATGTGGCGAGGATAGTTACCGAAGTCAGTCCGCTTTTGTTGAACGCCTGATTGCCAATGCTTGTTACAGTCGCGGGAATAGAAATAGTAGTAAGTTTATTGCAACTTCCAAATACACCATCGTTGATGCTTGTCAGTTGTGTGCCCTCGGCAAAAGTAACCGAAGTAAGTTGAGGACAACTACCGAATGCGTTTTTGGCAATCTTTGTAACGCTTGCAGGAATCGTTATCGAGCTTAACCCACAATTATCAAAAGCATTCTCACCAATGCTTGTTACGCTTTCGGGAATAGAGATTGATTTCAGAAATTTGCAATAGGCAAATGCATAACTAGAAATATTAGTCAGTTGTGAGCCTTCAGCAAAAGATACAGAAAGGAGATATTGACAACCATAAAATGTGAAAGTATTTATTATTGTCACTTTAGAAGGGATGGTGACAGAACTTAGGCGACCACAACCATAAAAAGCATATTGGCCAATGCTTGTTACGCTTTCGGGAATTGTTATCGATGTCAGGTTTCTACAACCATAGAAAGCATTTTTTCCAATGTTAGTAATGCCATCTTCAATTACTATGGTAGTCAATGCGTCGTCCCAATGATTATCCATTGTAAAACTATTAGTCATTGCGCCAGTGCCGCTTAGTGTCAGAGTGTGAGTGGTTTCGTTGTAGGACCAGGTTACATTATTGCCGCCATTTGCACCGCACTCGCCGCTTGTATCAGCCAAAGCTGAGGTTGTTGCAAAAAACAATGCTGAAAGCATCAGAGCAATGCTTCGCATTGCGACATTGAGGCGCATCGGCCTGCTCGAGGATAGTGTATTCATTTTGTTCGTTTTAAGTGTTTTATTTGATTGCAAATTTATAAAAACTATTCTAATCACTTCACCACCACTTTGCGTCCTTGGTGCAGATATACACCGCGCTCGGTTGGTTTGCTGCTGAGTTTGCGGCCGTCGAGCGAGTACCACGCCTCGTCGGCTGCCTGAGCGTTGCCGCTCGGCATTGTGGCGTTGCCAATACTTGTTGGTTTCGCAGATATTGGCAGTATATCGTCGGCACAGTCGAGCCAGCCGTCTTTGTAGGTATCCACACTCTCTTCGGGCACATATATCTTACGACCTGCTGGGTTGTCTTCAAAGGCGTCAGGCCCATACACTTCTAAAGAAGAGGCGAGGATGGTTACCGAAGTCAGTCCGCTGCACTTTTCGAACGCAGATATGCCAATGCTTGTTACGCTAGCGGGAATAGTTATCTGTTGCAGTCCGCTACACTTTTGAAATGCGCCGCCGTAAATGCTTGTCAGTTGCGAACCTTCGGCAAAAGTAACCGAAGTGAGTCCGCTCTCACAGAAAGAATGTTCACCAATGCTTATTACGCTAGCCGGAATAGTTATAGAAGTCAGTCCGCTACATTTTTTGAATGCC
>JAGCYH010000035.1 GCA_017960905.1 Bacteroidales bacterium
CGCAAAACAAACGCACTGCGCTGCGCTTCGTTTGAACGGTGTTTTGCTCTCTCCGCCTTCCGCGCAAATTCTTCGGGCGCTCGCCGGCTCATGCGGTAGTGTGGCCGTGCCGGCCATTCGGGTGCCGCTATGTTTTCCGTGGTTCAAAAGACTTTTGCGCTTTCAGCGCGGCAACAATGGTGTGCTTTTTCCCCAAGGCGTTGCCTTGGGCTATGGATTTTTGCCCTTTCAGGGCGTAAAAACACCAGCCCCAATCCCATTTTTAATTGTTAATTGTTAATTGTTAATTGTTAATTTTTCATTGTTAGTTGTTCATTATCAATTTGTTTCCTTCGCCCGACGCCGCAAGGCGTTATTCGTTCGGTTGGTTTTATTCGGTGATTGTTCATTCCGTGTTTTTCGTGTGTTCCGTGGTTTGATAATTCGGAATTCGGAATTTGGATTTGCCGTTTTTTTGCATAGTTCGGGTAAAAGCACTAACTTTGCGCCCGCAAAAAAATAAGACAAGGTGAAAAACAAGATAACAACAGCAATCCTTTCACTGAGCAGTCTGCTGTGCAGCGCACAGACAGACCTGTCGGCCGAAGCCGACAGTGCCGAAGTAGTGGCAATAGACACAGTAAGAACCAACGACCGCTACACGCGGATAATACTATACAGCAATCACACATGGGAATACTGGGATTTGGGCCGTCCGCAGATTAACGAGGAGGACTTCAAAGACCATTGGAGTTCGGATGTGACACATGCCTACAACGACGTGCCACTGGCCGACCTGCCCGACGAGATAGACCTGCTTTTGGCCGACAGCATACACAACTACTGCGCGCCGATAACAGGCATAGTGCGTTCGCGTTTTGCGTTCCGCAAAAAGCGCGAGCACAAAGGCACTGACATACCGCTCACCATAGGCGACCCCGTAAAGGCAGCCTTCGACGGCAAGGTGCGTGTGGTGAAATCGCCCAAGCAATCGGGCGGCTACGGCAATCTGGTGGTCATTCGCCACTCCAACGGCCTCGAGACATACTACGGCCACTTGCAGAAACACAATGTGGAAGTTGACGACATAGTGAAAGCCGGCGACGTGATCGGCTACGGCGGCAACACCGGCCGCAGCACAGGTCCGCACTTGCACTTCGAAGTGCGCTACCAGAGCCATCCGTTTGATCCTGAGCGCATTATAAACTTCGAGACGGGCGAACTGCGCGACTCGATCTTCATACTGAAGAAACATTACTTCAACATCTACTCGCACTACGGGCAGACCGACGAGGAGTCAATTGACGCATCGAAGCGCAAGATACACACAGTGCGCTCGGGCGACACACTTGGCGGCATTGCCGCCAAGTATGGCACCACAGTCAACAACATCTGCAAACTCAACGGCATCACCTCGAAGAAAACTCTGCGCATCGGTCAACGACTTATTGTGCGTTAAATGACTAAGAATCAGGAATTAGCAGTAATAATAGCCGAGCGCATTGCGTTCGGCTATGTGTTTACTCCCTGCATAACCGAAACGAAGAAAGGCTCTCTGATAGAAGTGGTTGAGACGATAACGCCAACCTACCTCGAGACACGCCAGGATGAATTCGACGAGGCGACGAAAGCGTGGCTCACAATGCTGTTCGACATTAGCGAACAGCGCCTGTTCCAGCGATTCTCGAAGCAGAGCACACTCAAACGGTTCTACAGCACTCTGACGACCGAAGCGGCCGAGAACGAGATATTGCCCTTCATCGACAAGATACACTGCAAGGCTCTGCCCTTCATCATAGAGCGCGGCATCCCGATGTATCTGCGGAAATCGGGCTATTCGTCGCTCTTCGCCGACGACCGCATACACGTAAGCAAATATCCGAGCCGCCCGAAATTCTACTTCACACTAACGCAAAACAACGAACTGAGCTACAAGCTGAAAATAAACGAAGACGGCGAGGAATTCGAGCTTTACGGCAAGAAATGCATCACCCTGTCGGACAGTCCGGCGATACTGCTTTTCGGGCGTTATATGTTCTATTTCACAAACATCGACAGCAAGAAGTTCAAACCTTTTTTGAGCAAAAAACGTATAATAGTGCCTGCGACGAGCCTAGAAAAGTACATGGGAACGTTCGTTCGCACCTGCATAGCCAATTATTTTGTGTCGGCTTACGGTTTCAGCATAAAAAAGAAAGATATTGACTGTCAGCCTATTCTGACGATAGAGAACTCAGTTTTCGGGTACAACTTCGCACTATATTTCAAGTACGGTGACCGTCGTCACGCGTACAACGAGATGCAGAAAATAGTGGAGCTGACGAAGGACGACGACGGCCGTTACGTGTTCATGACAAGCAACCGCCAGAAGGCCAAAGAGGACACGCTGATGGAAAGGCTCAACGAAGTAGGCCTCACCCCTATCGGCAACGCGCTGCTCAGTTGCGACGTCATAGGAAACGCGCCGACGCCCACGCCGCTCATCGAATGGATAAACACCAACTACGACTACCTCGCGCAGTGCGGCATTGAGATAGAAGACTCGCAGCAAGGCAAATACTACATTGGTCACACCGACCTGCGAATGAACATCACTGAGAACATCGACTGGTTCGACATTTACGGCACAGTGGTGCTCGACGGTGTTGAGATACCGTTCATCAGTCTGCGCGACAACATAGTTGACAAGAATCCCGAATACGTTTTGCCGAACGGCAAAACGCTCGTCATACCGCAAGAGTGGCTCACCATGTGGAGCGACATAATGACCTTTGCCAAAGCCGAAAAAGGGCGGCTCGTACTGAGCCGCGTACATGCCACGCTGCTGCCCTCGGCCACGGGCGACGACATCGACACGGAGACAAAGCTCAAACTATCGACCACGCCACGCCGCGGGCGCATCGACGCCACTCTGCGCCCATATCAGAGCGACGGCTTCACGTGGCTCAACACGCTCTACGAAAACCGCATGGGCGGCATTCTGGCCGACGACATGGGCCTCGGAAAGACACTACAGACAATAACACTGCTCGCACACGTCTACACACCCGACGTGGCTACAGAGAGCGACGACTTGCCGTCGCTCATAGTCGTGCCTACTTCGCTCATACACAACTGGTTGAGCGAGATAAAACGTTTTTCGCCCGACCTCAGGGCGGGCGTCTTCGAAGGCAGTGCAAAACAGACTGTCGGCGAGATAAACAAGCTTTTCGGCACGAACAACATAGTGCTGGCAAGCTACGGGCATGTGCGCATCGACATCGACACGATACTCGACCGCCGATTCAAATACCTGATAATCGACGAAAGCCAATACATAAAAAATCCGGCGTCGAAGACCTACCAGGCAGTGAAAAAGATTACCGCCGAGCACCGTCTGACACTCACAGGCACGCCCATAGAGAACAGCCTTAACGACCTCTGGGCGCAGATGAACATAGTGAATCCGAAGCTGCTCGGCACCTCGGCTGTGTTCAAGAACTACTTCGAAACGCCGATAACAAAATTCAACGACACACAACGCGAAGAGAAACTCAAGAAAATAATAGCGCCTTACATACTGCGCCGCACCAAAGAGATGGTGGAGAAAGACCTTCCGCCGGTAAGTTATCAGACAATTAATTGTCTGATGACCGACGACCAACGCGCTATGTATGAGCGCGTTAAGACCAGCATTAGAAACGAGCTTATAGCAGGCGGCAAAAAAGACGAGAAAGACAAAGGCAAGACGGCGCTCATGTTTCTGGCGGCGCTCATGCGCCTGCGCCTCATAGCCAACCACCCCGCCCTCGTCGACAAGGACTACACGGGCGACTCGGGCAAGTTCGGCCAAGTGATAGACAACATTCAGAACGTGGCCAACGAAGGGCACAAAATGCTCGTTTTCTCGTCGTTTGTGCGCGATTTGGAACTCATAGCCGGCGCCCTCGAGGCGCACGGCATAGGCTATTCGATGCTCACGGGCAGCACAGCAAACCGCAAAGAGGTCATCGACGACTTTGCGTCGTCGGACAAGAAGGTGTTTCTCATATCGCTCAAAGCCGGCGGCGTAGGCCTCAACCTCACCTGTGCCGACTATGTATTCATGCTCAACCCGTGGTGGAATCCGGCGGCCGAGAGCCAGGCAATAAGCCGCGCACACCGCATCGGACAGACGAACCATGTGTTCGTCTATCGATTCATAACCACCGAAAGCATCGAGGAGAAAATACAGCGCCTGCAACAGTCGAAACTCGCTCTTGCAGAGAATTTCATAAAGAATAATAATCCGCTTAAAGAGCTCACCGACAACGAGATAGAGAATTTATTTGAATAAAATATTCAAATAAATTCTTATTTCTTATCAAGCTCTGTTTTGAGTGCGTTCTCGATAAAATCCATCTTTGCTCCGCTGCATTTCTGCTTCACCTCACCGTCAGCACCAATAATCACATACGACGGAATAGCTTCGAATTCGAATATCGAATACAGCGAAAGTATCTGACTGCGCGAAAGCCGGTAATGGTCGCCGCAAATCTCGGTGATGCGCTCGCGCCACTCGTCCTCGGGCGACGACTCGTCGGCGATGTAGACAAACGCAACGCCATCGGACATCATACCCGACTTCAGTCCGCTCGCGTCCATACGTGTCATGGCTATCTGGCACGGGCTGCACCACGTATCCCAGAAGTCGACAAGCACCACGCGGCCGCTGTAATTGCTGACGATTTCCGTCAGCAATGTATCGCCCTCAGCGTCAGATACTTGACAAATCTTCGACTCACCCGACGGCTGGTTCGACTTGAAAAAGAAATAGACCACAGCCGATGCCAAAAGCAGCAGCAATCCTATTATTTTCAGCGCATTCTGACGAATACGGAAGCCAATGATCGTGAATATTATTCCGGCTACAATTGGCGAAATGAGTATGATATAGAGAATCATTTTGTTTTGTTTTTTCTGCAAAAATAAAAAAAAATATCAAATCTGCAACGGCAAAGACAATATTTTCAGAAAAAAACAATCAGATTGGCCTAACAGGCAAATAGTTGTACATTTGCAGAGTCATACGACAGACATAATTGAGCATAAACGAATAATAAAAATAGAACTATGAGAAAAAAACTACTAACGATTCTCGCCCTCATGCTGGTGTCAGCAACGGGCTACTGTACTGAACCACAGACATTTTCGCAGTTGAATACTGATATTACCAATGCTTCAGACGAGCTGAACCTGGCCGACGATTATAAATGGACTAATGCGTCAGCCACTTCGGGAATAGTCATTAATAAAGCGATTACAATTAACGGTAATGGACATTGTATCGACGGTGACAATCAGTCAAGAATCTTTGACATTCAAACAACAGCTGCCGTCACGTTGTCTAATATCGTTTTTATGAATTCAATTGGTGGCGCAATCTTTTCTAATAGTAATAATTTGATTATTGAGAATTGCGTTTTCATATCCGAAGAGAATCCTGTCATCATTGTTAATCCCGAAAGCGAAACTGCAAGTGCCACTGCTACTAACTGTTGGTTTGGAAACACGGCCGATGATTACAAAACAAGAGCCAATGTCGCCGGGAATGTGTTCATGGAAGATTGGCTGTTCTTGGATGCTACAGCTAATCCTGAAGAAATTGAAATTGGAGGAAGCACATCTGTTGTTTTCAAATTATATTCGTACAATAATACTGCAAACAAAACAAGTGATTATGATGCATCAGGAATGAATATCCTGTTGTATTTAACCCGAACCAAAGGCGAACTGGATAAAACTACAGCTGCACTTGGTACCGCAATAGATTATACCGCTACAGTAGTGGGAAATGGCAGCGTAACAGGGTCATTTGGAAACGTAGAATACACCATACCTATTACGGTTAATAAGATTTCGACTGAAATTAGCATCGCCAATGCTTCAATTGGATTGACAATTGGCGAAGGAGTGAATGCCGGAGCTACATTAACTCCTGCCGAAGCTGGAAACTTAAGCTATTCATCAAATGACGCCACTATTGCAAGCGTCGATGCGGCTGGTAATATATCTGCCTTGAAAGAAGGCACTACCACCATTGCCGTTTCATTTACCGGCAATGATAGATATGCCGCTGCAGAAAACAAGACCATTGAAGTAACTGTAAGCTCGAATGTTACCGCCATTGGCAAACTCGACACCCGCACGGGCGAAGAATCAGCTGACAGCGATGAATGGTACAGCATCGACGGTCGGAAACTCAACGGCAAGCCCGACGCAAAGGGTCTCTATATCAAGAACGGCAAAAAAGTAGTGATAAAAGAATAATCTTGAACCGCACCGACTGGTGCGGTTCATTTGTCAATGAGCGTTTCCATACACGTTTTCTGTACCGTCATGCCCATGCGTTCATAGAACCGTTGGGCCGATGGATTCTTGCTCCACACGTTGAGCGTAACGTTGTAGCAGCCATTGTCGCGCGCGAAGCGCACGACGTGTTCGTAAAGCGCCCGGCCTATACCCTGCCCGCGCAGATGCTCGAAGACACACAGGTCGTCGATGTAGAGCGTGCGGATGTCGGTGAGCACATTGTCGGCCTTGTGCTGCTGGAAGATGCAGAAGGCGTAGCCAAGGGTGCGGTCGCTGTCGTCGACAGCGACAAAGACGGGCCGGCTGTCATCGGCCAGAATGCCGATGAGCTGGCTGTCTGAGTATTTGCGGCCGATTTTGAACAAATCGGGCCGCCCTAAGTGATGCACCATATCGACCTGCTCGAGCAGCTTTCCGATTTCGGGTATGTCGCGCTCTGCAGCGCGACGTATGCGGGGCGTATTGTGTTGTGTCATAAGTTTTTATATATAAATATCGACTGACAAAAATACTACAAATAGCCGACATGGCATTCACCTTGCAGCAAAAAAAACGCACGTGTTATTGTTTAGAACAGATATAAATATCATAATCTATTGTCATAAAAGCGAGAAATTTCTCAATTTTGCATGATTTTTTACAAAGGCAACAGAAGTAAAATTAAAATACCATGAATTTAATAGTTGGTAAGGAACATTTTTCCGAGAATGTGGTGAAGCTTGAGATAGAGGCTCCACGCATAGCCAAAGCTCGTCGTGCGGGACACTTTGTCATCGTGCGCGTCGATGAGAATGGCGAGCGCATACCGCTCACCATAGCAGGCTCAGACCTGAAAAAAGGTACAATAACGCTTGTCGTACAACGCATAGGCGTTTCGTCGGACAAGCTGACATCGCTCAATGTGGGCGACAAAGTATGCGACGTTGTCGGACCGCTCGGTCAGGCTACGCGAATCGAGAAGCAAGAAGGCACCGTGCTGTGCTGCGGTGGCGGTGTGGGTGTAGCGCCGTTGTTGCCTATCATACAGGCACATAAGGCAGCCGGCAACCGAGTGGTTGCCGTACTGGCAGCCCGTAACAAAGACCTGATAATACTCGAAGACGAGGTGCGCAAGAGCGCCGACGAAGTGGTGATAATGACCGACGACGGCTCGTACGGCAAGAAAGGTGTCGTCACGGTAGGCATGGAAGACGTCATAGCCCGCGAGAAAGTGAGCGAAGCCGTTATCATTGGCCCGGCCATAATGATGAAATTCGGTGCGCTGACAACCAAGAAATACAACATACCGACAATAGTGAGCCTCAACACCGTAATGGTCGACGGCACCGGCATGTGCGGTGCCTGCCGCGTGACGGTTGGCGGCAAGACACGGTTTGTCTGCGTCGACGGACCGGAGTTCGACGCGCATCAGGTCGACTTCGACGAGATGCTGCGCCGTATGGCCGGCTTCAAAGCCGAAGAGCAGGAAGCATACAAAGCATATATTGACAAAAAATAAAGTTTACGACAATGGCAATAAACGAAGATATTTTGAAAGCCGAACGCGAAGAAGCGTGGCGCAAAGAGGTTCGCGACAGCATGAAACCGAAAGACCGCATGGCTTTGCCACGCGTCAGAATGCACGAAGTAGACCCGAATGTCAGAAACAAATCGTACGTTGAAGTAAACGAAGGCCTGACACTCGAAGAGGCTCGCAACGAAGCCCGCCGCTGCCTCGACTGCCCCAACCCGGGCTGTATGACTGGCTGTCCGGTCGAAATCAACATCCCGAAATTCATAAAGAACATAGAGCGCGGCGAGATACTCGAAGCTGCGAAAGTGATAAAGCAGACAAGCACACTGCCGGCAGTGTGCGGCCGTGTTTGCCCGCAAGAGAAGCAGTGCGAGTCGAAGTGTATATACAACAAACAGCAGAAAGAGCCGGTAGCCATAGGTTATCTGGAGCGTTTCACAGCCGACTACGAGCGTGAATCGGGCAAGATGGCCATTCCCGAAGTGGCCAAAGCCAACGGCATCAAAGTAGCTGCCATAGGTTCGGGCCCCGCCGGCCTCACCTTCGCTGGCGAAATGGCCAAGATGGGCTACGATGTCACTGTGTTTGAGGCACTTCACGAGATCGGCGGCGTGCTCAAATACGGCATTCCTGAGTTCCGTCTGCCTAACAAAATTGTCGATGTTGAGATTGACAACCTGCGCAAGATGGGCGTCAAATTCGAGCCCGACTTCATTGTAGGTAAAACCGCGACAATGAACGAGTTGCGCGAAGAAGGCTTCAAAGCGTTCTTCGTGGCAAGCGGCGCAGGTCTGCCCCGCTTCATGAACATCCCGGGCGAAAACAGCATCGGCATCATGAGCTCCAACGAATACCTTACACGCGTGAACCTCATGCACGCAGCCGACAAGGCATACGACACGCCAGTGTTCTTCGGCAAGAACGTTGCCGTGATAGGTGGCGGCAACACAGCCATGGACTCGGTGCGCACGGCGAAGCGCCTTGGCGCTGAGCACGTTTATCTCATCTACCGCCGCTCGCTCGAAGAGATGCCGGCTCGTAAGGAAGAGATAAAACACGCACAAGAGGAAGGCATCGAATTCATGCTTCTGCACAACCCTATCGAATACATAGCCGACGAGAAAGGCCGTGTTTGCCAAGCCAAACTGCAAGTGATGGAGCTCGGCGAACCCGACGAGCGCGGACGCCGCAGCCCGGTGCCCGTCGAAGGCAAGATAGAGACTATCGACGTGGATATGGTTGTAGTGAGCGTAGGCGTATCGCCTAACCCGCTCATACCCAACTCGCACCCCGACCTTGCCACAACGCCCAAAGGCACCCTCGAGGCCAACGACGCGCTGCAGACAACACGCAGCGACGTGTTCGCCGGTGGCGACATCGTGCGCGGCGGTGCTACGGTCATCCTCGCCATGGGCGACGGACGCAAGGCCGCCGCTTCGATGAACGATTACCTGCAAAATAACAAATAATTATTTGTTTTATAATACTTTACATGCCGCATAACACTGAAAAGTGTTATGCGGCATGTGGTTTTTATAAGGATTTACAATCATTTCAAGCTAAAGAGCAGAACAAAAGGATTGTCGTCGGGCGACATATTGCGCAGGGCTGATACCTCTTCGGGCGTGAGCGCTGTCATGGCTTTGTAATAATTGTCTTCGGCTTCCTTAGTGTCAAAACTAATCAATTCATTGTTGCACCAACCAACAAAATACTCACCACACGTACCAACAACAAAATGTAAAGGTATTTGGGAAAAACGACCGGCTGTACATCTATTGTTGACTTTGTTTCTAAATATAGGAAAAAATGGTTCCATATCGAACCTCTGATAATTGTTCGTTTCGTAATAAAATTTAGTGAACAAAGTTTTTTCAGAGTGAAGCATAATTCGGCTGAGCTCTCCTTCATCCATATCATTTATATTTGAAAGGTCGTATTGGTGGTCGTCGTATTTCAGAATCTGTTTAACAGTCACTGTGCTATCGGTGTATACATAGAGGTTGTTGTCGTACGCATGCGGAATAATAATCTCATTATCAGCATTTTCGGTTATATGATCAGAGGAAAACCTACGGTACGGCGCATCTATTCTTATATCTTTCACCACATTGAAATCGGTATCGGTCTTAAGCGCCCAAAACGCACCACTCTGGTTCTGTATTTCCGATATTATCACAAGATATCCGTCGACAATAGCCACAAAATCGGATATGCAGAATGGAATGGTGCAGTTTCCGATGTATTCGCCAGTCGGCGAATACTTTTTCACAGTACCATACTGATATACAAGTAATTGGTCACGATATTTATCATAAGTAAATTTTTCAGGATAAGCTACTTCGCCTGGTCCGTTGCCCGTCTTCAGCCGGTTGACATAGTGCCCGTCGGTA
Source organism: Bacteroidales bacterium (assembly GCA_017960905.1). Lineage (GTDB taxonomy): Bacteria > Bacteroidota > Bacteroidia > Bacteroidales > Marinilabiliaceae > W3P20-009. The sequence goes on from JAGCYH010000035.1 coordinate 10,216, forward strand.
TCGAAAATCATCAATTCGAAGTCCGACGACAAGCAACCTATATACATGTATTTGCCACCGATTTTAATACTTTCAATAAAACCAATTAAAGATTCATCGGTGGCTTCGAGCGGTATAAGGCGAGCCTTATCGACGCTTGTTGAGTCTTTACTGTATTCGGCCGAGAGCACCTCGTCGAGGTCGATGATTTCGGGCGAACCGGGTTCGGCAGTGTCGCTCTGCTCTTTTTTCGCACAGCCCGTAACTATAGCCACGCAAAACAAAATAGCCAATAATCTGTTCATAGTATTAGAGTTTTCTTGATTAATTGCTCCAATAACGTAAGAATGAATGTTTTATTGTAAAAGAATGGGAAATATTTGCAGGTTATTGTATCTGCTTATTAAAAATTGTCGTATATTTGCAGTGTCAATTACAAAGGGCGCGAATAACATCAAGCTCCTCTTGACAAAGGCTTTCCTAATCGAAAGCCTTTTTTATTCTCCCCCTCTCGAGCCTACTCAGAATTTGTCAAATTCGGTAAGATATTGTTGCAATTGTGATTTTAACGGTTGCAAATCATATCGGGTCTGACTTGAAAATATCCGTGTACAATGTGGTGGCGCATTCCTTCAATCTGACGCCACGGGGAGGCAGGATGTGAATCTTTAAACTCTTTTGTCAGCATATAAGCGGCTTCGCCAACAACCAAAGTACCATACGATATGGCAGCAAACCGTATTTTGTCGTTGCAAAACTGCTCATAGGTATACCCATTGGCCGCATCAAGCACAAAATCAATGCGTTCAAGCATATGCTCCAATCGGTTTTTGTCTTTAAGCGATTCTCTCATAAATCAGTTTTTTATCGTGATTGGCGCTTTCTTCGGCAAATTTGAGCAGCGACCCTTCGGGAACAAGGTCTACCTCGCGGCCAATAATATCTTTCAAATCCATATACATTCCGCCTAAGGTGAACAGGCTGAAATTGGTCGACATATCAGGTTCGAAAAGTATATCCACATCGCTGTCGGGCGTTTCCTCGCCGCGGGCGAAAGAGCCGAACAGCCAGGCTTTCAGCACAGGCTGTGTCTTGAAATAATCGGCTATCAACCGTGTCATTGTCGGAGTGTCCATAATGCAAATGCTTTTGTCAGATTTAGTTTATACGAAAAAAGCAACAGATTGTTCCGTTTTCGCAATTCGGATGACAGCTTTATCTTGTTTGGCTTTCATCTTCGTTCTATCAGACTATGCCACTGATATAGCCTACCAAGCCTGAGGCGATGATAAGCAGAATAGGATTTACCTTGAAGAACATGTTGGCCACGATGGTAACAGCGAGGATGGCAAAACTAAGCACCGAACCAAGGCTGTCGGCATCGCACATGAGCACGGCAGCGGCGATGATGAGGCCAGCCACCACAGGCACCATAATGCGCATTGGCTCAAGCACATAGGGCGAGGTGCGGTGTTTGAACAAAACCCTGATAACCAGCGCCATAATCATCACCGAAGGCAGGCACAGCGAAGCTGTGGCCACAATGGCGCCCGCGAGTCCGGCCTGGCTGTACCCCACAAAGGTGGCTGTGTTGATGGATATTGGTCCGGGCGTCATCTGCGAGATGGCAAGCAGGTCGGCGTACTCGCCGGCCGACATCCAGCCGTACGCATCGACTACGTCGGTGCGTATGAGCGAAATCATCGAATAGCCGCCGCCGAAACCGAAAAGCCCTATTTTGAAAAAGACCCAGAAAAGTTGCAGGTAAATCATTGTTTACGAGTATTTTTTCGTGTTCGGCCGATAGCTACACGAGCCACGACGAGGCCGGCCACTATGGCTGCAATTATCAGATACACAGGCGATACGCCAAGCAGACAGATTGCCACGCACGTGGCAATCGGAATCCAGAAAGTGCGCAACGTCAGTTTCGACTTGCGCAGCATCGACAGTCCGGGCACCAGTATGAGCCCAATGACGCACGGTCGGATGCCGCGAAAGACATCGCGCACGGTAGGGTTTTCGTTCACGCGGTTGAAGAAGGCGGCAATGACGACAATAATCACCAACGAAGGCAGAGCGGCGCCCAACATGGCGAACGCGCCGCCAAGGCGGCCCGAAATCTTATAGCCTGTGTAGAGCGCCATGTTGACGGCAAAAACGCCCGGCAGCGACTGCGCCAGCGTGATGCACTCGACGAATTCGTTGTCGTTCATCCAGTGGTGCCGCTCCACGAGAGCGCGCTTCACCATCGAAATCATAGCATAGCCGCCGCCAAACGTGAACGAACCTATTTTCAGAAACTCCCAGAAAAGTCTTAACGCCACCATTATTATTCAGAAATAAACATCATGAACTGATTTCGGGTGCAAAGGTACAGCATTTTTAATTATTCACCGTCAATTGTCATTTGTCAATTGTTAATTGTCTATTTGTTTTCTATCTTTGCAAGGTTTTTTGAGAAAATAACATTGGCAACACTGCTACTACATAAACACATAAGAGTACTGCTTGCACTTGCCGCAGCGCTGTTGCAGCCGGTGTTGGCAGCGTCGCAGGCGCAGCCGGCCAAGGGCGATACGGCTGTGGCACAGGCCGATGCCGCCCAGCGCAGCATCCACCAAGGCAGCACGCCATTCCTCGAAACGCAGGTGAAATACAAGGCAAGCGATTCGCTTGCCTTCGACTTTGAGACAAAGAAGATGTATCTCTTCGGCAACGCCGAGATAGAATACGGCGAAGTGTCGCTCACCGCCCACGCCATCGAACTCGACATGGACAGCACCACGGCCTACGCTTACGGCAAGAAGGACTCGCTCGGCGTCATCACCGGTTCGCCCGTGTTCAAGGACAAAAGCGGCGAATACGAAATGCGCGAGATGCGCTACAACTTCAAAACCAAGAAAGCCATTATAACTCACATAGTTACAGAGCAGGGCGAAGGCTTCGTAGTGGGTCAGCGCGCCAAGCGCGTCGACGAGAAGACCTACTTCATGAAAGACGCTAAATACACCACCTGCGACCACCACGACCACCCGCACTTCTACCTCAATCTGACCAAAGCGAAGGTCATTCCGGGCAAAAAGACAGTCACAGGTCCGGCCTATCTGGTCATCGAGGATGTGCCGCTGCCCATTGCCATTCCGTTCGCCATCATTCCAAACTCGCGCAAATACAGCTCGGGCATCATCATACCAACGTACGGCGACGAGTCGTCGCGCGGCTTCTACCTGCGCAATGGCGGCTATTACTTAGCCGCCAGCGACTATTTCGATGTGAAGATTCTGGGCGACATATACACCAAAGGCTCGTGGGGCCTGCACCTCTCGTCGACCTACAAAAAACGCTACAAATTCTCGGGCAGCTTCTCGGCCGACTACATAGTGAACGTTACTTCGGAAAAGGATCTGCCTGATTATCAGAAGACTAAGGACTTCTCGATACGATGGAACCATTCGCAGGATTCGAAAGCGAATCCTGACCAGACATTCACGGCGAGTGTCAACTTCTCGACAAGTTCGTACAACAAAAACAACGTGACAAACCGCGTCGACCCGAATGTGCTCTCGACCAACCAGAAAAGTTCGAGCATAACCTACTCGCGCAAATGGTCGTGGAACCCGTTCCGCCTGACGGCATCGCTACAACACTCGCAAAACAGCCGCGACACGTCGATCTCACTTACATTGCCGAAGATCTTGATATCGTCGTCGAAACGCTTCTACCCTTTCAAGCCTAAGAAACTCGTAGGGGCAAACAACAACCCTATTTACAACATAAACCTCTCGTACTCATTCGATATGCAGAACAATATCAACTGTAAAGAGAAAGACCTTACATTCGAGCCAAGCAGTTTCTCGACAGTGTGGAAAAACGGCGCAAAACACTCTATACCAATCAGTACCGACATCAAAATGCTCAAATATTTCACCCTTTCGCCAAGCATGAGCTACACAGAGCGTTGGTATCTGAGCAAGACACGGCAGTATTGGAACGAAGAGAAGCAGCGCATTGAGAAAAGCGACCCCGAAATGGGCTTCAACCGCGTTTACGACTATAATTTCTCGGTAAGTACCAGTACCAAGCTCTACGCCTTCTACCGCCCTATACGGGCGCTATTCGGCGATAAGGTCAATGCCATCAGGCAAGTAATGACACCGAGCGTATCGTTCGCCTACACACCCGATTTCAGCACCGACTTCTACGGCTTCTACGACAACTTTGAATATTACGACAGCAAACGCAACGAGATAGTAAAATACAAATACTGCTACTACAACGGCTATGCCTACGGCATGCCGTCGTCGGCTAAATCGGGAAAAATAAACCTCTCGCTCGACAACAACCTCGAAATGAAGATAAAAAGCGACCGCGACTCGACAGGTTTCAGCAAAATAAGCATTCTCGAAAGCCTCAAATTATCAAGCGGTTACGACATCATGAAAGACTCGATGCACTGGGACAACGTGAGAGTGCAAGGGCGAACGAAGATTTTCGACACAAGCGTCAACTTCAACGCCGAATTTGACCCATACGGCGTTGTGGCAACAGAGGCCGGCAAAGCCGTCCGCATCGACAAATCGGCTTTAAGCGTCAACGACAAACTCGCATATCTCAAAACGGCCGGACTGAGCTTCGGCTACCAACTGTCGCCCAAGACATTCCAACGCAAGGATAAAAACGACAAGAGCAACCAAAACGACGACGACGATATAGATGAGGACTGGGCTCTCACCGCTTCGCAAAGCGAAGAGATGCAACCCGGCGCGCAAATACCTAAAGACCAGCAGAATAACGACGAGAAAACCGCCGAAGGCAACGACGGTTACGTAAAATTCAGCATGCCGTGGAGCCTCTCTATCAACTTCAGCATGAACGTGCGCCAAGACAAATTCAACCCCGAGACCTGCTCGTACAAGCTCAAGTTCTCGTCGAACGTCAACGTGTCGGGCAACATATCACTCACGCCGAAATGGAAAATTTCGGCCTCGTCGGGCTACAGCTTCGACGAGAAGAAAATATCGCAAACATCTATCGGCGTAACGCGCGACCTGCACTGCTGGAGCATGAGCTTCAACATTGTGCCTACCGGCGCTTACAAATCGTACAACTTCAACATTGCCATAAGCAGCAGCATTCTGAAGGACCTCAAATACGAGCAGAGCAACAGCCCGCGCGACAACGGATACCGACGTTAACCGACTATAAACTAATATTTTACAATATGAAAATATCAACTCAAAACGCGCCAGCGGCCATAGGCCCCTACAGCCAGGCGATAGAAAAGAACGGAACGCTCTACACATCGGGACAGATAGCAATTGTGCCCGCTGAAGGCCGCCTTGCCGAAGGCGGCATCGAAGCGCAGACGCTTCAGGTAATGAAGAACTTAGGCGAAATACTCAAAGCCGCCGGATACACATTCGACGATGTGGTGAAAACAACCTGTCTGCTTGCCGACATCAACGATTTCGGCAAGTTCAACGAGATTTACGCCACATTCTTCGGCACCGATGCGCCGCCCGCACGCTCTACTTTCGCTGTGCGCGATCTGCCAAAAGGCGCTCTCGTCGAAGTGGATGCCATTGCGGTAAAATAATTCACACGCGCATCGGGATATGTCGCAGAGCAACAACCTCGTTATCAGAGAGATACACAAATCAGAAATCTGTCTGCTCGAAGATTACCTCTACGAGGCAATCTTCGTGCCCGAAGGCATGCCCAAACCGCCCAAAAGCATCACAAAGCAGAAAGAGCTGCAAGTGTACGTCGAAGATTTCGGCACACGCCCCGACGATACAGGGCTCGTTGCCTGCATAGGCAACGAGGTTGTAGGTGCTTGCTGGACACGCATAATGAACGACTACGGCCACATAGCCGACGATGTGCCGTCGCTCGCGATAGCAGTCAGAGAGCATTTTCGCGGTCAAAACATTGGCACTCAGCTCATTGCAGAGATTAAAAACCTTTTACGGAAAAAAGGCTACAAAAAAGTTTCGCTCTCGGTTCAGAAACTGAACCGAGCCGTCAGCCTTTACAAACGAACTGGTTTTGAGACCATTAGCCAGACCGACGAGGAGTACCTGATGGTTTGTGACTTGAAAAAAACTGAGACATGCTGATTTCTGGCATGTTTTTTGGAAACAAGATGAATACTTGCAACAGCCATATGAAATGCAAGCAAACGCACACTTCTAATCGACGTTTTAAGGTCAAGCCACAGAATATTTTATTCTGTGGCCCTTTTTTTATACAAAAACCATAAAAATCAATATCTTTGCAAAATCAAAAGATTCCAAAAACATGAAAAAGCGCATATTGTACTTAATAAATCCGCATTCGGGCGTTGGCAAAAAGACCAGCATTGAGAAAGAGATTGTGCAACGCACCGACCCCGACTATGTCGACTACGACATACAATACACGAAATACGCCGGTCATGCCACCGAGATTGTGAAGGCTCAGCGCGACGAGTTCGACGTTATCGTCGCCGTAGGCGGCGATGGCACTGTGAACGAGATAGGCACAGGGCTCATAGGCAGTCAGACGAAGATGGGCATCATACCGTGCGGCTCGGGCAACGGCCTCGCCCGCGAGCTCGACATACCGCTCCGACCGCGCCAGGCGGTCGACGTAATCAACCAGACTTGCTCGAAAAGCATCGATGTGATGCTTTTCGACGGGCGCTACTCGCTCAACGTCGCAGGCGTCGGATTCGACGCCTACATAAGCCACCAGTTCGCCAAAGTGAAGACTCGCGGCCCGATGAAGTACATCAACATCATCATGCGCGAATACCCAAAATACGAAGCCGCCAACTACACCCTCGAAATCGACGGCAACACCTTCGAGCGCAAGGCTTTCCTCATAAGCTTCGCCAACTCGTCGCAGTGGGGCAACGACGTGCACATTGCGCCAAACGCCCTCATGGACGACGGCCTCATCGACGTGTGCGTCATATCCGAATTTCCCAACATTGCCATACCGTCGCTGCTCTTCTCGCTTTTCAATCAGTCGATTGAAAAAAACAAATACGACGAGATAATACGCGCACGAAGCATCAAGATAGTCTCCGACCAAGAGATGTTCGCCCACGCCGACGGCGAGCCTATAATCATCGGCCCGAACTCGGTAATAGAGATTAAACCGTTGGCTCTCAACGTAGTAGTTCCCGGTCCGGACTTCTTCAAAACGTCGCGTTTCAAACCGTCGGCCATAAAAGAGAAACTGCACTCGTCGCTGTCGCAACTGCCGTTTGTGCGAAAATGATATTTGTTTTTAATAATTAATATTTATTAAGCCTATAATATCGCAAAAAGCTGTAATTTTGCTCCAAATAAATGTTCTTTCAAAATGTTAAGCAGAAGATTACTTAGAGTGAAAGTGATGCAAATGGTGTACGCTCACACTCAACAAGGCGATTTGAACTACAGAAGCATCGAAAATGAGTTGTTCAAAAGTATTTCAAAATCGCTCGAACTCTACTATTTAATTCTACTGTTGCCTTTAGCGCTGCGCCGCTTGGCGCTGCGCCGCATCGAAAACGGCAAGAATAAAATCCGTCCCACCGAAAAAGACCTAAATCCGAACACTAAATTCGTGAACAACAGGCTTTTACTCGAACTCGAAAAGAACAAAATGCTCAACGACTTCGTCGATGAGACAAAAATATCGTGGTTCGGCGACGACGAAGACATTCTCAAGGGCATCTTCACGCGTTTCTGCGGTACCGACAACTACAAAGAGTACATGGCATCGGAAGAGGACTCGTTCGAAGAAGACAGCAAATTCATCATCAAGTTCCTCAACAAAGACCTGCCGATATTCAACTTCTTCTACGAAGGACTTGAAAACCAATGCGTTTACTGGAACGACGAGGTGGAGTTCGCCATCAGCATTGCCATCAAGTCGCTCAAGCTCTTCGACGGCACCAACGGTGCCGACGTGAAGCTGATGACGCTCTTCAAAGACGCCGACGACGAGAAATTCACCAAGACTCTGCTCCGTCAGACTCTCGACAGCTCCGAAGCCACTTTCGAACTCATTAAGAAATACTCGAAAAACTGGGACGCCGAGCGCGTCGTCAACCTCGACATTCTGCTCATTCAGATGGCAGTGGCCGAGATGATTTCGTTCAAAGAGATTCCTATCCGCGTAACGCTCAACGAGTACATTGAGATTTCGAAGTACTACTCGACCGAAAAGAGCCACGTGTACATCAACGGCATGCTGGAGATGATAGTGCGGCATCTGGTCGAAGAAAAGAAAATCAGCCAAGCGCAACTTGTCTGAAAAACTCTGATAATTAATACATTAACAAATAATTCTTTAAAAGTATGTTCAGCATATTGTTAGACGCGGCACCAGCCGCAACAGGCGCAGCAGCCGGCGCGCCGGCACAGCCGCAAGGCAACGCATTCATGTCGTTCCTGCCTCTCATTCTGATTATCGCGATCTTCTACTTCTTCATGATCCGTCCGCAGCAGAAACGCCAGAAAGAGCTCAACAACTTCCGCAACCAGCTCAAGAAAGGCGACCATGTGATGACAAGCAGCGGCCTCTACGCCAAAGTTCACGAAGTGAAAGAGCAGACTCTCATTCTCGAAGCAGCTAAAGATGTTCTGGTCGAATTCGACAAGACAGCCGTTCAGCCGCTCGTTCAGAATACAGCAACAAAATAAAACACGAATACCAACCAACGGCAAAACAGGTTTGCCGTTGGTTGTTTCGCTTTGAACAGCACCGCGATGAAGACTTTTATCGACAAGATAATCAAATACGTCAAAGGCCACGATTTCCGCATATTCATAATATGCCTCGGTATCTCGTTGCTTATCTGGTCGATAGAGAAACTCCGACAGGTGTACACCGTAACCGTTGAGTACACAATCGCCGGGCGCAACGCGCCCGACAATTACATCATCGACGACACAAAGATACCGACAGCTAAAGTGGCCGTCTCATCCGACGGTTTCAACCTGCTCTTCTTCTCGCACCGCGAAAAAAGCATATCTATAGACCTCAATCGCCTGAAACTCATCGAGTTGTCGGGCGTAAGCTATGCCGTACTGCCTACGGCCAGCTACCGCCGACAGGTTACCGAACGCCTGCCCGATTACATTGAACTGCAGCGCATTGTGTCCGACACAATATACATTCCGCTGCTCACCAAACGCGAGAAACGTCTGCCCGTGGTCGTAAGAGGCGAAGTGAACCTAGAAAACCAGCACTGCTTCTCGCGCCCCACACTGATACGGCCCGATACCGTTACGGTATCGGGAACAAATGATGTAATCGACACAATGACAGCCGTTTACACCACGCAGCAAGTGCCCATTACTCTCAAAGACACACTTGCCGTTGTGATGCCATTCGAACTGCCGCTGGGTGCTTACACCGACGAGCAAAGCGCCGAAGTAACCTACTTCGTAGAGCCCTACACCGAAAAGACGCTCAACGTGCCCATAACTGCCATCAACGTGCCGGCCGGCTACACCTTCAAAGCCTTCCCCACAACGGCGCACGTAACGTTCTTCGTGGGCCTGAGCCAATTCGAAAAAGTTGGCACGAGCGACTTCGACATCATTGCCGACCTCACTGGCGTAGTGCCTGGCTCGTCGCAACCGCAGACCAAGCTGAAACTCACAGAGCAGCCCGACTGTGTAAGCAACGTCTCCTACTCGCCTCTCTTTGTTGAATATCTTCTCGAACGCAATCACGACATTTGGCAATGAAACGTATAGGACTCACAGGCGGCATTGGTAGCGGGAAAACCACTATAGCTCAGGCTTTTGCAACCTTGGGCGTGCCAGTGTACAACTCCGACAGCCGCGCTAAATGGCTTACCGAAAACGACAGCCGCATCAGAAACGGACTGACGCAAATAATTGGTCCTGAAGTATTTACCGACGGACATCTGAACAAGAAACTCATGGCTTCGGTCATTTTTGCCGACAGGCAAAAACTCACCGAAGTGAACCAGCTCATCCACCCTATCGTCTTCGACAACTTCGACCGTTGGGCCGATGAGCAGGAATCTGCCGGCGCCCGCTACGTTGTAAACGAGGCTGCCATTCTCATCGAAAACGATGCCTACAAGCGCCTCGACAGTCTGATACTCGTCTGCGCGCCTGTCGAAACTCGCATAGAGCGCACCATGCTTCGCGACAAAATGTCGCGAAAGCAAGTCGAAGAGCGCATCGCCAATCAGTCTTCCGACGAGCAGAAAATGCCTTTCGCCGACGACATCATCGTCACCGACGACCGCCATCTTGTGCTTCCGCAAATACTCGACATTCACAAACGCCTAACATACAGCTGATTATGGGATTCTTACTATTCGTTGCTTTAATGGCGTTTATCACCTACAAAATGGTTAGCTCTGGCTACATCAACATCAGCCAGCGCGACCGCTACACATACGAGTACGGCCAGAGCCGCCGCAACGACTTCATCACGGCAATGCTCATTCTGATTGCCGAAGTGATGAAGGCCGACGGACACGTGAAACGCTCGGAACTCAACTTCGTGAAGCGCCGCCTCGAAGAGCTGCTCGGGCACGAGACAGCCGCTTCGGCCGTTTTGCAGCTGCGCGATATTCTCAAACGACGATACAACATCTTCCAGGTAACCGAAACCGTCAACCGCATGGTCGATTACGACTCGAAGCTCGAAATACTGCACATACTCTACGGCATTGCCGCCGCCGACGGCGACGTATGCAATGCCGAGATACAACTCATACGCCAGATAGCCTACGGTATAGGCATCACCCCTCCCGATGCCGAATCGGTGTTCAACACCGTCGCCGATGCCTTCAACGCACCCGACGACGCCTACAAAATACTCGAAATATCGCCGCAGGCATCCGACGAAGAGGTGAAAAAAGCCTACCGCACCATGGCCTTGCGCTTCCACCCCGACCGCGTCGCCGACCTCGGACCCGAAGTGCAGAAAAACGCCGAGAAACGTTTCCTAAAAGTGCAGGAGGCTTACGAAAGAATTAAAAACATAAGAGGCTTTAAATAAATAAATTATATAAACAACAGCATTTTAAAAATACAACAGACATGTTAAAGGAGATCTTATCAATATCCGGTCAGAGCGGATTGTTCAAATTAGTGTCGAAAGGCAAAAACACCATCATTGTTGAATCGTTGGCCGATGGCAAACGCATGCCGGTGAACGGCTCTTCGCGCATCAGCGCACTCGATGAGATATCAATGTACACCGACGGCGACGACGTGAAACTCCGTAAAGTAATGGCAATGGCCTTCCGTTTCTTCAATGGCGGCGCCGGCATCGACGCTAAAAAAGCTTCGGTCGACGAACTGAAAAAAGCCATGGACGGCGTAATGCCCAACTGGGACAAGGACCGCGTGTACAATTCAGACCTCAAAAAACTCTTCTCGTGGTACAATATCTTATTAAACAAAGGTATCATCAACGAAAAGGCAGTTGCTGAAGTCGAAAACGAAAAAGAAGAAGAATAACCCGTATTCCATTGTCGGGCAATGCATTGCATTGCCCGACAATGAATTAACGATAACTATTTGTCAGACAAGATGATAAAATTTTCGATAATCATTCCGGTTTACAACCGCCCCGAAGAAATCGTCGAACTGCTCGACTCGCTCACCATGCAGTCGCGCCGCGACGAGAGCGAAGTGATTGTCGTCGACGACGGCTCAACACTCCGCTGCGAAGAGAATATCGAAATTTTTAAAAAACAGCTCGACCTCCGCTACTTCTATCAGGAGAACAAAGGCCCCGGACTTGCGCGCAACGAAGGTGCGCGCCAAGCCAGAGGCGAATACCTCATTTTCCTCGACTCCGACTGCGTTCTGCCGTCGGACTACCTTGCCAACACCGAGAAGCACCTCGCGCTGAAACCGCTCGCTTGCTTCGGCGGCCCCGACAAGGCGCACAAATTCTTCACGCCCATTCAGAAAGCCATCTCGTATTCGATGACATCTATCTTCACTACGGGCGGAATAAGAGGAGGCAAGAAGAAAATGGACAAATTCTACCCGCGCAGCTTCAACCTCGGAGTCAGCAAAGACGTTTTCGACGAGATTGGCGGCTTCTGCGACATGCGCTACGGCGAAGACATCGACTTCAGCATGAACGTTGTGGAGCATGGCTACGAGATTGGCCTTATAGACGAGACTTTCGTCTATCACAAGCGCCGCAACACATTCCGCTCGTTCTACAAGCAGGTGTTCAGCTCGGGCACGGCGCGCATCGAACTGGCAATGCGCCACAAGGGCGCATTGAAACTCGTGCACATTCTGCCTTCGATGTTTGTTGTCGGATTGCCGATCACAATAGTGCTCGGCATATTCGTGCACTGGGCGTTCTTCCTTGTTTTCCCGGCCTACTGGCTTCTGATTTTCGCGCACGCCAGCAAAGAGACACGCTCGCCGTACGTGGGACTGCTCAGCGTAATAGCCAGCACGATACAACTCGGCGGCTACGGACTGGGATTTATAACTGCCTCATTTATAAAGCTTTTCAATCGGAAGAAAAGATACGTGGCATTTAAGAAAACTTTTTACAATTAAAAAAAGTGAAAAATGACATTCCGATAATCAAGAAGCGCAATAATTGATTAATTTTGCAACGTTTTAAAAAGAAATAACAAAAAAACAATATAAAAGATTAAACTTAAAGATATGAAAAAGCACAATTTCTATGCTGGTCCGTCAATCTTACCGCAGTACACTATTAAAAACACAGCTGAAGCTGTTCTGAACTTTGCTGGTACAGGTCTTTCACTTCTCGAGATATCGCACAGAAGTAAAGAATTCCAAGCAGTTATGGACGAGGCACAAGCCCTCTTTAAAGAGATACTCGACATCCCGTCGGGTTACGAAGTTGTGTTTGTTGGCGGCGGTGCAAGCTTGCAATTCTGCATGGTGCCGTTCAATTTGCTCAACAAAAAAGCCGCATACCTCAAGACTGGTGTATGGGCCAAAAAAGCACAAAAAGAAGCTACAGCTTTCGGCGAAGTAATCGAAGTGGCTTCGTCGGAAGACAAGACATACTGCTACATTCCGAAAGGTTTCGAAGCAAAAGTTCCTACCGATGTTGATTATTTCCACATCACTACCAACAACACAATATACGGCACAGAGCTGCACAAAGACCCGGATGTCAAAGTTCCGCTCGTTGCCGATATGTCGTCAGATATCTTCAGCCGTCAGATAGACGTTTCGAAATACTCTATAATCTACGGCGGTGCTCAGAAAAACCTCGCACCTGCCGGCCTTACTTTCGCCATCGTCAAAGTCGACGCTCTCGGCAAAGTTGAGCGCCACATTCCTACAATGCTCGACTACCGCACTCACATCGACAACGGCTCTATGTTCAACACACCGCCTGTAACAGCAGTCTACGGCGCTCTTCAGACCCTCAAATGGCTCAAAGCCGAAGGCGGCGTGAAAGAGATGGAACGTCGCAAAGTTGAAAAAGCCGACATGCTCTACTCTGAAATCGAACGCAACAAACTCTTCAAACCGACCGTTCTCGACCCAGCCGACCGCTCTTACATGAACATCTGCTGGATTATGAACGACGAGTACAAAGAGCTCGAAAAAGAATTCATGGATTTCGCTACCGCTCAAGGCATGATAGGCATCAAGGGACACCGTTCGGTTGGTGGTTTCCGAGCATCGACCTACAACGCGCTGCCTAAAGAAAGCGTCGAAGCGCTGGTAGCTTGCATGAAAGAATTTGAAGCAAAACATTGATAAACAACATAAAAGGCTCATTTATGAGCCTTTTATGCTTATATATTTTTTAAACGAAACAAAAAATGACAAAAGTACTTGTAGCAACAGAAAAACCGTTTGCCAAAGTGGCTATCGACGGTATTAAAGAAGTACTCGACGCAGCTGGTTTCGAAACCGTACTGCTCGAAAAATATACCGAGAAGAAACAACTGCTCGACGCTGTAGCGTCGGCAGATGCCCTCATAATCCGCAGCGACGTCGTCGATGCCGAAGTGCTCGACGCTGCCAAACAACTCAAGATTGTTGTCCGCGCTGGTGCCGGCTACGACAATGTTGACCTCGCTGCCGCTACCGCTCACAACGTGTGCGTGATGAACACTCCTGGCCAGAACGCCAACGCTGTTGCCGAACTCGTTTTCGGCCTCTTGGTATTCGCTGTGCGCAACTTCTACAACGGCAAATCGGGTTCTGAGCTCATGGGCAAGAAACTCGGTCTGCTCGCTTTCGGCAACGTTGGCCGCAATGTGGCTCGCATCGCCAAAGGCTTCGGCATGGAAGTGTACGCATACGACGCATTCTGCCCCGCTTCGGCTATCGAAGCTGCTGGCGTTAAGGCTGTTGCTAACCAGAACGAACTGTTCAAAACTTGCGACATCGTTTCGCTGCACATTCCGGCTACGCCCGAAACTAAAAACAGCATCAACTACCAGATGGTAGGCCAGATGAAAAAAGGCGGTATTCTCATCAACACCGCACGCAAGGAAGTTATTGACGAGCAGGGACTTATCAAACTTCTGAGCGAACGCGAAGATCTCAAATACGTTACCGACATCATGCCAGCCGCCAACGACGAGTTTGCTAAATTCGAAGGCCGCTACTTCTCGACACCAAAGAAAATGGGCGCTCAGACGACCGAAGCAAACACCAACGCAGGCATCGCTGCTGCAAAACAGATTGTCGATTTCATCAAAAACGGTGTAGATAAATTCCGTGTAAATAAATAATAGTCAATTATTTATAGCAATTATAGAATCGGCAGACCTTTCGGTCTGCCGATTTTTTTATTTTTACTTACACATGAAAAATTGAAAAATAGCAAATTGTCATTAAATTTGCACATTATTATAACAGATAAAAATTCAAAACAATACCATGGTTACAGTAAAACCTTTCAAAGGGCTACGCCCGCCAAAAGAGATAGCCGACAAGGTTGCTTGTCTGCCATACGACGTTATGAACAGCGAAGAAGCCGCTAAAATGGCCGAAGGAAAAGAATGCTCGCTACTGCACATCACACGTGCCGAAATCGACTGTCCGGCCGGCACCGACATTCATTCCGAAACCGTTTACAACAAAGCGGTCGAGAACTTCAAAAAAGCACAGGACAAAGGCTGGCTCGTGCAGGACACGAAACCATGCTACTATGTGTATGCGCAGACTATGGACGGCCGCACTCAGTACGGCATCGTTGGCGCCGCTTCGTGCAAAGACTACGAAAACGGCATTATCAAAAAACACGAGCTCACACGCCCCGACAAAGAAGAAGACCGTATGGTGCTCACTCGCTACCTGAAGGCCAACATCGAACCGGTTTTCTTCAGCTATAAGGCTGTGCCAGAGATAGATGCGATAGTTAAAAACATCATCGCGACAAAACCCGAATACGACTTCGTAGCCGAAGACGGCTTCGGCCATACGCTTTGGGTCGTTGACGACCCAAAGACCGTAGCCGAGATTGAACACCTCTTCGCAACTAAAGTCGAAGCCTCGTACGTGGCCGACGGTCACCACCGCACCGCCGCTGCAGGACGCATCGGCGCTGAGTTCGCGGCTAAAAACCCCAACCACACCGGACGCGAGAACTACAACTTCTTCATGGCCGTGCATTTCCCCGACAACCAACTGAAAATCATCGACTACAACCGCGTTGTGAAAGACCTTAACGGTCTTTCAGAACAGGAATTCGTCAGCAAACTCGGCGAATGCATGACGGTTGAAAAGATTGGCGCTCAGATATATAAGCCTTCGCGACTGCACGAATTCGGCATGTACCTCGGAGGCAACTGGTACAAACTGACAGCCAAACAAGGCACCTACAACGACGCCGACCCTATCGGCGTACTCGATGTAACAATACTGTCGAACAACGTACTCGATAAAATACTCGACATCAAGGATTTGCGTCGTTCGACGCGAATCGACTTCGTGGGCGGCATACGCGGTCTGGGCGAACTGAAAAAACGCGTCGATTCGGGCGAGATGAAAGTGGCTTTCGCCATGTTCCCCGTTTCGATGAAACAGCTCACCGACATTGCCGACAGCGGCAACATAATGCCTCCGAAAACCACTTGGTTCGAGCCCAAACTTCGTTCGGGCCTGTTCATCAAACGTGTTGACAACGATATGGCTTATTAAGCACTGACTGCAAGGATTTTATATAATACGATAAAGAAATGAGTTCAATATCAGATGCAATAAATGAGATACGCTCGAAACTGCCGTCGTCGGTCTGTCTGGTAGCCGTTTCGAAAACGCATCCGATTCAGTTCATCGAAGAGGCCTACGCCTGCGGCCAGCGCCACTTCGGCGAGAACAAAGTGCAGGAGATGGTCGAGAAAGCCGAGCAACTGCCCGCCGACATCAAATGGCACATGATAGGCCACCTGCAAACCAACAAAGTGAAGTACATTGCGCCGTTTGTGCACATGATTCACAGCATCGACAGCGAGAAACTGCTCGCCACGGTCGACAAAGAGGCTAAGAAATGCAACCGCGTGATACCGTGCCTGTTGCAGGTGCATGTGGCCAAAGAAGAGACAAAATTCGGCTTCCTGCCCGAGGAACTCGAAGAGTTCCTCGCCTCGGACTGCCTCAAAAATCTTAAAAATGTGAAAATCTGCGGTCTGATGGGAATGGCCTCGTTCACCGACGACACAAAACAGATTGCCGACGAGTTCGAACAGATTAAAAATCTGTTCGAAAACGCTAAGAATAAATACTTTACGTCAGATGCCGACTTCCGCGAGATAAGCATGGGAATGTCGAACGACTACCCTATCGCCATCGAACACGGAACGACAATAATTCGCGTCGGAACAGGAATTTTTGGAAAAAGATATTATCAAGTGTAACAACTTATTAAAATAATCACTATATTAGCGGTTTGAGATAAAAAGTAAAACTTTGATATGAGAAAACATATAATACTCTACAGCACAATGGTTTGCGCCTTGGCAGCACTCGTTTCGTGCCAGTGCAACCGTGACAAAACGACGACAACATTCGAAGACAATGTTGAATTCAAGATCGACAGCATGAACATGGCCGAAGACCTCAATAAATCGAAAGCCATACTCTACACGCTGCCGGCGCCTATTGAGATGGCCTCGCTCATAAAAGAGTCGAACGTTAAGTACGACGAGTCGATGCTCAACGACCTTAACAAATCGAGCCAATACAACAGCAACATGAAAATGGCGCTCAACGTTGGCATCTACACTACCGACATGAGCATAGCCAACATGTTCAACCAGTCGCAGAAAACTGTCGAATACTTCAACGTGCTGCAGAATATCACGAAACGCCTCGGCATCGTCAAACTCATCGACGAAGCCACTTTCCAGAAACTCGAGGAAAAAGGCACGTCGAAAGATGACATTCTCAACATTATATCAGAGGTTTACATGAACGCCAACCAGTATCTGACCGAAAACAACCGCAAGAACATCGCAACCATGGTGCTCACCGGTGGCTGGACCGAAGGCCTCTATCTGGCTCTCAACCTTATGGGCACAAAACCCAATAAACAGCTGACCGACAGAATCATAGCTCAGAAATTGTCGCTCTCGACAATTATCAATATCATCGAGCAGACCAACAAAGACAAGCAGGACGAGGACCTGAACTACATTATGAACAAAATGCTCGAGATAAAGATGTACTTCGATGAAGTGAAAATAGAAGTGAACGGCAAAATAGAGGCCTCTACCGACCCAACGACCAAAACTACTAAAATCTCGGCCAACTGCAACAACGAAATCTCGCAGGACATTCTTAACTTGCTGAAAGACAAGGTAAACGAAATCAGAAACGAGTTCATCAACTGATTCCGGCCGTAACATACAACGTATATATGCTGCCCGCCTTTCGGCGGGCAGCATATTTTTTTTTTAGCAAGCTAACAAAATTATGATTAATTTTGACACGGAATTTCGACACAGATGGAACAGCTTCAGACAAACAAAAAAACCAAGCAGCGCATAATAACCGACGAACCTGAACGTTATAATGTCATAATGCACAACGATGACTTTACAACCATGGATTTTGTCGTTATGGTACTTATGTCTGTCTTTCATAAAGAAAAGAATGAAGCTGAGCGGCTGATGATGCAGATTCACACGCAAGGACGATGCATCGTAGGTGTCTACACCTACGATATCGCATCAACCAAAGTCATGTGCGTCAATAAGTTAGCCCGCGAAGCCAACTATCCGTTATTAACAACAATAGAACCACAGAGATAATATGGAGATAAAATACACCGTTTCAGTTACAAAAGCATTAAAATACGCGGCCGAACTGGCCTGCGAACTACGAAATGAATACATAACACCGGAGCATTTCCTGCGAGGCCTGTTCGAGCAAGATTTCTTCATCGACTCGGTCGAAAGCATGTCGCCCAACTTCGAGCCGGCTTTCAAATACCTAGTCAACAGCATATCGGCTCTCGAAGTCATGCCCGGCAAGAAAATGATAGAACCCGAGCTCTCTGCGCAATTCCAGCAGATGCTCGGCAACGCCGCTTTCATCGTCGGATCAAGCGGTGCAAACTCAATCACCGTACCGCACATGGTGAAAGCCATCTTCTCGCTCAAACATTCCGACGCTCAGAAAGTGCTGATGAAAATATGCAACAAACGCGAGGCCGATCTCATCCGAAGCCTGATTCACACATACAGCAAGGACGAAATATCTGAGAATGTGAGCGTTGGCATCAGCAACGTGCCTCGAATAGAGGCACGGCAGCTGCCTGCTACGCAGCCCATCGACGAGCCGTTCGACTTCGAAGAGGAACAGCAAAACGTTCAGGACTCGTTCGTTACGCGCATCGAGCCCAGCGACGACGACTTCGTGGTGCACAAGATAGAGCTCGAAAAACTCATGTCGACTCTCTGCCGATGCGAATGCAACAACGCTCTGCTGCTTGGTGAGCCGGGCGTAGGAAAAACCGAAATGCTGCGCAAACTGGCAAAACTTATAGAGCAAGGCAAAACGCCTAAACGTCTGAAAGACTGCAGTTTGTGGGAATTCGACCTTTGCGGTCTAATTTCAAGCACGCAGTACAGAGGCGAATTGGAGAATCGATTGAAATCGATTCTCGATTCGATGAAAAACGAAGGCAACAACATAATCTGCATCGACAATATTCACAGCATCGCGCCGAGCGGACAGACGAACGACAACACCGTCGACATCACAAGCATTCTGAAGCCCTATCTCGACACGCCGTCGCTCTTCTTCGTCGGTATTACCACCTTCGACGACTTCCAGCGCACGCTGTCGCGCAACAAGAGCTTCGTGCGTCGTTTCCAGCGCATCGACATCAAAGAGCCCGACGAATCGCTGACTTACCTGATAGCTACCACTCACCGCGACAAATATTCGAAATTTCACAACGTGAAATATTCCGACGAAGTGCTGCGCTACGCTATCAGTCTGAGCAAGGAATACATGAACGACCGCGCCATGCCCGAGAAAGCCCTCTACGTGCTCGACCAGGCCGGCGCTGAATGCGAGTTGCAGAAAAAACGCGTCGTAACGACCGAAATCGTCGACAAGGTGATGAAGAACATCTGCAACCTCGAGACCATCGGCAAAGCCGATGAAAACGCCAATCTGGCAACACTTTACGACCGCATGACAAAACAAATCTACGGTCAGGACAAAGCCATCAAACGCATCGTGGAGGCCATTCAAATGTCGAAGGCCGGCCTTCTTGACGAGGGCAAGCCCATTGCGAGCTTCCTCTTCGTAGGTCCTACGGGCGTCGGCAAGACCGAAGTGGCCCGCACTCTGGCCAAAGAGATGGGCGTCGAACTGCAACGATTCGACATGAGCGAATACGCCGAAAAACATACCATTTCGAAACTCATTGGCTCGCCTGCCGGCTACATAGGCTACGACGATGGCGGCCTGCTCACCTCGGCGCTGCAGAAAACACCGCATTGCGTGCTGCTTCTCGATGAAATCGAGAAGGCCCACGCCGACATTTACAACATTCTGCTGCAAGTGATGGACTACGGCCAACTGACTGATAATAAGGGCAAAAAGACGTCGTTCCAGCACGCGATAATAATCATGACAAGCAACGCAGGCGCGCAATATGCGCACCTTGCCACACTCGGCTTTGGCAACACTCATACCAAAGGCGACTCGATGTTCGGCGAAGTGAAGAAAATCTTCAAACCCGAATTCCTCAACCGTCTGTCGGGCACTATTGTGTTCAACGACATGGACTTGCACATGGCTTCGCTCATTCTCGACAAGAAATTCAGAGAACTGACCGACAAACTGAGCAAACGCAACGTGAAAGTGTCGCTGAGCAACGAAGCCCGCGAGTGGCTTCTGAAGAAATGCTATACCAAAGAATATGGCGCTCGCGAAACCGACAGAATTCTCGCCACCGAAGTAAAACCGCTGTTTATCAAAGAGATACTCTTCGGCAAACTTGCCTCGGGCGGTAACGCAGAAGTCGACCTCGCCAACGACAGCCTGATAATCAAAGTGTTGGAGAGAGTCAGCAAAAGCCGGAAAACAAAAAGCGACGGTAATGTTTGATATTTTTTGAAAAAATATTACCTTTGCGAATGACCAAAAACAACTATTACGAGATGAAAAAGATATGTGCATTGATGGCATTGTCATTGGCTTTGCCAATGACAATGGCAGCTCAGACGAAAGAGCTCAAACCCAGTCAGTTGTACGTTCTGTCCGACGAAGACGAACGCGAATTCAACTTGGGCGCCGCCGCTTTCAAAAAAGCGGCTGAAGGCGCCGAACTCACTCAGAAAGAGCAAGAAGCCTACGAAAACTACAACGAGACGCTTTCGAGCTATTGGGACATCGTGGGCGGCGGCGACAGCTGGTACAACGGCAATGGCGGTCCGTCGAAAATAGAAGCGTCGAGCCGGCTTGCCGACCAAGGTAAAAACAATTACAACGAGAAGAACCTTCACGACCTGATGTACAACACGCCATGGGTCGAAGGCGCTCAAGGATACGGCATTGGCGAATGGGTGAAATATACTTTCGAACCCAACAAACCGCGCATCACTCTGATTCACGTAGTCAACGGCTACGTGAAAAGTCAGGCTGCCTGGAAAAACAACTCGCGTGTGAAAAAGCTGAGACTCTACATCAACGACAAGCCGTACGCCATGCTCAACCTCGATGACTCGCGCAGCGACCAATGTTTCGAACTCAACGACACGCTGGGCTCTGTTGGGTCCAACGCTAAAGCGTGGACCATGAAATTCGAGATTGTCGATGTGTACAAAGGCGACAAATACGACGACACGGTGCTCTCGGAGATATACTTCGACGGTGTCGACGTGCTCTGCTTTGCCGCTGATACAAAGATACTTATGGCCGACGGCGCACAAAAACAGATTTCGGATATTGCCGCTGGCGACAATATCCGTATCTACAACGAACAGACAAAATCAACCAAAAACGCTATAGTAAAGGAAGTTGAATCGGTTACGCACCAGAATCTCATTACCTACGAATTCTCCGACGGATCGACAGTGACATCGACAAGCGACCACCCTTTCTTGCTTAAAGACAAGGGCTGGGCTTCGTCGGACCCTGCAAATACGGCACTGTACGCCGGCTTTGAATCGGCTGCGAAAATCGAAATCGGCGACGAATTCATCACGGCAAACGGCACTGCGGAACTCACCAACATGTCTGTTGTGGCTTCGCCGCAACAGACTTACACCATAAAACGCCTCTCTGAAGGCTCAAACTTCATCGCAAACGGCTTCGTCGTTGGCGTTGAGATGCTGAAATAACGCTCGTTTTTTGCATTATTTTAGCTAAAAAAATTAACAGAAACGGTCGTTTCAGGATACCTGAAACGGCCGTTTCTGCTTTTCACACTCACCATCAACTATATTTTTGCCAGAAACAAATCCATGCACAAGAAGCCGCAGCACAAGTAACGCATTGATAATAATGCATTTAAACTCTTTCCACAAGTGATATTTTCAAAGTTACGCGCCCCTGGCGACCGCTTATCGCCACCAATTAGGCGGTGATAAGGAATAATTAACACGGCTTAAAAATAAGTAAACGCAAAATCTCAAAAAGTTAATCTAAATAAAAAGTCTTGACAGAGAACGCTATAATTAGGAATTTTGCACCGCGAAAAGGAAATAAAGCAATGAAGTTATTCATTACAGCAATAAGTTTTCTGTCGGCCGCCGCGCTGACGACATGCAAACCCGAAACCAGCGAAACCAACAATTCGACATCGGGTTGCGTGATCGAATTCACCGACAATTACGTAACGATTGTTTCGGCTGGTAGCGACACTCTCACCTATTCGATTGCCAATATTGAAAAATTGCCAAGCGAAAGGATTCTTTTACGCGACTCAATTCTCATCACTTATAAAAATGATTTTGGCTTTTGTGACGCTACAAGTATAATTGTAGTCGGTCACAATTTGCCATATATCAACAACCGCACCGAGATGCTTCTGGGCACTTGGAGCAACAACGACGGCAACTGCGACGAAAGTGACAGCCTCACGCTCACTTTCAACTCCGACAACACCGTCGACATCAACATGAAAGGTAATCCGACACGAGAACAATGGCTCGTGGAAGGAAAAAGCATATTGCTCGGAAACAACATGAGCGACAGTCAGAAATACGACGTGGTTCGCGTTGATAACGAGACACTTACAATGTGCATGGGTAAAGAAATTGTTCATTTTAAAAAGACAATAGATTAGAGTTTTTCATAGTGTTTTTTAAGAGAGAGGGGTCCGAGACGTGAAGTTTCGGGCTTCTTTTTTTGTTTTTTTGAAAAAAACTCTTTTAATTTGTGAAATAAACTTTAAACACTTACAATTATGGCTTATTACAAAGTGATTGACGGCAAAAAATATGATGCCGAATTGATAGAAGCTGCCGACAAAGCAGTAGCAGGTAAAGGCGACGGTCGTATCTCTATAGCCGACGCTAAACTTCTTTACGAGAAAGTAGCCGACGGAAACAGCTACACCGACATCGAAAAAGACACGATGGCTTATATCCGTCAGAACTACAAATGGACCGAAGAGGCCGACTCTTGGTTCCGTACCGAAATCCGTAAATGGGCTGCTACTAAATAACGGCTGACTTACTGATTGCAAGAAAAAACTCGGTGCATGATTTCATGCACCGAGTTTTTTATATCCATAAACTGCTTTATATCAGCTTTTTCTGTTGAAAATATTAGCCAGCACCGCGCCCGAGATATTGTGCCACACCGAGAACAACGCGCCCGGCACCGTGGCCGTGGGAAGCGCCACAAAAGCCGTCAGCGCGAGCGACGACGCAAGCCCCGAATTCTGCATTCCTATCTCAACCGAAAGCGCCTTGGTCTTTGCAGCCGGCAGATGCATAAGCCGCCCCAAACCGAATCCGCAGGCATAACCAATAGTGTTGTGCAAAACGACAACGGCGAAAACAACAGCAGCCGCCGAAAAAATCTTTTCGGCGTTGTGCGCCACCACTGTCGCCACTATCATGCAGATAGCCATCACCGAAACCAATGGCAGCAACGCAACACCTCGCTGTGTGTATTTGCCTAAAAATCTGTTTATTACAAAGCCCAATGCAATAGGTACAATGACAACTTTTACTATTGAGAAGAACATCGCCACCACATCAACGCTCACATCCGTTCGCAGAAGCAGATATGTGATAGCCGGCGTCAGAACGGGCGCCAGCATAGTGTTCACCGTCGTCATGCCGACACTCAGAGCCACATCGCCTTTCGAGAGGTATGTAATCACATTACTCGACGTACCGCCAGGGCAAGTGCCCACCAGCACCACGCCAGCCGTGAGCGCCGCATCGAGGTCGAACAGACGGCTCAGCGCCAACGCGCTGAGCGGCATTATGGTAAACTGAGCCACACAGCCCGTCAGTATCTCTTTCGGGCGGGTGAATACAGGCTTGAAATCGCTCAAACGCAACGTCAGACCCATGCCAAACATCACTATCATAAGCAGATAGCTCACCCAATCGGTCGGAATCCACAACGCCGATTGTGGCACTGTTAGTGCCACAACGGCCACTGCAAGCACTATAAGTGCCATGTATTTGCCAACAAAACGGCTAACTCGCTCCATTGCTTGTTTTTTCCCACAAAGATACAAAAAAACTCTCTGTTTTTGTCAGAAAACAAAGACGCCAATACCGCCAAACAAAAACACACAAAAACCTGATTACAAGCGTATTACACCGACACAAGCGATTCTGGCGTAAATGCCCGGAAAACAATTCGGCACTTATATGGTCATTTGGGTATAGTTTTTGAATTGATTTATAAGTCAAATTTTATACTTTTGTAAAATAAATAGAACAACAATGAGAATTCTGATACTGATAATCATCGCGCTTTTGCCAATAACGGCAAAAGCCGAACCAGCAACCGACATTACCATAACCGTCGACAACTACCCTTCGTCGCCCGTTATTCTGGGTTATTACTTCAATGGCCAAATGCTTGTGAAAGACACAGTTACGACCGACGCGAAAGGTGTTGCGCACTATGTGCGCAACGAGAAACTGCCCGAAGGCATCTACTTGGTTTTCTTTCCGCAAAACCAGCATCTCTTCGACATCATCATTTCCGACGACCAGACATTCAGCATCAAATGCGACACGCTGCCCGACGTATCGAGCCGCGTGCAGGCGAAAGGCTGCAATGTGCTGAGCGATTTTATTGATTATCAGAATTATCTGAAAAAACGCAGCGAAGAGCAAAAAGCCCTGTCGGATGCGTACAAAGCACTTGCACCCGACGATAACGACGGCAAAGAACGCATACGCACGCAGTTTGCCGAAATAGACAAACAGGTGAAAGCGCACAACAACGAGATGATCGAACGCAACAAAGACAATTTCCTGAGCGTCTTCCTGCGCTCACTCAAAGAGATTGAAGTCCCGAAAACATTCGACGTGAAAGAGACTGGCGCAGCGCGCGACAGCGCGCTGCAAGCCAAGCGATATTACTATTACAGAGAGCATTACTTCGACAACATCGACTTTGCCGACGACCGTCTGCTCCGCACCCCTACTCTCATGTCGAAAGTCGACAAGTACTTCGACGAGACATTACCGCAACTAGCTGACACTGTGGCACTTGAAGCCATAAAAATAATTGAGAAGTCGAGGCCAAACAAAGAGTGTTTCCGCTTCTACGTGTCGCACTTCTACAACATGGCCAACAACAGCAAAATAATGGGCATGGACGCCGCTCTGGTCATCATTGCCGACAAATACTACCTTTCGGGCGAAGCCGACTGGGCCGAGAAAAAATTCATCGACGATTTGCGCGAGCAAATCGAAAATATCAGATACACCCTCATCGGCAAACAAGCCGTCGACCTGAAAATGATTTCGAACACCGGCGAATGGTTTAAACTGAGCGAAACCAGCGCTCCTTTCACCATTCTGGTTTTCTGGGAACCTTCGTGCGGACACTGCAAAAAAGAGATTCCGGAACTGAAAAAACAGGTTTGGGACAAATACAAAAAAGACGGCATCAAGATTTTCGCCGTCTATTGCCAGGTGGAGCCTAAAGAATGGGAGGAATTCATTGAAGAGCACGAACTCGACGAATGGATAAACGTGTACGACCCTTACGGTCGTACAGGATTCAGAAAATACTACAACATCAAGAGCACGCCTCAAATCTACATTCTCGACAAGGATAAGAAAATCATTGCCAAAAAAATCGGCGTCGAGCAAATCGGCGATTTCCTCGACTTCATGATGGGAAAAGATAAACAACAGTAAACATTTATGCGTCAGTTATTTACAATATCATTGGCCGTAGGTTTGATTGCCTCGGCCTGCAATTTAGACGAGAAAGAACAGCCCGCCCCGAAGATTTATCTCCAGAATGAAGGAAACTACGAGATAGAGATAAACGACACGGTAACTCTCTCGCCTAAAATAACTTACGATTACGACTCAAAATACAGTTGGAAAATCAACGACACTAAAGTTTCCGACGAACTCGACTATACTTTTGTGGCCAAAGAGCTGTCGGACTTCGTGCTGACTTTCACAGTGGAGACGAGCAGCGGTTCCGACGACCGAAATATTAATATTTCGGTCGTGCGCAACATCGATTTTGAGTCGTTCGACAACTTTACCGCACCTAAGTCAAAAACGCTGGTAAGCCACACCGACACTACCGAAGGCTTTGCGTGCAAAGGCTTGCTCTTCGCCAACACCGAGATAACCGATTCAGTGCAATTGGCGAAGAATTTCGCCAATTGGAACGGCTTCGCTTTCAGCAACTTATCGGCTATCACCAACACCGTTTCGACAAAAGCCATAGGCTGCGCCTACGACAGCCGAAAGACGTCGAACTACTTGGTAGCCAACACAAAAAACAGCGCTGCCAAAGTCGACTTCGGCGGTCAGAAACACACCGTAAAATCAATCGACGTGGCCAACGACAATTTAGTATATCTGATAAGCAAATACGGCTACGGCGTAACCGACACCACGGCGCTGCTCAACTACTTCGGCACCGACGACCGTTACACGCTGATAATAAAGGGTTTAGATGAAACAGGCAACCAGATTTCGGCCGTAGAATACGACCTTATCGACTGCCGATTCCAGAATCCGGCCAAATACATAAGAGTTAACGAGTGGCAGACCATTGGTCTGACAGCTCTCGGACGCGTCAGCGCTTTGTCGTTCGAAATCACAAGCACGCAGGACAAATACCCGTATTTGTTCTGCCTCGACAACATAAAACTGCAAAACTGAGCGACAAAGCGACAACTAAATATAAAACACAACGTATAAACAGAACGTATTTAATTATAATATAATGAAAATAAACGCATTAGCAATACTTTTCGTTTTGTGTCTTCTCTTTACAAATTGTACTACAAGCAAATTCAAAGAGGTGAAAGAGGGAATGAGCGTCAACCAACTGAAAGAGCTGGTTGGCGAGCCTGATAGCATTCGCAATGATTTTTTCAACGAAGTTTGGTTTTACAAGACTCACATAGTATCAGTAGCCGACAGCACTGTATCGCTTGTGCAATCGATTGCCGAGATGAAAAAAGCTACTGCCGAGATGGAGCAGGAAGTCAAACAATTGCTCGACCAATAAAAAAACTACTAAAAAGTATTGCGGTTTAAACAATAACAGCTATATTTGCACCGTTAAGTTACAGAACCAAGTAACAGCGTCAATCAAAAAACATATCATAATTCATTTTTGATTTTATTTTTTGCGCAAGCAAAATAAGAAGATAATAATGCTATAAAAATACCATAAATGTACCAATTATCAGAGCTTAATGAAAAGCTGCTTATGGAGTTACGCGAAATAGCCAAAGGATTAGGCATTCGCAGAGTAGAACAATACAAGAAGAAAGAATTGATAGCGAAAATCGACGAGGTACAGAACGCCTCTTCGACAGGAGCGGCACAACCCGCTGCTAATGAGAGCACACGAGGTCGGAAGACACAAAAAACTCAGAAAGAGCAGCCTGAAGCTGAACCAGCGACTGAACAGACGACAAAAGACAAAATCGGTGAGATTTTCAGCATGTTTGCCGAGAAAGAGCAGAAAGCGCAAGGACAGCAAAGCCGTCGCGGGCGACGCCCGCGACTTGCGCCACAGCCTGTGGCAAGCGCTTCGACAGGCCGCCAGAACGAGCCTGAGCAAAACGACAGCGCGGCTAACGCTACAAAACCGAAAGAAGACAATTATTCTATAGAAGAAATCATAAAACGCCAGGGCGGTGTGCCTCTCAACGTCGACAACTACGACGACCTCGACGACGCCGAGCCCGACAACAGCGACTACGACTCGATGCCGAGCCGCCGCGAGGCCGACAACAACGACGCTGCGGCTAGCCGCAGCGAACTGTCGCTGCAAGAGCCTCAAAACTCACCGCGCCAGCGTATGCCGGAGCAAGGCGGCAGCTACGAACTGCGCGACCGCAACGCCAACTACAACTTCGACGGCATAGTACAAGCCACCGGCGTACTCGAGCTCATGCCCGACGGTTACGGTTTCCTGCGCTCGTCGGACTACAACTACATAAACTCGCCCGACGACATCTACGTGGCGCAGTCGCAAGTGAAAATGAACGGTTTGCGCACCGGCGATACCGTAACATGCACCATACGTCCGCCACGCGAAGGCGAGAAATACTTCCCGCTTGTAAAAGTGCTCGCCATCAACGGCCGCCGACCCGACGAAGTGCGCGACCGCATTCAGTTTGAGCACCTTACGCCTATTTTCCCGAACGAGAAATTCAATCTCTCGCGCGGACAATATGCCAATCCATCGACGCGCATCGTCGACCTCTTCTCGCCTATCGGCAAAGGTCAGCGCGGATTGATTGTTGCACAACCGAAAACAGGTAAAACAGTGCTGCTCAAAGACGTAGCCAATGTGATAGCCGAGAACCACCCCGAAGTGTACATGATAATACTGCTCATCGATGAGCGACCCGAAGAGGTTACCGACATGGCTCGCTCGGTAAATGCCGAAGTGATAGCTTCGACATTCGACGAGCCGGCAGAACGCCACGTGAAAATTGCCAACATTGTGCTCGAAAAAGCCAAACGCATGGTGGAATGTGGCCACGATGTAGTAATACTTCTCGACTCTATCACGCGCTTAGCGCGTGCATACAACACCGTTTCGCCGGCTTCGGGCAAAGTGCTCTCGGGCGGTGTCGACGCCAACGCGCTGCACAAGCCGAAACGTTTCTTCGGCGCAGCCCGCAACATCGAAGATGGCGGCTCGCTCACCATCATTGCCACAGCCCTCACCGACACTGGTTCGAAAATGGACGATGTCATTTTCGAAGAGTTCAAAGGCACCGGCAACATGGAGCTTCAGCTCGACCGCAAACTGGCCAACAAGCGCATCTTCCCGGCTGTCGACGTCAATATGTCGAGCACACGCCGCGACGACCTGCTTCAGGACAAGGACACGCTCAACCGCATGTGGGTTCTGCGCAACAAGTTCTTGGGCGATATGAACTCGCTCGAAGCTATGACGTTCCTTGTAGATAAGATTAAACAGACGCGCAGTAACGAAGAATTTTTAGTTACGATGAACTCGTAACACTTTGTGTTCATATTGATGAAGGGCTGAAATCGGATGATTTCAGCCCTTTTATTTTGCCCATCGGAATGGCACAATAAAAAGACAGATGCTCAAAAGAGCATCTGTCTTTTTATTTATAAATCAGATTATTAGAATCCGAAGTTAACACCTACAGAATATACACCGCCGATCTTGTCGCCGTACGGAAATTCCTGTTTCTCGTTGTTGAGCATGTTGTGGCCGGTGAAGAATACTTCGAGGCCGTCAACCGGTTTGTAACCGAGTTTCATGCTGACAGTGAAGCGGTCGTCGAGATCTTCGGTGCTGTACTTGGTTTCGTAAGTACGTTTGCCGATGTAGTTACCATAAGCAGTGATATCTACTTTAGGTGTAGGTTTGAAAATCAAACCTACCATACCGTAAACCGAAGGAGTAGCTTTGTGTTTGTGGCCGTTAACAGTCTGAGCCTCATAAGGTTTCGAGTTACCGAACGAGAATATGCCGTCGTTGTTGTACACGCCGTAACGTAAAGCATAGTAAGCGGCATATTGAGTATTATCAGAAGGATTAGCACTGTTCATCAAATTGTTGAGGAATGCTTCCTTATCAGCAGTAGCAGCATACTCAGCAGCTATTTGAGATACACGATTCTGATCAATATCACTCATTGCATATCCCAAATAAGTCTTATACTTGTTGAAATATGTCTGGAAGTCAGCAGAAGCGAAATCAGGATTTGTAAGAACAGCCATCAATTGCTCTTCGGTGAAAGTACCACTTGCCATAAGCTCGTTGATAGCACCAGTTTGAATATCAGAAGCCATTTGAGGCACACTGGTAATCATACCGAAAATCTGACCGAGCTGACCGAGAATCTCAGCGTTCTGGTCGTAAGCGTAGTAGTTGTCGATTTCAGTCTTCTGAGCGTTGACATTGAACTTCGCGATAAGTTTCGGCGAGATAATCCAGTCAACATTCACACCGAAGCCCATTTGTTTAACTTTATAAGGTAGCTCAGCATATTTAACAGTAGAGACGACGCTTGTGTTCTGCATGAAAGTAGTGAGCACATCGAGGTTCAACTCGCCATCGGTGATTGAGCGTAAACCGCTCAATGTCTCGAAGTTAGTCATGAAAGCGTAGAGTTTATCGGTAGGCATCACAACAGACGACTGGTGAGCTTTGAGTGCGCCATACTCCTCACTTGTTGAGTAGAATGCCTCAGCATCTACGAGCACGCTCTTCGAAGGACGCCAACGGTAGCCGAACTCAAAGTTCTTGATTTTAGCAAGAGGAGCTTCTGGGTCGGCCTGGAAGTTGATGGTATCGGGCGGCATCAAACCGTCGCGGTGCCATACATAGTCGGTAGAAGAGTTAACGACGTTGGCCGAACGCATTGCAGTACCGTACGACGCACGAACGAAGTTATTCTCGTTAATCGAGTAGCTCAAACCGCCTTGGTACGATATGTTCCATTCGTCAGGAATATTGGTTTTATCGGCACGTACAGCAGCGATAGCACGGAAACCACCTGTCTTGTAGTCGAGGCGCAACGAAGGTGCTATATTGTCGAGGTTTACACGGGTGTTGTTGAGATAACCGCGCAAGCCACCGATTTTCTGTTTGTAACCATGCTCGTGGTACGACCATTCAAAGTTGTTCGGGTCGGCATAGTCATATTCAGGAACATAGTCGGTAAGGAAATACTTTTTGAAAGTGAAGCCCGGGTTAACAGTCAGGTCGCCAAATTCGAAATTATAATCAGCATCTAACTGCAAGTTGTTAACAAAGCATTTGAAGCCAGGGATACCATTCTGGTAGTCCTGCGTACCACCCGAGTAGCTTGCGCTGAGGCTCAAGTCGTAGATGTGAGCATCCAAGTTCACATAGCCGGTTTTCGAAATACGCTCCGACATGGAGAACGGAAGTTCGCCAATAGGTGTCGTGTTGACACGCGACTGCTGATAACCGAGCGAGAGGTCGGCATAAATCTTGTCGTTCGGACGGAACGAGAAGTAAGAGTTGAAACCATACGATTTGCGCGACATACCTGGGTCGTCGAACATATCAACGATATCGCCTTGCGACTCGAGCACATCGTACAACTGATAGTCCATATTGTTGGCCAAACCTTTCAAGAACAGAGCAACAGTAGCTTCCGAAGCTTGGTCGGCGCCATACATAGCTTTGAAACCAGCCGGATCGGCAGCTGCTTTAGCCTGCTGGATAGCATAGATGTTCTGTTTGAGCGATTCGGGCACATAGTTGGCAATTGCACCGAACGAGAAGGCTTGTTTAAGTTTCTGAATGTCAGTAGTTTTGTAATAACCACCATTCGAAGCGTCGATCAATTTGCCCTGAGCTATGTAAGCGCCTAACTGAGTAACAGGCAGACCTTGCTGAGCAGCAGCCCATTCAGCATGTGAGAGCTGAGAGTAGTAAATGCCGTGAGTAGGATAAACATAGAGCTCGTTGGTGTTACGACGACGGTATTGCAGGTTGGCAGTTACGCCGAAGCTGAATTTGTCGTTGACAACCGAACGGTAAGCGATATCGCCTACGTAGTTCTCTTGTGTACCCATGTGGAAGCTACCCTGAACAGTTTTCGAAGCTGCGTTGGTCTTCTCAGTGATGATGTTGATCACACCGTTTACAGCGTTAGGACCGTAGAGAGCGGCATTGGCGCCACGAACCACCTCGATACGGTCAACATCTTCGATGCTGATCGGAAGGATATCGAAGTTGACGTTGCCAGTAGCGTAGTTGTGCGCTATACGGCCGTCGATCATCAACAAGGTATTCGAGTTTTCGGTGTAGAGCATCATCTGGTTGTCGGGGATATTGTTCAAACCGCGGATATGCACGTCGTACATACCGTTCGATTTCTCTTGCACAATCATACCCGGGATGAGGCGCAAAGCCTCTTCGATGGTGCTTATACCATAAGAGCGAATCTCTGCTTTGGTAATAACCGTCGAAGCGAGCGGCGATTTAAACGAGTCTTCCTCTTTTTTCGAAGCAGAAGCTACGTTTTTATTCATAATCATTGCAAACAGTTCATCGACGCTGGAAACGCCGAGTGTTTCAACAGCTTGCATCAAATCTTCGAGTGGCAAGTCTGAGAGCTCTTCAGTGCTCATGCTCAGAATCTGCTCCTTTGTCAGCTTGTTTTGCGCAAACGAACCTGAAGAGAAAAGTATTGCGCCAGCTAAAATTAAAGTTCTAAATTTCATTGTAAAATCTATTAATCAACACTAGTACCTAAACTAATTAATTTGGCAGAAACCGTTAGTCCCTGCTTCTTAATGTTGTTGTTACTTATTTCAAAATTCAATTTACCGCCTTCACTCACAAAAGCGATACCGGCGCCGTTGGCGCACAAGCCTTTCTTACCGCAAACGATAAGAGTTTTCTTGCCGTCTTGCGACGAAGTAAGATTGGCCACCAGATTACTCTTCGACTCGCCCAGGAAGATGATGTCCGACTGGGGCAGGTTGGAAACAGTAGCCACCTGATTGATAACAACCTTACGGTTGCCCACTCCTTTGGTCTTGGCCAGTTTTGTAAGTTCCGAACCAAGCTCGTTGTCACCTATTACAGTGATAACCAAGTCTTTGCTCGCGTCTTCGGCCGGCCAACTAATGTTTTTGGCAAAATTGTAAATGTAAAGAGCCTGGAACTGAGCCATCTGAGCTCCCGCCATACTACAAATAAGTGCCATTGCAATAGTTAATAAACACTTTTTCATGTTAGATAAATTTGAATAATAATGGTTTGTTTAAGTTTATGAAAATTATTTAATTAGAAATTTGTTAACGGTCATTATACGATACTTTTGCATATCCGGAATAATGATTGGTTAGCGTAGCTTTGTTAGATTTAAGTAATCATTCCCATACAATTAATTTTTTGTTTGTTTCATGTTGTTTTATATGTTTTTTCGGCTCTTATGTTTCGTTTTCGATACAAAAATCTTAACATTTATAGCCACTTTTATCTACGATAATTTAAAGCATCACTTCCGATAATAAATATTAAACATCTGTATGTAAAATAATTACACAATAAGAAATGGCATTATTTTTTTTTCTTCGCACAATTGCTTTTTTGTGACAGAAAATTCGGCAACCGAGAGTGGATTTACAATGGCTGATTTGAAGTGTTACTTCAAATCGGCCATAATAAAGACATAAAAACTAAACAATTAGCTTATTGTTTTGACTGTTTCAATCACTTGTTCCACCGAAGGGTAATTCCGGGCGTCGACAAACAGTTTGTCGCCCGTGATTCTCAGTGGCAGGTCAATATTATTAACGTAGAGCGCGCCTGTGCCCAAACCTTGCGGCATTTGCGGTTTGAGCGTGGCGGTCCATTGTGCTATGGCGTTCAGTCCGATGTTCGACTCGAGTGCCGATGTAATCCAATATCCGGTATTTCGCTCTCTAGCCAGCGAAATCCACTCTTCGGCGCCGCTGATACCGCCGTGAAGCGACGGTTTGAGCACAATGTACTGCGGCCTTATGGTATCGAGCAGACGCTGTTTCTCGTTGGGCTGGGCGACGCCGATGAGCTCCTCATCGAGGGCGATGGGTATGGGCGACTGACGGCACAGGCGTGCCATCTCGGTCCACTGGCCAGCGCGGATGGGCTGCTCTATTGAATGGACATCGAACGCCGAGAGGCGCTCGAGCTTGCGAAGAGCGTCGGAAAGTGCGAACGCACCATTTGCATCGAGCCGAAGCTGTATTCGCGATGCGTCGTATTTGCTTCTAAGATGTTCTATAAGAGCTATTTCCTTTTCGAAATCGATGGCACCGATTTTTATTTTCACGCAGTGGAAACCAAGTTGCAGTTTTTCGTCGGTACGGCGGAGCATTTCATCGAAAGAGCCCATCCAGACGAGGCCGTTGATGGGTATGCCTTGTTCGCCGCTTGTAAGCGGCGAACTCCACAGCAGCCACGACTGCCGCTCCAGCTGTCTAAATGCCGTTTCGAGTCCGAAGAGCATCGACGGATACGGACGGAAGAGTTCGTAATCGATAGCAGATGTGCGACACACTTCGTCGCAAAGGCGACGAAGCACCACAGCGTAATCGGCTGAATAGTCGCAACTTAAGTCGAGCAGCGGGGCGCACTCGCCCACTCCCTGCACACCTGTGCAGGTGTCGGTAGCCACGACATACCACACGTCGTGTGCGGTGTAAACACCGCGCGACGTGCCCGCTGGTTGCTTGAAATGTAACCTGTAAGGCAGTATTTCTATTCGGAGGCTCACGCTATTTGGCTGCAGAGAGCACAGTTTCGAGGTCGTCTGACGAGAACGTTACATCGATAGTGCGGTCGGTGCCCTGCACTTTGTAGAGGTAAGCCATGCTGCGCTTTGTCTTGATGCACGAGAGCAGTATGGCGCGGTTGGTAACGTCTTTGAGACCGGCCGAGATATTCATCTTGAGCAGATAGATATTAAGGTCGGCCATAAGCTCATCGGGGTTAGCAGTTTTGATGGCAAAATGATGCACGAGAGCTGTGTCGGCAACCTCTACATTAAGAATTGTCGTAAATTCGTCGAGCGCTTGCGGGAAGTCCTTGTTTTGGCGCTGCGCATAATCGTTAAGCACGCCGTCGGGGTCAGAATCGACCTTATCGACATCGACAATCGACTTGATGTCGTTGACGCTAATCAGACACTCGACTTTCTCGTTCTGTTCGATGTCGTAATAGATGTATTTAATACCCGCTTCGGCTTCGAGCAAGTCGTTGAGCAACGACTTGGTATCTTCGAGGTTGCGGTTGTCGAACATTACAGCAGTCAGGCTGCGAAGCAACAGACCGCTTTTTTGGTATTTCTGTATGTCGAATGAGTCGGAATTGCAAATGACGTGATATTGCAGGTTATTTTTGAGAGAATCGTAGTCGATTTTGGTAATAGTGATGTCACCGATGTTGATCGGACAATCAACGT
Organism: Bacteroidales bacterium; assembly: GCA_017960905.1. Taxonomy (GTDB): domain Bacteria; phylum Bacteroidota; class Bacteroidia; order Bacteroidales; family Marinilabiliaceae; genus W3P20-009. Next base: position 45,271 of record JAGCYH010000035.1, read on the forward strand.
TGCTCGCTACTGCCATGTCGGCTATTTTCTTCGAGAATTTACTCTGGGAGCAAGCGACCATTGCGACAGCAACGATAGCTAAAAATAACGTTTTGATAGTCAAATAAATGCACTTCATAGTTTTACAATTTTAAAATTAAAAATACTCAGATTAAAAGAATCTGAGTATTGAGTTGCACAGGAGGAGCGACTCGAACGCCCGACACTCGGTTTTGGAGACCGATGCTCTACCGACTGAGCTACACCTGTCTGTTGAAATCGGGCGCAAAATTACAGCATTTTTGCTGAAAAGCAAAAGAGCTGCGACATTTTATTCAAGCTCTTTGACAAATTCTGCACACCACGAAAACAACGACAGTACGACTCGATTATCGCAAATCGCTACTCATCAGCGCGATAGCATCTGATACGTTCACCTCGGGCAGACCGCACAGAGCAGTGGTCATTTCCCACAAAATCATCTCTTTCTCGTGCATCTCACCGTCGACAATCATAATCATAATAAGGTACGACGATACATATATCTTCTTCTCGTCGTCGAGAGTCGAGATGGTTATGAGCGCCTCGGTGTTGTCCATCTCTTTGGTGGTTAGCGAGAGCTCTTCTATTTTCTCACGCGACACGCCCAGCCGCCGCATTTCGTCGGCCATCTCCATAAGTTCGCGCTTGTCGACACGCCCGTCGACCAAAACCATTGCCTTAGCAATTTTAAATATCGCTTTCAGCTCATTATCTGTAAATTGCATAGTCGTATAGTTTTAAATTTCCACAAATATAATGTTTTTTTTTAAAAAAAAACACAAACACACGACCGTGCGTCTCTACTCTTTACTCTTTACTCTCTACTCTTTACTCTATACTCTCTACACTTTACTCTCTCTACAACAAACTTTACACTTAATCTGTTCGTAACAACACCTATGAGCGCACTATCGGGCGGCCAGCTGCCCGATAGTTGGCGGTAAAAGCATAATAATGAAGAAGATAGGGCTTATTTCGGATACTCACAATTACTTCGACGACAGGTTTCACCGCCTCTTCGCCGATGTTGACGAGATATGGCATGCGGGCGATGTGGGCGACATGGCCACACTTGAGGCCATACGCCGTTTCAAGCCTTTGCGCGCCGTGTACGGCAACATCGACGGGACAGAGGTACGCCACCAACTAAAAGAGACAGAGCGCTTTACGTGCGAAGGCGCCGACATTTTGATGACTCACATAGGCGGCTATCCGGGACGTTACGAGCCGCGAATATTGGAAATAATGCGAACCAACGCGCCCGCGGTGTTCATCGCGGGACATTCACATATATTAAAAGTAATCTACGACAAAAAATACAGCTATCTGCATCTCAATCCGGGCGCGTGCGGGCTGTCGGGCTTCCACACGATACGCACGGCACTGCGCTTCGCCATCGACGGCGGCGAGGTAAAACAGATGGAGATACTCGAATTGGGGGCACGACGGCAATAGGAGGTAACTGACTATGGACGAGATAATTAATTTCTTCACCGACATATTTCATCTGAGCAACAACTACACATTGCCGGCCAATGTGGTGAATGCCATCAACGCCCTCGACCGCGTTGAGCGCGGCGAGCTTCGCTCGCGCCTCTTCAACGAGGCCAAGCGCCTCGGACAAGGCAGCGACGGCATCAAAGCCATCAGATGGCTCGAGACGGCATTCGAGCAGATAAGTAAAAACCAGTTCCGCCTGCACGATGTGATGTTCAGCCCCGGACAGGACATACCCGAGAACATCGCTTTTTTGCTCTCAAGAGCAAAAAAGTCGATCGACCTGTGCGTGTTCACCATAAGCGACGATAAGCTTGGCCACTGCCTCAAAGTGATGCACAACCGCGGCATCAAGATACGTCTGATAACCGACAACAACAAGATGCGCGATGCCGGCTCGCAAGTGAAGGACTTGGCACGCGCAGGTATCGATGTAAAAATCGACAACTCTAAGTACCACATGCACAATAAGTTCGGCATCATCGACGGGCGCATCGTGTTCACAGGCAGCTACAACTGGACGTACACCGCGCGGGCGTTCAACCAGGAAAACCTCGTAATAACGACCAACTACGCCATACTGCACAAGTTCATCGATGAGTTCGACCGCCTGTGGAACGAGATGTTCTGGCTCAGAGTGAAGCAGCAGAGAGACGGGCGCCTAAAGGCGCGCGTCAACATCGGTGGCCGCGATACCGACCCCGACAAAGTCGGCAACGATGTGCCAGTGCATTTCAACGACGATTTGGAAGATGCTGACAATGAGGGATATATGCCAGCACCGTCGAACAAATTCCGCTTCAACAAAAAGAATAAGACAAAACGCGAGAAAAGCAGGAAACACAAGCGGCCGTAATTTGTACTGATTATAAAATAGCTATTTTTCAGCATGAATGCGAAACGAATATATTTCCATGTTAAGTGTTTTACTTAATTATCAATCAACGTTTAGCAAAATCGAATATGTAATTTTATTACAAAATAATGAATATTAAAACAGTTTTTTGGTTGTATCTTGCTTATAATGAAATATTTTAGAAATTTTTTATTCTGCATTTATAATTGCAATTGATATTTGTTTTCTAATTTTGCACTCAAAAAAAACAACAAAATAAAAAAGACTTTTAGATTCAATTCAGTTTATGAACAAAAGTAAAAAAATCAAACTTGCTATTTCGGTAATAGTATTTTTGATAGCATGGATTATTCCAACCGAAGCTTACGGCCTAGCCGGACTGACACTCATTCAGCAGCGAGTCATCGCGATGTTCCTTCTTGCAGCATTATTGTGGATTTTCGAGCCGATACCCATCTGGACGACCTCGGTGACGGTGATAGTGCTGATGCTACTAACCACATCGACAAGCATGGTAGCATGTCTCGACTATTCGGGCACCGATGAACTTTTCGGCAAAGCAATACCCTACAAAGACATAATGGCGACGTTCGCCGACCCTGTGATAATGCTCTTCATGGGCGGTTTTGTACTGGCTATTATTGCAAGCAAATACAAGCTCGACGCTGGAATTGCAAAACTTATTATCACACCTTTCGGCAAAAAATCAGAAATGGTGCTTCTGGGCTTCATTGTGGTGACGGCAGTTTGCTCTATGTTCATGTCGAACACAGCCACAGCAGCCATGATGCTTACAATACTCTCGCCGGTGCTGGCCACTTTGCCCGCTTCGGGCAAAGGCCGCATAGCAATGGCGCTCTCTATTCCTATCGCTGCCAACGTGGGCGGTATCGGAACGCCTATCGGCACACCACCTAACGCACTCGCTATCAAGTATCTCAACGACCCCGAAGGTCTCAACCTCGGCATCTCGTTCGGCGAATGGATGCTCTACATGGTGCCGCTCGCGCTGGTTATCCTCTTCATTACTTGGATTCTGCTTCAGCGCATGTTCCCCTTCACTCAGAAGACTATCGAAATAAATATAGAACACTCGTTCTCGCCTAAAGACCGCGACTCGAAGATTGTGCTGATAACATTCGTTGGCACAATACTCTTGTGGGTTACCGACCGCTTCACGGGCATCAACGCCAACGTCGTGGCGCTCATACCGTTCGCAGTGTTCTCTATTACAGGCATATTCACCAAAGACGACCTTAAGAAAATCGACTGGGATGTGCTGTGGCTCGTTGCCGGTGGTTTCGCTCTCGGCGTAGGGCTCGACAAGACTGGCCTTGCCGAACTGCTTGTAAAAGCAATTCCGTTCGAGTCATGGCCTACAATGCTGATTATCGTTGGTAGCGGCGTGTTGTGCTGCGTAATGAGTACATTCATGTCGAACTCGGCCACTGCGGCGCTGCTCATACCGATACTCTTAGCCGTAGGCAAAAGCATTCTGCCGCAACTCGAATCTTACGGCGGCATCAGCACACTGCTCATCGGCTTGGCACTGAGCGCATCGTTTGCCATGGCACTGCCTATCTCTACCCCACCCAACGCTTTGGCGTACGCCAAAGGCTTTATCAAACAGAAAGATATGGCCACCGTGGGCATCATTGTGGGCGTTATAGCTGTAGCGCTCGCTTACGTAGAGCTGATAATCTTCAAAGGACTGTAATACAACAAGTTATATTACAAAAAACGACCGAAGGCCATTGGCCTTCGGTCGTTTTTTGTATTCGTAAATAATCTTATTTTTTCAACAAGTTAGCCACCACGTCGGCTACCGTGGGGTATTGGAACGAAAGGCCCAAGGCCTGCACGCGCTGCGGAATCACTTTGCAGTTTTGTTCGAGCAGGGTTACTACCCTGCTCGCAATAACCCTCAGCACAATTTTCGGCAACGAAAGTTGCCGATGACCAACATAGTCGGCAAAGGCATCGACCAGCTCGCGCAACGACGCTATATTGGGAATAGTAACGTTGAAAATGCCCTCACAATTGACATTTACAATGATATTGAACAAGATGTGCGCCGCATCGTCGACATGGACGAGCGGCAGGCACTGATAGCCGTCGTCGACGAGGCCACTCAGGCCGCAGCGGCTCGTTTTGCGAAGCAAAGCGAACAAGCCCGATTCGCGGTTCATTATGTAACCGCAACGGGCTATTATGACCCTTGTCTCGGGCATCTGCTGCTTGAGTTTCAGCGTCTCTTGGGTCTCCATGAGACCTACCTCGGCCGGAAAATTATCGCCATAGACGGTCGAATAGTCATCGTGGACTTCGTACTCGTCGTAAATCATTGCGTTTGAAACAGTTAGAAAGACCTGCGGTTTCACCTTGCAATACTGCCAAGCGGCAGCGAAGGCGCGAATGGCCATCAGGCGGCTGCAATATATATCGTGCTCGTACGATTCGTCGTCTTTGGCAATGAAGGTTGCTCCCGACATGTTGCAGACTGCGTAGCAGCCGTCGATTTTTTCGGCAAGCATAGGCGCTGGCAGCGACAAGTCGGGCACGAGTATGGCAATGGGTTTCAGACCATTGTCTGAAACCTCCTGCATGAATTTCTGTCCCACGCTCGTCAGAGTGCCGCTTACCGCAATCTTTTCGTACATCAGAAAAACACTCCTATATTTTTTCGAGCATTTCGCTCAGATGGAACGATGATTTGACCTTGACAATCTGTCCGTTTTCAAAATACGATATCCGTCCTGTCTCTTCGGAAACGACAACGGCTATGGCGTCGGTTATTTCGGTGATGCCCACCGCCGAGCGGTGGCGCAGGCCGAACGTCTTGGGCAAATCCATATTGTGCGAGATAGGCAGTATGCACGCCGCTGCCAGTATCTTGTGTTTGTCGACTATCATGGCGCCGTCGTGAAGCGGCGTATTTTTGAAGAATATGGTTTCGATGAGCTGTGTCGAGAAGCGCGAGTTGAGTTCGTCGCCGGTCTGTATGTAATCGTTGAGGCCTATCTCGCGCTTGATGACTATCAGAGCGCCGGTTTTCGTGCGCGACATGTTCTCACAGGCGTTCACTATGCTGCTTACGAATGCCGACTGGTCGGCATTCGACGACAGGTTTTTGGCAAACCCCAACCGCCGCAGAAAGTCGTAACGCGTGCCGAGCATGACGAGGAAACGCCTGACCTCCTGCTGGAAAATGATAATCAGCGCGAGAAGTCCGATGTTGATGAAACTGTCCATTATGGCCGTCATCATGCTCATCTTTAGCGTGCGGACTATCAGCCAGATAATCACGAAACCGATGATGCTGACAACGATATTGACCGCCACCGTGCCTTTTATTATCTTGTAGAGCAGATACATGATGTAGGCTCCCAACACAATGTCGAGCACGTCAAAGAACCTTATTTCAACAAATGAAAACACCTTTATCTATCTTTCGTTTTACTTTTAATCTTTTCAACAATTCTGACACATTCAACCGCCTCGCGCACGTCGTGCACTCTGATGATGCTGGCGCCGTTGAGCAATGCTATGGTGTTGAGCACCGTAGTACCGTTGAGGCAGTCGGCGGGCTTTGTGTCTAACAATTTGTAAATCATCGACTTGCGCGATATCCCAACAAGCAACGGCAAATCGAAGATTTGCAGTTTGCCGAGCTGCGCCATAAGCTGGTAGTTGTGCTCAAGCGTCTTCCCGAAACCGAATCCGGGGTCGAGAATTATATCGTGCATGCCAAGTTGATGCAAATATGCAATTTTCGAACTGAAAAAGCTACAAATATCCTGAATTAAATTGTCATATTGCGGATTATTCTGCATATTTTCGGGAATACCCTGTATGTGCGAAAGCACATACGGCACATGCAAACTGGCTGCAGTGGCGAACATATCGGGGTCGATGCCGCCGCCAGATATGTCGTTGATGATGGCCGCGCCGCATTCTTCGACACTGCGGCGGGCTATCTGGCTCCGATACGTATCGACAGATACTATGGCGTCGGGGAATTCGGCACGCTGAACGTCGAAAAATACCGACAGACGGCGCCACTCCTCATCGGCACTCACCTGTTCGGCGCCGGGACGCGTAGAACATGCGCCGACATCGACGATGTCGGCACCTTCGGCCAACACAGCACGCAGGCGCTCGCGTATCGCATCGCGGTCGGTATACCGACCGCCGTCGAAAAACGAGTCGGGCGTAACGTTCACTATGCCCATCACCGCAGGACGGCTCATATCGTATAGTTTTCCTCTGATATTCAACATATTACGCTATTTTACAATCCAAAAAAAGTAAAGTTCACCTTTCCGTAATTCCTTGTCTGCTTGAAATACTTGTGGCCGTTGTATTTTCCGAGTCCCGCATGTTCGAGAATGAAGAAACCGTCGGGCTTCAGAATATTCCTTTCGACAATCAAATCAGGCAGTTGCGCGGCCTTGTCCAAGTCGAATGGCGGATCAGCGAATATCACATCGTACTGTTCGGTCGTCGATGCGACAAACCGGAAAGCATCGGCCTTGATGCTTCTGACTTTGTCTTTTATTCCGAACTCGCCAACTGTCTGAGCTATAAAGCGTTGATGTTTAAAGCTCTGCTCCACGCTCGTTACGTCGGAACAGCCGCGCGAGACGAATTCGTATGAAATGCTACCCGTCCCCGAAAAGAGGTCGAGCACTTTAACTTGCTCAAAATCAATAATATTGTTCAACACGTTGAACAGATTCTCTTTGGCCATGTCGGTTGTAGGCCGCGCCGAGAAATCGGCCGGCGGATTGAACCGCCTGCCACGCAAATTTCCGCTAACTACTCGCATAACGACATCAGAAAAAGGTTTACAAAGCGTTGCTCGTCGGGCACTTGGAAGCCGTACTGGAAATACAGCGGTAGCGACGCCATTCGCACATTATGTGCGAATCGGCTCAGCAGGCGGAACAGCTCGCTCCGCTCGTCGATATTGCCCGACACCGTCACCGACGTGTCGTCGTTGTTGATGTTGAGCTGGTCGAGCGTGTTCATTACGGCATACACCATGTCGCTGACATCGGCTGTATCGTAGAAGTTACTGAGTTTCAGCCTGTTGCCTTCGGCAACGAGAATATACATACGCGTGTTTTCGACAACGATATTCACAGTATTCTTACGGTCGGTGGCCAAACGTTTGGTGAGCATGGCCTCTACAACCGGCTCTACGCAATGCATCAGACGCAAGTTGGCAAACTGCGACTGCAGGAAATAATAGAGGAACTGCGGCAGATAATATACTATGGTATCGTCGGCGATACTGACAGTATCGCCCACAATGCGGTCGTCGGGAGCTGGCTTTGCACCCAGAAACTCCAGTACGCCTCGGGCCTTCTGCTCATCGAATAGCGACGACGGCATCATTGTAAACGCCTGACTGTCAATCGATACGAGCGTACGCTTATAGTTGTACGAGAACAATTCGTTGCAAGCCATAAACTCCTCCTGCCGGGCAAAATTCATGTCGGGCTCTTCGAAGTCGGTATTGCCCAAAGCAACGAAAGTGTTTGTAACAACGTCGAATACACAAAAAGAAAGCCCGTCAAACCGAAGTTTGACGGACAATGTATAAGAGTTTACTATTTGTTTGTCGAACGAAGGGCTTATAAGAGATAAGTCGTTCATACAGAGCTTACTCCCAGTTACCAGCGTTATTGTTGGCCTCTTCGAGCGAACCAACTTTGATACCCGGGAAGCGTCCCAGCTGCTCAGCCTCTTTATCCATATTGATACGCTGCTGATTGTCGAGACCTTTGAGGAATACTCTGTTAGTCACACTAGCTTCGAAGACCGGAATAACCAAGCCAGAACTTGTAGTGATGGCCGATGCGCCCATCTCGAATTTCTGGTTGTTGGTGAATGGTACGAAACGCAACGAATCGGGATTGTAATCTTTGCAAAGTGTATCTTTGATGGCAACGTAAACTGTATCACGTTTGATAATGCCGGCTTTGATGGCCTTGGCTTCTGTCCAGCCCTCTTTCAAGAGGCTGTCGGTAAGGCTGCCTTCCATCATCACAAGTTTCATATTGCCGTTTTTGGCGAAATCAATCAGCGTATCGAAACTGCCAGTGTACTTGTTGTAGTTGGCCTTGTAGGCTACCTGCACGTCTCTAATCTGTTTCAAACGGTTTACAATTGCTGTTTTACGTTTGTCGTACTGCTCCTGAAAACGAATTGGTTCCATTATGCTTTCATACAACAAGTAAGCTAAAAATACTATCGTTCCTAAGAAAACGATATGCAGAACAATCTTAATTATTTTATTCATCGCTTATAGTTTTATTTGATTTTGCTTTAATTTTGCCACAAATATATGGAAAAAAACAATTGACGTTACTCGATAAGTGTTTTTTTTATTGAAAAAATGACAATAAAACGTTTTTTATGCCTCTTTTAAGCCAATCCGACATAGTATCGATGATGCTCAGAGCGATGCAATTTGAGCCTACCGCCTCGCAGTACGAAGCTGTGAAAAAGCTCTCTGCGCTTATCTGCTCGCCCGACCCGCACGCCACGCTGCTCATAAGAGGCTATGCCGGCACCGGAAAAACCACTCTCATGCAGGCTTTCTGCGAGACGGCATCGTCGCTCGGCTTCCCGCTCTCGCTCATGGCACCCACAGGGCGCGCCGCGAAAGTGCTCTCTGGCATTTCAAAACGGCCGGCGCACACCATACACCGGACCATCTACCGGCAAATGTCGAACGACATCAACAGCCGTTTCGAACTCGGATACAACAACGGACGGCAGACCATATATATCGTCGATGAGGCGTCGATGATTTCCGACACCTTCACCGGCGAGACGGAATTCGGCTCGGGCCGACTGCTAACCGACTTAATATCATTTGTTTACAGCCGAACCGGCTGTAAACTTCTGCTCATAGGCGACCCAGCACAGCTGCCACCCATTGGCCTCAACGAAGCCCCGGCTCTCAACGACGACAAGCTACGCGGCTTCGGCCTCAGCGTCGACAGCGTATGGCTCACCGACATCGTGCGCCAAGAGCAAGAAAGCGCCATACTCACCAACGCCGACAGCCTGCGACGCATCATCGACAACGAACCCGACTTCTGCGGCTATCCGCGGCTGACCGCCACGCCGGGCAGCGACGTGGAACGACTCAGCGGTGCAGAGCTCATCGAAACACTCATCACCTGCCACGACCGCTACGGCACCGAAAACACGCTCGTCGTCACCCGCAGCAACAAACGCGCTACGCGGTTCAACCAAGGCATCAGAAGCACCGTACTTTTTAAAGAAGAAGAGATAACGCGCGGCGACCTGCTCATGGTGGGCAAAAACAACTACCTGTGGCTCGCCGGCGAAAACGACGACGACTTCATTGCCAACGGCGACATTGCCGAAGTGGTGCGCGTGAGCGGTTACAACGAAATGTACGGACTGCGCTTCGCCAACGCTTCGCTTAAATTCTTGGAACACAACGATATAGATGTCGACGCAAAGATTCTGCTCAACTGCCTTAACTCCGAGACGCCACGTCTGTCGCACGACGAGGAACGACAGTTCCTCGACATGGTGCTGCAGGATTACGCCGACATACACGACCGTCGCAAGCTGGCCGAAGCAGTTCGCAACGACAAGTGGTTCAACGCCTTACAAGTGAAATTCGCCTACGCCGTCACGTGCCATAAGGCACAAGGCGGACAATGGGATGCTGTGTTTGTAGATACGGGCTATGTGGCACCGGAACAGATGACCACCGAATTCCTCAAATGGCTCTACACCGCGTTCACACGCGCCACTAAAAAACTATACCTTGTGAATTTCGCCGACGAATATTTCGGGTAAACACAGACGCACGGCCGTGCGTCTCTACTCCTTACTCTTTACTCTCTACTCTTTACTCTCTACTCTTACTTTGAGCACTTCGGCAATAATCTTGTCGAGATAGATGCGTGGCAGAGCGCCTTGCGCCATCTGCGGGAGGCCGTCGGACGGGACAAAGAGAAGCGATGGTACGGTGCTGATACTGAACACTTTGGCCAGCTCTGGCTCTTTATCCACATCAACTTTATATACATCGATGACACCGGCATGGTCGGTGGCGACCGACTGCAGCACTGGCGCCAGATTGCGGCACGGGCCGCACCACGTAGCGTAGAAGTCGATTATACAAGGGCGTTCGCCCTTGTATTTCCACTCCGTGGGCGACTCTTTATAGTTGTATATCTTCGATTTGAATTCGTTGGTAGTCAGGTATTTCGTCGCGTCGGGCTTGTCGGTCGTTTCGGTCTGCTGCGCCAACGCACCAACCGTCACAAACAGCAACAATAAAAGTGTATTCAACTGTTTCATACTCAACACATTAACCGGTTGTCTGAAAATACTAAAAGGTTGTCGTCAGCAATTGCTCCGACAGCCTTTTAGACTAAAATCAAATAAAAAGAAAAATCTATTTTTCAATATCGATTATCTTGTCTATCTTCATCAGTGAGAGCAGACGGGCCACGTCGCCTTTGACATTTCGCAGGGCGAAATGTTTGTTTTTCTCGCGTGAAGTCTTCACGCCGCTAATGAGCACGCTGATGCCGGTGCTGTCCATGAATTTGATATTGTCCAAGTCGAGGAGAATACCCTTTTCGGCTTTGGCAAATTGTTCGACCATCACACCTTTGAGTTCGCCAGCGTTGAGCACGGTTACTCTGTCGGTTCCTGCTACAGAAAGTACTACTGTTCCGTCGTTTTCAATAACATTTATCATATCAATTGCATTTAGATTCAAAAAATTCGACCAAATCGGCCTTGGCCAGTTTGGCTTGCGACTTGTAGAAATTGATGAGTTGCTCCACAGCGTCGAGAGTCTTGTTGCTGCTGATCCATTGTTTGAGGTCGTCGGGCAGGCCGTCGAGCTGGGCTTTGTACGTCTCCACGATGTTAGGCAGAGCGAGCGGCAGCTCTACATAGAGCTGCTTGGCGAGCATCTCGAGCCGTTTCATCGAGTCGGCAAGGTCCTTCATGCCCATCGACACTATCGACGATTTAGCCTTGTGGGCTATTTCGCTCACGCGCCGCCAGTTGCGGCGCGAGAACTCCTCGTCGAGCGCTATTTCGAATTCGACGAGTTGTTCGTTGAAAATAGACATGAAGCTGGCGATGGTGCTTGCATCGTCGGCTATCGAACGTATGTATGTCAGATCAACTACTTTCATAACTAACTCATCGAATTCTAAGCGTTACAAAAATCAACAATCACTAATCGTTCACATTCATCAGTCGGCGCAAGTTGAGTATACCGTATCTCATGCGCCCCAGAGCTGTGTTGATGCTCACGTCGGTGGCTTCGGCTATCTCTTTGAAGCTCATGTCGGCGTAGTGTCTCATTTCGAGCACCTTACGCTGGCATTCGGGCAACCGCGTGATCATCTTTCCGATGTCTTCGAGCATCTGACGGTGAATCATCTCGCTTTCGATGCTTTCGGCATTCTCGTCGTTTTCAATACGCGCCCAGAGGTTGTATTCTACGTCTGAGTCGTGTACTAGTTGAACTCGTTTCTGGCTCCTATAAAAGTCGATAATCAGATTGTGAGCTATGCGTATCACCCAAGAGACAAACTTGCCTTTCTCGTCGTACTTCTTCGCTCTCAACGATGTCAAAACTCTTATAAAAGACTCTTGAAAAATATCATCGGCCGCAGCGCTGTCGCTGACATTCATCCGGATGTAGGCCATCACTCGGCTCCGATACCTTTCAATAAGTGCATTTAAATAATCTTCACGACCTGCTGCACATTGTGCAAGTAATTCTTCTTCGGTCATTTTTTTAAACTGTTCCATAACAATTTGGTATATGTGTTGTTAGGGTATCAGTTTCTCATTGGCAAATCGTTTTAATTATTACTTATTTAATTCTTTATTTCTTTTTATACGTCAAAAGTAGAATTATATTTTCATTTATGCAAGAAAAAATTTGACAATTTTTAACCAACACTGCATTTTTAACATTTCAAACGAAACGAGGCACGCCTTAAAAGGCGTGCCTCGTTTGCTGTATATTGCTGTATATCACTATCTTAGCAGTGGCAGTATAACCTCTTCCTGCAATATGAACACTCCCGCACCGGCCAGATAGCCGCTGAGCGCCAAAAGTGTAATATATTTGAGGTACCACACGAAGTTGACTTTCTCGAGTCCCATGACCACCACTCCGGCGGCCGAACCGATAATGAGTATCGACCCGCCAACACCGGCGCAGTAAGCAAGGAAGAGCCAGAAGGTGCCGTCGCATACGTAGGGCGACACGGCATCGAGTGCGTCGGGAACGGCCATCTCGTACATGCCCATGGCACCGGCCACGAGCGGCACATTGTCGACTATCGACGACAGAACGCCGATGATGATGTTTATCACATATATGTTGCCCACCTGTTCATCGAGCACCATTGCGAGCTTGCCGAGCAATCCGGCGCACTGCAAGGCGGCAACGGCCATCAGTATGCCCAGGAAGAACAAGATGGTGCTGAAGTCGATGCGCGAAAGGACGTTGGTGATTGTGGTGCGCGAGCTGTCGGAAACGCTGTATTTGCGGTGCAGGCGCTCGGTGTAGACCCACAGCACGCCCAGACCTAACAATATGCCGACGAATGGCGGCAAATGGGTGATTGACTTAAATATAGGTACGAACACCAGCGCGCCAACACCCAGAATGAGTATCTGCTTCGAGATGGCTGGCGTAACGTGTGTCGAAGTTTCGGCCTCTTTCACATCTTCGTGCGCGGGCATGTCGGCTGCGGTGAGCTCTCCTTTGAGAAAACGCTGCGCTATGAGGAGCGGAACGAGCAACGCTACGGCCGACGGCAGTAGCAAGTTGGGTATGACACCCGACGACGATATGTTACCACGAACCCACAACATGATGGTGGTTACATCGCCTATGGGCGAGAAGGCACCGCCAGCATTGGCCGCTATCACTATTATGCAGGCGTAGAGCCAACGCTCATGAGCGTTGGCAATGAGCTTGCGCAGAAGCATCACCATGACGATGGTAGTGGTCAGATTGTCGAGCACGGCCGACATAATAAACGTAAGCACCGACAGCATCCAGAGCAGTTTGCGCTTGCTGCGCGTGGTTATGCGGTCAGTAATGACCGCAAAACCGCTGTGAGCGTCGATAAGCTCTACGATAGTCATTGCACCCATAAGGAAGAACAGCGTGGAGGCCACATCGCCCAGATGCTCAATTATCTGCACCTGAGTAACATAACTAACCACCTGAGAGTGAGTGTCGGAGGTCTGCATCAGACCGTTGAGAAAAGCTTGGAATTGTTCTTGCGACGGCAGGATGTTCGGCGCGTCGATTATGTAACATGTCCATAGTAATGCACACAGCAACAGCGCGGGAGCCGCCTTGTTAACACCAATTTTATGTTCCATGGCTATACATGTATAGCCTATGAGGAACAACACAACCATTAATATTTCCACAATTTTTGAATATTTATTTTTGGCAGTGCAAAGTTCGGACTTTTTACCCTTTAAAACAAACTCTTTTTACTCCATTTTCGCACCTACTGTCACCTACTCCGCCCTATTCGCTTAATTATTCGGCACTTATGAACGAATATTTTTTTTACAAAAAATATTCGTTTGTTATATGCTTAACAAATGGTATAAAATACAACAAGATTACGGATTACTGACTACAAAAAAAGGGGTCGACTGTATGCAGTTCACCCCTCGTATAGTGGTTTTTTGTTGGCGATTCTGACATACCGAAACTCCTGCCCACTACCCCACAAATCTATTTGATTTGATGTTGCAAAGATACTATTTTTATTTATAAAAACAAAAAGACGGCTAAGAATTGCAACGCATAACACGCGGTTCAGGCCGTCTTTATCAACATTTATTAAATCTTTGCGAATTATACTAATTGCTGTCTTCGCAGATTTGGTCTATTAGTCAGCCGCTTGCTGCTATTCGTTGAAAATCAGTTTGTTTTAAATTCGTATCGATTCGGTGATAAAAATCAGATTACAACACATTAACTACCAATACTTTACATGTATCGGTTACCGAAAAAGCAAACCACCGTCGGTGATTTCCCAACAAACGTAAAAATTCTGTTTTTCAGGCCGTTCGTACTGAAAAACACTCACTTTGTAGAAAAAATTTGCAGCAATAATATCAATGTTTCAAATTTGCTTTTGTAAAAAACAAAAAGGGCTTGAGCCCGAGAACAAATTTAGACAATAACAATTAAAAGAATAAAAAAATGGAAATCAAGAAGTATGTTTTAGCAGTGGCGGCCTCGTTGAGCTGCACTGCATTTGGAGCTTACCTGTATTCGCGCTACGAAGCGGCGAAAGCAAAACCGGCAACCGTAGAGCAGATGCCGTTTCAGAATCCTATAGCGCAGTTCACAGCCGCCACCTACGCGCCCACCGACTTCACCGAAGCCGCTGAGGCCAGCGTGAACGCTGTTGTGCACGTCAAAATCAAGAAAGCCGGCCGGCAGATGCAGTCGTACGGCAACGGTTTCGGCGGTTTCGACGACCCGTTCTTCCAATTCTTCTTCGGTCCGCGGCAACAGCAGCCGCAAATGCCGCAACAACCACAATCGTCCGACGACATGCCTGTCGTCGGCGCTGGCTCGGGCGTCATCATCAGCTCCGACGGCTACATTGTCACCAACAACCACGTAATAGAGAAGGCCGACAAGATAGAGGTTGTGCTCAACGACCGCCGCTCGTTCGATGCCACACTTGTGGGCACCGACCCAACGACCGACATCGCTCTGCTGAAGATTGAGGCCGACGACCTCAAATACCTCACCTTCGGCAACTCCGACGCCACCAAGATAGGCGAATGGGTGCTTGCCGTAGGCAACCCCTTCAACCTTACGAGCACCGTCACGGCGGGCATCATCAGCGCCAAGTCGCGCAGCATAGGCATAATGAACCAGAGCGCCACACAGAGCATGGGCATTGAGTCGTTCATACAGACCGATGCGGCAGTGAACCCCGGCAACTCGGGCGGCGCGCTCGTGAACACTCGCGGCGAACTTATCGGCATCAACACCGCAATAGCCTCTACCACAGGTTCTTATAGCGGATACTCTTTTGCCGTACCATCGAACATAGCGCAGAAAGTGGCTCAGGACCTTCGCCAGTACGGCGAAGTGCAGCGTGCGCTGCTCGGCGTGAGCATAACCGACATTACGCCCGAAGTGCAGAAGAAATACTCGCTCAGCTCAACTAACGGTGTGTTTGTCGCCGGCGTAGCCGACGGCGGCGCAGCCAAAGACGCAGGCATACAGGCCGAAGACGTAATAACTAGTGTTGATGGCGAAGCCGTCAACGCCGTACCCGAACTTCAGGAGCGCATCGGACGCAAGCGTCCGGGCGAAAGTGTTAAAATAGAGTTAATTCGCGATGGTAAAGCGAAACAATTTGCAGTAACCCTGCGTAATATCCGAGGAACAACGGGAGTGGTGAAACTCGCCGGCAACGACAAACTGCTGGGTGCAACTTTAGAGAAAGTATCTGATACAGAGCTACAAAGACTGAACATACGCAATGGTCTGAAGATAACAAAGCTCACCGACGGCAAACTCAAAAGCAGTGGCGTTAAAGAGGGTTTCATCATCACGAAGGTCAATCGCCTGCCGATAACTGAAATAAGCGAGTTCGAACAACTCGTGGCTACAGCGAGCGAGGGCTTATTCCTCACGGGTGTCTACCCCAACGGAAAAGTATCCTACTACGCCATCAACCTCGAAGAGTAACGAGCTCAAATAAAATAAAGAAATCGTGCAGACGAAATAAAATGATGTTTAACTTTTTATTAACTTTGCACGATTTTTATATCGGGATATGAGACAGTTAAAAATTACAAAATCGATTACGAACCGCGAGAGCGCGTCGCTCGACAAGTATCTGCAAGAAATTGGCCGTGAGGAACTCATCAGCGTAGAAGAAGAAGTTGAGCTTGCTCAACGCATAAAGAAAGGCGACCAAGTGGCATTGGAGAAACTGACTCGCGCGAACTTACGCTTCGTCGTTTCTGTAGCAAAACAGTATCAGAACCAGGGATTGAGTTTGCCGGACCTTATCAACGAAGGTAACCTCGGTCTGATTAAGGCTGCGGAGAAATTCGATGAGACACGCGGTTTCAAATTCATCTCGTACGCTGTATGGTGGATTCGTCAGTCGATTTTACAAGCTCTGGCCGAACAATCGCGTATTGTCAGGCTGCCACTTAACCAGGTAGGCTCACTCAACAAGATTAACAAAGCCTACTCGAAATTCGAGCAAGAGAACGAGCGCAAGCCGTCGGCCGAGGAACTCGCCGACCAGCTTGAGCTGCCGGCTGACAAAATAGCCGACACGCTCCGCGTATCGGGCCGCCACATCTCTGTCGACGCACCATTCGTCGAAGGCGAAGACAACAACTTGCTCGACGTGCTCGTTAACAACGACTCGCCCAACGCCGACAAGGCGTTGATGAACGAATCGCTGTCGCGCGAAATCGAACGCGCTCTCGGTACGCTCACCGAACGCGAAAGCGACATTGTGAAACTCTTCTTTGGCATCGGTTGCCAGGAGATGACACTTGAGGAAATCGGTGAACGATTCGGACTGACACGCGAACGTGTACGTCAAATAAAAGAGAAGGCCATCCGCCGACTCCGCCACACGTCGCGTAGCAAACTACTGAAAACTTATTTAGGGTGATTTTTTTTACAAAAAAATGAGAGGTTGCTGAAAAATTCAGCAACCTCTTGTTTTTTTTTGCTACCTTTGCGCCCGTAAAAAAACAACAAACAAAATGGACGATTATCATCCGGAACAATAACCTACGGATGCCCTACCTCGAGCCGGGCTTCCGTAAAAATATGGAGGCCACTGGCTTATGATTACTTTCTACGCAAATACTAAAGGCTTTGAAGTCATCGATCATTGGGAGTCGAACTGCTGGGTAAGCGCCGAATGCCCCAATAACGAAGAGCGTTCGTTCTTGCTCAACGGACTCGATATTCCCGAATCGTTCCTTTCCGACATCGAAGATAACGACGAGAGAGCTCGCCGCGAAGAAGAGGACGACTGGCAACTCATTGTCATTCGTGTGCCCTGGCGCAAAAACACACAGAACCACACCGACTACAACACGGTGCCGCTCGGTATTATCATCAGAGGCGACATATTCGTGACGGTTTGCAACTACAAAATCGACCTCTTGGACGATTTCGTTGTTTACTCCATTCGCAAACAGATTACCGTCAACAACCACTACGAACTTGTGATGCGCATAATGCTTTCGACTTCGGTATGGTATCTTAAATATCTGAAACACATCAACATACACATACTCAACATAGAGTCGGAACTGCAAGAGTCGGTGCAGAACAAAGACGTCATAGAGCTGCAGCGCATAGAGAACAGCCTCGTGTACTTCGTCACCTCGCTCAAAGGCAACGACGTGCTCTTCTACCGCATGATGCACACCAAATCGATACGCGACAATTGCGACGAAGAGCTGCTCGAGGACGTGGAAATCGAGCTCAAGCAGGCCGAAGAGACCACAAGCATTTACCGTAACATTATACACAGCATGTCGAACAGCTACTCGTCGGTGATCTCCAACAACATCAACGACACGATGAAACAGCTGACAACGATTTCGATAATAATGATGTTGCCGACACTTATAGCAAGTATTTTCGGCATGAACGTGCCGAACTTCATGGAAGACAATCCGTACGCTCTGGCCGGAATAATAGGTGCCGCCATCATTGCAAGTATAGTGCTGTATTACCTCTTCAAACGTAGTAAATTCTTCTAAACCAACGCATTAATGCACCAAAGGCGACGTATACCGGCACTTCTGTTATTGGCAGTTTACCTGCCAATGCTCTTGTTGTCGTCGGTACACACGCACCGCCATACGCACAGCGAGGCCGAAACCCTCATCGAGAACTGCGCCGACTGCCTTCAGCACCATTGCAACGGGCACGTCAGCGAGACCGATGTGCGACAGCATGATTGCGTGCTGTGCAAATTCCTCACTTGCAGCTATTTATCAGCCAAAAATAACAACTCTGTCAACGTCGCCACCGGCGACTTGACTATTACCAACCATTACGACAGCATTTATACGCCCAACACATTGGGCGTCATATCGTTACGTGCGCCCCCATTTTGTTGAAAAAACGTGTACAATTTCACTTTGTTTTTTCAATAAACGCATTTTATGTTACATACGATATTAGCTGCCACGCTGTTAGCTGTGGCAGAGCCCGACAGCGTTATAAACCTTAGCGGAGTAACCGTCAGTGGCAAAGCGCGGCACGACTACCAGACGCAGTCGTCGCAATCGGGCATAAGGGTAAGCCACGACTATCTGAGGGAGAACCTGTCGGGAAGTCTGATGCAGACTCTCGAGCATGTGCCTGGCGTCAGAGCTATGAAAATAGGCTCGGGGCAATCGAAACCCGCTATACGCGGGTTGGGTTTCAACCGCATGGTGGTTGCCGAGAACGGCATTAAGCACGAAGGCCAGCAATGGGGCGACGACCACGGACTGGAGATTGACCAGTTCGCCATCGACCGTATAGATATAGTAAAAGGTCCGGCCGCGATACTCTACGGCAGCGACGCCATTGGCGGCGTCATCGACCTATATTCCAACAACATACCGATGGCGGCTGTAGAGGCTTCGGCAAACTTGTTTTGCCGAAGCAACAACGACCTCATTGGTTTGGCTGCCAAAGTGGGCGGACGGCACGGAAACTGGTTCTACAAAGCCAATGTAACAGCCTCGCAATATGCTGATTACAAGGTACCAACCGACAGCATACAGTACTACTCGTACTACATAAAGCTCGACAATCGCCGTCTGCGCAACACGGCAGGCCGCGAACGCGACCTGTCGGCTGCGCTCGGATACAACGGCTACAACCTCAACAGCACGCTGCACCTGACGAGCACCTACTCCAAGAGCGGGTTCTTCGCCAACGCCCACGGCCTCGAGGTTCGCCTGTCCGACATCGACTACGACGCATCGGTGCGCGACATCGACCTGCCGCGCCAGAGCGTGGAGCACTTGAAGATACTGAGCAACACCAACTGGCACAACGAGACGCTTTCGGTGAAAGCCGACCTGGCCTATCAGCGCAACCTGCGCGAGGAGCTCAGCGAACCCGTGTCGCACGGATATATGCCCAAGCCCGACAACCCGCTCGAGAGGCGCTTCGAAAAAAGCACATTCACCGCCAACGCCAACCTTAGGTTGGCGCTCGGTGAGCACAACGAATTGAAAACGGGCGCAACCCTCGAGCATCAGCACAACCGCCGCAGCGGCTGGGGCTTCATCATTCCCGACTTCGACACACGGAGTTTCGGTGCTTTCGTATTCGACTGTTACACAGTCGGTTCGGCGCTCAAACTAAACGCCGGACTGCGCTACGACGTGGCGCGCACGACCACCGAGTGCTACACCGACTGGTACACAACACCGACCGCCGACGGCGGTCGGGAGTACAAGCAACGGGCCGAGAACCTCCGCCGCAAGTTCGACAGTTTCACGTGGTCGGTCGGAATGTGCTACAGCACAGGCAGTTGGGTGGCAAAAGCCAACTTTGGCAAGAGCTTCCGCACGCCCATCCCGAAGGAGCTTAGTGCCGACGGGATAAACTACCACATATTCCGCTACGAGCGCGGCAATGCTGCGCTCAAACCCGAAGAATCGTATCAGGCCGATTGCAGTTTCTCGTTCGAGAACGATGTAATATCGTGGCAGACAGACCCTTACGTCAATTACTTCCCGAATTACATCTATCTGTGCCCCACGCCCGACTACGTCGAAGGGCTGCAGCTCTACCGCTACACGCAATCGGAAGTGCTGCGCTACGGCATTGAGACACAAGCCAACTACAAGATACACAGTAGTTTATCGCTCGATGTCGGCGGCGAATATCTTTTCGCCCGACAGTTGTCGGGCGAAAAGAAAGGCTATACTCTGCCCTTCTCTACGCCCTGGTCGGCAAATGTCGGACTGAAATACACGTTCGAAGCAATTGGCGGTGGCCATATCGTGCTCAATACCAATATTGTAGGCAAACAAAGTGAGATTGTACCGCCCGAAAAACCAACCGACGGGCACTGCACACTAAATTTGGCACTTAACAAACACTTCGAAACAGGCATCTGCAAGTTCAACCTGTCGGTGAAAGCCGACAACCTGCTCAACAAGCGCTACTTCGACCATACGAGCTTCTACCGGCTTATAAACGTACCCGAAGCCGGACGGAACTTCTCGGTGGTACTCGAAGTGAACTTGTAATGCTAAACAATTAATTATTAATATTTTAAAAAGAAAGAAAAATGAAACATATAGTTAAAACAATCATCGCATTATTCACAATAGCAAGTCTGTGTGCTTGCAACGACGAAGACGACAAGACACCGGAACCGACGATAGAGCTCACCGAAGTCGGCCACGACAACAGCAAAACAGGGCATCCGGGGCACGACTTGCACCTCGAAGCCAACATTGTTGCCGAAGGCGTCATCAGACGAATAGACATAGAAATACATCAGGAAGAAGGCAGCGGACACGAAATAGAGGAATCATTTACCGATGGTAAATACATAGGTGTCAAAAATACCGCGTTCCACGAGCACATCGACATTCCGGCCGACATGCCTTTGGGCAAATATCACCTTCACTTCACAGTCACCGACAATGAAGGCCAGCAATCTATGGCCGAATGTCACATTGTGATTGTTGAAGACGACGATGACGATGAGCACGAGCATGAACATGAGCATATTTAATTGATAATAAAATGAATAAAGCAAAAATGATGGTATTGCTGCTCGCGCTAAGCGCGTGCAGCAATACCGACGACAGCGAGAAAGACCTCGACATGCCGCAGATAGCCGATGCCGGCGCAGCCACAGCCCCGCTCAACTGCCAGACGTTCCACACGGGCGAAACGATATCGTTCAGATATCTCTTCACCGACAACGTTGAGCTCGGCAACTACAACATCGAGATTCACAACAACTTCGACCACCACACACACAGCACCTCGGCCGAAGAGTGTGAAGCCGAACCGGTGAAGGCGCCGCACAACCCTTGGGTTTTCAACCAAAGTTACTGCATTCCGCCAAAGTCGATTTCATACACCGCTGAAAATGAAATACTTATACCCGACGACATTGACACGGGCGACTATCACTTCATGATTCGCCTCACTGATCAAGCAGGCTGGCAACAGATAAAATCTGTTGCCATCAGAATAGAATAACGCCGCTACAGAGGGAAAGCAGAAATGCTTTCCCTCTATTTTTCAACATTTTACAGAAAAAAAAGCGGATATTTCGAGTCAATTGTATATATTTGTGCCAACCAAATCATACAGAAAATGCGTGTAGCAATACTTGTTGACAATCGTTCGCGCGGGGCGCAATACGCCTGCGAACATGGGCTGTCGGTCTACGTCGAAGTGGCCGACGAGCGATACCTGTTCGACACTGGCCAGTCCGACAAATTCATACTCAACGCGCAAGAGCTTGGCATAGAGCTCGAAAAGCTCGACTTGGCAGTCATCAGCCATGGCCATTACGACCATGGCGGCGGTCTGCAGCAACTGCTCGGCATAGCGCCCGAGCTACGCATCGCTTGCAGTCCGCAAGCGGACTGCAGACGTTTTTCGGTATCGACAGCCATGACCAAATACAGCGGTCTGCCCGAGCCCGAGATAGTCCGGCAGCCAAACCGCATACCCGTCAACGGCATAGTGAAGATAAGCAACCACCTGACGCTCTTCACCCTGCCCCACTCCGCACCCAGCAACCCGCACCTGATGCGAGAAACCACCGACGGCCTCGTGCCCGACACCTTCGCCGACGAGGTCTTCGCGCTCCTGCGCGAAGACGACAAAAACGTCATCTTCGGCGGCTGCACCCACCACGGACTGGCGCAACTGTTCGATTTCTACACCGATATATTTAAAAATAAGCCAATTACGGCGTTCATCGGCGGGCTGCATCTGAGCGGCAAAAGCGCCGAAGAGATAGAAGCAGCAGCCGCAACGGCCGAAAAAATGCACGTGGGCACATGGATTATCAACCATTGCAGCGGCGAAGAGGCCATCGGCGTATGGCAAAAACGCTTCGGTGCAAATCCGCTAAGCGGATTTGCAGGCAGCATAACCGAAATTTAACATTTAAGAACAACAAACTAACACAGAGCATATTACACCGGTTTTTGATTTTATCAGTGAAAAAAAAAGATAAAAAAATGAAATAAATTCAGCAAAAAAAACATCAGAATGAAAAATAATGTCTAAATTCACGCTCAAAAGAAAAACATAACATAACGACTACCAATGGGATTATTCAGTTTTCTGTTTGGCGGCAAATATCCAGCCACCAAAAAATATGAGGCACAGCAGTTGCAACATGCAACGGACTTCGAAAAATTCAACGAATACGCCAATTCGAGCGATCTGGCGCGTTACAACGAATTACAGCAACTCATCAACACGAGTGAGTTCAAGCAAAAAGTAAAAAAGCTCAAAGAGGAGAAATTCAGCAGCACCGAAGCCTATCGGAAGCAGCAGGAGTACTTGAAACTGAAGGCATCGCCCGACATCAAGGACTACAAGAAATTCACTGCTAAAGGACTCGACTCGAAACTCGAGGCCTGTCTTGAATCGGCTGACTACGCCCGCTATCTGGAGCTCGAGGCCAAGATGAAGACTCCCGAATTCCGCAAAGCCAAAGCCCAGCCAGCCAAAGTGTGGAAACAATCGGAAGAGTTTCAGGAAGAGAAGGAATTTCAGCGCCTGACAAAGTCGGGCGAAGTGAAATTCATAAAGAAAACCACCGTTTCGCCTATCTACAACAACTACAAACGCGTTAACGGCAGCGACCGTCTGAAACGCTACGAAGAGCTCGATGAATACGTCAACTCATTCGAATTCAAAGAGTTGAAGAAAGAGATAGAAGACCCGAAACGCTTCAAGAAGAGCGAAGAGTGCCAACTGATAGAAGAATACAACAAACTGGCCAAAAGCAAAGAGATGCTCTGGTATCAGAAGATGAAGCAGACCAACGCCTTTGCCGACATAACAAAGTGGAAACCGACATTCGAAGAAGACTTCGACTCGACAAAGCTCGACACCAACAAATGGATGGTGGGCTACTTCTGGGGCAATGTGAACGGTGTGGGCATCTACTCTACCGAAAACGAACGCCAGACATACTCTGAGAAGAACATAGAAGTGATCAACTCGGAGCTCTCGCTCCTGACGCGCAAAGAGAAAGCCACAGGAACCGTATGGAACACAAAGCTCGGCTTTGTGAAAGGCGAATTCGACTACACGTCGGCGCTTATAAACACTGGCAACAGTTTCCGCCAGCAATACGGCCGCTTCGACTTCAAGGTGAAACTCTCGTTCGACAAGCCTGTCACACACAACATCTGGATGCTGGGCGAGAAACTGGAGCCGCAAATCAACGTGCTCAGCTACGGACAGAAAAAAGACGCGATAACCGTAGGCGTGGTAACGAGCAAAAACGGCAGCAAAACGATGAAAATCGAAGGAGCCAACTTCAAAGACAACTACTACATCATATCGATGCTTTGGACGCCCGAAAAAATCGTATGGTACATAAACGGCGTTGAATCATACACTTACAAAGGCACAATACCGCAAGAGATGATGTATCTGGTGCTCAGCAGCAACGTAACAGCCAAAGCCAATCCGAAACTCGACGCCGACGGCAGTCAGATGTCGATTGACTGGATAAAATGCTACACTTGGGCAAAATAAATAGTAAGACTTACACATTCTATTACACATAGCCCAAACGCCCACTTAAGTGGGCGTTTTGATTTTTACGCGGTGCGAAAAATGGTGGATTAAAGGGCTAACGGTTCGGCAAAACTCATATGATATTTTTGAAGAATCGCTTGAACATTCAAATATTGATTGTATTTTTGTGTCAATAACAATAGCATCGACTTTCGCAGTTGCTGGGGTATTAGTGTTTACACGATTGTAGGTGCTATTTCCACAATAAGTAACTTAACGCAAATTATAACACAATAAAACAAACGTGGAATAATTTAAAATATTGAGCCATGAATACCGTAAGAAAAATAGCAAAGGAGTATGGCATGAATACTATATCAGCGCCAATTACTCGTGGCGGCACTAAATATTATTGGTTGTCGTTGGTTGATGACGACGGATTCACCTTGCCAACAGGCCTACCTATTATTGTAACTCGAAATGGGTCTATAACAAAGGTTATAACAGGGAAAGAAGCTTTAATGGTTACTCGTTCATTTGATTTTGAATAGATTGCATGCTTTTGTGTTAATCAATTTGTCGTCTATTCTCAACACATATACCCATTTCCCAAGCATTTCCCTTGTATAATAATGCACATCGTTTTCGTGCGATTGCGGGTCCCTAAAAAACAGCTTGCCGTTTTGTTTTACATAATGCAAACTATAACGCCTTAAAAACAAATCTTTTTTTTACTAATAGATCGCCTAAACAATTCATATAAAAATTAATTTTATTTATATTTGTAAATGAAATAATTGGTGTTAACATTAAAACGCTGATAATATGGACATAGTAATGATTCTTGAACTACTGATAGTTCTTGGTGCGCTGTACGTGGGTTCTCGCTACGGCAGCCTTGCGCTCGGAGCCATTTCGGGCATCGGACTCGCGCTCTTGGTGCTCTGTTTTGGGCTCAAACCCGGCAACCCGCCCACCGACGTTATTTACATCATCATTGCCGCCGTAACGTGCGCAGGAATGATGCAGGCGTCGGGCGGAATGGATTGGCTAATTCAACTTGCCGAAAAACTTTTGCGAAAGCACCCTAACCACATCACGTTTTTTGCGCCTCTGTGCACGTTTTTCCTTACCGTTTTGGTGGGCACAGGACACGTGGTTTACACCCTTATGCCAATTATCTGCGACATTGCGCTAAAAAAAGGCATCCGTCCCGAACGCCCGTGCGGTGTGGCGAGCATTGCAAGTCAAGTGGGTATTACCTGTTCGCCAATTGCTGCTGCTGTGGCTTCGTTTGTGGTAATTTCTAACGCCAACGGTTTTGACGTCAACAACTTGCAGGTTATTGGCGTAACAATTCCCGCTTGTGTGTGCGGACTTATGGCTGCGGCTGCGCTCAGTTACAAACGCGGTCTCGACTTAGACAAAGACCCCAAATTTCAAGAGCGTCTCAAAGACCCGAAAACGAAAGAATATATGTACGGCGACTCTGCCACGCTGTTAGACAAGAAGATAAGCAAAGAGGCTAAACGTGCCGTGTATATTTTTGTTGGCGCTTTGGCGTTGATTGTGATGTATTCAGTGTTTCAGATTGCGGGTATGGACCTCCGCCCAAAATTTGATGGCAAACCTATTGGTATGAACATTATTATTCAGATAGTTATGATAACGGCAGCGGCATTTATGATAATCTTCTGCAAAGCCGCGCCCAAAAAGGCAGTGGGCGGAGCCGTTTGGCAAAGCGGAATGGTGGCTGTGGTGGCTATCTACGGTATCGCGTGGCTTGCCGACACGTTTTTCAGCAACTATCTTGACGTTATGAAAGGCAGTTTGGAAGGCATTGTAAGCCAATATCCGTGGACAATAGCGTTTGCGTTTTTTGCCGTTTCGGTGCTAATAAACTCGCAGGGCGCCGTGGTGGTGGCAATGCTTCCGTTGGCATACTCGCTGGGCATCGACGGACCAATTTTGTTGGGTGTGCTCCCAAGCGTTTACGGATATTTCTTCATTCCCAACTATCCAAGCGACATCGCCACTGTTAACTTCGACCGCTCAGGCACCACAGTGATAGGCAAATACCTTCTGAATCACAGTTTTATGATGCCTGGCTTAGTCAGCGTAACAGTCTCCACACTTGTGGCAATGGCTATCACGTGGTTGGTATATTAGCAAAAAAAATGGTTACTCCACTAAGCGATTTTTAAGAAAATTTGGTTAGTGGAGTAACCGATTATTAGCAAATTTTGGTTATTGGAGTAACCAAAATTTGCTTTTTTGTTTTTTGTTCATTATCTTTGCGGTGTTTACAATTATCCCGAATTTATGGAGACACTGTACAAAAAGCATAAGATACTGATTTCGCAAGTGAATTTGGAAATTGTGCGCGACACGATGCATACAATCAATTGGGAACGTCAACTTGTAGCAATCAGAGGTTCGCGAGGTGTGGGCAAAACAACGCTCATAAGGCAATTTATCCGTCAAAAAAACGGCACAGAGGCTGGTGTGGCACTATATTGTGTAATGGACAGCCTATATTTTACCAACCAC
>JAGCYH010000036.1 GCA_017960905.1 Bacteroidales bacterium
GACGGCGCTCTTTTGTCCTTTGCTAAAAATCTCTTTTTACAGACGGTCGGAACCGCGTCCCGGCCACTCTTCCGTCGAAAAGCGGGTGCAAAGGTAGACGTTTCTCTCTTTCCCCGCAAATATTTTCCGAGGTTTTTTGCGCAGTTTTCGCGGCGGCTTCGCCGACGCGCTGATTATCCGACGGTTAGACGTGTGTTAAATAAAGTTATTGAAGAAATATCGTTGGGGAGAATAGTACAATGACAAGGTTAAAACGCACTTAGGAAAAACTATTCTTTGGATTTTAAATACAAATTTATGTTATTATCATATGGTCCGAAATATTTAAGACTGAACTTCAATACATTACCCTCAGTATTAGTATTAAAAGCGTCGAATGGCAAAACACTTAACCCTTCAAAAAAATAATTTTCACCACAATATGTTGAGAAATCAAAAGAATACTCTTCATTCAATTTTGTAGTGGCGAAAGTAACTCTCTCGACTAAAAGATTATTCCTAAAAACCGTAATAACTGTCTGTTTCTTAACAAAATACAAACCTACGTTATTGTAACTATAATCACTAAAATATGACAGATTAAACTTCAACAAGTTACCATCAACACTTGCATTAATATTATCAGACGGCATAATATCCGCAAAATAAGACAAACAATCTTCTTCGTCTTCGAAGAATTCGGATAAATCAAGCGAATACTCTTTGTTTAATATATCTGTCGCGACGAAAACATTCTCCACAAAACTATTATCCTTATATATTTCTATTTTTGTCTGTTTTTTTATCAAAAACAAATCTATTGAATTTGTTTCTTCAAAAGACCTAACAACAAACGTCAACAACGTTCCAACAACTTTTGCATTTATGTTATCCGAAGGCCACGTATTTATACTCTTAAGAGTATACTCGTCGTTGCAATAATCTGAAATATCCAAAGAATACTCTTCGTTCAATTTCGTAGTGGCTATAGTCACGCTTTCCACTAAACAAGCATCCTTATGTATATTTACAACTGTCTGCTTCTTAGCCAAATACAACTCAATGTTTTTATGATTGTTATCATCATCTTTGTCCACAATAAAAGTTAATTGATTATCCTTTACTATAGATGAGCTTAAGTCATAAAAGAAATCACAATAAACATTATCTATAAAATAATCGCTATACTTGTCTGGCAAATAATAGTTATTCTTTTCTCCTTTACGAACTCTCGTGAGTTCTACTTTATCAACAAGTGTCGCCTGTGCTGAATATTCATCGTATACATTAATAGTAACAGAAGCATATAATGTCCCTAGTAGAAGTTCTATACTATTGTTCCAACCATTCAACACGATAGAAAGAGATGAAGTGTCAGTTGAAATAGTATATTCATCCGAAGAGCTACTGATATATTGGATGTAAGCGTCTTCCGACAAATTCAATGGCACAACAACGGTATCTCCGACAAGACCTTCATATTTGTTTTTTATAGGCTCTTTCAGGAATTGTTCGCCATTAACAACAGAAACCGCCAATTCAACCTTTCTGCCAGTGAACTGACGTATTGGTGTTGGATCGCTCTTTGCCACTTCTGCACCATTTTTAGTTACAGAAACAGCTATCGCATACCAATAATATGTTTTGTGGGGGTCAATTTCTATATGAATCGGGTTAACTTCTTCAAAACTGACACAATCAGTACTCAAATAATATCTATACTTAACATCCAAATCATCCTCAACTAACGAGCCTGCTACCTCCAAATCAACATAGCGATCATAGCATTCATCCACATCGGACAGATTAGAATAATATGGGATTGTCGGTACATCAGAAGGATAAACATCATCCTTGCACGAGACAAAACAAATAGAAACAAACAACGCAAGCCCTGTTATTATACTTTTCATACTTATAGCTTTCTAATGATTAACATGTTTTCTGGAGCAAAAATCGAAACCGAGGTGAAACGCTACGCCATTAAAATTCTTTTTAATCTCGTAATCATGAAAATAGCCTTTCATAAACAAGTCGGCTCTATTATTCTCGTAAGATACTGATAAAGAAAAATTACCACAACGGACACCAACAATAGGCGAAAGATAAAGGTATTGCATATTCTGCCACATTCCTTCGCGCTTATAATCATCGCCATTGTTTACATTGATCTGAACTCGATATCCCAATCTGGCATCTATGAAGGGCGAGACCTTTTTCGGTAAAATGTCAAAATGAACATTAAAATAATCGACAAGACAAACATAAGTATCATCGCAATACGAATTATAGCGGTGGCAATCGAAATCGTCGATTTCGACAATAGACCCCAATCCCAAAAAGAGTTTTTTATTGAACTGGAAACCATGTGTAGTGGATATCTGGTATGAACACATATTCATGTCGGAACCATATTTGCCAAACATTACATCGAAAAATCCACGATAGCCTCTATTAGGATATGACAAATACTCAATATTTTCATTGTTTTCTGCTGCTAACACAGCCGACCCTGAAATAAAACTGGTCACAAGCAAAACAAATATTAACCTTATTTTCATGACATTTTTTTTGCAAAAATAAATCTTTTCTAATTTATTCACAACTATTTAGAGATTTATTTAATGTGCCTCGAGCCAGTTGTCGCCGATGCCTATCTCGGCGAGCAACGGCACACGCAGCGCGCAGGCGCTCTCCATCTTGTCTTTGACTATCTGCGAAACAATCTCTATTTCGTCCTGAGGCACATCGAACACAAGCTCATCGTGGACCTGAAGTATCATTTTAGTTTTTAAACCTTTGTCTTTCAACTCTTTAAAAATATTCACCATAGCGATTTTGATGATGTCGGCTGCCGTACCCTGAATAGGTGCGTTGACGGCGTTGCGCTCGGCAACGCCTCGCACAACGGAGTTCTGCGAGTTGATGTCGTCAAGATTCCGACGGCGGCCGAAGAGTGTCTGCACATAGCCCGTACGCCTCACCTCCTCGACGCACTCGGTGATATAAGTGCGGACGCCCGGGAACGACTCGAAATAGCCGTCGATGATGTCTTTGGCCTCTTTGCGCGGTATGTCGAGTCGTTCGGCCAGACCGAACGCCGAGATGCCGTATATGATACCGAAGTTGGCCGTCTTGGCCTTGCGGCGCATGTCTTTTGTAACCTCGGCCGCGCTCACGTTGAATATTCGCGCGGCTGTTGCCGCGTGAATATCCTCACCGTTGATGAATGCCTCGGTAAGGTGCGGGTCGTTGCTGAAATGTGCCATGAGGCGCAGCTCCACTTGCGAATAGTCGGCAGCCAGTATCTTGTTATCGTGACTGCTGGGAATGAAGGCTTTACGTATCTCGCGGCCATCGTCGTCGCGAATGGGGATATTCTGCAAGTTGGGGTTCGAACTGCTCAAACGGCCGGTGATGACTATAGTCTGGTTGAAATTGGTGTGTATGCGGCCTGTAGTTTTATTGATGAGCAGCGGCAAAGCCTCCACGTACGTGTTGAGCAGTTTTACAAGTCCGCGGTATTCGAGTATCGACGCCACAATGGGGTTATTATGAGCGAGTTTCTGCAGTATCTCTTCGTTGGTTGAATATTGTCCGGTGCGCGTTTTGCGCACCGAACTGTCGATTTTGAGTCGCTCGAAAAGCACCTCGCCCACCTGTTTTGGACTTGCCACGTTGAAGTCGCAGCCCGCCAACTCTTTAATATGGTTTTCGACGTTAGAAATGCGTTCCTTGAGCACTTGAGCATAGTTGTGCATTGCCTGCGTATCGAACTTAACGCCAGTGCGTTCCATGTCGGCGAGCACCACCATGAGTGGCATTTCCATATCGTAGAAGAGCTTTTTGAGGGCTTCGTCGGCATCTATTTTGGGCTTCAGCGCCTTATACAGCTGGTAGGTAACGTCGGCGTCTTCGGCGGCATACTCTTTTATCTGTTGCAATTCAACGGTCCGCATTGAGCGTTGCGAGGCTCCTTTGCCAATGAGAGTTTCTATTGCTATCGGACTGTAAGTGAGCAAGTTCTCGGCCATCGAATCCATATTGTGCTTCAGTCCGGGGTACATGAGGAAATGCGCTATCATGGTGTCGAACATCGGTCCGGCCACTTCCACGCCGTAGCGCGCGAGCACGTTGATGTCGAACTTCAGATTCTGGCCTATTTTGAGAATATTGCCGTTGGCGAATGCAGGTGCGAAGATCGTCAGACGGCGTGCCGATTCGGCACCGTCGGTGCCGAACGGGACGTAATAAGCCTCATGCTCTTTGAACGATACCGACAAACCAACAATTTCGGCAGTCATGGTATCGACCGAAGTAGTCTCGGTGTCGAAGCAGAACTCACTCACCGACAGCATTTTATGCGCCAATTGTTGCAACTCGTCGTCGGTGTCGGCCACAATGTAATTGTGGTCGACAGTTTGCGCGGTGGCAAACTGCGGCGGAAGGCCCGCCGACTGGTCGAAGAGGCTGCCCATAGAAGCGTCGGACGCGGGCGCCGGCTGATCGAAGAGACCGCCCAAGGTGGGCGCCGACTGCGGAAAAAGTGCGTCGATGCGGTTTTTCACGTTGCGGAACTCGAGCTCGGCGAAGAGTGTCTGCAGCCGTGCGCCGTCGGGCGCACGGAGCGCCGCATCGGCAAGGTTGAACTCTATGGGCGCATCGGTAACTATCACCGCCAGCTTGCGCGACATCTCCACTTGCTCGCGGTTTTGCACAAGGTTTTCCTTAAGTTTACCTTTCAATTCATTGATATTCCGATAAATACCATCGATACTTCCGAATGTGGCGAGCAGTTCTTTCGCCCTTTTCTCGCCCACTCCGGGACAACCGGGAATATTGTCCGACGAGTCGCCCCAGAGTCCCAGCAAATCAATTATTTGCGAGGTTTTAGCCACGCCCCAGTGCTCGCACACTTCGCTTTCGCCCCAATCGTCGATGCCTGCGCCCGTATGCGGGCGCAGCATACGCACATTGTCGCCCACGAGCTGGGCGTAATCCTTGTCGGGCGTTACCATATAGACTGCCACATCGGTGCCACGCATGCGCTGCGCCAACGTGCCTATGATATCGTCGGCCTCAAAACCCGGGCAGGCTATGGTCTGCACGTTCATTGCCGCCAGAAACTCCTTGATGACAGGCACTGCAGCCCGAATGTCTTCGGGCTGCGCCTCGCGGTTGGCTTTGTACTGGTCGTACATCTCGTGGCGGAACGTAGGTCCGTGACTGTCGAACGCCACGACGATATAGTCGGGGCGGCGGCGGTTGAGAATGTCGATGAAAGTGTTGACAAAGCCGAACGAAGCCGAAGTGTTGACTCCCTTCGAATTGATGCGCGGCATACGAAGCAGGGCGTAGTATGCACGATATATAAGAGCGTATGCATCAACAAGATACAAGGTTTTCATAGCGGTTGTTTTTTGTTATTTCAAATCCAAAAGTACACAAAAAAAAGCAACGACATCTCGTCGCTGCCTTTTTATTTTTAACGTGAATCAAATTTTTAACAAGCACATTTGCCTGATTGTATTATTATAAACCTCTATGTATGAAAAAGTGTTTTCTTATTTTTTACATTACAAAAATAAAACGACCTAATGCGGAAGAAAAATTTTTTCTACAACTCAGCCAAAAAACTCTACAAACGAGTGTTTTTTCACGTTAAACGGAAACTTTCTTCAACGAAAAAGAGGTGCAAATCAGATCTGCACCTCTTAATTATTTATAAATCAATCAGATAAGACTAAATCAGTTTATTCGACGCAGTGTCGGGGAAAACCACGCGCGGCTTGAAGGTCTTTGCCTCTTCGTAGTCTATCATCGCGTACGCGATGATAATGACCACGTCGCCCACGCACACTTTGCGGGCTGCTGCGCCGTTGAGGCATATCGTGCCCGAACCGCGGCGGCCTTTTATCACATACGTTTCGAAGCGTTCGCCGTTGTTGTTGTTCACCACCTGAACCTTCTCATTTTCAAGTATATTGGCTGCGTCCATCAAGTCCTCGTCGATGGTTATGCTGCCCACATAATTGAGGTCGGCCTCGGTAACACGTACGTTGTGCAACTTCGATTTTACGACATGAATCATCATTTTTTCGCCTTATTTTTTATATGTGATGTTATCAATCAAACGAACCTTTCCGGCATATACCGTTATACATCCCACCACGTAATTGGTTTCGTTCCACGATGTTATGGTCTGCAGCGTATTGCCGTCGACAATGTCGTAGTACTCCACTTCGAAACCTTTGGTCGAATTGAGCTGACCGACAACCCAGTTGGCGGTCTCTTTCGGCGTATGGTCGGTCATGAGTGTAACCGACGCTTTGAGTGCCTTATGGATAAGCGGTGCAATCTTGCGCGACGCTTCGGTGAGCAGCACATTACGCGAGCTGACAGCCAAGCCGCTCTCTTCGCGCACTATGGGGCACGGAACTATTTCGATGTTGAATTTTAGGTCGGACACCATCTTGCGAATAATGGCCAGCTGCTGGAAATCCTTCTCGCCGAAGTAGGCCTTGTCGGGCTCTACGTACATAAAGAGCTTGCTGACAATCTGGCATACGCCGTTGAAGTGTCCCGGACGGTATTTGCCTTCCATCACTTCGGCTATCGGACCGAGTTCAAAGACACGGGTGTCGGGTTCGGGATATATTTCTTGCGCCGTAGGCGCAAAAACAACATCGGCGCGAGTGTTGGCGGTAAGCAGCTCCACATCGGCATCGAGCGTGCGCGGATAGGTGCGCAAGTCGTCGGGGTTGTTGAACTGCGTAGGGTTGACAAAAATACTGACTACCACAAACTTACACTCGTCGCACGCACGTCCAACGAGCGACAGATGTCCTTTGTGAAGGGCACCCATGGTAGGCACGAGGCCGACTGTCTTGCCCTCATTGCGGGCTGCGGCCACAGCTGTCTTCAGCTCTGATATTGTTGTTACAATTTTCATCGTAAAAATAACATTCTATGTTTTTCGGGTGCAAAGTTATTAAGGTGCTTTTTAAAAAAGCACCGTTTTTAATTATTTAACAATCACTCGACGGTTACCGACTTGGCCAAGTTGCGCGGCTGGTCGACATTGCAACCACGCATGACGGCAATGTAGTAACTGATAATCTGCAGCGGCACCACAGCGAGCAGCGGCATGAGAGCCTCGTCGCAGTCGGGCACCTCTATCACCTGGTCGGCCATGTGGGCTATGGTGTCGTCGCCTTCGGACACTATGGCTATCACCTTGCCGTTGCGGGCTTTCACCTCCTGAATGTTGTTGACTACCTTCTCGTAGTATTTGTCCTTCGTGGCCAAAACGAACACCGGCATGTTCTGGTCGATGAGCGCTATAGGTCCGTGCTTCATCTCGGCGGCCGGATAACCTTCGGCGTGTATGTACGATATCTCCTTGAGTTTCAGCGCTCCTTCGAGTGCCACGGGATAGAGGTATCCGCGTCCGAGGTATATGGCGTTGGTGGCGTTTTTGTATTCAGTGGCAATGGCCTTAATGGCTTTCTCGTTGAGGAGAATCTCCTCAATCTTCGATGGCACATCGACAAGTCCGTTGATGAGCGCTGCATAGCGCTCATCGCTTATCATGTTGCGTTTTTTCGCAAGCGAGAATGCCATCATGGTGAGTGCAACTACCTGAGCTGTAAATGCTTTGGTCGACGCCACACCAATCTCTATGCCGGCGTGCGTGTAGATGCCGGCGTGTGTCTCGCGCGGTATCGACGAACCAGCGACGTTGCAAATGCCAAGTATGAGCGCGCCCTGCTGCTTGGCCATTCTGATGGCAGCCAGCGTGTCGGCCGTCTCGCCACTCTGCGAGATGGCTATGATGACGTCGTCGGGCGTGATGATAGGATTGCGGTAGCGGAACTCCGAGGCGTACTCAACCTCGACCGAGATGCGTGCGAACTCCTCGAAGAGGTATTCGCCGACAAGTCCGGCATGGTACGACGTACCGCAAGCCACTATTATAATGCGTTTGGCCTGCGCCAAACGCGGCATGACATCAGCTATACCGCCCAGATGTATATGTCTCTTGTCGAGCGATATACGACCACGGAACGTGTCGTATATCGACGTCGGTTGCTCATGAATCTCTTTGAGCATAAAATGCTCAAACTGTCCCTTGTCGATGTTGTCGATGTTTGCATCGACCTGAGTAACAACAAGTTTCTGTATCTCGTCTTTGAGGTTTGTCAGTTTTATTCCCTCACGGGTAACAACGACGACTTCCTCGTCGTTGAGATATACCATCTTGTCGGTGTACTCGATGATGGGCGTAGAGTCGGAAGCGAGAAAATACTCGCCTTCGCCAATGCCGAGCACAAGCGGACTGCCCTTGCGGCAGCCAATGAGTTTGTCGGGCTCGTCGGCGCACATAACCACAAGGCCGTAAGCGCCAATGACCTTCGTAAGTGCAAGTTTCACAGCTGTTTCGGCATCAACTTTCTTATCGAGATAAAAATTCTCGATAAGGTTGGCCAGCACCTCTGTATCGGTCTCACTTTCAAAAGTATAGCCTTTCTTTGCGAGCTGTTTCTTGAGGTGGTCGTAGTTCTCAATAATGCCGTTGTGAATGATGACGAACTTACCGTGCATCGAGCGGTGCGGGTGAGCGTTGCAGTCGTTGGGCGCGCCGTGCGTAGCCCAGCGCGTATGTCCCATGCCCACAGTGCCGCCTATAGGTTTCTGCTTGGTGAGCAGTTCGAGGTCGCGCACTTTACCCTTGCACTTATATACTTTTATCTCGTTGTCGTTAATTGCGATGCCTGCCGAGTCGTAGCCGCGATACTCGAGGCGCTGCAAACCCTTTATTATTATCGGATAGGCGGTTCTGCTTCCTATATACCCAACTATTCCACACATTTTATGTACATGAATTTAATTCGGCTTCAAACTTACTATGAAAAATTATAAATTAAAAATTAATACTCATAAAATGAGCACCAACGATTCAATTATCCTTTCTGCTCCTGTTGTTATACACCCACATAAGGCGCAGAGCAAAAATAAGATTGACAAATACCGCAGCGAAACCTACTGCAAGCCCGACGATGGCGGTAACGTCGATACATGTATCAGCGCTAAAGCACTGATACACAATATAAACACAAACCGGCAAAGTAAGCACACTTGTGATGAGTGCCGGGATATATTTGCGCAGCACAACCGACTGCACTATATGCACAAACAGATGGAACGTAAAGCCGATGAAACCGCCCAACCAGATATACAGCAGCAACGGCGTACCGACATAAACAGCTAAGGCTGAGCCTATTGAGCAGACTACAAACTCTTCGAACACCGCCAGGGCGAAACCTTCGGTAGTGTAATTGTCGAACTGCTTGAAAAAGCGCGGGAAACACGTCTGAAGGATGTCTTTGTTGCGGTCGAGCCACCATCGGAAACCTATTATCTCTTCGAAATCGTGGAAGATGAACAACACGGGGAAAAGCCAAAGGTAAGGTTCCATATTGTTATTTTATAAGTTGCTTTAATTCAGCTTTTTGTTCTTCGCTGATGCGAAAACTTTCGCGGGCTTTCTGCACAGTCATTTTCAGTACGGTGGCATCGAGTTTGCGGTTGGCAATGTACGGAAACGTTTTTTCGTACTGCGCTGAAAGCGCAGTAGCGAAAAACCACGCCACAGCCATCTGTATGTAATACTCTGAGCTTCTGACGTTTGCTACCACATCGAGATATTCGGGGCGGAAGCAGTCGTCGAGGTAATGGGTCATAAGAGCCACAATGCCGAAACGCACAGTGTAGGTTTTGTCCGATTTTATCCACGATAAAATCTTATTAATCAAATCGTTACGATTTGATTTAAAACACACGGGCTTCATCTGGTCGCACGTCGCCCAGTTGTCGACGTAGGGCAAAAAGGACTCGAGCTGCGCGATGCACTTGTTGTAATCTTTTGTAAGTGAGATGATAAAGGCGTGCAGATTATTCTCTTCGAAAAATTTGTGCGGCAAGTCAGAGAGGAACTCGTCGATGCTGGCATTTTTCGCCCAGTTCTTCGCCATTCGGCGAAGAGCTGGCGTGCGTACGCCCACCACACGCTGGCTGTCGATAGTGGGTAGCAGACGACTCTGAAACGATGCAAACTGCGCATCGCGGCAAGAGAGAATCTCTTGCCGAATCTGCTCACTGATGGTCATCAGAAGTCGGTGTATGCGTTAATCATCGGCTTGTCGCGGTAGCCGTGCGGTCCGAGGAGTACGTTGAGACCTACCGAAACGTTAAGTCCCGTCATATTGGCGGGCAGTTTCATCTTCTCGTCCTGAATGTTGTACTTGTTGAATCGGAACGGGAGGTAGTCGGCCACGGCGTAGAGCTGCAGCACACCGGCGCGCACCGAGAATCCGAAGTTGGCCGACGCCTTGCCCAATGTATTGAGAGTCAGGCCGGCAACGGTCGAGAACGGCTTGTATGGGTTGAACGCCGCCGAGATGTTGAAATCCTGATTGACGCGTTTGCGGAAGAATTTCGTATGCGACAGGAAGCTCAGCGTCAGATAATGGTTGGGCGTGTATTCGCCACAGATATAGATATTTGGGTTGAGCCCCGTCACGAAATGCCTGTGTGTGAGTTCGGTATGCAAGTGCGCTTCGAGCGTGTCGAGCTCTTCGCGCAGATAATCTTTGTAGTCTTCGTCTTCGTTGTCGTTGATGCGTTTCATATCCACATCGACACCGTCGAACTGGTACGAAGTCTTTGTCTTAAAGGTATTTATGTCCTTATTCCATATTATGAAGCCCAAGTCGGTAACCGACGCGCTGAAGCGGAAGTTGTCGTCGAGAATGAAGTTGGCACCAAGGTCGAGGCCCAAGCCCGGGTTCTGCAATCGAGGCAGAAGGGCTTTCTTGACGTCTTTGCCGCTCATGCTTTCGAAATCGAGCGAGTCGAACACCACATAGCCTTCATCGTCGATGGCTTTAGAGGCATCGAGCGACGGCATCGATGTCATTACCTGAACGTCGGTGCTCAGAGTCCAGACGTCGCGGTTGGTCTCGAGGTTGAGTTTTTTGTTTTTTGTCTTTACAGCGCCAATGCCAACGAGATATTTGGCGCGTGCGCCAAATGTCCACTGGTCGTCGTATGCGTACGAGAACGAAGCGTTGAACTCGTGGTAGGCCTTGGCATTAATGCCAAGGCGCGAGAGCTTGAGTAATGTGTTGTTGGGCAGTCCTTTGTCGGCCAGCAGCACCAAGTCCGACGGCAGTGCGAAGTCGGTTGTTATGCGCTCATTCACAGAGAACGTCAGATAGCTCTCGTCGGTGAGGCGCCAGCCGAAATCGACAATATTAATTGTCGATGCCACGTTGATGGCCATCTTCTTGCGGTAGAAACGGTTGAGTTTCTTATAGTCGAAGTTGGCATCGATAGGCGTAATCCACTGGCCTTCATGTTTTTGGAAGAATTCGCGCGGGCGAATATTAGAACTTTCGTGAATGTAGAAGTTGACAGCCGGAATGCCGACGTAGAAGTTGGTGCGCGGCTGTCGGGCGGGATTGAGCACCGTGGTTTGCGGCACACTCTCGAGCGTGTATAGCGAATGCGATACTTGGGCATTTGCAGTCAGGCTGCAAATGCAAACCAGTGCTATTATGTATGATAATCTTTTCATCAGTCGTCAGAGTTTTTACTTTTAACATCAACCGAACATTTCACTTTGAAGCCGTAGTTCTCATAGCATTTCACGAACACGTCGCCGTAATCTTCTGTGGTGGCGTTAGTTATCAAGTAGAGAGCTATTACGCCTTCGTCGTAATAGCGCTTCACTTGGTCGTGGGTTAGGGTTATGACCTCTTCGTTGTAGGCCGACTCTTTTATGCGGTTCGTCTTGCTGTCGAGTTTAGGCGCGTGACAAATTATCCGCGGTTTGTCGTAGAGCGAGTCGACGGCCTTTGTC
The DNA here is from genome assembly GCA_017960905.1 of Bacteroidales bacterium. Classification (GTDB taxonomy): domain Bacteria; phylum Bacteroidota; class Bacteroidia; order Bacteroidales; family Marinilabiliaceae; genus W3P20-009. The sequence continues at coordinate 11,903 of JAGCYH010000036.1, forward strand.
TCAGTGCAGAAATAGCCTTGCTCATAGATTCTTACGGGCATTGCGTTGTCGATTTTAAGGGTTATTGTCACCTCATCGACGAGGTCGACATTCTCGTCGTCGAGCACCTCTTTGAGGTCGAGGTCGACGGTGTCGCGGCGCTCAAGGTGCTGTATGCGCACCCAAAGCGGTATGTATTCATCGACCGAGGCGAAAAGTTTCTTTTCGTCGGTGATGAAGTTGGTCTGGTTTTCGCCAAGCGGGTTCACCTCAACTTTCAGAATGTAATCCGACAAGTTCGGGTGAATGGCCATCACGTAGTCGATATTTGAGTTTGTAGAGTCGAGCACGTAGTAGTTGTGCTCGGGTTCGAACTCCTTGTTTTTGAAGAAGTCTTTTACATTTTTCTGGTCAATGAAGAGCGTGTTGTCGCGCATGAAGTACAACTTGCGCGTTTTGTTGTCCTCTTCGTTGTAATAGTTCATGTCTTCGAGTGTCACGTTGAACTGCGTGCCGGCGTAGTTGGCCACGTCGAGCGTGGTGGTGCAGCCTGTGAACTCAACCTCCATAGGCACGTCGCTCTCGTCGAAGATGTCGAAGGTCTGCTTTTCGCGGTTGGCGCTCATTATGTAGTTGCCGAAATAGCCGTAGGCTGTTGTAGGCACAAGCTTGTCGATGTTGAAGTCGAGCACGAAGTGCGGGTCGGGCGCGGCATCGGGTTTCGAGTTCGACTCGATATTGACGATGAGCGTCAGGTTGCACGAGTCGGCAGTGTTGGTCGGATACATGGCGTATCCGTCGATGTTTTCGTGCAGGTCGTAGCCCATCACGAGTTTCCAGTTGGCCGAGAAGGCTTTGCCGCTTTTGTCGCGCAGCTCTGGAATGGTGAGCACGGCCTTGCCGGGCAAGTCGAGCGGCGGCGAGACGATGTTCATCACAGCCGACTTGACGAAGATAGAGTCGAGGCGCTGACCTTCGACGGTATTGAGGCGGCTGTGCCCCGTAATGGTCTGTTTTATAGTGTAATCCTTATTTATCTCGAGCGGCTCGTTCATGCTGCAGTAAACCGAGTCGAGATGCAGGATATCCTCCCACGTGTAGGTGTATTCGCGGTGATACCGCGAAGATATTAGTCCGTCTTCCTCGATGATGAATTCTATGTTGTTCTTTTTAGCCAGTCGGTTGAACAGGTCCTGACACGACGAAGTCAGCGTGGCGACAGGCAGCGCGGCATTTATGGGACGCGTATATCGGGCATCTCTGACGGTTATATCGTCGTCGTTGCAGCCCTGTAGGGCTGCAACGCTCAAGAGTGCCATTATCAATTGTTTGTATCTCATATTCAGTAATTTCATTGGTGTAAAACTTATTTAAGGACTTGTATTTCCACACGGCGGTTCTTAGCACGTCCGGCGGCTGTTGAGTTCGATTCGATAGGCTGCTCCATACCGTAGCCCTCGTAAGTTATGCGTTCGTCTTCGACGCCGTGGTTGACGAGGTAGTTCTTGACGGTGAGAGCACGCTGTTTCGAGAGTTTCTTGTTGTACGATGCCGCACCGACATTGTCGGTGTGGCCCGAAACCTCGATGCAGACTTTCGGGTTCTTCACGAGCAGTTTGGCGAATTTGTCAAGCTCTTCGAAAGAGCTTGGCTTGAGTGTCGCCTTGCCTGTGTTGAACAAGATGTTCTCTATGACAATCTTCACGCCGGCGTCCATCTTCTTCAGCAAGTAGTTGCGTGTGAGCAGCTGCTCGTCTTTGCCAAACTGTATGGCATCGTTGGCGAAGAAGTAGCCAGGCGCCTCTATATCAACCCAGTACGGACCTTTGGTAAGCAGGTTGGCGCTGTACTTGCTCGAAACGCTGTCGGAGTAAACCGTCAGCTCGGGGGTCGATTTGCCAAGCGGATAGAATATAAGTGCCGAGTATACAGGCGATTGGTCTTTCTCGTTCTTGATAGTACCGCAAAGCGTATAGAACAGACGGCTTACGCGCATCTTAATATCCTGATTGATAACCTTGTCGGCCGATTGAGTAGCCTTCACTGTCGCCGTCGTGTCGCAATAGTCTTTGGCTGTTGCCTCTACTACGAAGTCGATTTTGTCTTCGAACGAATAGGCGTATTTGCCTGTGATAGAGCTCGATGTGGTTTTACCCAACACTTTTCCGTCTGACGAGCGGAACTCGATGTTGGCGCCTATAGGCACGCCCTTCGTCTTTTCGGTTACGATACCCGAAATGGTGAACGGGTGCATAAGTTTCTCAAGTCGGAACGTCTGCGAGGCCGTAGCATATTTATCTTCGGGATATTCCACTGTGTCGGTGTAAGCGTGATAACCCTCACTGCTGTAGCTTATTATGTATCGGCCATGATCTTCGAAGAAGTGATTGTTGGGCGTCTTGTTCGCTTCACTCACGTCGGAGTACATCACTTCGCTTGTGGTGTCGTTTACAATGCTGTAAGTGATTGTGATAGGTGCGCCGGTCTCCTTGTCTACACCTTTACAATTGTAGTAGAAAGGCTTGCGCAGGTCGTTGATTACCGAGTAGATATCCAGTCCTCCGTAACCTTCCTTGCGCATTGTGGCGTACATGGCCACGTTGGTGTCGGGCGTCTGGTAGTAGAAGAGCTCGTCGGCGGGCGAGTTGATCGGGTAACCGAGGTTCTTCGGCTCGCTCCACGTGCTGTCGCTCAGGTTGAGCGTCGATTTGTACACGTCGTAGCCGCCCATGCCGCGGTGTCCGTTCGACGAGAAGTAGAGCACCGTACCTTCGGCATTGACGTAGAGACTCTCTTCGTCGAATGGCGTATTTATCTTATTACCAATATTATACGGTTTGTACCATTTATTATTGCCTTTGTACTCAGCCACCCAGATGTCGGTGCTACCGTAGCCGCCGCGGCGTTTCGATACGAAGTAAATGGTATTGTTCTTATCGACAGCCACCGAGCCTTCTTTGTAGGCCACGTGGTTAACTTGTCCGCGTATGGGTTTCGGCTTGGTCCATTCGTCGCCATCGCGGTAGGCTGTGTAGAGTTTGCCGTTCTGGCGTTTGCCTTTATATATGAAAATAATATCCTCGTCTTTGTTGTAACCAGCTATGCTGTAGTTCTTTCCGCTCTTCAGGCGGTCGAACTGCCATACACTGTCGCATGGGTCTTTTATGCAGTTGTTCGATGCGTAAATCTGCTCGTAGAATTTGAAGCGCGATTCGCGCTTCGCCGGCTCCTCGTCGGGACGGCGCGAGGTGAAGATGAGTATCGAGTCGTGATGCGCAAGCATCGCGTTGTAATCGTCGTAGTAAGTGTTGATCAGCGGTCCGAGGTTGGTAATGAACACTGCCACAGAGTCTTTCATTATCTCTTCGGCAAAAAGGCACTCCTCGATATACTGATGCACGCGGCCTTTGTTTTTCTTTTTCATGCGTTTGTTGGCGCTGTTGAGATAATTCTCGTACGAGTGTTTGGCGTCGTCGTACATGTTGTTGTACTGGTAGGCGCGGCCAAGCATCAGGTAATAGTCGCGTGACACTATCGGACTGCTACCCTGGAAATATTTGAGCGACGACGCACGGTCGGAGCCGGCCAGCAGACAGATGCCTATCTTGTAGTTGAGCTCAAAACTCTTGCTGTTGTAGTCGTAGGCTTTGAGATAGTATTTTACGGCTTCGTCGTAAAATCCCATGCCTTTTTTATAGTATTTTTCGCCTTTGGTAAGGTTCTCCCATGCGTCTTCAGCTCCTTCGCTGTTGGCGAAGAATGTGTCTTCGTTGATTTTCGGATTCTCTTGTGCCGATGCATAACCGGCTATTATAGAGGCCGATACGAATATCAGTATTTTTCTAAACATAGCTGTAATGTCGTGTTACGTTTTTTAAAAACCACAAAAATATGATTTTTGTATTGGAAATAAAAGCATTAGAGCGTTTTTTTATATAAAAAGAAATTGGTTGTCAGAGCTAACGCTCTGACAACCAATAACTTTGCAACTTTCAGTTTTAAATTCTCAATTTTCAGCTCTCATACCGCCATCGGCCGGACACTCGTAGTTCGATATCCGCAAGTGGAATTTCATCATGTCGTCGAGGTTGAGCAGTGTTTTTTGCTGAATGGGCATTTTGCTGAACTGCTGGAAATAGAGCAGGCAGGCATCGTGCCACCAGCGGGCGTCGTGCGCTTGTATGTCGAGGCGGCGAGCCACGCTGTTCCAGAGCAGCGGGTCGACGTACGGGCGACACTCGTTCCACGTCTGCACGTACTGCTCGGCCGCGGCTAAGCCACGGCCATAGCTGAGGCACAGCTCGTCCCACATGGTGCGGCCCGAGTGCATCGTGTAGTTCCACGGCACATGGTGAAACCAGAGCAAATATTTGTCGGGACAAGTCTGGATGTTGCCGTAGAGCGAGTCGAGCGGTGCGTTGTACTGTTCGCAAGCCCGGCTGCCGCTGTAAGAGCGGTCGAAGCCCAGTCCGAGGCTGTCGGCACAGTGGTAGTACGACGGCATCCAGTCGGGGCGTGCGCCAGGTATGGCGCACCAAGGCTCGGGACCGTAGTGGTGGCCCCACGCAAAGATATGGTGCAAGCCAAGCGGCATCATGTAATCGACAACCGTCTCGTGCGAAGTGTCCATCATATCGGCAATCTTGCGTTCAACGTCGTTGGGCAGTTTGCCCAACGTCTGCCGAATCCATTCGGTGGCAAGGCTGTCGGTAGTAAGTCGGTTGTTCCACGCTATGCGTCCGAAGGCGTACCAGTTGGCCTGTGCAAACGGATGTGCGCACCAGTTGGCCGAGTCGCCGACGTTCGACACGCCGGCGATGGCCTCAATCTTATCGCGTATGAGCGAGCCTTCGCCATGCTCGTAGGTGTCGGTGTTGAGCACTTCGAGCCACATCGACGGCAAGAAGCACAAGTGGTTGCTATGGCCTGTATATTCCTGAGTTATTTGCAGTTCGGCCATCTGGCGAGTCTTCGCCAGATGGCCGAAGAGCGGACTGAACGGCTCACGCGGCTGGAAGTCGATAGGGCCGTTTTTGGTTTGAATGATGACGTTGTCGGCAAACTGCCCGTCAAGGGGTTCGAACTCGAGATAAGCCTGTTTCGCGCGGTCGGCATCGGAGGGCGAATAAACGAAGGCGCGCCACATAACAATGCCGCCATGAGGCGCAAGCGCCTCAGCGAGCATATTGGCACCGTCGGCGTGCGAGCGGCCAAAGTCGAGCGGACCGGGCAGGCCTTCGCTGTTGGCCTTAACAAGGAAACCGCCGAAGTCGGGGATGGCCTTGTATATCTCGTCGGCCTTGTCTTTCCACCATTGGCGCACAGCCTTGTCGAGCGGGTCGGCAGTGGGCAGGCTGTCGAGCGCCATCGGCGATGAGAAGTTTACCGACAGGTAAACTCTTATGCCGTAAGGCCTGAAGACGTCGGCCAAGGCCGCCGTCTTTCTGATGTACTCGTCGGAAAGTATTTGAGGTGAGGCGTTTACGTTGTTGAGCACAGTGGCGTTGATGCCTATCGAGGCGTTGGCGCGTGCATATTCGGCGTAGCGCGGCGAGACGACAGCGGGCAGTTCGTCCCACTGCCAGAGCGACTTGCCTGCGTAGCCGCGTTCGATGGTGCCGTCGATATTGTCCCAATGGTTGAGAATGCGCAGTGCGTACGAAGGCACTTCGGTTGTCGGGCGCACTTGTGCGCCCGCAGCCTCGCAACGTATCAGATGGTACGCGCCATAGAGCAGTCCCACAGTGCTTTGCGCCTCAATGTCGATAGTTTTTCCGCCAACGGCAATACGGAAGCCGTCGTTGGGCAAAGCAGCGTCGGCTACAATCTGCAAGCGGACTGTATCGGCTTTGCTAAAGTTCGCAAACAGTTCGTTGCGAGCTATTTGCAGCGTTGGTATGGTATCCTGCACCACCACACAGACTTTGTTCTTCGGTTGCGTGTATTGCAGCCAAAGCAATTCGCCTTTGTATTCGTTCGGTTTTTGCGAGCACGCCACTGCGGCGAGCGCTAAACATGTAGTTATCAGCGTTTTCATCATTTTGCGTTTTATTTTTCGGCATAAAGATAGTGTTTTTTATAGAAATGTGTAGAGAGTAATGTGTAAAGAGTAAACCAGTCGAAAGTAACCTATTTGAAAAAAATACGTTTAACTCAATACGCACAAAATAACCGACAATTAAGAGAGCCAAATTAAGAGTAGAGGAAACGTCCTCTCTTGGGCTCTCTATTTTTTTTTGTAAATATTGTTAAACGTATACACTTTGTCGGTCGCCGTTGTATTTTTGCAGTCAGATAAAAAAAGAAACTACCGAATGAAAAAGATTGTTTTGAGTTTTTTGGCCGTGTTAGCCTTACCGTTGTTCGCTGACGCTCAGCAACTTGTTGCTGTCAACTTCGAGACGGGTTTCAACTTCCGCTTTGGCGAGATGAAGGACTTCCAGCAGATACGGCGCGGCACATCGGTCTTCGACGACTGCGGCAACGACTTCGACCTTACGGGAACCACCTCGTTCTTCCTTGGCGTGAAGCCCGAAATAGCCCTTAGCGACAAATTCAGCATTCTTGCCGGCGCCCGCCTGACGACGGCGCACAGCTCGCTGCTGCCTTTCGACAACTACTTCCTGTGGGACATACGCAACGACGGCACCACTGCCGACTGCGCCCGCATCAACTCCATACGTCAGGACAACATCTACGTGGGCGTGCCCGTCGAGTTGCGCTGGATTATACGCGGCATACACTGCATAAGCCCGTATATCAAAGCCGGCGCTTCGGCCGACTTCAGGGTTTACACCCACAACAATATCAACTTCCGCAACAAACGCATGGAGCGTTACTCCGACACAATCGACGACCAGATAGGCGACCCGAAGTCGGTTTCGGTGCCTGTGTACGGCGCTGTTGGCATACAGTGCGGTCCAAACCGCTGCATAAGCGCCGAGTTTCAGCTCCCCAATTACACTCGCAACGCCCAGTCGTCGTTTTTCGACTCGTCGGCTTGGGGCTTCGGTTTTCAAGTTAGCTACAGATTGCCTTTAATTAAAAATATATCTCAGGAATGATGAAAAAACTGATATTTGCTCTGGCGTTCGCCGCTACGGCGCTCAGCGCCTGCGACGACGATGATATAATCGACGAGACCATCTGGGTGAGCGACTCCAACAACCGCCACCTGCCGGCCTACACCGAATGGGGCTACAACACCTTTGGCGCCCGCGTCAACGACGGCTACTTCATCTCGCGACGCTACGGATACAGCAGCCCCTGCCGCTTCACGTCAGGAAACGACAACATGCTCATGGAGATGACCGGCTACGACGACATTCACTACGGCCTCAAAGACGACCGCATGGTGGGTCTGAATATCGACTTCAAATTTCAGCATATCGCTCAGTATAAAGAACTTATCGAGCTCAACGGCAAGTCGTTCGACTTGTCCGACAACGGACAAGTAAACGCCGTAGAACTGGTGTTCAACAGCTGGCAGGAGCGCGGCGACGAAGACGTAACGTGCAGAATGACAGTAGAACGAGGCACATTGACATTCTCGAAAGTGATGCTGCTCCGCATCGACGAGGAGGACGAAGAGGCCATTGTGGCCGGCACGTTCGAGATTTACGGCACGCTCGACAACGGCAAGAAATACCACATTACTAAAGGCCGCTTCGACTTTGGCGTCAACGAACGGAACCTGTTCTGACGTACCAATGACGGTGCTGCCTGCCATGATTGGGTGATATTATTTCTCAAAAAAAAACATCGTTTCCACAGAGTGTGAAAAAAATGTTTTATATTTGTTTTTCGATTCTGACGAAAAACAATAAAAACACAATAAAACTCTATGGAACAACAAGATTTTCAGTTCGTTGGCAACGCGAAAGGCTTTCTGCACCTTGAGTATTTGCCAATGGTCAATTACGCCATGATGATCAATGGCGACAAACCTCTGACTATCTGCGGAATAGCGAACACGTCCGACGACGAGTGGCGCAATGTGCACATAACAATAAGCGGCGAGTGCTTCAGCACCGCCGAAGCGTTTGTCGATGTGGTGCAGCCCAATTCGCGCATCAGCATAGCCAACATTGGCATCAACCCCGACATGCAGCGGCTCCTCTCGCTCGACGAAGGCTTCGACACGCAATTCTGCGTGTCGGTCGAAATAGGCGGCGAACAGGCTCTCAATCAGCCGTTTCCGATACGCATGATGACCTACGAGCAATGGCCGGGAGTAACTATCCGCCCCGAACTGCTTGCTGCGTTCGTAACACCCAACGTGCCCGAAATATCGCGCGTAAGCATGAATGCCGCGCGTTTTCTGGAAAAATGGACCGGAGATTCGGCTCTGTCGGGCTATCAGACTCGCGACCCTAACAAGGTGCGGCAACAAGTTGCCGCAATATATGAGGCGCTCCGCAGCGAAGGTCTTGTGTATTTCAATCCGCCCGCATCGTTCGAAACACTCGGCCAGCGTATCCGCATGGTCGACAGGGCTTTAGCCGAGAAGCAAGTAACTTGCCTCGACTCCACCATACTCTTCGCATCGTGCCTCGAAGCGTGCGACATACACCCGATTTTGGTCATTGTAGAAGGCCACGCCTTTGTAGGTGCTTGGCTTATAGACAATTGCGCGCCGTCGTTCTTCAACGACGACCCGGCATATCTGCTCAAAGGCTGCTCGCCTTTGGTCAATGAGATGGTTTTCATTGAAACTACAAAAATCACCTCTTCCGACCCCGTAGCTTTCGAAGATGCTGTGAATGCCGCGGTCAACAACCTCAAAACCGATAAGTTTGTAGTGTCAATCGACGTCTTCAAATGCCGACTGGCTCAAATAAAACCGTTGCCGCGCCGCATCATCGAAAATGGCAGCTTTATCATTCAGAATGAGGGCATTGAGCACGAAAACGCCACCAAAGAGGTGCGCCACTTCGACCCGTACGAACTCAACATCGGCGACAAGGAGGAGACCATTGGCAAACAGCAGATATGGGAACGCAAGCTGCTCGACATCTCGCTGCGCAACAACCTGATTAACTTACGATTAGGACAGCGTGTAGTGCCGTTCATATCGTTCGAAATCGACAAACTCGAAGACCGCATGCAGGCGGGCGAGACGTACCGCATTCTGCCCTCGCCTATGGCGAAAATCGAACCCGACGAATCGGGCATTTACGACTCGTCGCTTTTTGAAAGCCAGCTTTCGCAACTTGTAGTCAACGACTTGCAAAACAAGCGTCTGTACTCATATCAGACCGAAGCAGAACTTGAGCGTTCGCTCAAGTATCTCTACCGTGCTTCGCGCACCGCTTTGGAGGAGAACGGCGCCAACTCGCTCTTCTTGGCTCTCGGACTGCTCAAATGGTACGAGAACGCCAACAGCGAAAAGCCGCGTTACGCGCCTATACTGCTTCTGCCGGTCGACATTATCCGCAAGAGTGCAGCCGAAGGCTACACTATACGCACACGCGACGAGGATATCATCTTCAACACCACACTTGCCGAACTGCTCAAACAGCAGTTCGAAGTGCGCCTCAGCGGACTAAGTCCGCTGCCCACCGACGAGTCGGGCGTCGATGTGAAGAAGGTTTTCGCCATTCTCACCAACAGCATTCGAGAGCAAAAGAAATGGACCATCATCGAAGAGTCGCTCTTGGGACTCTTCTCGTTCAATAAGTTCGTCATGTGGAACGACATTCACTCCAATGCCGAATATCTTCGTCAGAATCCGATTGTCAATTCACTGATGAACAACCGTTTACAAAAGATCGACGATACGCTTGCCGCCGATGCGCGCGAGATTGACCGCAACGCCTCGCCGTCGGACTTCGCCGTGCCGGTCGATGTCGACTCGTCGCAGCTTGAAGCCGTTGTCGAAGCCGGACAAGGCAAGAGCTTCATTCTCTACGGCCCGCCGGGCACCGGCAAGTCGCAGACTATCACCAACATGATAGCCAATGCGCTCTATCAGGGCAAGCGCGTGCTTTTCGTGGCTGAAAAGATGGCGGCGCTGTCGGTGGTGCAAAACCGACTTCAGCGCATCGGGCTCGACCCGTTCTGCCTCGAACTGCACTCCAACAAAGTCACCAAGAGCCACTTCCTGCAACAGCTGAAAACGGCTTCGGAAGTGCGGCATCTGAAAAGTCCAGAGGCCTACCAGAAAGAGGCCGATGTGCTGCTCGCTTCGCGACGCAGCATAATGGGCTACATCGACGCCGTACACGCAAAACAGCCCTCGGGAATGTCGCTCTACGACTGCATTGCCGGCTATCTGTCGAAAAAGACCGAACCTATAAAAATCGACAATCAACTGTTGCAAACAATAGATAGTGAGCGACTTGCGTCGCTCACCGACAAGATTCAGTCGCTCGATGCGGTGTTCAAAATCCTCGGGCACCCCAACAACCACGCCCTGCGCGGCATTGAGCCAATGGACGTGTCGCCTCAATCGCTTGAAGCGATTGAAAAGACCGTTGGCGAGCTCAACAAACTGCTGACCGGACTCGATGGCTACAAATCTGCCATAGAGCGACTTACAGGCATTTCAATCCCCGACAACAAACAATCTTTCGCTGCCGCGAAAGAGTTGTCGGCGGCTCTGTGCGCTACGTCGTACATTACCCGCCAACTGCTCACCAACTCGACCAACCAAGGCTTTGTCGACGAAGTGAACCAACTGGTGGCTTGCGGTCGCGAACGCGACGCAATGCGCCAGCAGATTCTTCAAAACGCAGCCGAACAGATATTCACACTCGACGGTTTCCGCCTCAACGCCGAATGGCAAGCTGCTTCGCAAAAATGGTTCTTAGCGCGTTATTTCGCACAAAACTCTATATATAAGCAAGTTAAACTCTATTCGCCAGCCATTACCAAAGACAAGGTGGGCGATGTGCTGTCGGCTTTGCTCAAATATCAGAACGCAGCGAAAAAAATCGAGTCGGAAAGCGCAATGCTCGCCGACTGCTTCGGCTCGCTTGCCCGTGCCGGCAAAGAAGACTGGAACAGCATAGGCGCTGCAATACACTCGGCGCCAGTTATTTACCGTTCATTGGTACAAATAGCCAACTCGGCCAACATTCAGCCGCAAATGGTTCTCGAACAGTTTGTTGGCAATATCGGCACCGACTGGCAGTCGTTCGCGCTTCAGCACGAAAACGACAAAGGCGTCGTTACCAACTTCAACAACGCCTACGAACCTCTCATGGGCGCTCTCGAAGGCTTGTGCAAGGTTGATTTGCCTGTCGAACAGCCGTTTGCCCAACTGCCGGCGCTCTTTGCGCGCTACGTGGGCAACATGCACCAGCTCAAAGACTGGTGCCAATGGTGCGTCCGCAAAGCCGAACTGCAACGCGAAGGTCTTCAGGTTGTTACCGACTACATCATCGGTCGCGAAGCTATGCCGCTCGAGGCTGCCGACGCATTCTACAAAGGCGTGTGCGAGGCTGCGGCTCACTACATCATCAACACCGACAACCGCCTGCAGCTCTTCAACGGTCTTATTCTCGAACAGACCATACAGAAATATCGCGACCAAACAACTCGTTTCCAGGAACTTACAAAACGCGAGCTATTCTGCCGACTGGCATCGCGTGTGCCGAATATGACCATGGAGGCAACATCGACTTCGGAAGTTGGCATTCTGAATCGCAACATAATGAACGGTGGCAGAGGCACTTCCATACGCAACATCATCGACCAGATACCGACGTTGCTGCCGAAACTCTGTCCGTGTATGCTCATGAGCCCTATCTCGGTGGCGCAATTCATCGACCTCGCAGGCGAGAAATTCGACATCGTGATATTCGACGAGGCATCGCAGATGCCGACGTCGGAAGCCGTCGGCGCCATTGCCCGCGGCAAGAACCTCGTTGTGGTGGGCGACCCGAAACAGATGCCGCCAACGTCGTTCTTCACATCAACGCAAGTTGATGAAGATGAGGCCGATATCGACGACATGGAGTCGATACTCGACGACTGCATCGCCCTATCGATGCCGGCGCGATACCTCTCATGGCACTACCGTAGCAAGCACGAGAGCCTGATTGCTTTCAGCAATCAGCAGTATTACGAAGGCCGCCTCTACACCTTCCCGTCGGTCGACGACCGACAGTCGAAAGTGTCGTTCGAATACATCAAAGGCTGCTACGACAAAGGCCGCTCGCGAAGCAACAAAGCCGAGGCCGAAGCCGTTGTCGATGAGATTATCCGCCGCCTCTCCGACGACGAGCTGTCGAAACGAAGCATCGGCGTTGTGTCGTTCTCGCAAGTGCAGCAGAACCTTATAGAAGACGTGCTTACCGACCGTCTGGCGCAAAACAAAGACCTTGAACAAAAAGCGTACGGCGGCGAAGAGCCCATTTTCATTAAAAACCTTGAAAACGTACAGGGCGACGAACGCGATGTGATACTCTTCTCGGTGGGCTACGGTCCCGATGCCGACGGAAAGATTTCGATGAACTTCGGTCCGCTCAACAACGCAGGCGGCGAACGCCGCCTGAACGTTGCTGTGTCGCGTGCCCGCTACGAGATGAAAGTCTTCTCGTCACTCAACCCCGAAGACATCGACCTGCGCCGCACCAAAGCGCTTGGCGTTGAGGGACTTAAACGTTTCCTCGACTTCGCCAAGAACGGCAATTCGGCTCTCTTTGCCAACGGCGCAAGCGGCAAGGCGCAAGACGCTCTCGCTCAGCAAATTGCCATTGAGATACAGAACATGGGCTACAAAGTCGACACGCTTGTCGGCCGCTCCGACTTCCGCGTCGACGTGGCTGTCATCGACCCGCAAAACCCCGACAAATATCTGCTCGGCATCTTGTTCGACGGACCTAACTACTTCAATACCAAGACATCGCGCGACCGCGAGATTGTACAGCCGTCGGTACTGCGTATGCTCGGCTGGAATGTGATGCGCGTTTGGTCGGTCGACTGGTTCGAACACAAACAACAGGTGCTCGACCGCATTCAGAAAGCGCTTGCCGACGCTCAGGAAGGCAAGCCCGCAGTGCCTGAAAAGCCGAAAGTGAAAATCGACGACATAGCCGAAAGCTATGTCGAAGAGACGGTGCAGAACGACCGCGTGCTCGAATACAAACAGGTGAATTTCAACACGTTGATAAAACCCAAGAGCATCGATGAGCTGCTGAAAACACCCGACAAGGTTGCCACCTTCATCGAGAAGTTATTGGTTGCAGAGCAACCAATAACCAACTTGCTGGCCTACAAGCGCGTATGTGCCCAGTGGGGCATCACCCGCGTCACGCCGCGCCTCACCGACCTCATCGACTCGATACTCAACAACTACTACTGCGACCAGTTCACTGGCGTGAAGTCGCGCACTTACTGGCACGACCGCGATTTGGCTGTCAACTACACCAACTACCGCACGGCCAACGAACGCGACATACTCGAAATACCTGTGCTCGAGGTGATGAACGCCATGCTCTACGTCGTGGGCGAGCAGATTTCGCTGCCGAAAGAAGACCTGAAACGACTGACCTCGCAAGTGCTTGGTTTCCAGCGCAAAGGAACAAACCTCGAGGCAACAACCGAAATAGCATACAACAACTTGCTTAATTATCAGATGATTAAGGAAGAAGGCGGAAACATAACTCTTACACAACAAAACTGACGACCGATTGGCAACACTTAAAACACTGGCTAACAAAGTAGTAAGCCGCATAGCCAAAGGCGACGACGTGGCGGCATTGCGAAGCGAATATGTAGATATTCGCGCCCGCGAGCTCTTTGCGTCATTTGCTTTCGAGCCCGACGCATCGCTCACGCTTAAGCGTGGCGATGTGTGCGCCGCTCTGCAGTCGGGCGCCGCTCCCGATGCCCGCTTCGACGTGGCTAAGTCGAGCATCTGCAACATGAACAACACGTGGGAGTTGCGTCGTTTTTCGGCGGCCGACGCCGCCGAAACCGACGGCACACTGCTGCGCGAGGCAAAATCGAACTTTTGCATCGATGTTACTCATTATCAGGCAACTGACGTGGCTGCGTTTGTCGCCGAAGCCGACAAACAGTTGCAGCAGTGGACTGGCACCGACTGGGATATCTTTGTGGGTGAGTGTTTTGCCCGTGCAGGGCAAAAACAAGACGAAATGGCTCAGATAGAGACCATTATTGCCCAACGGCTCAACGGCACAAGCATAAAATACAACCTCACAAAAAACGCCACACAAGCCAAGCTCGCGTTCAAACTACATGACAATCAGCAAATTATATTCGAAATGGCTTTTTCGGCTTTAGCCGAAAAAATAGAACAGATACTCTATAAAGTGTCGGCCGTCGACACGCTGCTCGGCGAGATGCCCTGCCAGTTCCGCATAGAGGCCGTCAACAAGTGGCTGAAGTGGAAATAGGCGACGCGGATTAATTGTTAATTGTTAATTGTTAATTCTCAATTTTCAATTCTCAATTTTCAATTTTCAATTTTTCATATATCGCCCTGGCTATCAGTGTCATACCCAACTCACTCGGGTGCACGCCATCGAGCGTGTAGCGCGCTATGTCGCGCTCCATACCACAGCGGGTAACATCGATGTACACGCAACCATATCGCGTTGCTACAGAGTTTATTATACGGTTGAAATCGGACATTTTCTGCCCTCTTTCATTTGAAGCGGAGAAAGGCTGCGAGCGCGGGAAAATGGACAGGCAGACAACCTTCGTCGCTGGATAGCGGCTTTGTATTTTTTCGAGCATCAGCGCGTAAGCACCAGCAAACGTCGTAGAATCAACGGGTTGCGAGTCGGTATTGCCGAGCTCGCACATACCGCCGGCCCAGTCGTTGGTACCGCCAGCAATGAAGATGTACTCAGGCGCACCGTAATTGGCCAGCGCATTAATGCGCTGGTCTGCCGAGAAATACGAGTTCGGGTCGTCCTTGCCTATATTGGCCACCGTAGAGCCCGACCACGACGCGTTGGAGTTGATATTCTTCTGCATCAGCCACGCCAGCTTCTCCCACCACACCTCATTGACGCTAAACTGCGAAACGTAGAAATTGGCGTAGCCGCGCGGAATGACATCGACGTACGTCGATATCGAATTGCCCAGAATAGAAATCCCGCCCGGACCAAAAGTGGCGGTGAAATCGTCGGGCACAACAATGGGCGTCTCGTCGACAGGTTCCAACTCCTCATCGTCGTCTTTGCACGCCGTGCAAAGACCAACAGCAAGGCACATCGCATATAGCAGTAATCTTCTCAGCATAAGGCACAATAGATTTATTACAGACGCAAAGATAGAAGATTTTTAGAGTAGAAACATATTCTATTCGGTCTGTACGGTGATAAATTAAATTTCTGATTTGCAAAACGATAATATTATATGTAAACTTGTATCGGAAAATGAACGTAATAAAACTTGGTTAAAATTTATACTAGAAAGTAAGAAAAAAAGAATAACATATTAATAAACAAAGCATTAGCTATTATTCACATTCAAAACAAAAGCCTCGCAAACTCTTGATTTTGAAACCGATAGAGTAAAAGCTATTCACGCAGAGCGCGCCACGCTCTGCTTCCACTCAATTGAGTTGATGCTCATACCGATATGGTGTGGGTTCAATCTATGAGTGGAAGCGGGGTTCTTGCGAGGCTCCTCGTGAATGTGATAGAAAGGCCTGCACCTTTCTTTTTATACTCGGGCCAAAGTGATTGATAGTCTGTGCGATAATCAATCACAATATGGCAAATAACAAGACTCTATCAAGGGCGAAAAAGGCTAAGAAAGACGAATTCTACACACAATTGGTTGACATAGAAAACGAATTGCTTCATTATAAAGAACATTTTCGTGATAAAACCGTGTTTTGCAACTGCGACGACCCGCGCGTCTCAAATTTCTTTCACTACTTCAGTTACAACTTTGAGCAACTGGGGTTGAAAAAGCTGATAACCACCTGCTACAAAAGTCAGAGCCGAGATTTATTCAGCCAAAACGACTCCGAACACGCTGTTTGGCTTGAGTATAATGGTGATAAGAATGGCAACCGCGTGCCCGACCCCGAAGAGATTGGAATTAATAACCTTGAAGAAGATGGTGATTTCCGCTCTGAAGAATGCATTGAACTCTTAAAACAAGCTGATATTGTAGTTACTAATCCGCCATTCTCTTTATTAAATGAATATATTTTGTTTTTACATAAACATAAAAAAAAGTTTGTTGTGATGTGTAATCACAATGTTGTTCATTATACAGAAATATTTCCACTTATTAAAAACAATGAACTATGGTTAGGATACAACTCAAACAAAACAGTAAGATTCGCAATGCCTGATTATTACGAAAAGTGGGATGAAATAATAGATGGCGTAAAATATGGAAAAGTTCCTTCTATTGGATGGATAACAAATCTTGACATACAAAAAAGACATGAAGATATAATTCTTTATAAAACTTATAATGAGCAAGACTATCCAAAGTATGAGAATTTAGACGCTATTGATGTAGAAAGAATATCAGATATACCTTGTGACTATTATGGTTTAATGGGCGTACCAGACACCTTTTTAGATCAATATAATCCAGAGCAATTTGAAATACTTGGTGCTGATGGAATACCTCAATATGCTGAAGAATTAAATATAGGAAGAATTGGTGAAGATTGGATGCAAAGATATAGAGCAAGTGGAGGTACAGGACATTACACTGCAAATATGAGAAGCATTGTTATGACTAAAAATGGTATTCCTAAAAAACCATATTCTCGCATTCTTATCCGTCGCAAGCAACGCCAAGGCTATGCGATGCAAGAGGAGCAAATGCTTCAAGCGGCAGAAGCGGAAGATGAATATAAAAAGAATTAAGCTATTGAGAAATGATTAATAATTAACACTATATCATTATGAGAAAGAGTATTTTGTATATAGCAATATGTGCGATACTTATAGGTATTGTATCATGCAAATTGCATCGTCTGACAGAAGATGAGGCAAAAGAATCCGTAATAAATGGCGAACAAGACAGATTGCCACTTATTACACAGAAAATGACTGATGTTGAATCAATTACTATTGACAGTATGAGTATTCATGTTGCAGATGAGCCTATGAGTGGCTTTTTGTACACTACATGGAAATACAGCGTTACAACATCTTATTACCCAAAGAAAGTGAAGAAAGTTGAAAAGAGTATTATTATCCCTGTAGATAAGATTAGGCAAAGCAATGAACATTTTGGATATATTGAGTGGGAAACTGATTGGGGCGAAGGGTTAAGGGTTGTTTTACAAGACCAGTTTAAATAAATGGTCAAAACTCTGAAAATAAAATATTTAATAGATTTACGACAAATGAACTATCTCAAAAACAGCATACTATGAAAATCGAACTACACAAAATCTCGGTTCGCGAGCTCACCGAAGGCTACACCGACAATGCCGAAAACGGTGTGCGCGCCTATGGTGGGCGGCTCGATGTCCGCCCACCCTATCAGCGCGAGTTTGTTTATAAAGAGAAGCAGCGCGATGCCGTAATCGACACGCTCACACAAGGTTTCCCGCTCAATGTGATGTACTGGGCCACGCGCGAAGACGGAACTTACGAAATAATCGACGGTCAGCAACGCACCATAAGCATCTGCCAGTACGTCAACGGCGATTTCGCCTTCGACATGCGTTATTTCCACAATCTGCACGACGATGAGAAAGAGCGCATACTCAACTATGAGCTGCAAATATATATTTGCAGCGGAACCGACAGCGAGAAACTCAAATGGTTCAAAACCATTAACATAGCAGGCGAAGAACTCACTGAGCAGGAGTTGCGCAACGCCGTTTATGCCGGCTCGTGGGTGAACGATGCCAAACGGTACTTCAGCAAAAACGGGTGTCCGGCTGTGAAGATAGGCAGCGACTATCTGAACGGCTCTGCCATACGCCAGGAGTATCTCGAGACTGCTATCGCGTGGATTTCCGACGGCAACATAGAACCGCACATGGCCAACCACCAACACGACCCAAGCGCCGCACCGCTGTGGCAATTCTTTCAGTCGGTAATCACGTGGGTCGAAACTACGTTCCGTCCCACGCGCGAGCGCAAGAAGATAATGAAAGGCATCGACTGGGGAATGCTCTACAAGAAATACAAAGACGAAGTATTTGACTTCCAGAAGATTGACGCAGAGGTCAGCCGCCTGCTTCTCGACGATGACGTTACAAAAAAGACGGGCATCTACCCTTACATTCTCACAGGCAAGGAGAAGTATCTGTCGATACGGGCGTTCACGCCTGCGCAGAAGCTTGCCGCTTATGAGCGGCAAGACGGCATCTGCACCGAATGCGGTCATCATTTCGAGCTCACACAGATGGAAGCCGACCACATAACGCCGTGGCACGAAGGAGGCCGCACCGTGGCAGAAAACTGCCAGATGCTCTGCCGCGACTGCAACCGCCACAAGAGTGGAAAATAAAAGGCAGGGCAAGAAGTGAAGACTTGTAGCTTAAAGGGGAGGATTGTGTGGTTACGTTCACAACAGCCCCTTCCCTTTTTCTGTTACATACCAATGACCTGACTTATCGGAACCTTCTCGGACAACCATCATATTCATTCTCAATTTCTTAATAGCCCGTCTGACTGTCGGTTCTGATATTTTGAGTTTTGTTTGCAATTCAATGTAAGTTACTTCTTCGTTTATTGACATTTCACGCAAAATTGCCAATTCATTTTTTGTCCATTTTACACCGTCATTTACACCGTCATTTACACCGTCATTTTTTAATGTAACGCACTTGTCTTCTGTATTTTCTATACCGTCATTTACACCGTCATTTTTGCCAAACAAATCCTTGCTTCGGGTGATGTAAACCGACATTCCGCCCATCTCCTCTTTGTAAACGGGTTCTTCGAGTCCGTCTGCCATAAACTCGCCTTTGATTTTACTGATACCGCGTCCCCACGATTCAATAAAACCCGCCAGATAGAACGCACGGGCAATCAG
Organism: Bacteroidales bacterium; assembly: GCA_017960905.1. Taxonomy (GTDB): domain Bacteria; phylum Bacteroidota; class Bacteroidia; order Bacteroidales; family Marinilabiliaceae; genus W3P20-009. The sequence goes on from JAGCYH010000036.1 coordinate 30,830, forward strand.
TCGGTTGCGCGGACACGAACTGTGCACACCCATAAACTGCTCAAAGGTGATGCCTTCGGGCAAACCGCCTGAATTCCAGAGCCATATACGGTCATCGTAAACACGCATCTGCGTTGAGTAGCCTGGATATTCCTTGTGAATGATTGCATTGAAGATAATTTCGCGCAAAGCGTCTTCGGGAATCTCCAATGGTTCAATACGTTGCAAGCCTTCGTAGTGTATCGGGCGAATCAGATATTTGCTGTCCAAAATATCCATCACCTTGTCGGCCATCTGAATTATATTGCCACTGATTATGTCTTGATTCCGCAAATCGGCATCGCTATGGAAACGCCCTATTTTGAACTCCACACAGGCGAAAAACTTCGACGGCCGCTTGCCGAACAACAAAATGGCTGCGTTACGCAATCCGCCGTTGTCGTCCAAAAGGTCAAGGTTGCGCAGGATGGTTTCCGTGGAATCGTCGGCTGCGCTGTCGGGCAGCCTACCCGACTTGATGCCCTTGCGCACAAAATAGGCAACCGCATCATCGTCAATATGTTCCAATGTTGCACCTTCGCAGACAATCTCGTCCCACGAGCGGCCCATCTTCTTCAAAATGAATTGCTGCAAAGCGGCACCTTTTAACTCCTGCTTTGTGGCTCCAGAACGATAATAAAATATGCCTTTGTACGAAATGGGCACATTGCTTGGATTTACAATGAGTTCCAGATATTCTTTACCTTCTTTTTGGTGCAGATTGACATCCACCACAATTCCAAGAAATGCGACAATCTTGTTAGGGATGTCCTCCATCTGACGGTGCGAATCGGTCAGTCCGAAAATGGTCTTGTCATCGTCAACACCAATGAATATTTTGCCGCCCTGCGCATTGGCAAAACCACACACCCATTTCAAGTATTCATCGCTCCAAGTGCGCTTGTATTCTATATTCTGGCTCTCATCGTTCATAATCACAAATAATCCTTGCTTATCATTATTGCAAACGCTTTTTTTTGCAATAATAAATGGATTTACCAAATTAACCAAATCTATGTTTAAACAATTTTCCTTTCTTTCGGCGTAGGCAAGAGCCTATGCCGAACGGATATTTTATATCTTTGCACAAATATCATTTCAAAACATTCACTGGCAATGACGTTATCAGATGAAGACAACCTAAAACGGGAGCACAGCGGAGTGTCACGGCATGGCGCTGAGTCGGACATAGACTTAGATGATTATGTTTATAAACTCATGATAGTTTTCAAAACCCTCATGATAATATGCTCAATTGTAAGTTTCTGTTTGGTATGTTGGTTTGCTATAAGCATGGCACCCGGAATAGGCGGTAAGATTTTTCTCGCAATACTCTTTTCAATATCCATCTTCCCGCTACTATCATACTTTTGCCGCTCTTTTCTGTACAAAATATTTATCAAAAAAGTTATCAAAAAAGTTGCTCTGGTTATAAATACAGCCATATCTTTCAAATCAAGAAGCGGGGAACTTAAGTATATAGAAGAGATAATGACGTTCGACGTGCCTATTCACGACAGAGAGAATGTGAACGAGACAAAAATTGAAACAAGAGGTAAGATAGTTACTGCATCACAATTCAAGTTAAGCTACAGAAAGTCTTCCAAGAGCCTGCAGACACTGTACTGCGGTGATTATTTCGCGGTGGAGGCCAAAAATAAAACATTGGCCGACGGAATATGGCTCGTATGTGGCACACCACATAATATAAGGGAAGGCAAATATTCTTGTAAATCAAAAAAGTACACAATGTACGCCGACACGGCCGAGTACATCAACGACAATAGTAAGAAGGAACTATTTACAATGGGCAGTAAAATCTATGATACAATCCTTGTCTCTGATTTTGTCCTATATTATAAAAACAACACAATACATTTCATAAAACAGATTGGCGACTACAGCTGTGAACCTAAGCCTTTCAGTTTCAACATCAAAAAGGACCTGATAAACGACCTTATATTTCTCAAATTCCGCATCAAATTCGGTGAAGTGCTCGCTGATGCGTAGCATAGTTCAAAAATTCGTCTCCTCCACCGTCGCTCATCGTCAAAAACGTAGTGTTGGTCGGCATTAGAGGCACGTAGGTATAAAAAATTTGTACTGTTTTTTTTGGTGATTTATATTTGTATCGTTAAAAATTAAGAAGGCTATGAATACATTAGGAAGATTTTTAAGTTTAGCAGCAATGTTGGTATGTGCACCGGCAATGAGCGAGACATGGAGCCTGTCGAAATGCCTCGAATACGCCATGGAGCACAATATCGACTTGCAGAAGAGCAAGATAACGATGCAGGAGCAAGAGAGCTCGCTCGCATCGTCGCGTGCTCAGCTTTTCCCGTCGCTTTCGTTCAGCACAAGCCAGAACCTCACCAACCGTCCGTGGGCCGAGCAAGTGATGATGACTACTGATGCCGGACTGGTAACCTCAACAAGCAGTTCGACCACATACAACGGCAACTATAACCTAAGCGCCAACTGGACCATCTGGAATGGCGGCAAACGACAGAACAACATCAAGCTCTCGGAGATAAACGTCGAGCAGGCTGAGCTGCAATCGCAGGTCAGCGTCAACAACATCCAGGAGCAGATTGTGCAACTCTACGTGCAGATTCTTTACTCGAAAGAGTCGATAGAGGTGAACAAGCAGACCCTCGAGGTGAGCATGGCGCAGCGCGACCGTGCGCAGCAACAGGTTGAGATAGGTCACCTGAGCCGCACCGACCTCGCTCAGCTCGAAGCGCAAGTGGCCAACGACCAGTACAACGTGGTGAACGCGCAGGCACAGGTCGACCGCTACAAGATGCAGCTCAAGCAGTTGCTTGAGCTGACCACACCCACCGAAGACTTCGACATAGCCACCATCGAAGTCGACGACGACCGCGCTCTGGTGCTCTTCCCCACCATCGACGAGGTGTACACCTCGGCCCTCGACTCTCGCCCCGAAATCAAAAACTCGAAACTCGGCATACAGTCGGCCGAAACGAACCTCAAGATAGCACGCAGCGGCGCCATGCCGACAGCGAGCCTGTCGGCTCGCGTAGGCACAAGCAACTCCGACACCAGCGACAAGGGTTTTGGCGAACAGCTCAAAACCAACTGGAACAACTCGCTCGGCCTCACCATCAACGTGCCAATATACAGCCAGCGACAGACAAAAACGCAGGTTGAGAAAGCCCGCCTGAGCAAGCAGACTTCGGAGCTGAACCTGATAAACCAGGAGAACGACCTCTACAACACCATCGAAGGGCTGTGGCTCACCGGCACTACGGCGCAGCAACAGTTCATCGCCTCGAAGGCCAACGTCGAAAGCTCGCAAACGAGCTTCGACCTGCTGAGCGAGCAATTCGACCTCGGACTGAAAAACATCGTAGAACTGATGGACGGCAAAGTGAAACTGCTCTCGGCTTTGCAGAACAAGCTGCAAAGCAAATTCACCGTCATTCTCAACGAGCAACTGCTTCGTTTCTATCAGGGCAACGATATAACATTGTAAAACAATAAAAAACATAACGATATGAAAAAGAAGATATTAATAGTAGTGGCACTCGTAGTAGTAGCCCTCATAGCATGGAAATTCATTGCGGGCGGCAAACCCGAATTGCACTATGTGTCGGAATTCGGCAAAGCCCAAATGGGCAACATAACCAACAGTGTTACAGCCACCGGCAGCATCGAACCGGTAACATCGGTCGAAGTAGGTACACAGGTTTCGGGTATCGTAAGCAAAATATATGTCGACTACAACAGCGTTGTAAAAAAGGGACAAGTGATTGCCGAACTCGACAAAACCAACCTGCTCAGCGAATTGAGCACAGCTCAAAGCAACTGCACAAGTCAAAAAAGCAACTTGGAATATCAGGAGCACAATTACAACCGCTACAAGACAATGTTTGAAAAAGGTCTTATAAGCGAAAACGATTACGAAAATGCGCATCTGACTTATATTCAAGCACAAACAAGTTATCAGAGCGCTGTCAATTCGCTAGCTAAAGCTCAAACCAATTTAGGTTACGCCACCATCACCTCGCCTATCGACGGCGTGGTACTCAGCAAAGCTGTAGAAGAAGGTCAGACAGTGGCAGCCAGCTTCAGCACACCGACACTGTTCAACATTGCTCAAGACCTTACCGACATGCGTGTGATTGCCGACATCGACGAAGCCGATATCGGCGAAGTACGTGAAGGTCAGCGCGTTTCGTTCACCGTCGACGCTTATCCCAACGACGTATTCGAAGGCAGCGTTACGCAAGTACGCCAAGAAGCCACTACGACAAGCAACGTGGTAACCTACGAAGTGGTAATAGCAGCGCCCAACAAAGAGCTGAAACTCAAGCCCGGCCTTACGGCCAGCGTCACCATCTACACGCTCGAGAAAAACAACGTGCTGACAATTCCGGCCAAAGCTCTGCGATTCACTCCTACCGAGATGATGCTGCAAAACGGCGGACAGATAATAGACTGCGAAGGCATGACGAAAGTATGGCAGCAACAAGGCAACAATTTTGTGGCTAAAGCCATCAAAACAGGAATCTCCAACGGTGCCCTGTGCGAAGTAACCGACGGCCTCGCCGACGGCGAGAGCGTGGTAGTGTCGTGCGAAGCCAACATGGGATTCCAGTTCGGCGGAATGCCGCAAGGCGGCGGCAACCCATTCATGCCTGGTCCACCCAACAGCCGAAGAAGATAAAAAAAACATTTGATTTTCAGACCATTAACTTTATTGCTATGGAAGAAAACAGAAAAGTAGTTATCGAACTTCAGAACGTAAAGCGCGACTTCAAAGTAGGTTCGGAGACGGTTCATGCCCTGCGCGGTGTGTCGTTCAAGATTTACGAGGGCGAGTTCGTAACGATAATGGGAACGTCGGGTTCGGGCAAATCGACATTGCTCAACCAGTTGGGTTGCCTCGACACGCCAACCAGCGGCGAGTATTATCTCGACGGCACCTCGGTGCGCGAGATGAGCAAGTCGCAGCGTGCGCGACTGCGCAACCGCAAGATAGGCTTTGTGTTTCAGAATTATAATCTTCTGGCCAAAACGACAGCCGTTGAGAACGTAGAGCTGCCGCTGATGTACAACAGTAGCTACAACGCCTCACAACGCCGCGAGGCCGCCATAAAGGCCCTCGAGGCCGTCGGCCTTGCCGACCGCCTCGAGCACAAGAGCAACCAAATGTCGGGCGGACAGATGCAGCGCGTAGCCATTGCACGGGCTCTTGTCAACAACCCAGCCGTCATCCTTGCCGATGAGGCCACGGGCAACCTCGACACTCGCACCTCATTCGAGGTGCTCGTACTCTTTCAGAAGCTGCACGCCGAAGGACGAACAATAATTTTCGTCACTCACAACCCCGAAATAGCTCAGTACAGCAGCCGCAACATAATGCTGCGCGATGGTAAGATACGCGAAGATGTCATCAACAACAACATCTTGTCGGCGGCAGAGGCCCTGGCCAACCTGCCCAAGCCACAAGACGATTAAAACCACATAGTTATGAATTTTCTCAATTTGATAAAAATAGCCATCAAAGCCATCAGAAGCAACCGATTCCGCTCGTTTCTGTCGATGCTCGGCATTATTATCGGCGTAGCCGCCGTGATAATAATGATGGCTATCGGACAAGGCTCGAAAGAGAGCGTCCGGCAGAATATTTCGCAAATGGGTACCAACATCATAATGATACAACCCGGTACCGACATGATGCGTGGCGGCGTCAGACCCGACCCGTCGTCGATGCAGACTCTCAAACTCGAGGACTACAACGCACTCCTGGAGTCGGACCTGCAGTTCGTTTCACACATGAGCCCCGAAGTAACAGCCTCGGGTCAGTGCATCTACGGCGCCAACAACACTTCGACAACCGTTTATGGCGAAAGTGTCGAGTACCTCGACATTCGCCAGCTCGAAGTGACTGACGGCGAGATGTTTACCAACGACGATATCAAAAAAAGCTCAAAAGTCTGTGTGATAGGCAAGACCGTAGCCACACAACTTTTCCCCGACGGCAGCGACCCGATAGGCAAAACAATCCGTTTCAAGTCGATTCCGTTCAAAGTTGTCGGCGTGCTGAAGTCGAAAGGCTACAATAGTTTCGGCATGGACCAGGACAATCTGCTCATAGCGCCCTACACCACCGTCATGAAGCGCATACAGGCACAAACCTATTTCTCGTCCATCAACTGCTCGGCCCTCACCGAAGAGGTTACCGACTACGCCATCGATGAGCTCACCGCCAAACTGCGCGCCCTGCACAAGCTCAAAGACTTTGCCGAAGACGACTTCACCATACGCTCGCAACAAGAGATGATGGATACCATGAGCTCGACAATGGATATGATAACCATAATACTCGTTGTGGCAGCAGCGTTTTCGCTGCTGGTGGCCGGCATAGGCATCATGAACATCATGCTTGTGTCTGTCACAGAGCGCACTAAAGAGATTGGCCTGCGTATGTCGGTAGGAGCGCGCGGCTTCGACATCAGCTGTCAGTTCCTCATCGAGTCGATAATGATAAGCCTGACGGGCGGCATAATAGGCGTCTTGGTAGGTTACTTCGCCAGCATACTGTGCTCCACCCTCTTCATGCTGCCCACATCGATACCGCTGTGGGCCATTGTAGTGAGCTTCATTGTATGCACCGTGATAGGCATCGGCTTCGGCTACTTCCCTGCCCGCAAAGCCGCAATGATGGACCCGATAGAGGCCATCCGTTACGAATAGAAAAACGTGTTTTTCATTAGTTAATAATGTTTGGTGCGGTTGCAAAGAAAAGTTTTTTCTTTGCAACCGCATTTTTTTTGAAAAGTATTAAAAAGAAATTGTATTTTTACAAAAAAAAACAGACGACATGTTGCAACGGCCTAAAATAGTAAACATTTTCGATAAACTGAAAGCGCAGAACTGCTTTTGGTCGTATGACAATGTGCGTGTCGAACAGGTTACCGACGACCAGCTGATAGAGAAAGCTCTCATATATCTCGATTTGCCTGATATCGACTCTGTAATAAGCATTTATGGCAAAACACACGTTAAACGTGTGTTTCGTGAACGCTTAATTCCACAAGGAGAATACTACTATACTCTCAACCGTTTCCTCGCGTGGTATTATTTTGATGTCAAACGTCCCGACACATATCTGCTCCAGCAGATGACACGGCATATAAACAAAATATCCGCATGAAAGGACTTGCAAAACATACGGCAGTCATTTTTAACGCCATCTCTAATTTGGAATGTATTCGCCCGTTTTTACTGGTTGGCGAGACCGCACTAGCATTGCAACTGGACCATAGATTGAGCGAAGACCTGGACTTTATGAAATGGCGCACTTCGGCACAAGAGAAAATGGAAGTTGACTGGGCATGGATACGGAAAGAATTGGAATCTGTCGCTTCTATTCAAAATATGAATCTCATGGATATTGACCATGTAGAGTTCATTTTAGAAGGCGTAAAAGTATCTTTTTACGCGAGTCCTAAATACTTACCAGTAACAGAGCCTGTCCACGTGCTTAACAATGTTTATGCGGCCGACTTACTTGCTATAGGCGCTATGAAAATGGAAGTATTGCTTCGGCGTAGCACTTTTCGCGACTACTACGATATCTTTGTGCTGTTGCAACACGACATACCATTCACAAAAATGGTTAATGCGGCTTTGGAATACTCAAGGCACAATCTGCATACCAAGAATCTGTACGCCATGCTGACCAACGGAAGTCGATTCTGTCAGGATTCCTATTTCGAGCAATTATGTCCCAAATACACTGTAACAAGTTCAGACACAGAGAGTTTCTTTCGCCAATTGATTCTAAAACAATAACATAAGACCTTTCACAGAAATATAGGAGATAACATTATGAAACTATTGGGTGTAGAAAAAGAAGATAACAATCTGTACTCCGAATGGAAACTGACTTACCGGGTCGGTTGGACGCAGATATGCAATGCCGCCATGCTGATTTACCAGTATACCGACGATGTGGAGATAATTGTCGGCGATGCGAATGGCAAATCAGAAGTAAAAGTAAACAAAGCTGAAGAGATTCTTTCGCTCGAAGAGATGGGATACCTTACCATCCGTGGCATGTCGGAGATAATAAAGGTGCCTGTCATGATTACGTTTTACAATCAGTCGGACCTTGTCCGCGTAATTGTGATTTGCACAACCGATGAGTTTAAAGAAGCCGATTATAAGCTGTTCAACCTGTCGATGTGCCAATATATGGATTCGGCAGAACTTGCAATGTACAGATAAACTTAAAAACGATACATATGAAGGTTTTATTAGCAAATGTTTTGATGATGATGGCGGCTCTGAACACTTTTGCCGCAAACAATTATGATTTTTCAGCCAAATGCAGTTCTGGGCAAACACTATATTATACAATCACAAACGACACGGAGCCTTATACAGTTGCTGTTGTACCTCCTCACGGGAGTTTTGGAGTTCAAAGCAATTCTTATAATACCCCTTGGTATGGTTTTGACAAACCAACTGGTGATTTAGTTATTCCAGAAACTGTAACATTTAATGACATAACGTATACAGTAACCTATATTGGGCAGGAAGCTTTTTCCGCGTGTACAGGTATTAATAACTTGTCTGTTCCAAGTACCATACAAGGTGTTGGTTATTGGGCATTTTCTGCTACTTTTGGGAGTGGTGTTAGTACTAGTATTATTATAAAAGATAAGAATCTAAATGAATATAAGAACGCGTTGTATCTAGGGAACACTGAAAATCCATACGTTATACTTGTCAAAGCAAGAAATACCGAGATAAGTACTTGTGTGATAAACGATGGCTGTAAATGTATATGTGAAAATGCATTTGCTAATTGTACAAAATTACAATACAGAAAATATGATAATGCATCATACTTAGGGACACCACAAAACCCATTTTTGTGTCTTGTCATAGCGGATACTGATGTTACATCAAGTAAAATACATAAAGACTGTAAATTTATTGCAGGAGAACATGGTGGACGTAAAACAGGTGCTGGTGGGTTTTCAAACTGTTATAATCTTTCTTCGATTTCTTTTCCTGAAGGTATTGTGAGTATCGGATGCTCTGTTTTTGATCATTGTTGGAAATTACAATTCGTTTCTATTCCAAATACTGTTACAAATATTGGTGGTTATGCGTTTAGCTATGCAGAAGAGCCTGAGGAATATCGGGAATCTCGAAGAACCATACTTATACCCAAATCTGTTACAAGTGTAGGCAGGAGTACATTTAATGGGAATGTTGATGTTTATTGTGAGGCTGAATCAAAACCAAAGAATTGGAATGAGTATTGTCGAGGGAATTGCATCTGGGGATGCAAAGTTATCCGCACTGAAGTAAATGACTTAGAGCAAGGAGAGATACAAATTCAAGGCGAGAACTACACAGCAGTAACTGACGACGGAGCTCTTTGGTATTCACCTGATATTGAGAACAGTAGTGTCTCGCTTACCGCAATTCCTAAAGATGGCTATCACTTTGTACGATGGGAAGGTGCGCCCATAATATCTGAAGGGAAAGAGTATCAGCTTCGTGATTTTGTAAATGTAAATAAGCCTTCCATATCCCTTCCGGTAACATCGAGCTACACATACAAAGCTGTTTTTGAGCAAAATACCCCAACGGCAGTTTCGCAGAGCTCAGATAAGGTTCTAACCGTTTCGTCATTCGGGAAAAACATTATTGTCGATGGTGCCACGACTTACATCGAAGTTTACGATGCCGTCGGTAGGCGCATAGTCCGCCAAGCCCCCGATGTACAAAACACCATTGCAGTATGCAACAGCGGCGTGTTTATAGTGAAGAGCGGAGGGGATGTGAAGAAAGTTGTAGTGAAATAAAAAAACACCAAAAGCCACGGACTTATGTCCGTGGCTTTTGTATTAAGATGAGCGAAATATAATTATTACACTAAGTGAGCAATAAGTTCTTCTTTATCGCCATAGAGCATGTCGATAACCGGAATCTCAATCATGGTGTAGGCGCCAGGTTTCTGCTTCATCGAAGCGCGTGCCACATTGACGAGCACCTGCGCTGTAAGCGCAGGGTTGTTAATCTTCATGTCGAATTCGAACAGTTGGTTGTGCGTACGACCCGAAACGCCCTTGCGCACGAGGTTAACGCCGTGTCCCACGTCGTTGAGCTCTTTCACCGAAGGCACTTGCGTTACGTGTGTCTCGTCGTTCACGAAGTATGGGTCGGCTTTGATGGCAGCCTCCACTTTCTTGAAGTCGGCACCGTCCTCAAGCTCTACGTAAACCATACGGCGGTGTATGCCAGTGCCAAGCGGAATAGTCATCGAGAGACCGTCGCGAACGCCTTCGATGGCGCGCACAGCAACAGAGTGTCCCATGCTGCGTCCCGGACCGAAATTGGTGTACGAGATGCCTTTGGGCGCGAGGCTCTGCATGAGCGAACGCACTATAGAGTCAGAACCTGGGTCCCAACCGGCCGAGATGACCGAAACGGCGTTGTTGGCCCTGGCCACAGCGTCGAGAGTGCGGCGCAAGTCAACTATCTTTGTGTGAATGTCGAAGCTGTCGACGGTGTTGATGCCCATGGCCAAAATCTCTTTGGCAAATTTCTCAACGCTGCGTGTCGGAGTGGCAAGTATTGCCACGTTGACATCTTTCAGTTCGCTGATGTTTTTAACTACCTTGTAATTAGCAAGTTCTGCCGGCTGCGGTTCGCCAGCGTTGCGGCGAACGACGCCTGCAATTTCGAAATCCTCTGATTCTTCGAGCGCTTCGAGAGTGTAGCGCCCTATGTTGCCATAACCTACTATGGCTGCTCTGATTTTTTTCATTTATGTAGATTTTTTTGTTTGTCTTTTTATCAATCACAAAGATAGCGGAAAAATACCATTCGGTATTTTTCTTCGTTCTTTTTACGTGGAAATACGCCGAAAATTAAGTGTATCACTTACGGGAAGAGGGCCATCGTATCATTATATCACATCACCGAATAAGGCGAATTGCAAACTAACTGAACTTCGCCTCGTTTTTAGTCCACCGCCAAGCAAAAACATAATACTCTGTGCCTTAATATTTTAACACAATCAAAAATTACGTTAATTTCGTTCACTTCGGTGACGAAAGGAAAAACGCGGATTTTTTTTATCAAAAAATGCTCAAAAAATTTGCAGTGTAAAAAAAAAGCTCTACTTTTGCATCGTTTTTCAGAGATAACGCTGACAGACACCGATGGTGCCATAGCTCAGTTGGTATAGCAAAGGACTGAAAATCCTTGTGTCCCTGGTTCGATTCCCGGTGGCACCACAAACAAAAAGCCTCAGATTTTTCTGAGGCTTTTTTTGTTTTATGTCAGTTCTTTATCAAACCCTCCATCACTTCGGCAAACTGGCGGGCTTCGCTTTGGCGCGAGAATTGTGCTTTCGCTTCGGCATCTACTTGCTGGTGCGTGAATCCGTTTGCCTTCCATTCGTCGAATTTATCTTTGATAAATTCGATGGTCTCGCCAACGTTGCGCGCAGCCACGCCGGCTTTGCTCTGGCCGATGACCTGCGCGAGGCATTCCTCGTCGCTACGAACGCACAGAACGGGTTTTTCGCAGCCAAGGGCTTCGAAAAACTTCGTCGTCATGATGCCATGCGGACCGCGCTCGGTGGCTTTGTTGGTCAGCACAACGACAATGGAGCTCTCGTTAAGTATGTCGGGCATACGGTCGGCCGACACGGTGCGACTGATTTCGGTGCAGTGCTGCAAGTGGTACCGCTCGCTTAGCTCGCTGACTTGCCGCATGCTCACCTCATCGACAAACCACCTGATTTTTAATGCTTTAGCAAAGACTTCGTCTTTGCACATCGTTTGTAAAGCCTCGAAGAGCAGTGTCGGGTTGCGCAGACCAAGGTCGAGCACGCGACCAGTGTATGTGATTGTGAAATAGTCGGTACGCACCTCTTTGTATTTGAACACATCGGCATCGAACCCGTTGTATATCAGGTGAGTATTGCTGTTGTATCGCCGAAGCACATCGACATGCCACGGCGAGACGGTAGTTACGGCGCTGGCATTCCGCAGTATTCTGTTGCGGCGTATATTATTTATCCAACGTAGTTTGAAGAATTGTACAAATTTCTGAAATCCAACAGGTTGCACGAATTGTTCCATTATGTCGCGCAAGTCGACGCAGAGAGGGATGTTAAAATGCTGAGCTATTTTTTCCCCGCACAAGAGCGGAAAAATATAATAGCTCAAGCAGAGCACAAGGTCGAAATGCCGGCCTTTCAACAGCTGCTTCGCGCAGCGGCAGAGCTTACGGTCTTTGCGCGAGAATAGGTAGTCGCCAATGTTTTGCAGCTTGGCTGCAAAACGGTTTCGCGAGGTGAGCTGTATTTGGTGCACGCTGAAGTTCTCGCGTTGTATGTCGATTGGCCAAGTGGTGTGGCCCTCTTTAGCCGCAACAACGGTTATTCTGTAGCCGGCATCAAGATGTCGGCACAGATACCCCATTCGCGGTGCGAAGTCGGGCGGAAAAGCGTCACATATTATGAGGATATCTCTTTGCATAGTATCTCAATGATTTTTTGCGCGCTAATGCCTGTGCCATAGTCGGTTATTGGTTGCCGAGCAAACGGCGACGCTATAGCTGCTTTAATTTTCTGTGCGTCGGTCCCCACTATTTTGTTCCAGCCGGCGCTCACCGTCTCCACCCATTCTGTCTCGTCGCGCAGCGTGACGCACGGCGTCTGATGGAAATATGCCTCTTTCTGAATGCCGCCCGAGTCGGTCAGAATCAGGCTGGCGCTTTTCTCAAGCATAATCATATCCAAGTAATTGGCTGGTTCAGTGACTTTTATGGCGCTATTGCCAAAGGCAAGCGCCTTCAGACGGGCGTCAGATTCTATCACATTCCGCGTACGCGGATGCAGCGGAAGAACGACGGGCACTTCAGCCGAAGCAACATCGGAAAGCGCTGAGAATAACGCCGTTAGCTTCGCCACATTTGTATTCTCGGCACGGTGAATAGTGGCCAGATAAAAACCTTTGTGCCGCAGGTTGAGACGCGACAGAATGTCGGAACTCTTCTGAGCGACGGCTGCGAACATAAGCGCGGCGTCGTACATCACATCGCCAACATGATAAACATTTTCAGTGATACCTTCGGCGGCGAGATTCTTTACCGCGGTGGCTGTCGGGCAGAACAGCCATCGGGCGCGGCGGTCGGTAGCTATGCGGTTGTGCTCTTCAGGCATAACGTTGTTGAAACTGCGCAGTCCGGCTTCGATGTGGGCTATTGGGATATTCAGTTTCTCGGCAGCAAGCGCGCCAGCCAAAGTCGAATACGTGTCGCCGTAGAGCAGCACACAGTCGAAATGCTCCGCCGCCACAGCTTTGACTATTTCTTCGGCCATAGGTTCGGGCATCATGGCGCTGCAATTGAGCTGCCACGCTGGTTTCGGTATTCGGAGGTCGTCGAAGAATATCTGGCTCATATTGTGGTCGTAGTGCTGTCCGGTGTGCAGTATCAGCTCGTCAATGCGGCTCTTGCCGCATTGGCCGAGTCGGCCGATCGCGCTACTTACGGCCGCTGCTTTTATGAATTGCGGTCGCGCTCCTATGATAGTCAGAATCCTCATTCTCGCAGCAGATTTATTATTTTCTCGTAAAGCTCTCTGTGATAGCCGCCATTCAACTCCGACACGCTCGTGTTGTGCCACAGAAGCACCACTTCGCCGCCATAGCGTTTTATCTGTTCCAATAACTCTTTGCAGTATTTGAAGGCGTCGTCGGCCGAGAGGGCCATGTAGCGCGGGTCGCTCAACGAGCAATCCATTATCACGAGCGGATGCAAAGTAATGTTAGTCAGCTCTTTAGTCCATGGATTAATCCATCTGACGGCTCGGCAAGTGCCGAGACGGAATCCGGCCACATCGGCAAACCCCATGGTGAAGTCGTCGGTGATGCCGGCATCGGCCAAGGCTTGCATATCTTCTGGGTTACAGCTTCTTAGGAAGTGATAACGGTTTTGGGTAACTTTGTTACCTAAAACTGTTTCGAGGCGTTGTTTCTCGCCGGGAATCTCATCGGGTTTGCCACCGGCAAGATAGCTCGTATGCAGTCCGATGTCGCTGCCATTTTCGCGGCAAAGCTCTATAAGTCGCTGTGCGTCAGCCGATTTTAAGTCATATATCGGTTTGTCGTAGCTTATCGTGCTTTTACCAGCTTTGACAAAAGTAACAATCTGTGCATTTGGCACCGTCCGATCGAGTGCGAAGAGGTACGGAAAGGTAAAAAGTGGGTCGTCGTCGGGCTTGCCAAAATACGCCTTAAAAGCTGATTTCAAGCGTTTTAACGATCCTTTTCCGATGGCTCGTAATATTCCGCCACACAGACCGCGAAAATTGCGGTACTGCGTAAGTTTATCGGCATCGTGAGTAAGGTATATTTTGCTGTAACCAACAGGTTCTTCGACTGTTACACCTTGTTCTCTGAGCATCGAGCGCAAAATGGCACCATATTCATCGGCCAAAGGCCGATGAAGGTAATTCATCAAACCGAGCAGAGATTTACGGCCGCAAACGCGGCCGTGACTATCGCAAACTGCGGATATCGTCTCATAGTAACGGCTTATCAGACAGAAAGTTGAGGCTACGAAGTCGGCATCAGTGACGAGAGTCGAACCGACTTTAGTTATTTTGTTTTCACCTACAAGTATCGGCGTGTCGCCTATAGTGCTAAATTTTCCTTGTTCATTGCCAAGCTCGAAAGAATCTGACGGTCGTATAACGACCTTATAGTTAGCAAATTCCAGCGGATCGGCGGTATATCCGACGAGGTTGCTGTGCGACTCGCCGACTAAGAAGTCGAGAATATATTGTACTGTATCTTTCGGTATCACAGCCGTTTACGCTTAGCGTGTTTTATCGCAGTCCCATGAGGAACTCTTTTTGTTTTTCGTGTGGTCGGAAGAAGTAAACGACGCCGTAGTCGATGCATTTGCGGCGTTTTTCGTCGGTATCGATGGGCGCCACAGCATTTTCTATCTCGTTCCAGAGGTCGAGAATAAGTTCGTCGGCGCGCTGCCGTATCTCATTGAGCTTATTGTGGTGTTTCTGAATGGTTTGCAGTATGTCGCGATGTTTGTTGAAATTCTCTTTGAAAAGCGACATTTTCACCTTGACGACGGCAATCGAAGGGTTGTAAATACGGTTGCCCGAGCGGTGTTCCTCGCCATTGATGATTTTCTCGCCCCATTCAAGCAGCTGCTGGTCGGTGGTGAGGTCGGGCAGAGCGCTGCCGCACTCTGCCAAGCCGAGTTGCTCGCGCGCCTCTTTTTTAATCTCGCCACGCATGATGCACATGTTGAACACCTGAATGAAGTGCGACAGGTACATACGCGCGTTTTTAGCCGACTCGCCCACAGTCTTGCCAATGTCCGACTGGAGTCGGCGGCTGTCGTTGTACTGATTGACGGCCTGTTCGAAAATCGGCGTGAACGACTTTATGTCGATGGCCATTTTGGGGCTGAACAGCAGTTCGCCAGCACTGTGCTTCTCGGCCGCTTCACAAGCGGTCCTGAGCGCGCGTACGCGCGCTTGGTCTGTATTCGGTAGTCGGCGGTAAGGCATAGTTTTAAAATGTTATTCGTAGCAAATGCTGCGAATGTATTAAAAAATATTTATTTGTGCAAACTTCGCACAAAAAATTAACTTTTGTTGTTCAGCTTCAGATTGAGCTCAGTGGCATATTTCCACGACTTCTGTCCGTTTTTGCGCGGACATATCAGCAGTATATCTTCCTGATCCACAATCATATAGTCTTGCAATCCGTCTATTATGCAGTACTTGTCGTTGCTCACATGAATCAAGCAACGGTCGGAGTCGTAGATGATGGCTTTGCCATTGACAACGACATTCTGCCGCGCGTCTTTCTCGCCTTGCTCGTAGAGCGCATCCCAGCTACCGAGGTCGCTCCACTGCGCATCTGTCTGAACCACAAAGACATTCTGCGCCTTCTCCATCACGCCGTAGTCGATCGACACGTTCTCGCACTCCTCGTATATGCGGCTCACAGTCTGCTCTGTCCAGTACGACGACGGCAGTTTGTCGAGCGCGTCGAACTGCTTCTGAATGTTTGGCAGGAATTTCGTCAGCGCGTCGGAAATGGCGCGCACCGACCAGATGAAAACGCCTGAGTTCCAGCAGAAATCGCCACATTCGTAGAACACCTGAGCCATCTCTTCGTTTGGTTTCTCGGTGAAAGTCTTCACCTTGTTTATGGTAGGGAACTGCTCACTGACGGGCGAACCGACTTGTATGTAGCCGAACGCCGTTTCGGGCTTGTAGGCTTTCACACCGATGGTTATCAGGTTGTCGCCCGCGCCGGCGTATTCCACGCCGGCCATGGCGTTCTCTATGAACATTTTCTCATTGATAATCAGCTGGTCCGACGGTGTTACGATTTCAATCACATCGGGGTCTTTCTGCTTGATGAAGAGCGTAGCGAAGGCGATGCACGCCGCAGTATTGCGGCGGAACGGCTCGCAAAGTATGTTTTCGGCGGGCATTTCGGGCAGTTGCTCGTGCGCCAGACCAACATAGTTTTTGTTTGTTACAACCACGAAGTGGTCGGGCTCACATATCGTCCTGAAACGTTCGTAAGTCAGTTGGAGCATAGTCTTGCCAACACCCGTAAGGTCGACGAACTGCTTAGGCAGCTCCATCTGGCTCAGCGGCCAAAGGCGACTGCCTTGTCCGCCCGCCATTATCACGCAATATATGTTTTTCATCTTGCTAAAAACACTATTTTTTACAAAACGTTCAAAATTATAACATATTATCCAGCAATTCACATTTATTAATAGAAAAATGCGTTTTTTGTCGAAAAAAGTTCTTTTCGAGGCAAAAAAAGCGTTTGGGCGAAGGCCCAAACGCTTTTTGGGAAAAGTTCAGAATTCCTACGTTTCTATTTTTTCTTCTTCTTAATCTTGGTTTTCGAAACTGGTTTTGGCTCTTCTTTCTTTGCCGGTGCGCTTGTCGCACTAGCGTTCGAAGTG
Organism: Bacteroidales bacterium; assembly: GCA_017960905.1. Lineage (GTDB taxonomy): Bacteria > Bacteroidota > Bacteroidia > Bacteroidales > Marinilabiliaceae > W3P20-009. The sequence continues at coordinate 47,879 of JAGCYH010000036.1, forward strand.
GGCGCGGGCTGGCTTACCGTCGTTTCGGTCTTCGCGGTGGTTTTTTCTTTTTCTTTCTTCTCTTTCTTAGTCTCGGCCTTGGTGTCGGTAGCGGTTACGGCAGGCGTAGCAACCGGCGCCGGTGTAGTTGTGGTGGTAGTTGTTGTTGTCTGAGCCGGTGCGTCTTTCGATTTGAAATGGCACGTCACAGTAGCGTCGCCTGTTACAATGAGTTTGCCATAGTAGTCGCAAGGCGTGCCTTCCCACAAATGCGAGTCGGTCGTGTAGCCGGCTGCTGGATGTGTCCAGAACACCAACTTTGTACCCTCTTTCACTGGTTTCGAAAGGTCCAGGTTCTTATTTCTCGATTCTATCGTACCATTCTCTGGTTGAGCTATGGTAATCATATAATACTTTGGCGATTTTACCTGCGGTATGGGCGCGTTGGCGTTGCTCTTGTCGAGCACGGGGCGAACCGTATAACCAGTAAAGCGATTTCCTCCGCTCTCACCAGCGAAATTGGTTGACTTCGAACCTATACTGATTGCATTTGCGAAACGCGATTCTGTGATATCGAGATGTGATAACCAATAGTAACATTTTTCGCCTCTTTCAAAAATCTCGTCCAGCCACTCGCCAGACGCTGGCAGGAAAATATGCGTGTCGGCCAAAGAATAGGCAGCCAATGGCGTTTGACCTTTATATGCTCGCTTCTTTTTGTCAGCAGCTGCTTTTGCCTTGTAAAACACCCAGCCGTTCACGCCTGTTCCGTTATAGTTTTCGGTCCATACGGCATAGCAGTTTTTATACAGTTCCTCCCACTCTTTTTGTGTCGGCATTCGCCATTTACCACCCCAGTTGGCAGTAGCGGCATCATCGGCTGCATCGAGGGTTTTCTTGCCATCACCAAGGAACTGCCACGAATCGCCCTTCCATTTGAACCACGTTCCGCCACAGTTATTGTCAGCAATCTGATACTTGTTTATGAACAAGTCCTTTCGGTATGGATTAAAAAATACTGTTTCCAAAAGTTTTTCCCATGTCGGCAGCATGTGTTTGTATGAAGTTATACCACAAGTCTTAGTTGTAGTGGTCATACCCCACATATAGTAGTTGCCAGCGGCTTGCGGCGCGTTTGCACCAACGTTGCACGTAGCCCACAGCTTGCCGCTCGGCAAGCCCAAATCGACAGCAGCGTGGCCATTGGTATTGCCCGAACGTGGGCAAACCGCACGAACTGGCATTCCACAATCACGGCCATAGTAGCTTTCAACACGCCCGCCCTTTCTACTGTTTATCTCTATGAAGTGAGCATTATAAGTGTTGCCTTCCGACAGCGACGACGACCAATAAAAGCAATCCGATGCATTTTGGACAGAAGCAAGGTTATAGCCCGCGGCAGGAAGGAAAATGTGCGTATCGGCGGTAGTATAAGAGGCCGACGGTGTGCCGTCGGTTTTGCCTTTATCGGCTTCTGCCTTAGCCTTATACACTATCCAGCCGCTTTTGCCACTGTAGTTGTCGGTATGGGCAAGATAGCAATTGCTTATCAGCTCTTTGCAATCGTCGGCAGTTGGCATGGCCCAGTTGCCGCCCCAGTTGGCTGTGGCGGCATCGTCGGCAGCCTCAAGGGTGGTCTTGTTATCGCCAATAAACGTTAAGCCCGAATACCATATACCGCCTTTTAACTGACAATCGAAAACGTATTTGTTGATATTGAACCAGTCGGGTCCTTTTTCCCCATAACAATACTTCAGCTTTTCTTCGTTCATATAAGCGTACGACGACCATTCGTAGACGGTTTTGGGTTTTGTCTCGCCCCATGCGAAATAGTCGCCAAGCCCTTCGGGCTTGTCGGCGCCCACGTTACACTTGGCCCATAGCGTGCCCGAAGGCAAGCCTAAATCGACATATTGCGGCGTGAAATAATCATCGGCCAAAACATTCGTGCTTGCCGCAGCAAGTAATGCTATAACTGAGAATATATTCTTCATAAACTGTTGATATTAAATTTGTTAAATATTTTCAGACGTTTATAATAGTGTATTTGTCAATTTTCGATTGACAAATATACACAAACCATTCCAAAATCAAACGATAGCGATGGGGTTTTTCTCTTTGACAAAATGGCGAATGGCTATTCGCCATCCTTTATCTTTTCCCTCTTGTAATATTTCTCAACGTACAACTTGAACCAGACGAACGAAACAACTATCAATAAGGCACTTATGTAATAAGCCGTATCGAAACCGCTATGTTCCGACACGTAGCCGCCCAAGAGCAGGCCGAAGCCTATGCCCACATCCCACGAGGTAAGGTAGGTCGAGACGGCTGTGCCGCGCTGGTTGTGTGGCGCGAGGTCGACGAAGAATGTGTTGTAGGCCGGGAAAAGAGTCCCGTAGGTAATGCCCATGAGCAAGGCGCAAGCGTGGAAGAGCACCGAGGTGCTCATCAGACCGCTCTCGTGAACGTACTGGCACGCGCCAAGTGCGGCAATAATCAGCACAGCCATAGCTGTGCTGAATGCTATCACGCTTGTCAGATAGCCTTTGTCGACAATGCGCCCCGCGAAAATTCTCGACGAGGCAATGCCGAAGGCGAGCAACGTGAAGAATGTGCCCGAATTGCCTATCTCCAACTGCTGTCCGTACATGGCTATGTATGTGGTAGTTATGCCATACGGAATTGAGAGTAGCAACAGCGACATTCCGCCAGGCAGACCTTTCAAAAGTATGAAACGGTCGAGCGATATAGGCTGGAGCACAACGGGCGCTTTCTGGCGCGTACGTATGAGCGACGCCGTGCACAAACCGGCCAAGCCGGTTGTGATGGCCACTGCGAAAATAACTGTGTATGAGCAATATTGGTGCAGGAAGAGCCCGAACATCGGTCCGGTCGACATGGCTATGTTGTTGGCCATGCCGTAGTAGCCAACTCCCTCGCCGCGTCGCGACGAGGGCATCACATCGATGACAACGGTGTTGCCGGCCACCGTCACCATGCCGAAGGCCAGGCCCTGCACTATGCGCAGCACCACGAAGAAAGTGAGCACTCCGGCTACTATGTAGCCGGCAAAGAGTGCCACGAACGAGGCGTAGGCAAATATGTAGAGCGGTTTGCGTGCGAAGGTGTCGAGCAGATAGCCCGAAAACGGGCGTATGCAAAGCGCCGCCACAGTGAACGACGACAGCACGGCACCTATGGTGGCGTTGTCGGAGCCGTACTCATCGGCCATGAAGAACGGCAGTATGGGCATTATGGTGTAGAAGCCAAAATACAGCAGGAAATTGGCCGCAATGACTAAATTATAGTTGCGAGTAAACAGCTTCTCTTTCATAATGAACACTTTACGTATGCAAAAAAAGCCATTCTCGTTTTTGAGAATGGCTCAGGTAGTCCCTAGCGGAATCGAACCGCTCTTTAGAGAATGAAAATCTCTCGTCCTAACCGATAGACGAAGGGACCGTATGCCGCTTAATTATGCAAGTTTGTTAACGTGCTTGCACAATTTCGACTTGAGATTGCTCGCTTTGTTTTTGTGGATGATGTTGCGTTTTGCAAGTTTATCCAACATAGAAGACACTTTGGGCAAAAGTGTTTTTGCTTCTTCTTTGTCTGTCGTCAATCGCAAGGCTTTCACAGCGTTACGTGCGGTTTTCGCATAATATCTGTTGTGCAGTCTGCGCTTCTCAATTTGGCGAGTCCTTTTTATTGCCGATTGATGGTTTGCCATTTTTTAATCGCTTTATTAATACGTTTATACTCTATTTTTTTTATTTTTGTAGTCCCTAGCGGAATCGAACCGCTCTTTAGAGAATGAAAATCTCTCGTCCTAACCGATAGACGAAGGGACCCCTTTCGCAAACGGTTTTTTATTTTGCGGTTGCAAAGATATATCCTTTTTATCGTTTTGCAAAATTTGTTTGTAAAAAACTTTCTTAAAAATTGTTTTCACTTCCACATAAGGCAAAAACAAAACATTATCAGACAGTTATACAACAATAATCACATACTCGCGTTTTCGCTGCGCGAATTCATTTTTCCGCACCGCGAGGAAAACGAACCCCGTTGCGTCGGATTTGAAATCCGACGCAATCGTGCTTTGACATTTGAAACGCCACACATAAATTCTTCTATGTCAACCGTATATGTCAAATTTATATCGTTCGAACTAAATTTAAAGCCAGCCGGGAAGGAATACATAATACCCCATTAACCGATAATTTTCATGCAATTAAATGCGCCTTGGAATCTGCGAGTCCAATTGTTACGATAGAACCTGAATTAAAATTCAGATAATCTTTTTCAATTCCGTCGCTAAAAATCACACCATTCTGCGGCATAAATGATTCAATAACAAGAGGTTTGTTTTTATCAATATACCCCGAAATTATATTTGCTTCAGAATAACGGCTTTTAAATGGCTCACGAACAACAAAAAATAGTTTATCCATATCCCAGTCCATTTTAATTATTGTAGAAGAGTCAGACATCGAAGAGACCTGATTGCAAATTGAACTGAGCCAGCCGGTAGAACCTGCTCCGGTAGAAATAATAATTCCACTGGAAGACTGATTTTCTTCATCTTTACCAAACTTTAAATTGTAACGTGCAGAAATATGAGAAGACGGTCCGACAAAAAAATCATTAAAGGCAAGCAGAGTCTGACCGTTATTCAAAAATGCCTTAGCCATAGTAATATCATCACAGCTAAAATCATCATGAATAATAGACTGTATTTTCACTTTAAAATTATGCATATTATATGGCAACAAAACGCCATCGTACCTTACCTGATCAGGATTAATAGCAAAAATAGGGAGTCCATTTACATACTTAGCAGTATTTGCAACAAGTCCGTCCTGCCCTAAAACAACAGGAAGATCTTTTTCTGAGAAAATATAATTTGGCAGAAAGCGCCTTTCTATAACCTTACATTTGAAATGCGCGGAAAGTGCCGTTATGAGTTTTTCAAGAGAGTCTTTAAATACAGTATGTTCATTGTCATAATCTAAAAAATCTCCGCCATTATGCTCAATATAAAACTTGGCCTGAGCCTTTGTATTAAAACGTTCAATCAAAGATTCAAGCCGTGTTTTATTAACTATAATTACTGCATTTTCAAATTTCATAATTATTCATCATCGTGATTGATAATGGCTTGCAAAAGATCTGGTGTAATATTCAGATTGCCGATTTTTTCTGAATGCTCTGCAAGTTCACGGAATGCAAGACCAATGTTCTCAACGCCAGAAGCACCTTTCCCGGAAAGTGCCATAAGAACATGCCAATCAAGATTTTTGTAAGGCGCAAGAGTCTTTTCAAGAGCATAACCTTTTGCATCAGCTTCTTTTCTTGTATTTGCTGACTGTAAATCGATAAGCTCCTTTTTCTTCTGCTCAATTTCAATATCTGAAGAAACTTTCATATCTCTGAGTTTATGCTCAGCTTCTGCTTTTTCCATTCTAAGTTCAGATGTTTTCTTATCAATTTCCTTCTGTTTTTCCTGAACAGCAATTTCTGTATTTAATTCACTCTCCTTAATCTGTCTTTCTTGTTCAACAGCAAAATTTCTTCTTAGATAAACAGCACGATCTGCTTCTTTCTGCAAAGCTTCGCGAGTCTCTGTTTCAAGAGCTTGAGCCATATCGGGCGAAGGTGTTACTCCAAGAACTTCGACTGCAAGAATCTGAACGCCAAGCAAATTTACAACATTAGATTCTTTAAGATTTTCAAAAATAATTGAAGACATTTCTTTTGCACTGCGAAGGCCTTCTTTCAAAGTTTTCCCATGAATGAATGAAGAAACTGAAGTCTGAGCTTCGTTATTAAGACGCTGCTCCATAACTTCAAACTTTTCAAAACGAATCCTTTTTGCCTTATCAAGAGTAAAATCCAACGCTTCTGAAAGAACTTTTGGCTCGGCAATATTATAAGTTATCTGGCCCTGAACAGTGATTTCCTGAAAGTCTTCTGATGTATCATGAAAAATAAAAGGTACGTCACGAGTTCCCAATGGGATTGCTGTTAATGAAGAAGAAGGTGCATAATAGAAAAAAGACAATCCTTTTCCTTCGCGCTTGATTTGACCATTCTTGTAATGAATCACATAGGTCATAGAATCAAATGAAATGAATTTAATTCCGAACATTTTATTAACTCCTATATTTATAATATTTAAATTTATTCAATTGTTACAATCATTGTATGTAGAATATAGCTAATAGTATTTTCAATGCGCTACAACGCTATCCTTAGTGTCTGGTTCTTGTTAAGAATTTTAAAATTCGGTCGCAAGATAGCTCTTTTTTGCAAAAAAACAAAAAAAAGTTCTTCAGCAAATTAAAAATTCGCCGAATTTCAACAATCAACTATCGCACAGATACTTAGCGTATCAGTTCGTTTCGATCGGTGTCGAGTTTGAGGAAGATGAACAGCATTATAGAGAAGCCCCAAAGCGAAGAGCCACCATAACTGAAGAATGGCAGTGGTATGCCTATCACAGGCATCAAACCTATTGTCATACTGATATTTACCATAAAGTGGAAGAAGAAAATGCACGCCACGCAATAGCCATAGATACGGCTGAAGACGGAGTGCTGCTTCTCGGCCAGGATTATAAGGCGTATGAAGAATGTGAGATAGAGGGCTATAAGTGTTATAGAACCCATGAAACCCCATTCTTCACCTACGGTGCAGAATATGAAGTCGGTGGTCTGCTTCGGTACGAAGTTGAGCTTGGTCTGTGTGCCTTCGAGGAAGCCTTTGCCCGAGAAACCGCCCGAACCAATGGCTATCATACTTTGATTCACATTGTAGCCGGCACCGCTCGGGTCGTCCTCAACACCGAAAAGTATGTTGATACGCGTGCGTTGGTGGGGCTCCAATATGTTTTCGAAAGCAAAACCTGTTGCGTACGACACGGTAAGCGCTATCCACATGTACATCAGTATGGTATAGGTGGTGCGTATGCGGCGCACTATGCTTCGTATGATGGTATACACCGACAGGGCCATGGCACCAATGGCAACCGGTATTTCGGGTTCAACCTCGCCATGGCGCATCACATACAGGCCGAAATAGGCCGCAACTGTCGTCGCGATGCAGACGAATACAGCCGTAAGTCCTTCGCGCTTAGTGGCGTGGCGGTTGAGTACATACGAAACCGCCATAAGCCCCAAGAACGCTATCACGGCCATCACCCATTCGGTAGGCAGCAGGAACGACGCTATGGCCGTGGCAATGCACATGGCGCCTATTATAAGCACGTGCCCCGTCATGCCTTCGCGGAACATTGGCAACAGAAACACAAAGTAAATGAGCGCACTACCTGTGTCGTTTTGCAAAAGCACTAATAATATAGGTATAAGCAGCACAACGGCCAAATGCGCGTAACTGCGGAAGTTGAATGTGAATCCGTAGCGGCTCATAACCCTCGACACCACAAGCGCAGTGCCTATCTTCGTAAACTCGACAGGCTGGAACTGCACCGGGCCGAAAGCCAGCCACGACTTGGCGCCGTTGACCTCTTTGCCAGCAAAGAGGACAACGATAAGCAACAGCACCGACGCACCGAACACTATATAGCTTATCTCGACGAACATCTTGCTGTCGACCAGCATGATAACGCCTACGCACAGCGCGGTAATGCCTATCCAAACCAACTGTTTGAAGTATTCGGCATCGACCGAAAACGCGATACGCGTTTCGGGGTTGTAGTTGGCAGCGTAGAGGTTGAGCCATCCGAATGCCACTAACGCAACATACAGAATGACAAGCAGCCAGTCGATGCCTTTATGATATGGATTCGTATTACTCAGTGCCATTTAATTTCGCTTGTATTATTCTGTCCTCCACCCACTTACGTTGTGGATTAATTTCACCTTTGATGTATTTCTCAATCATCAGACTGCCAATGGGCACAGCCCATGTGGCACCGAAACCGGCATTCTCGACATATACCGAGATGGCTATTTCGGGCGACTCCTTCGGGGCGAAAGCCATGAATATTGAGTGGTCCTTGCCATGCGGGTTCTGCGCCGTACCTGTCTTGCCACAGACGCGTATGTCGGGTATCTGCGCACCGTGCGCAGTACCACCGTCGCCCGCCCACACAGCGGCTTCCATACCGTCTTTGATGACCGAGAAGTATGTAGAGTCGATACCGGTGTAACGTTTTGTCAGATACAGACTATCGATTTCTCCGTCTTCGATTTTATGCACTATATGCGGCGTGTAGAACCAACCTTGGTTGGCTATTGTAGCAGCTTGGTTGGCCAATTGTATAGGGGTGAGCAAAAGCTCACCCTGGCCTATCGACAACGATATGACACCAAGTGAGTTCCAGTTCTTGCCTTTGTACTTGTCGTAGTATTCGGCGTTGGGCACCAGACCGCGTTTTTCGTTGGCGATGTCGATGCCGAGGCGGTAGCCGAGGCCGAATTTCACCAGATAGTCGCGCCAGATGTTCAGCGCCTTGTGCGATGAACCATATTTAGGCGAGTCGAGGAACGAGCGGAACTCGTAGCAATAGTAGCCGTTGCACGAGTGCTGTATCGACTGCCGCAAGTCGAGCGGCGAGGCGTGAGAGTGGCAGCCAAGGTGGAAACGGCCTATGGTGTAGCCTGCGTGGCACGGGAAGCGCGACTCGGGCGTAACAATACCTTCCTGCAAGCCTATGAGGGCGTTGATGGTCTTGAACGTAGAACCAGGCGGATACTGCGCCTGTATGGCGCGGTTGAAGAGCGGCTTCTGAGGGTCGTTGGACAAGATGGGGAAGTTGACGCTTCGCAAACGCCCTACGAGCAGCGACGGGTCGTACGACGGCGCCGACACCATGGCCAGTATTTCGCCCGTTTGCGGGCGAATGGCCACTATACTGCCGGTTTTGCCCTGCATGAGTTTTTCGCCATATTGCTGTAAATCAATATCGAGCGACAGCGTAAGGTCCTTGCCCGAGATGGCGGCCTCGTCGAGCTCGCCATCGTGGAACTCGCCTTTGGTACGGCCGTGAACATCGACCATTATGTAGTTGATGCCTTTTTTGCCTCGCAGCGTCTTCTCAAAACTGCGCTCTATGCCGCTGATGCCTATATAGTCGCCTTGCGAATAGTAGCTGTCTTTATTGATGACAGTATCGCGAATCATGTTCTCGCTAATTTCGCTCACGTAACCCAGCACCAGAGCGGCCGACGGGTATTCGTATTTGCGCAGCGTACGACGCTGCGCATAGAATCCCGGCATCTTGAAGAGCTTCTCCTGAAGCATCGAGAAGCGCTCCTCCGAGAGCTGCTTTATGAATACGCTCGGCTTGTACGACGACGCTTTGCGATAGCGGATTTTCTCCCTCAAGTCGGCAAACAGACCGCGAAGCGTGGGCATGTCGATCTCTACAGTGCGACAGAAGTCGAGACTGTCGAACTCGTGCACTTCGCGCAGCACTATCATAATATCGTATACGGCTTGGTTCGACACGAGCAGCTTGCCGTTGCGGTCGAATATCAGACCGCGCGAAGGGTATTGCACCACCTCGCGGCGCGAGTTGCTCTCGGCCGACAATTTGTATTCCTCGTCGATAATCTGAATGTAGAACAGCTTGGCCGCCATCGCCGTGGCGACAAGTATCATTATCAGTATTATTACATATCGTCGGTTGTCGAACATTCGTTACTCACTTTTAGTGCTTATTGGCATGAACAATTGCAATATGATGATGAAGAACAGCGTAGAGACGATGCTCAATATTATCCTCAGCAGGGTCGGCCAGAAAAAGAGTGTGTCGAATTGCTCTATGAAAAACAGTGTCACATGGTGCGTGCACACCATAAGCACCGCGTATTTGGCGTACCACGACAAACCGTACTCGGCCATCGACGGCAGACCGTCTTCGCGGTATTCATTGCGGAACGCAATGAATTTCAGGAAGTAAGGCCGCACGTAACCTATCAGCGTGCATGCGCAAGCGTGCATACCAGGCGTGTTGCTGAAGAGGTCGATGAACAGACCTGTAAAGAACGACAGAACCAGCAACGTACCGCGACCGATGCCGAACGGCAGCGTCATTATAAAAACTATGTAGAGGTACGGATTGACAAAACCCGACACCTGTATATTGTTGAATATGAATATCTGAGCGAGTGTTACCACCACAAACAGAATCGCAAGTCTCAATATGTTCGACGTGTTACTCATCGGCGTTGGTGTTGAGGGTTTCTAATTCTTGTTGTTCGGCAAGCTCGGTATTCTCTATAACTTCAATGTTGTAGATTGAGCTGAAATCGACCGCAAGGTCGATGTCGAGGCGGTAGAAACCGCCGTTCTTGTCATAATCGATGTTTTTCACCGTGCCCACGGGAAGCCCTTCGGGGAAATAGCTCGACGAGCCGCTCGTTACTATGCTGTCGCCTACGGCGACTTTGGCATGTTCGGGCACATCGACCATGAGAGCTGTGCGGGGCGATACGCCGTCCCACTCAAGCTGTCCCCTGAAATTGTTCGACAACAGCTTGACCGACAGGCGGAAACTCGTGTTGATTATGGGCAATATCGTTGCGTAGTGATCCGACACGGCCGACACTATGCCGACAACACCGTGCGCGTTGCGCGCGGTCATGTCGGCGGCTATACCGTCGGATGCGCCTGCGTTGATTGTCAGATAGTTGCGGCTCTTGTTTGTCGAACTGTTTATCACCTGCGCCGAGCGATAGATGTATTTCGGTTTGTCGGCTGCCTTGAGAGCGTTGTAGGTCGAATCGTTCAACTTCCTGAGCATCTTGTCGTTCTGCGCAATTATCGACCGCAGCTCGGCATTCTCTTTTGCCAGGATATCGTTCTCGTGGCGCAGACCAAAGTACTGGCTTATAGAGTTTTGCACACTAAAGACAGCACCGCACACCGAGTTCGACGAACTCAGGAACGCCGATTTCTGATAGTCGTTGTACTTCACTATCAATGCTATGCATATTCCTTCGAGCAGAAGGAACAGCAGCATTGTAGCGTGGTTTATCAAGAAATAAATAAAATTGCGCATATCTGACAAAAACGTACAGGGAATATCAATGGAATAGCACTATTCCGCCGATACGCCCTGCAGTGATACGTTTTGAAAAATGTCTTACTTATCTAATCAGATACGGAAGACCTCTGTGACGGTTTTTCAGAGCGATTCCGGTACCGATAGCCACCGAGTGAAGCGGGTTTTCGGCTATGTGGAACGGAATGTTTATCTTGTCGGTCAGACGTTTGTCGAGGCCGCGCAATAATGCGCCGCCACCGGTCAGATAGATACCGTTGTTCACTATGTCGGCGTAAAGCTCTGGCGGTGTCTGCTCGAGAGCCGACAAGACGGCCGTCTCGATTTTCGACACCGATTTTTCCAAACTGTGCGAAATCTCCTGATACGACACCGGCACTTCGATAGGCAGCGCCGTCATCTGGTTCGGGCCTTGTACTATGAAGTCGTCGGGCGGGCACTCCAATTCGGGCAATGCCGAGCCCACGCGTATCTTAATCTCTTCGGCTGTGCGCTCGCCCACTTTGATGTTATGCTGGCGGCGCATGTATTCCATAATGTCGTCGGTGAGTTCGTCGCCGGCGATGCGGATACTCTTGTTGGTTACGATACCGCCGAGCGAAATGACGGCGATTTCGGTGGTACCACCACCGATATCGACGATCATGTTGCCCTGAGGCGCTTCAACATCGATACCGATACCGATGGCAGCCGCCATCGGTTCGTAAATCATATACACCTCGCGGCCACCGGCGTGCTCTGCAGAGTCGCGCACGGCACGCAGCTCAACCTCAGTCGAGCCCGAAGGCACGCATATAACCATCGTCAGCGAAGGGCTGAACAGTTTTGGCTGCGGAAGCATCTTTATCATACCGCGTATCATCTTCTCGGCGGCGTTGAAGTCTGCTATCACACCTTCGTGCAGCGGGCGTATCGTGTATATGTTGTCGTGAGTTTTGCCGTGCATCTGACGTGCTTTCTGTCCAATAGCAATTGTGCGGTCGCTGTGACGGTCGAGCGCTACAATTGACGGCTCATCGACAACGATTTTATCGTTGTGGATTATGATTGTATTCGCAGTGCCAAGGTCCATGGCCAACTCCTGCGACAAGAATGAAAACAATCCCATATTTTTTCTTTTTTATTAATTTCCTTTTTTAGTGTTTGAAGTGGCGTGTGCCGCTGAACACGAGTGCCAACTTGTTTTTTACGCAATAGTCAATCGTTTCGTTGTCGCGTATTGAGCCGCCAGGTTCAATGACTGCCACGATGCCGGCCTTGTGCGCCGTCTCTACGCAGTCGCCGAAGGGGAAGAAAGCGTCGCTGGCCATCACCGCGCCATTGAGGTCGAGGTTGAAGGCGTGAGCCTTCTCTATCGCATGGCGAAGCGAGTTCACACGCGAAGTCTGACCCATGCCGCTGCCAAGCAGCTGCTTGTTCTTTGCCAATACTATGGCGTTCGACTTTGTATGTTTGACTATTTTGTTTGCGAAAATCAAATCTTCGATCTCGGACGCTGTAGCTTCGCGACCGCCCTTGTTTTCGAGTACGCTTGCGTCCTCCACCTTCAAGTCGCGGTCTTGCACAAGCACGCCGTTGAGGCATGTGCGGCAAGTCTTCTCGCTCATCTTGGTCGATTTCTGTATCAGTATGATACGGTTCTTCTTCTGTTTGAGCACCTCCATCGCGTCAGCTGTGTACGACGGTGCTATGACCACTTCGAAGAATATCTTGTTCATCTCTTCGGCAGTGGCTTTGTCAATCTCTTTGTTGGTTATCACAATGCCGCCGAATGCCGATTCGGGGTCGCCGGCGAGTGCGTCTTTCCATGCATCGACAACGGTTGCGCGGCTTGCAAGTCCGCAGGCGTTGTTGTGCTTGAGTATGGCTACCGTCGTCTCGCTGAAATCGTTGATGAGGCCTACGGCCGCATCAATGTCGAGCAGGTTGTTGTACGAAATCTCTTTGCCGTGCACTTGTTCGAACATCTCATCGAAGTCGCCATAGAAGACGCCTTGCTGGTGAGGGTTCTCACCATAGCGGAGCGACATTTTCGCATCGCAAGCGATGCGAAGCGCACTGTGCGAGTCGCGGTCGAAGTATGAGAATATCGCGCTGTCGTAATGGCTCGACACCATGAAAGCCGCCTTGGCGAATTCCAAACGGTCGTCTTCGTCGCTGTAGCCTTTCTTCTCGGCCAAGAGTTGCGAGAGTTGTGCGTACTGCGCTTTCGACGGAACGATGATAACGTCTTTGTAGTTCTTTGCGGCGCCGCGTATGAGCGAGATGCCGCCTATGTCTATTTTCTCAATTATTGCCTGATGGTCAGCTCCCGACGCTACGGTAGCCTCGAACGGATAAAGATCGACAATGACGAGGTCAATCTCGTTGATGTTGTACTGCTTCATCTGCTCGCGGTCCTGCTCCACATCGCGCCGAGCCAAGATGCCGCCGAACACTGCCGGGTGAAGTGTCTTGACGCGCCCGCCCAAGATCGACGGATAGCCCGTGATGCTTTCAACGGCCGTAACCGGTATGCCCAGACTCTCAATGAAGGTCTGAGTGCCGCCTGTCGAGTATAGTTTTACATCTAACGAATTGAGTGTCTTGATGATATCGTCTAACCCATCTTTATGGAAGACTGATATTAATGCCGATTTTATTTTTTTCGAGTTGCTCATTTTTATAGTTTTACAATGACGTGCAAAAGTATTAAAATCAATTATAAATTGCTACTATAATGAGCAGTTTTATTTGCCTAAAAATGAAATTTTTTCTAAAAAATTTCTTTTCCGTTCTCTTCTATCCGTTTTATCACTTTTTTTATGTCGCGGTATTTGAATCTTCCGAAGAGCGAGACAACCATTCCTTTGTTGTCGCGCATGATTATGTGCGCCTCTTTCAGAGCAAAGAGGCGGCGCTCTACGAATATCGTAGTGTTCTGATCGTGAGTGTATTTCGATATGTCGAGCTGATAGAAACCGGCTTTCTTGAATATGCGGTTCGCTTCGTTGTAGAAAGCGTCGGGCGACGCTTTCGTGTTTTTGTTTATCTTCAGCAGGCGTATGCCGTCGATAAGCTCTTTCATATCCTCTTTCACCACTGCGCTCGCAAAAAACGATACCAGTTGCAGCGACTCCTGCGTGAGCGAATACGACGACATCTTGTACATGCCGCGCAACTCGTTGATTGCGTTGGTGTATTTTCGGCTTTGGGCGTTAGCTGCAAGTGGTGTTATAAATACAATTATTATTATCAGTAACTTTCTCATTATCAGTTTTTACCTTTTTTTGTATGAACTAATATTGCACCGTTGGCTCCGCGCGCACCGTATATGCTCGCGTCCTTCACCACTTCGACGTAGTCAACGTCGTAGACGCTGACATCGTCGAGGTTGTCGCTCATCACGCCATCGATAAGGTATAGCGGCACGGGCGACCCTTTGACTGAGTTTATGCCGCGAATGGCCACAAACGGCTGCTCGCCCACTCTGTTCGTCGGACGGATGAAAAGCCCCGGTATCTTGCCTTGCAATGCGTCGAGAAGGCTCACACAGTTGGTCCTGACCAACTCTTCGCCCGAAATGCCGTTGCTCACACCTACGTGTTCGCGGCGTTTCACAAAGCCGTAGCCCAAGTCGGCCAGCGACACGTCCTCTTCCACGTAGTATTCGTTCTGGTCGATGAGCCTCACCAGCACTCCGCGGCGGCCTTCTATCGGTATCACATAGAACTTGCGTTTGTACAGTATGTGCAGAGTGTCGTTCGGAGCTACGTTGGTCAGGCCGAAGCGGCCTTTCTTGTCGCTATTCGCATAATGCTCTGCATCAGATATATAGACGTAGGCATTCCGTATCGGAATGCCGTTAAGGTCCATTATTATGCCGTTGAAAGGCACACGGTCAGCGTCCTGCCGGGTCTTCATCGCGGCAGCCGACTGCACTAACAGCCAGACAGCCAGTGTTATCAGTATGTGTCTCATGGCAATGTCATTTTTTTTGCAATAATAATAAAAAGGTTGTTAGTTATACGCCAACAACCTTTCAAATGAGTGTTTTTTTAGTTTTTTTTAGAAAAAAACCGTCTTTCGACGGTTTTTTTCGTCATTTCTTTGTGTGTACAACTATCGCTCCACTACCTCCGCGACTGCCGTACATATTGGAGTCTTTCAGCACCTCGACATAATCTATCGAATGAAGGTCGATGCCGCTGAGTGTGTCAACTATCGTTCCGTCAATGATATAGAGTGGTGGCTGAGGGTTGTTGGAGCTCAAGCCGCGTATCGACACGTGCGACGATTCGCCCGTCTGGTCGGGCGTGCCTATGTACAAGCCTGCCACCTTGCCCTGCAAGGCCTCCATAAGGTTCGTCTTGCCTGTCTTCACCAGCTCTTCGCCTGTGATGTTGCTCGTTGCGTTGAGTATCTCACGGCGTTTCACAAAGCCGTAGCCCATGTCGGCTATCTCTTTGTTTTCCTGCGCCGTATATTCGCCTTTGTCGGTGAGTATTATCAATGCGCTCTTGCGCCCGTCGACAGGTATCACGTACGTCTTTTTCTTCACTACCACGTGCAGTGTGTCGTCGGGCCTGACGTTAGTCAGGCCGAAACGACCTTTCTTGTCGCTTACCGCGTACTTTCCCGGGTCTGTTGTGTATACATGCGCTTTCCTTACCGCCAGGTTGGCGGCATCGGTTATAACGCCATTGAACGGCACTTTGGCTTCGCCATCCTGCGCCGTTGCTGTCGCTGCCTGTAAGGCAGCGCATAATGCTAAAACTATTAGTTTCTTCATAATAAATAATTTATACAAAAAGACTTCTCGTTCGCTTTCTTCCAGAGTCGTTCCCCACCAGTTCTGCCGAGGTCTTATAAAACAGAACCGCAAAAACGACACAACAAAGATATTACTCACAGCTTTGTTTCAAAGTTTTTTCCCATAAAAATGATGCTTCAGGCCCGTTTTTTTTGATTTTTTGTGAAATACAGGCACGAATAAAAGTTTTTTAACACACCTCGGGCAAAAAAAACCGACCGCACAGGCTCAATGGCGCTGTACGGTCGGAACCTTAACTCTATGAAAAAATGATTTACTTTACTATCAATATGTAGAAGTTCTTCTTGCCTTTCTGCACAAGCACGTATTTGTCGTTGAGCAGCCAGTCGCAGTTAATCTGTGTCTCGGACGCATCGATTTTCTGCTTGTTAATCTGCAGGCCGGCGATGTTGCGGCGCAACTCGCCTTTCGACGGGAATATGGCTGCATTGGCGGTGAGCAAATCGGCCACCGCTATGCCTTGCGCAAGGGCCTGCTTCTCTATCTCGAATGTCGGAACGCCTTCAAACACAGAGAGGAACGTATCTTCGCTCATCTTGTGCAAAGTCTCTACCGAGCCTTTGCCGAAGAGTATCTGCGACGCCTCTATGGCGGCGTTCAGCGCGTCTTGCCCGTGTACCATTATGGTTATCTCTTCAGCCAGGCGCTTCTGCATTGGGCGCAAGCCTGGGTCAACAGCCTGTTGGTCAACCAATTGCTGTATCTCTTCCTGAGTCAGCATGGTGAATATCTTCAGGTATTTCTCAGCGTCGGCATCGGATGTGTTGAGCCAGAACTGATAGAATTTGTACGGACTGGTCTTCTCTGCGTCGAGCCAGATATTGCCCGACTCGGTCTTGCCGAATTTGCCGCCGTCGGCTTTTGTTATCAGCGGACAGGTAAGTGCGTAAGCCTCACCGCCGAGTTTTCGGCGGATGAGCTCTGTACCGGTGGTTATGTTGCCCCACTGATCCGAACCGCCCATCTGCAAACGGCAGCCTTCGTGCTCGTAGAGATACTGGAAGTCGTAGCCCTGAAGCAGCTGGTACGAGAATTCGGTGAACGACATGCCCACCGACGAGTCGCGCGAGAGGCGTTTCTTCACCGAGTCCTTCGCCATCATATAGTTCACTGTGATGTGCTTGCCTATGTCGCGTATGAAGTTGAGGAACGAATAGTCGCGCATCCAGTCGTAGTTGTTCACGAGTTTGGCAGCGTTGGGCGCGTCGGAGTCGAAATCAAGAAAACGCGCAAGCTGTTTCTTAATGCACTCCTGGTTATGACGAAGCGTAGCTTCGTCGAGCAGGTTGCGCTCGGCCGATTTCATCGACGGGTCGCCTATCATGCCCGTTGCACCGCCTATGAGCGCTATCGGACGATGTCCCGCACGCTGTAAGTGCTTGAGCATCATTACCGAAACGAGGTGTCCTATGTGCAATGAGTCGGCCGTTGGGTCTATGCCCACGTATGCCGATGTCAGTTCTTTCTGAAGTTGCTCTTCGGTGCCCGGCATCATCTCTGCTATCATGCCGCGCCATTTCAATTCTTCTACAAAATTCATCGAAGTATCTGTTTATTCTTTTTTCAGGGTGCAAAGATAGTAAAAAATATCAAGTCTTTTTTCGTTTAAATAACAACACAGTATAAAACCGGACTAAAACTTTCGGCATCGGGGCGTTACGTTTCGTTTGTTGGGCAAATAGTATTATTTTTGCCGTCGGAAATTGTTTTTTTATGATTGAAATTTCAACCGATAAAGATATAGAGCGCGTAGTGCTCATTGGCGTACGCACGCCCGACGTGACGGCGCAGGACGTGAAGGACTACCTCGACGAACTGTCGTTTCTGGCCGAAACGGCGGGAGCCATTACGGTCAAGACGTTCTCGCAGAACCTGCCCTACCCCGATTCGCGCACTTACGTCGGCACAGGCAAACTCGAGGAGATTCGCGCCTTTGTGGCCGACAACGAAGTGTCGGCTATCATCGTCGACGACGAACTGACGCCCGTACAGCAGAAAAACATTGAGCAGGCGCTCAATGTCCGCGTACTCGACCGCACGCTGCTCATTCTCGATATTTTTGCTCGCCGTGCTCGCACGGCGAACGCAAAAACACAAGTCGAACTTGCTCAGTACCAGTACATTCTACCCCGACTAACCCGCATGTGGACCCACCTCGAGCGACAGAAAGGCGGTATTGGCATGCGCGGTCCGGGCGAAAAACAGATTGAGACCGACCGACGCATCATTCTCGACAAGATTTCGCTCCTCAAAGAGGAGCTTCGCCAGATCGACCGCCAGATGAACACGCAGCGGCAAAATCGCGGCAAACTCGTGCGCGTGGCCCTCGTAGGCTACACCAACGTTGGCAAATCGACGCTCATGAACGCTCTCACGAAGAGCAATGTTTTCGCCGAAAACAAACTCTTCGCCACTCTCGACACCACTGTGCGCAAGGTGGTCATTGCCAACCTGCCCTTCCTCGTTGCCGACACCGTCGGCTTCATACGCAAACTGCCCACTAACCTTGTCGAGTCGTTCAAATCCACTCTCGACGAGGTGCGCGAGGCCGACCTGCTGCTGCACGTCGTCGACATCTCGCATCCGGCTTTCGAACAGCAGATTGCCGTCGTTGACAAAACCATTCACGACCTCGACGACCGCGAAAAGCCCTGCATCATTGTCTTCAACAAGGTCGATGCCTTCAACTATACTCCCAAAGACGCCGACGACCTCTCGCCCATGAAACGCGAGAACTTCTCGCTCGACAATCTCAAAGAGATGTGGATGGCCAAAGGACGCAAATGCGTCTTCATTTCGGCCAGAGAAAAACTCAACTTCGACGAACTCAGGCAAATAGTCTATACCGAAGTGAAAAAGATTCACACTCAGCGTTTTCCGTACAACGATTTCCTCTACGACGACGACTTCATGACCGAATTCTGACGCCGCCTGTCAAGTGTTTTTTTGCTTTTTGACCTACAACAATTATTTTTGCATTGTTAATAACGTATTTCGTATGAAAAATCAAATATTAGTTACCGGCGGAACCGGCTATATCGGCTCTCATACTGTTGTCGAACTGCAACAGGCTGGTTTCGATGTAGTTATAGTCGACAATCTGTGTAACTCGAAAGCCGAAGTTGTTGATAATATTGAAAAAATTACGGGCATACGCCCGCAATTTGAATGTTTCGACCTCACCGAACGGCAAGCCGTTCGCGACTTCTTCGGCAAATACAAGCAGATAAAAGCCATCATACACTTCGCTGCGCTCAAGGCTGTGGGCGAGTCGGTTAGCAAACCGCTCGAATACTACCGCAACAACCTCACCGCGCTGATGAACATTCTCGAGGCAATGCGCGACTTCGGCGTGCCCAACATCGTCTTCTCGTCGTCGTGCACGGTCTACGGCCAGCCCGAGCATCTGCCCGTTACCGAGTCGACACCCCGACTGCCGGCCGAATCGCCCTACGGCAACACAAAGGCCATCTCCGAAGATATCATTCGCGACTTCTGCAAAGCCACACAAGGCGTCAGCGCTATAGCGCTGCGCTATTTCAACCCCATAGGCGCGCACCCGTCGGCTCTCATTGGCGAAGCACCAGTGGGCGTGCCCAACAACCTCGTGCCTTACATCACGCAGACGGCTGCCGGCATTCGCCAGCAGCTCAGCGTCTTCGGCAACGACTACAACACCCCCGACGGCACCCCAATACGCGACTACATCAATGTGGTCGACCTCTCCAAAGCGCACGTGGTGGCCATCAACCGACTGCTAAATGGCTCTAACAAAGCCAACTACGAATACTTCAACATTGGCACAGGCCGCGGTTTGTCGGTAATGGAGCTTGTCAACGCCTTCATCAAATCGACAGGAGTCGATTTGAATTATAAAATCGTCGGCCGCCGCGCCGGCGATATCGAAAAAATATGGGCCGACACCTCACTCGCCAACAACGAACTGGGCTGGAAGGCCGAGAAAAACATCGAAGAGACTCTCCTCTCGGCCTGGAACTGGGAGAAAAACGTACGCGGCATAAAATAATGCCGCGTACGCTATTCAGAACAGTCAAAGATGCTATGAATGTTGATTCCGGGCGGATTCTATCCGCCCACACAGCATTCTTTTTTAGCCCCGAATGGGCAGCACAACACAGGCTGGGGCATAAGCCCCTGCTACGAAGCAAACAATAAAAATTCGGCGTAGCCTTTGGCTACGCCGATTATGGGTGGATTCATTTTTATGTTTATTTATTTATCTTTTACCAAGCGAATACATGCATTATAAGGATCAAATTTGTTTGGTATTCTTTTCCTTATTAGTCCTTTAAGATAATTTGTTAATACTATTAATTGGCAATTATCAGCTGAAGTGTCATATGCAAAGTATACAGCGCCATTTCCAATCGTTTCTTTTCCTATTCCAAAAGGTTTTGAATTAAAGGGACCTTGTGTATTGTTTATAGCTACGCCTGCTGTATCAGTCCATTCATAATGTGATGACAACTTTGATCTTATTTCCACATTCTCACCTTCATATACATCAACACCATATTGTAAATGTTTAATTGCAAAGCGTCTATAAGATGGATATATTAATAAGGAAGAACTAGTAATGCTATCATTACTAATATCATCTAGTTGTACTTCTTTCGTAGGGTCAATATCTACCCCATAATACTTCTCCATTTCAAGCCAATCGTCAACAGTAGATATGTGAAATCCTTTGGGTATGGCGAATCTGTTTATAATATCAGAAGTAAAAACATAATCTTCATTATAAAAAGCTTCAAAAGGATTTGAATATGTAGAAATAGAATATCGTAAATGATAAACTTTAGATTTTGCACCAGACGGTAATTCGGAAGATGTGTAAATCAGCCCTTCTAAACCCTCTTCAGGTAAAAAACCTTTAGATGTTTTACCGCCACTACCATCTTCATCGTATTTTATATACCAACAATTTACGTCTAAATCAGCTAAATTATATACTTTGTTATTTAAACAAATAGAAGATGAAACAAAGTTGTCGGCAGTCCAAATCTGATTTCCGATTTTTACAAGGCGGTACACATTGAATTCGTAATCGTGAACGTAGTGTTTTGTGTCAAGTATTATTTCTTTCGCCTCTTTTGATACCGCGAAACTTTTATCGCCAACTTGCACATCTATAGTTGCATTGAATGTGTATATGATAGGCTCGTAGGTTATGCCGTGTTCATCGTCGTACAAATGTGTGAAAGCAGCATTAGTTGGGTTGTGCTCATTTCCCATTTTTATGTAGCACGAGTCTTGCCCTGCCGGTATCTCTATCTCTTTCTGGTAGTTGTAGCCTTGCTTGTCGGGCGTTAGTGTTACTTTGCCGCCATTGATATTACTCAACCCTTTGAAACGCAACACGGCAGCCCATTCACCATCACCATTGTCGGTCTCTATCTCGAATGGAGGCACACAATAGAAGGTGCGTATCTCGGTAGGTTCGCTCTCGTCGGTTTCGGTTTTTGCCTTAGCATACCAGAAATATTGCGTGTATGGCGTGAGATTTATGTCTTGTGGGTTGGTCTTTACAAGATTGTCTTGCGAAGTACCTATGTAATAGTCGTAACTGATATTACACTCCTGGTCCTCAACAGTACTGCCCGACACAGACAAAGATACTTTTGTCTCCGATATTTCGGCACCATTCTCAATACTCATGGTTGTGGGCTGTGTAGGTATGGTACTCGGTTTGTCCTCGTCTTTACATCCCGTAACACAAACCAAAGCCACCGCAGCGGCGGCTAACCAAAAGTTATTAATTTGCTTTTTCATTTTTGTTTGTTCATTTTTTGATTGATTATTAATAAAAAACAAGCGCTAAGAATTGCTTTCGCAATTCTTAGCGCCTGAATATATTCTATTTTATTA
>JAGCYH010000037.1 GCA_017960905.1 Bacteroidales bacterium
CAGATATCGCTCAAGCGTGATATCGACACCGTAATTTCTTCCCAAACCTTTGTTAACCAACGCTTTGTCGATATAATAATTGATATGGTTGAGCACAGAGAACGAAGTGCCTTCCTCAACAGGAACATTATAAAGGTGCTGGTAGAACGGCTCGATTTTGAGCAATGAGTTGTCGGTGAGTTTCAGGCTGTACGACAGCATAAAGTGGTGTGCTTTAGTGAAATCAAGGTCTTTGTTGACCAATTCGCCGCCGATTTTCACAAAATAGACATCGGTTTTCTCGCGACGGCTGTGAAGTCCGTAGGCGGCAGCGAAAGTTGAGCGGGCGGTTGGCTGCCAACGCAGTCCCACACGGGGCTCAAGGCTGACGGCACCGTTCAGGCGCAGGCTTTCGAGATTCAGACCTGCGGTGAGCGTCAACTCGTTGCTCAAACTCAACTGGTGGCTCGTGTAGGCCGACAGCAACCCCGACGCGCCATCGGCTTCAAACACCGTGTAGAGCGGCTGTCCGATAGTGTCGCCGCGCTGCATCTGAATGTCGTACAGAAAATGCGTGTAGTGAACGCCGTTTTTCATTGTGTAGCGAGCCGAGACCTTGCGGCTATGTGCCACATCCACAATCAAATCGGTGTACGTTGTCGACATTTCAACTGCAGGAAGGTCGTAGGCGTTGGTGCTGAAATTGTACGATTTACGGTCGGCTTCCATTGTGTTGGCGGTGGCGGCCAAAGTGGTTGTGAGTTGCCCGCCGCGCGGCAGTAAAATATGGTGTTTCAAGCCGATAGCGCCCATTTTTTGTTTCGATTTTCCCTGATTTATATCGAAACTGGTTTCCCATTCGGTGGTATCGGAAACGATTTTCTCGTCGGTGTCGATAAGCCCCGTGCCCCAAACTGCGAACGTTCCCGCCGATTTTGTAGGCAGATTAATTTTGAAGTTCAAGTCTTGATAATCAACCACTTCGCCGCCCATATCAACCCAATCCATTTTCGACGCCAAACCCAACGACGAATATCGGTAATTGACTATGTATGAAGCCTTTCGGTCCTTGCCGATAGGGCCTTCCGACGCAAAATCGATACCCAAAGTGCCCAACTGGAAGGTGTGCTCATACTTGTCGTTGTTGCCCTGGCGCAGTTTCATATCGAAAACACCCGAAACGGCATCGCCATATTCGGCTGGGAAAGCCGCCGTAAAGAAGTCGGAATTACCTACTACAAAGGCACTTAACGACGATACCAATCCGCCGCCTGCCACCGAAATGTCGGCAAAGTGGTTGGGGTTCGGAATCTCGATACCCTCAATGCGCCACGCGAGCAAATGCGGTGCGTTGCCGTGGATTGAAATGCCGTTGGTGCAGCCGTCCTGCGACACACCCGCAAACGAACTTGCCAAACGTGCGGGGTCGCCGAAACCGCCTGCGTAGCGGCTGGCCTCTTCAATCGAGAGCATCCGCGCGCCCGTTGAAGCCATCTTGTTGAGCGGTTGCTGCTTGTTGATTTCGGGGCGGACGGTCACCTCGCCCAACGTTGTCACCGACTCGTGCAAACCCGCCTCAACGTAGGTCTCTTTTGCCGACGACACCATCAACTCTTTCATTATCAGCGGTTCGTAGCCGAGAGTTTGGATAACCAAGTTATGACGACCGACTGGCACTCCTTTTATAACGAACAATCCGGCCGTGTCGGAAGCGACAGCTTTCGACGGCTCATCGACCACATACACTGTGGCAAATGGAATCGTCTCACCTGATGCGGCATCGAAAACCACACCTTTGATGTTTTGGGTAAATGTCTGTGCTTCAAGTATCTGACTCTGAAGCAGAACACAAACTGCGATTAATAATAGTCGTTTCATCTGTAGTAATAATTTTAGTTTCTGGTGCAAAAATATATCGGTATGAAACTGCAGTTTTTCTTTGTATACAAAACGAATTATTTTGTATACGAAATTCATTTTTCGGGAGAAAAACCAGTTTAGCATAAAAAGACTAACTTTGCACACCGAAACGAGAAAGGCGACAGCAATTGGAACATAACATCAAACGATTGTATATCATCAAGATAGCGAAGTGGTTCATGCTCACCATGCCCATATTGATGATTTTCTACGGCGAAATGGGTTTTTCGGCTCAAGAGTCGTTTCTTCTCAAATCGTGCTACAGCCTGTCGATTGTGATTTTCGAAGTGCCGTCGGGCTATGCGGCCGACGTGTGGGGGCGCAAACGGACGCTCGTAACGGGAAGCATTCTCGGCACTGTAGGCTTTGTCATATATTCCTTATTCTCAGGTTTTTACGCGTTCATGGCGGCAGAACTTATTCTCGGGTTGGGAATGAGTTTCATCTCGGGCGCCGACTCGGCCATGATATACGACACGCTGCTCGCGCAAAAGCGCGAGCGCGAATACGCAAAATACGAAGGTCGCAATTTCTCTGTGGGCAATTTCTCCGAGGCCATAGCCGGCGCCATTGGCGGCGGCCTGGCGACAATCAACATACACTACCCTTTTTACGCACAGACTTTCATAGCATTTCTTGCCGTTCCGGCCGCACTGACGCTCGTAGAACCGCCGATGGGCAAAAGCTGCAGCCAGAAACACACCAACATCGTCGAAATGCTGCGATATGCACTCGTTACCAACCGCGCCCTGCGATGGAATATCATCTACTCGTCGGTGCTGGGCTGCGCAACGCTCTCTATGGCTTGGGTTTATCCGCTTCGACTGTCAGGCTTGGGTTACAACGAGTTCGAAATCGGTTCAATACATACCGTATTGAACCTGATTTTGGGCACCGTAACGCTCTTCTCGTACAAAATAGAGCAACGTCTGCGTCCGCGCGCCACAGTGTGGCTCAGCACTCTGACGCTCACAACGGCTTTTGTGCTCGCCGGACTCGCCTCTGACTATTGGCTGCTGGCTGTTCTCACCGTTTTCTACTTCTGCCGCGGCATAGCCACGCCAGTTCTGAAAGACTATGTCAACCGCATGACTTCGTCCGACATACGCGCCACTGTGCTGTCGCTGCGCAGCCTCATCATACGCGGCATGTTCGTGCTTGTCGGCCCATTCTTCGGCACAATGACCGACACCTACGGTATCGAGAACGCTTTCATAATACTCGGCCTGGCTTTTATCGTTATCACAATGGCCGGCATATCGCTCTTCCTGAAAGCCATAAAAGAATAACAGTTACGCATAATATATTATGCGTAAATCGTAAAAAATGAGAATTACACATAAAATATTATGTGTAACTATTTGCGAATAATAAATAAACTCGTAACTTCGCATTTATAATCACAAACAAAGACTGCCTTATGGAATTTGACAAATACGTATTCGACCCATATCCGCTCGAAGCGACAATGCACCAATTGGCCAACAACCTTAAAATGAGGCGGTTGGAAAAGAAATTTTCAACCAAGATGCTTTCGCAAATGAGCGGTGTGCCAGCCTCAACGATACAGCATTTTGAGCTGAAAAACTCTATTTCGCTCGAGTCGTACGTGAAACTGGCCAAGTCGCTTGGATATTCCGAAGAGATAATGCAACTGTTGTCAGAGCCAAAATACAACACTATGGAAGAGTTGCTCGAAATAAACAAAAACCGCAAACGAAAAAGAGGAGTATGAACATAAATAACATACAATCAGTCAGAGTTTTATATCGCGACCAAGAAGTCGGCACTCTTACTTGCGACAGGCTGGGCATTTGCTGTTTCGAATATGGCAAAGAATGGCTAGCAACAGGTTTTTCATTGTCACCGCTGAAACTACCGCTCAAATCGGGTATTTTCAAGGCCGACTATCATCCGTTCAACGGCAATTTTGGTGTCTTTGAAGACTCTCTGCCTGGCGGATACGGCGAGTTTCTGCTCAAAAAAGTCCTCAAACGCGACGGCATTAACTTTGCCTCTCTCTTGCCTGTGCAAAAACTCAGTCTGGTAGGCCGTTCGGGCATGGGCGCTTTGTGCTATATTCCTGAAACAAAGATAATTGCAGAATCGTTCAGTGGTTCTTTCGACAAGATTCAACAGACTATAAACGACATACTTACAGAACGAAGCGACACCGAAGCCGGCTTGCTTTACCGCCAAAGTGGCAATTCGGGCGGCGCACGCCCGAAATGCGTCTTCGCCGACGCCGACGGACATTGGATAGTGAAATTCCGCGACATTCACGACCGGCATGATATTGGCCAGATTGAGTACGACTACAATATGGCCGCGCGTGCGTGCGGCATCGATGTACCTGATTTCAAACTATTTAATGGCAAATACTTTGGCGTCAGACGCTTCGATCTTTCGCCTTCTGGCGAGAGGTTACACGTGGCCACAGCAAGCGGTTTGCTCAACGAACCCATCACACCGCCCAAAATGGATTATCACACGCTTTTGCAACTGACAGGTTACCTGACTCAATCGGCACAAGCGGTTGAGCAACAATTCAGAAGAATGGTTTTCAATGTTTACGCAAAGAATTATGACGACCACGCACGAAACTTCAGCTTCATTTGCCTCGACGGCAAATGGACTCTCTCGCCAGCATACGATCTGACAAACGACGACACACTTGGCGAGCACGCTACTACAGTAAATTTCAAGGGGTTGCCTACCGACCAAGATATGATTTTCGTAGGCCGCAACATCAAAATGAGCGAGAAACGATGCAAAGAAATCATAGCCGAAGTGCGCGACGGTGTCAGAGTGCTTGACAAATACCTCTGATTTGCACAAAAAAAACGCCTTTCGGCGTTTTTATTTTTAATCCCTCATGTCTATCACCTCGACATTCGGATAATCCTTTGTTTTAAAGACAAATTCGTCGTCGGATATGTTGCGGTTTGTCTTGAAGCTCTCGACGCTGATGTTGTAGTCGACACCGTCTTTGCACTGCTTCACAATGTTTTTTATCTGAAGCGACGCCTTGTCGATCGTGAGTCGGATGCGTGAAAAATTGCTGTTGCGGTCGGTCGGATAAAGGTCGACAACGCCGCAATCGGCGTTGCCAATTTTCTGATCTTCGATATATCTCATCTTATAGCCCGTCTCGTAGGCCGAAAAAAGCTTCGTAGGCGACACGGCCACCTCTTCGATGGTGTCGGGCTCTTGTATCGTAACTTCCTTAGCCTCTTTGACATACGAATAAGTGTATGTGCCGTCGAAGAATGTTTTTGTACCCATCAGGTCGCAAACGTAGCAGTCGCCTTTGACGGTCAGCGTGCCTTTGTAGTCGAGTTTCTTCTGCGACTGCTTGTTATCTACGTTGAGCGTGAATTTGGCATCAATCGACGAATAGCTTTTGTTCTTTTTCGACATTCGGTCCAAAAGAGATTTAGCCATTTCGGTGCGTTCTTCGTCGGTTTGGGCGAAGACCTGAGCCGCCGAGAACAACATTATAAGTGATAAGAAAATCGCTTTCATAACAATCTTTTTTAATATTAACTTATTGATTTCAAAACCGTTGGCAATGAATTAATTCATTGCCTGCGGTTTTATACTCCAATACCTTGCAAAATTCGTTCCAAATCCATCTCGGTCTGCACCAAAACCGCACGCGGTTTGCTGCCTTCGGCCGGTCCTACAATGCCAAAGCGCTCCAACTGGTCCATCAGTTTGCCGGCGCGGTTGTAGCCGAGCGAGAAACGGCGCTGTATGTTCGACGTAGAGCCTTGTTGCGACGTTACAACCATCTGAGCCACCTCGCGGAAGAGCGAGTCGAGTTTGCCGGCATCGCCGCCAGCACCGCCCGAGAATGGGTCGTCGGCTGAGCCGCCGCCGACAGTGGCTTCGGGCAGTTCGAATGCACAGGCGTAGCCTTGCTGCGCCTTGATGTATTCGTTGATACGAATGACTTCGGGCGTATCGATAAAGGCGCACTGCACGCGAGTAGTGTTGCCGTCCATAGAGAAGAGCATGTCGCCGCGACCGATAAGGTGCTGCGCGCCCGACGCGTCGAGAATGGTGCGCGAGTCGACCATGCTCGACACTTTGAATGCCATGCGCGACGGGAAGTTGGCCTTTATGATGCCTGTGATGACGTTGGCCGAAGGACGCTGCGTGGCGAGTATCATGTGAATGCCCACGGCACGAGCCTTTTGCGCTATACGCGCAATAGGCATCTCTATCTCCTTGCCGGCTGTCATAAGCAAATCGGCGAACTCATCGATAACAACCACAATATAAGGCATATAGTGATGTCCGTTCTCCGGATTGAGCTTGCGGGCAATGAACTTACGATTGTAGTCCTTCACGTTGCGCTCGTCGGCTTTCATAAGCAGAGCGTAGCGGTCGTCCATCTCCACTGTCAGCGAGTTGAGCGTGGCTTTAACCTTCTCCACGTCGGTTATTATGGCGTTCTCCTCCGATGGTATCTTGGCCAGGAAATGATGCTCTATCTTACTGTAGAGGCTGAATTCGACCATTTTCGGGTCAACGAGCACCAGTTTCACCTGCGACGGGTGTTTCTTGTAGAGTAGCGAGGTGATTATGGCGTTGAGGCCCACCGACTTACCCTGACCAGTCGCACCTGCTACAAGCAGGTGCGGTGTTTTGGCAAGGTCGAACACAAACGTCTCGTTCGATATTGTTTTGCCAAGCACCACGGGCAGTTCGTAGGTCGATTCCTGAAATTTATTCGACTTAATGACCGACAGCATGCTTACTATCTGCGGCTTCTTATTAGGCACTTCGATGCCTATGGCGCCCTTGCCCGGGATAGGCGCAATGATGCGTATGCCGAGCGCTGCGAGGCTGAGCGCTATGTCGTCCTCGAGGCTCTTTATTTTTGTTATTTTAATACCCGGCGCGGGCACTATCTCATAGAGCGTAACTGTCGGTCCGACAGAGGCTTTAATCTTGTCTATCTTGATGCCGAAATAATTGAGCGTCTCAATTATCTTGTCTTTGTTCTCGTTCAGTTCCTGGTCGGTAACTTCTGTATTATCAGCGCTTTTGTGGTCTTCGAGCAGGTCGAGCGTCGGATATTCATAATGTTCAAGGTCGAGCGTCGGGTCGTAAGGCTCGTCGAGCGAGCCACGAGTGGACGTCTCTGCTACGTCTTCTTCTTGCGGACGGGTTATCTCCATATCATCCGGACCATTTTTATCCGTTTCAGCCCCTTTGCCCGGCCCCCAGATTGGCGCTACAGGCGCGACATCGGATTCCTGCTTGGGTGTATTATCAGTGTCGGCGTCAGTTTTTTCAATATGAACTTCCAAATGACCATCATCCTGATTCTCAGGCGTTTCGACATTGTTTTCATCATTGTTATTGTTGTCGTCATCACTTGTCAGGTCGATGCCTTCTTCGGGTTTCATAGGTATTGCGGGCAGTTTGATACGGCCTTTGGTGAGGAATTGCAGCACGCGGGTGAGCCGTTGCTGTACCGACGGTACAGCAACCGAAAGATACGAAAGCAGCAACAGCGAGAGCAATATGAACGTGCCTATCACGCCAATGCCCGACATGAGCCATTTGGCCACATAGTAGCCGTGCGCGCCGCCAATGAGCGGATAAAAACTGTCGGAAAAGCCCCAGAAGACAAAGCCGAGCGCAACGCTGCCCCATATTGTCATAAGGAAACAACGCCACAGCAACTTGCTCAGCGAGAACGTTTTAATGCCTATGAAACGAAGTCCCAAAGCCACAACGATAAACGGCACCACAAAAGCCATAAGCCCTACTCCGTTGGTAATGAGCATGTCGGAAATCCAGGCGCCGAATTTGCCCATCACATTACGCACTCTGATGTCGGAGTCGGTCAGGAGCTCAACGAACGACTTGTCGAAAATGCTTCGGTCGCTTCCGCCGCAGTAGAAGAACGAGAAGAGCGCGATAGTGAGCGCTATGCCTACGAAAACCAGCACCAGACCTATCACAAAGCGGTAGCTTTGCTTCTGCTCTCGGCGCTGCTCGTCGGTCTTTGTCTTATTGTTTTTTGCCATCTATAAATGTCGGTTTTTAGAATTTTGCAAAGATAATGATTTTACCGATTGAATAGTATTTTTTTGCACAAAAAAGAAAAGCGATTGCTTGAAAACAAGCAATCGCCATATTTCACTTAAAGTATTACTTCAATTAAAAGAACGACATCACCATTGAATCAACCTGTTGTACTGTCGATGTACGGTATCCGCTCGGACGGACGAATTCATCCTTCGAAATGTCGGCCGCCTCAATGTCCTTCATGATAATCATCACATTCATGTCGCCGCTGCTGACGTTCATGGCAACGATAAGGCCAGGCAGTTTCTTGATTTTCGAGTCGGTAACGAACTCAAACTCGCGATTGAAAGGCACCGGCACGTAGAACATCTCTATGTTCACAGAGTCCTCGAGCAGGCCGCTTTTGTACGAAATATTGACCTTTTTCGAGTCCCAACCGCTTATCGGATAAACACCGTCGCTGAAGACAACGTTGGCCGCACTGTCGGTATTCTGCAGATTCACAATCGATTCGACGAAGTCGCTGAGCGGCAGAATGAATTTCGTCTCGTCGACGCGCATAGTCATGAAACTCTCCTGCGTAGAGCAGACCACATCGCCCTTGATGATGCCAAGCCCGCACTGCGACGACATTTTGACGCCGTACTCGTTATACACGCCGCAGAGCTTCTTGGGCAGCGCGAAACCGAATACACTGTTGTCGCGAAGGCTGTTCGAATAGTGTATCTCATATTCGATTTTCCCCTGTTCGGGGACTTCGTTAAGTGGTTGCTTCTCGGAGCACGCGGCTGCGAGAGCGGCAATTGAAATGTAAAAACCTACTTTCAACTTCTTCATAGCAATATGTTTTTCAACCATTAATTTGTCTATCTACTTCCTTTTGCATGGCACTCATCAGCCTAACAACCAACGGGTTATCGGCCCTGTATGTGCAATCGGCTATTGCCCTTATGGGCAATATACGTGAAGGTGTGCTTGAGATAAACGCCGCATCGTACTGATTTATTGACGATAACGGAATATTTTTATACTCTATTTCTATCTTCTCGGCGCGGCATATCTCTACAATCTTCTTGCGCATTATTCCGCTCAGAACACGCTCATCGGGCGCGGTCACGAGCCTTTCGCCACTGACAAAGAAGATATTGGAGCGACTGCCTTCTGTTACAAATCCTTCAGTATCAACTAAGACCGATTCGTACACATTGTCGTTGTGCTGCTGTTCGGCAGCTTCGGAACGCATCTCAGCATGGAAAATCTTGGCTGTCGGCTGTTCGCGAATGGCGTTGAGTACACTGCATTTTACGCCTTCGGCGTACATTTGTTTCGTGGGATAAACCGAATGGACAAAGCCCGCCTGGAAAAGTCCGTCGGGCGAGAGGCACATACGGATGTCGGAATCGGAAATAACGTTGCATAGTATAAGCCACTCTATCAGTTCTTTAAGCTTGCTCATTTCAAGCGGCAGTTCACGTTGGGCGGTAAGCAAACTGTTGGTAAAACGCGCCAAATGGTCGGCCAGGAAAAGCGGCTTTTTCCGCTCAACGCGGAAAAGCTCGTAGACCTCGTTGTCGGCTCCTGTCTCGCGCTGCTCGCTGAGCGGAACAATCTCGCTGTTGCGTATTATCGATGTCCCTATGAAATACATTTTCTGCTGTTTTTCTGCTTTTCGTTATTCTTGCCGTTTGGCTTCGTCCCAAATACGGTCCATCTCTTCGAGTGTCATATCTTTGAGGCTAAGTCCCTGACGTATAGTCTTTTCCTCAAGGTAATTGAAGCG
Organism: Bacteroidales bacterium; assembly: GCA_017960905.1. Classification (GTDB taxonomy): domain Bacteria; phylum Bacteroidota; class Bacteroidia; order Bacteroidales; family Marinilabiliaceae; genus W3P20-009. The sequence goes on from JAGCYH010000037.1 coordinate 9,728, forward strand.
ACGGATGAACTTGCGGTTCGTCCGTTCGAGGGCCTCTTCGGGGTTAATGTCGTACTGGCGGGCGAGGTTGACGATGGAGAAAAGCACGTCGCCGAACTCAGCCTCCATGGCGTCGCGATTCTGCGACGCCACCTCGGCCTTGAACTCTGCAATCTCCTCGTTGAGCTTGTCCCACACTTGCGAGGGCTCGTCCCAGTCGAACCCTACCCCACGCGCCTTGTCCTGCACACGATACGCCTTGATGAGTGCGGGCAGTGCCGAAGGCACGCCCGACAATACACCGCGGTTGCCGCCTTTCTCTTTGAGTTTGAGCTGCTCCCAGTTGCGGCTAACCTCCTCGGCATTAGCCACTTTGGCATCGCCGAAGATGTGCGGATGGCGGTAGATGAGTTTCTCGGTAACCGATTGAAGCACGTCGGCAAGGTCGAACAGACCTTGCTCTTCGGCTATCTTGGCATAGAAAGCCACATGCAGAAACACGTCGCCAAGCTCCTTGCGCACATTGTCGGTGTCGTTGGTGACAAGCGCGTCGGACAGTTCGAAGACCTCTTCTATCGTGTTGGTACGCAACGATTTCCACGTCTGCACCTTGTCCCACGGGCACTCTTTGCGAAGCCGCTCGAGCACGGCGTCGAACTCTTCGAGTTTCTGTAAAGTACGTTTCTGCATATCACGGTTTTTTGGCGTGCAAAATTAATATTTTGCACCCAAAAAATACATCATTGCGGCGGATTTTTTTCGCACAGAAAACACACAACGACACATTAGAGACGGTGCATGCACCGTCTAAATTTAACACATTCGGACAACAGAGACGGTGCATGCACCGTCTCTACATAATATGTTGTATACCAATATTTTACAGATATTTATTTTGCATCGCGAACAAGACGGACAGCACGGCCATAATACTTATATGGAGAGCCTGCTGTATAAACATTTTTATTGTGAAAACCAACACAATGTCCTTGACTAGAGCTAGCAACAGAGGACGACCAATAACCGCCATAATTATAATTATGAGAGCCATTATCATTAGCATACTTTTTATTGCTTCTTCTCTCTCCAACACTTGGAAGAAATACAGCACCATTGACTTCAATCTTTTCCCAATCCTCATCAGATATCTCTTCAAACGAAGCATCTTTTTGATTGTTAGAAGAGAAAGTATAAATATCAGAAGTCCAGCTATCGGGCAAAAGCAATAAGCCACAAACTCCTTTCACTTTTACTTTTGCATAACGAATACCGCTTACTGTTGTTCGAGTGTTGATAATATAATCCCATTCCGCTTTTGCCAAAGTGCGCCATGTATATACATCTTCATTCATATTATCGCCCCAGTCATTGAAATTTTCGTAATCAGAACCGGTCACGCTTGTATGTGTAGGCTTATCGCCTGTGCCCCACCCGAATAAGTCTATCCATCCATCATAATCAGCAGCTATTTTTGTATTATCACTTTTTACACCATTTTCATAGACATTTCCATACGCTACATTATTAGCGTCAGTACCTCCTACATAATCCCACTGATGCTCCGCAAAACGCCACGTATCGGCACTTGCCTTATACTGAAGGTTTCCCGGGCTGAAAACAACCTTTTTAGTTTCCGATACTGAAAAACAATGATATATTTTCACCTTCACGCTCTTAACCCTCTTATTGCCAGAGTATTGCAAATTGATGGTATTGCCTTCGCCTTGCGAGGCAGTCCATCCTTCGGGTACGGTAACGCTTTCGGCGCTCTGCGCCGAAGCGGTGAGAGTTGCAAGCATCATGGTAAAAAAGGTAAATATCCGTCTCATTTTCGTTATCTTTAATCGTTTAATTATCAGTTAATTATACGTCTTTTACAGAGACATTTCATGAAACGTCTCTACTACCATTTATATGGTTTTATATCATCACAAAAATAGCCAAGAAAATCAGAAAAGAAAAAAAATTAAGCAAATATAATTTTTCTTTCTATTTTTGCACAAAAACATTACAACGTTACAACAACACAACAAATATTTGACAATCAGGTTTTTATATGATTGAGAAGCTTATCTATTTAGATACTGTAGATTTGATAGAGTTTTGCGGTGTGAACAACGCAAAACTGGAGCTGATACGCAGCTTTTTCCCGAAACTGAAAATCATCTGCCGCAGCAACTGGCTCAAAGCCATTGGCGAAGCCGACGAAGTGGCCGATTTCGAAGAGAAAATAGGCGACCTGATACAGTATTACAACGAATATAACATACTGACCGAGAACGCGATAACCGAACTGATGTCGGGCAACGTGCAGATGCTGCGCCCCAACGACGGCACTGTGATAGTGCACAGCATCGACGGGCACCCGATAAAGCCACGCAGCGGCAACCAACAGAAATTTGTCGATGCGGCCAACGAAAACGACATGCTCTTCGCCGTCGGACCGGCGGGCTCGGGCAAGACCTATCTGGCTATTGCGCTGGCTGTCAGAGCGTTGAAAAACCGCTCTGCCAAGCGCATCATACTGAGCCGCCCCGCCGTAGAGGCGGGCGAGAAGCTGGGCTTCCTGCCAGGCGACATGAAGGACAAGATTGACCCGTACCTGCAACCGCTCTACGACGCTCTGGCCGACATGATTCCGACCGCCAAACTCAAAGAGTTCCTCGAAAACGGCACCATACAAATAGCGCCCCTCGCATTTATGCGAGGGCGCACTCTCAGCAACGCCTTCGTGATACTCGACGAGGCGCAGAACACCACCGTGCCGCAGATAAAGATGTTTCTGACCCGAATGGGTCAGAACGCCAAATTCATCGTCACTGGCGACATTACGCAGATAGACCTCCCCACCCCGAAAAACAGCGGCCTCATTTACTGCCTGCGCATACTGAAGAAAGTGAAGGGACTGGCCATAGTGCAGTTCGGTCAGAACGACATCGTGCGCCACAAACTCGTGCAACGCATCGTAGATGCGTTCGAAAAAGCCGAGAAAAAACGAGGCAAGGAGAAGGAAACTGAGGATTGAAAATTATCAGATAGATTTTTCGTCGCACAGATACGAATAAACATACCGCGGACTCTGAAAGTACAAGCCTGTGGCCGGATTGTTCAAGTGCTTGTACGTCTCTGATTTGAACCAGATGTCAAATGCCTGATGCATGGTCAGATGTTTCTCATCGACCAAAAGCGATATAATGTTAGTCGTCTGGTTTTCAACCATATACTCAAAATCTTTTTCAGAAACATTCATATCTTCTTCAATTTTTCGATAGCTTTAGAAGTACAAAATGCATATTGGAACGTTATTCCTTTCATAAAATGCAAACGGTTCATGAATTCTTGGAAAGATATATACCCCTCCTTCAAATTCATAATCTGCCGCCCCACTCTGTCGTTAGCAATAGGCCCATACACAATATCATAGTTGTGTATATTTTCAGTCTGTTCGGTATCACGATTCAAAAAGACAAATTCGGCCCATTCGTCAGAATATCCAGAGAACTGCTTTATTTTCAATGTTTTATCAGCAAGAATGGCATCATCGCACTCAAACCTGTTGACAACGCAAGTACCGCCGAAAGTCGATACTTTAAACTCCGCCATTTCTAATGCTTGTGCCTCATTATCAGACAAATAGAATGCTCGGCCAAAATCTTTATTTGGTTTCGATTTCTGCAAGTCAATTACAGAAAAATCAATATTTGAGCCGTGATATAATATCATTGGATATTACCTCCGTTCTTATGACAAAACGCAGTAAGACTATCGACCATATCGCGAAATGAAAGCGTATGAAGTATGTTGTAATGCTGCTCAACATATTCAACACCATTGTATTTGCTGATATAATCATACGCCTGCTGATTGTCGAGCCCATAACGCTGGGCAAACAATTTCAGCAACATAAGGAAATACTCTATTTTGTCCTTTATCATAATATCAAATGCATTTTACAAAAGCAAATATACACTATTAATTTGAATATGCCACTATATTTTTTGGACATTTTTGACAAACAGCATATATTTGCATACGGATTGCGAGGCCAGAATCGCAAACATAACTAACTGATAATAAGAACAATAAAGACATATAAAAATGAACAAAGCAGTTGTTGAAACGAATTTCAACTTTCCGGGGCAAGTGAGCCTCTACAAAGGCAAAGTGCGCGATGTGTACAACATCGCGAACAAATTCATGGTGATGGTTGTGAGCGACCGCATTTCGGCATTCGACGTGGTGCTGCCCAAGGGCATTCCGTTCAAAGGCCAGGTGCTCAACCAGATAGCGGCGAAGTTCCTCGACGCTACCAAAGACATCGTGCCCAACTGGAAACTCGCCACTCCCGACCCAATGGCCACCATCGGCATCAAATGCGAGCCTTTCAAAGTCGAGATGGTCATTCGCGGCTACCTGACCGGTAGCGCTTGGCGCGAATACAAAGCCGGCAACCGCACGCTCTGCGGCATCAAACTGCCCGACGGCATGCGCGAAAACCAGAAATTCCCCTCGCCTATCATTACGCCGACCACCAAAGCCGACGAAGGACACGACGAGAACATCTCGAAAGAGGAGATTATCGCCAAAGGCCTTGTGAGCCGCGAGGACTACGAGCAGATAGAGAAATACACCTACGCGCTCTTCGAGCGCGGCACCGAAATAGCCGCCAAACGCGGTTTGATACTGGTGGATACGAAATACGAATTCGGCAAGAAAGACGGCAAGATTTACCTCATCGACGAGATACACACACCCGACTCATCGCGCTACTTCTACGCCGACGGCTATCAGGAACGCTTCGAAAAAGGCGAACCGCAACGCCAACTTTCAAAAGAATTTGTACGCCAATGGCTTATGGACAACGGTTTCCAAGGCAAAGAAGGACAAAAAGTTCCAGAAATGACCGACGAAATAATCAACCAGATAACCGACCGTTACATAGAGCTTTACGAGAACATCACGGGCGAGAAGTTCGTCAAGACGAACACCGCCGACGTGGAGAAACGCATCGAGAAAAACGTTTGCCTGTATCTGGAACATTAGAGTAAAGTGTAAAGAGTAATGTGTAATGTGTAGAGACGCACGGCCGTGCGTCTCGGAAACGGCAGTGCGTCATAATGATAAAAAAAAGACTGCTCTCGTAAGAGAGCAGTCTTTTTTTCATTACAATTTCATTACATTTTTTTAAAATCGAGATATACGAGATTGAACAGTTTGCTTTCGTCGTTAATTCCCGCAGAAAAATACCTCTTATCGTCCTCGCCGATTTTGTCGTATCGGTCGTTAGGCAAAACCTTCACTCCCTTGCGAATAGCAAGGAAATATACCGAACCGTCGGCACATTTCACAACCGGCTTATTACCAAAGAGCCGTGCGTTGATGTTCTGCATGCCAGCTGCCTTGCCGTTTTCGAATGTTACGACATGAGCTTCGGACAGAATGTTCGAAGCATCGCCATACCGCTCATGCCCGAAGGTGTCGTTGTTGATTACGTAGGGTTTTATTCCTTTTTCGTCGGTAAGGCGCGACGATACAAAGCTGAAGTTGTCGCCCTTCTGATCGATGAACACAATAGGCCGTTCGAATTCCGTTGCGCCTTCGTTTATCGCCGTTATCTGTTCGAGCGCCATTGTTTTCTTATCGCACGTGAACACCGCTATTTCGGCATACAACTTCGTCGGTCGGTACCCTTCTTTCATTTTTACCTCCAAAGGCTCTTCTTTATCTCTTATGACATAGCCGATGACGAATGTCTTGGTATCGCCTTGCAGAATTTTCACCAACTTAAAGTCATCGCCGATATAGAAATTCGCATTCTCGCGCAACGAGCCCACAGACTTATTTCGCGAAGCGACAACGTCGCGGTCGTCATTTCCAAGGCGGGTTTTTATATCTTTTAATTCGTCGGTCGATACGAAACCGTTATCTACAGTAGTGCCGTCGGGCATTATCTTCAAGAATCCGGCTTTTTCAAGCTTCTCCTTCTTACCATCGGCTTCGCCCTTTGTATTACTTTCGTACAGCGCATACAGACTGCCATCGATAACGTAAGCACCAGAGAAGAATGTGTTTCCCTTGTCATACTTGCGCGTCTCAGCCGCACGAGCCTGATATGGTTCCGAGCCGTCGTACATCACTGTTATGAAGTTTATGGCCTGCTCCAAATCGTTGTTCTGTTTTTTTATCGAGCGCGTTTCGAATACAAGCAACTGCCCTATCACATTGCCTTCGGTATCAGTAATCGGAACACTCTCTTTGTATTTCTTGGAGAACTCAAAATCGAATTTCTTCTGCGAATTGATATTTCCGTAGTAATCGGTCATAATAACCTCATAACCATACAAATCGGCGTTTTCTTTTTGCTTCGTTGGCTCATCAGGATATATAGTTACGATAAGGCCTGCATCGGGGTCGCGCACATCTCTAAATTGGTATTTCGCATATTTGTCGGTACGCGTCGGATGCGATATTCTGCCATAGCTCAACGTCTCTTTGGTATCCGACACGGCCTCTTTAACATCTTTGCCTATGCTTTTGAACGCACTGCCAATGTTGAAAATTGTAACAGGCTCGGCTGGTTTTTCCTGTTTTACAACCTCTTTTTTGGGTTTCACGAAATAGCTCTGATACAGCGGATTAAACTGCCATTCAATTTCGCCAGTCTTGAAATTCGGCATATCATCTTTCAGAAGCGTCGGATACATTGCCACCAAATCGTCGATTGAGCGTTCGGCGTCGGTAACCGATTCGCCGTTGGCATAGAACAACGTCTCATACGTCGATGTGCACTGTCGGCTCTGTTTGTCGTATGTGCTTATCTGTATCATTATCGTCTCATCTTCGGCGTATGCCGCACGGATAGCTATTTCGTACGGCAAGTCGAAAATATTGTAATGATTTGAAGTCAAGACAGTTGCAGTAGCTACTCTGAGCGTATTTGCATCGGGCTCATCGACGCCCAAAATGGTGAATTTGTGAGGCGTATTGGCGTGCATGGCCACAATTATGGAATCGCTCACCGGGCTATGCGGTGCCGGCAATCCGAATGTCGGGTGGCTCAGAGGGCTCTTGCCGTCGCGGTCGGCAAGAGCATTCAGTACCTTATCCACTCTGCGGTCGCCGAAAACACGACTGACACCTATGTATTTAATGTTCTCCTCGGCTGTGCGGGCATGGTCGTACTTGCCGGCGTTGTCTCTCTCAATTACACCCGAAGAGAAATGCGACATCTTCATTTCGGTCAGAGGAATCAACGTCTCGGAACAATAACAGTAAAGCGTAGGCGATTCAACAGCCGCAAATGGTGATATAGGAACGAACGTATCCTTCTCTTTGCTAAATGCGCTCACTTGTTTTGGCGCGTGGTAACGCGCAAAAAGACCGAAGTTGTCCATTCTCAGATAACGGATGAAAACCCTTTTGAATCTATCATCATCGGTTTGTTCTTCTTTATCTTTCTTCGAGAAAAGATTAATCTTCGGTTGTGCTCTGTCGCGAAGCGACAGCACTTCGTACTTTCCGTCATAAACGTATTTCTCGCAAGTTTCAGGCGTAAGTTCCAGATACATACTGCGTTTGATTTTATCGTAACGTTCAAATGTGTCTCTTGGCAGAAATTTGATCTTGTTGTCTTGCAAATCCCACATTTGATCGTAACGGCGGCCATTCTGACTTGAGCTGATTGACTTAAGATAGCCCTTTATTTCGGCACCACCATTCATTACGGCTACGCCAGGCACCAAATCCTCTTGGTCCATTTTCGCCTTATCGGCTTCGCTTTGGGCCAGCACACAATTACAAAATGCAAGCCCTCCCCAAACAATTAATACTTTTTTGATATTCATGATGTTATTATTAAAATTTCATTACGCAAATATACAATACTTTACAATAAAAAGAGTAAAAAGTAAAGAGTAAAGTGTAAAGTGTAAAGTGTAGAGTGTAATATGTAGAGAGTAAAGTGTAATGTGTAAAGTAGAGACGCACGGCCGTGCGTCTCGAATAAAGAGTAATGTAGGGCTGTCACAATGTGGCAGCCCTATTTCGTCTATTTCAGAAAACCGTATTCGTAAACCTTCGGACGTATCTGACTGGCCAGATTTTGCATCGCAACTTTCAGATTGTCAAGCAGTTCGGTATATCTCTTATCGTCCGATTTGGCCTTCATCTTGCCTTTGTCGTCGCGCCCTTGGAAATACTCTTTTATGTCGTAGAGCGAGGCGTTGGGATTGGCATCGGCCATGGTGTGATAGTAGCGCCAGAGCTCGCGGCCAGCCGCGAGCACGGCTTGCGCCTCGGCTGTAAATTGGGGCGAAAAATCTTTCGCCCCCTCCGACGTATCCGAAAACAAATCCACAGGTTTCTCCGCCTTGATTTTTCCGGCCAGAAAATCGCTCATAAAATGGCTGTCAAACAACGACTTGGCGTTTACATCTTTTTCTGGGAATGGTATCCAATGATTGACACAATGACGGCTAGATATTCTGTTTTGTCCGTGGAACAATGTGTAAATCAAACAATTGGTTTTAAATACATTATCTGTTTTCCAATTATCTTTCGGGAATAAAAATTGGTCGCGGTCGTTGAGCCAATCGGCTTTTATGCAATGCCTTACAGCAAGGTAAATGCACATTTGCAAAAGATTTTTTTGCGTAATTGGCGCAGTATGGTCTTTATTGTCGTCTGATGTTATACAAACTTGTGTGCAATGTTGAAAATCATTTTTGTTATTGTGCATTATTCCTATTGGTTCGCTCTCTTTATCGCGGAAACGTCTTAGCCAATCATTTATATAATTGTCAGTTGATAAATACTGATAAAAGTTTTTCTTTTTCAGAAAATTACCTTTGCCGTCATATATATCTGCACAATGAACATTGACAGTTTCTTTTTTTTCCGTATTCCATACAAAAAAACCAATAGGAAAATCGCCATTTACATTATCAAATGTTTCGGCAGGGACTGCAAACAGTTTTTCTGGTTTTGAATCGAACAATGCGCGGAAAATTGCAAAGTTGGAAGCGCAAAGCACTTTCATAGTTGCAAAATTTGCGATTTTACAACGTTGTAATTCAAGCCTAATGCGAATTAAAATCTGCGCATATAATTCATTGCTTGCTTTTCCAATTCTATCTTTGTATTTGAGATAAATAGCATTTTCGGTAGCAACATTTGCTTTTGTTTTGCCCATTCCACTCCCCGCTTCCGCATATGGCGGATTGATATAAATCACAAGCCTTTTGCGTTTTTCTTCATCAAATATAATTTTCTTTAAATCCTCCGGCACTTTCTCTGTATTGAAATCATCATTCAAAAAATCGAACTGAAAAACGTGGTTGTCTAAAAGGTTTGCGCCGTTGCGTATGCGCTCGCGCATAACGTCGACATCCTGCTGGTCGAGCGTCGAGGCGAAGATGTTGTATTTGTTAGTAAGGCCGTTAAGCAGGTTTCCCGTGCCGGCGCAGCAGTCCCAGACGTAGTAATTGTCTTGCCAATCTTCGCCAAGCACGTCGGCAATGTATTGCTGCGATTTTTCCACCCAAATCTGCGGCGTAAAAAAAGCGCCTTTGCGCTCGCGAACGTCTTGTGGCACAAGCAAATCGAGGCGGTCGAGCATATATTTCCATTGTTCGGCGTTTGGCGGTCGCTTGTAGCGTTTCCAGAAGTCAGAGTAGCGCTGCAAACCATCGTTTTTAAAACCAAAGCGGTACGCGACCTCGAGGCCGAAACCGTCTTTGCGTTTCAGTTCGTATGGTTTCGAATCGGCGGCATTGAATGTTATGTAAAAATCTTCGTTAACAGTCTTATCATCAGATACTTCCACTGTTCCGTTATCATCGATATTGAGTTCGGCGAGGAAGAAATCGCGGTCGTATATTCCGTATTTTTTCTTCAGCAACGCCCAATCGGCGTTGATTGTCGGCATCACCATTCGGAGCCATTTCTGATAAACGAAGATGAAGTTGTTTTTGTCGATGAGTGTCGAAAAGAGATTAGTGTTGACGTCGAACGTGAAATTGGCGTTCAGGAAGTTGCGTAGCTCGGCGCTGTCGGTGTCGAAATAGAACTTGAAGACGCGTTGTTCGCCGATTGTATTACGCACAGTATCAATTGTTTTGTCGTCAACCGCCGAAGGCGTTTGCGTCCAGTTGAAGTCGTTTATCTGATATACGGGCAGCACGTAATGGTATTCTACGAAAGCGATTTTCGCGTTGTCGAAACAGCCGATGAACTTCGGCGGCACGCGGTTGTAAGCGTCGGCTTTGATGGTTACAATCAGCTGAGCCAGCATACGATAGATGTCGGTTGGTTGCTGTTTTGCCTCGGCCCATAAGAGATACTCGTCGTCGAAATCGATGAAATCTTTGCCGCGCCGGATTTTCACGGCGAAGTCGACGCGGCCAATGATGTCGGTGCAGTCGAACTTTGGGAACCAGTCGGCGGCCACCTTCAGTTTGAGCGATTCCTCGCGTATGTTTTCGTATATCATTTGTGACTGATTAGTGCATTCACTATCAATCACTTACGAACAAAAAGAAAGGTGCAGGCCTTTCTATCGCATTCACGGGGAGCGTCGGAGAACCCCGTTGTATCCTTAGAAGTAACCCACACCTTAACGGTGCGAGCACTAACATTATAGGATACAACGGAAGCGAACGCTTCCGTGAAAAATGCTTTTATCCGATTTTGTTCAAAATCAAGAGTTTCCGACGCTTTTGTTTTTGAATGCGAATAATAGCTAATGCTTTATATGTTAATAATTTATGTTTTTTATTTCATCAAAAAAACGTTTAATTCATTACGCAAATATACAATATTTTAAATTAAAAGAGTAAAGTGTAAAGAGTAATGTGTAGAGACGCACGGCCGTGCGTCTAATAATCCTCTTCAACGTCGGGGTAAACGCCCTCGTCCATTGTGGTCTGGTATTCGTCGTCGTCGGGATAGCAAACTGACATCTTGCGTTTCAGGTTGCTCCACGAATGGAATTTCACGTTTGAGTAATAGCCGCAATCGCTGATAACGACATTAACCCAACGCTCATCTTCGGGTATTCCGCCCCAATCATCGGGGAAGCCGGTGTTTATTTCCCATTGCAACGACGGAGTGTCGCCGGCGGGCTTGGTGGTAAAGCCCCACACGTATCCTTCGGAATATACCCTTTCATAATCGGAGAGAGGCATTATTTCGAGGTCGATGGAGTTTGCGCCGTCGGTAGCGGTGAGTTTTGAGTCTATTACGCTGATTTTCTTTGCATTGCTAATAACCTCGGGCAGCGGGTGGGCTCCGCCATCGTCGTAATGAGTGAATTTGGTGGCCTCGAACACGAGTTCGGGATACGGCTCAGATGTGGGGTACTTGTCGAAATACTGGCGCGGCAATTCTATTTTGTTGGTGATGTACGACAGGCCCTCGCCGTCGTTGAAGCCCTCGCCTTCCCGGTACGCCGGGGTTACAAGTATGCAAGTGTTATGGGTGAATTGCGACGGCTCGCCATATATTTCGGTCATATAGTCGCATATTTCCATCGTTACGAAGTCGGGAGCATCGGGCGAGAGACGTTCAATGGCAAAAGTCCACTGGTAGAAATCGTTGTAGATGCTTTCGCCGCTTTGGGCGCGGTTGACTTTATAGTCGAAACTCTTTCCGTCCTTTTGGTTTATTGTAACGTTATTGTCTGTGATTCTGACGGTTGCAAGAGGCGCAGCGCCAGAAGTCTGCGTGTCGAGGCTGAGGACGTATTCTGTTGTCGGTTGCTCGTTTGAAGCGGCGGTTGACGTGCTGTCGGCGGCTGTTTCAGTTGCGGTTTGGTTCTGACTGCCACCACCGCACGACATCAGCAGTGCGGCAACGGCTATAAGCGATAACTGTTTCATTTTCATTTATTTATGTTTTAAATGTTTTTTTCTTATATCGCAAAAATAATACATAAATCATCATTGTGTTTCGGCTGTGTTTGTTTTTATTTAAAAAAAACAAAGGCAATGCGCTCTTTAGCGCATTGCCCTTATACTTACAGAGTTACGTGCTGTAGGGTTATTTTGCGACCTTATCTTGCGAATATATGGCGTCGATTACACCGGCATATTTCGCCAATATGGCCTTGCGTTTAAGTTTCTGAGTCTGAGTCAGTTCGCCTGTTTCCGAAGTCCACACGTCGGGCACGACGTGGAATTTGGCAATCTGCTCCACCTTGCCTATAGTCTTGTTCACCATCTGCAGTTCGCCGTCGATGAGCCTTACAGTCGCGTCGCACGACGCGACTTCGGCGTTAGTCATGTTGAGCGCGTCGAAGCCTTCGTTCTGAAGGCAGATGCGCACCGCGTCGAAGTCGGGCGAGATGATTGCCGAGGCGAATTTCTGGTTCTCGCCCACCATGCATATTTGCGATATCAGAGGCGACTCTTTGGCTTTGCCCTCTATCATGGCCGGCGCTATGTACTTGCCCGACGAGGTCTTGAAAATCTCTTTCTTGCGGTCGGTGATGTGCAGGTAGTTGCCTTCGGAGAGATAACCCACATCGCCGGTGTGGAAGAAACCGTCGGCGTCGATGGCCTCAGCTGTCGCTTCGGGGTTTTTGAAGTAGCCTTTCATCACATTCGGCCCTTTGACGAGTATCTCGCCGTCTTCGGCTATGCGCACCGTCTCGTTGCTCACCACGGGCCCTACCGACCCGAAACGATGATGCTTCACCGAGGCGTGAGCCACCACGGGCGAGGTCTCGGTAAGTCCGTAACCCTCGCACACCTTAATGCCGGCAGCCCACAGCATACGGCTCAGGTTGGGCGATATGGCAGCGCCGCCGCAACCGAAGAACTTCAGGTGACCGCCGAAGAAATCCTCGCGCCAGTGACGGTACACCGGCTCGTCGAGCGAGGCCACCTCGCGGTAATACTCGGCCGACTTGCCCTCGTGGTCCCACTCGCGACCGAGCTCTACAGCTCGGTCGAACTGCGCTTTGGCTTCGCCAGTGAGTTTGGCGCCCTCTTTCATAAACCCTTCGACAATCTTCTCGGCCACACGCGGCACAGTGTTCACGCCATTGGCCTTTATGTCGCACAAGTCGCGCACTATGGTGCCCAGACTTTGCGCATAATAGATGCCTATGCCCAGATACTGATATTGATAAATGAAGCAGCGCTCGTAAACGTGGCACAGCGGTAACACACTGAGTATCTTGTCGTTGTGGTCGAGGCCGAGCACTTCGCACGAGGCGATGGCGTTGCTGACGAAATTGCGATGCGTAAGCATCGCGCCTTTTGAGATGCCCGTAGTGCCCGAAGTGTATATTATCGAGCAGACGTCGTCGGGCTCTAGCGAAGCCTTCACCTCTTCGAGCGTATCGTGCAGATGGTCAGCGTTTTGCTTGCCAAGGGCAAGCACAGTACGCCAATTCTCAACGCCTTCGATATCGTTGAACGAAAAGATTCTCTGGAGCGACTTGATGTTGTCCTTCACGGCGCTCACACGGCGGCAAGCGATAGAGTCGGAAATGAAAACCATCTTCACCTCGCTGTGGTTGAGGATGAAGTCGTAGTCGTTGCTGCTAATTGTCGGATACACAGGCACATGCACCGCGCCAGTCATAGCGATAGCCATATCCACATAGTTCCATTCCGGTCGGTTGTTCGAAACGGTGGCAATCTTGTCGCCTCGCTTAACGCCGAGGGCCAGCAGTCCGTACGCCAGCAGCGTTGCTGTCTGGCGGTATTCTTCGGTACTTACGGCAATCCACTTGTCATCCGACTTATACGACAGGCAGTCGGTACGCGGATAGCGCGCGCAAGCATAATCGAGCAAATCAAAAATTCTTCTGACCTCCCTTTGGGGGTTCTTGTTGTTATCCATTTATACTATACTAAAATAAAAAAATAAAATATTGATTATTAAGCATTTACAAACACCACACGTTCTTATTGTCACAATACGAACGGGGCATTGTTAAAACCTAAAACTCAAAATCGGGCGCAAATGTAGGTGAAATAACGCCACCAGCAAGCCCTTTTCAGTTGTTACACAACAACAATTGTTATATAACAACTCAGCCAAGACCGTTTCACGAGACGCACGGCCGTGCGTCTCTACTCTTTACTCTCTACACTTTACTCTTTACTCTATAATCTAAAAACACTATCTTTGCGAACAAAAAAAACAGGCAATATGCGCATCGATATACTAACACTCTTCCCTGCCCTTTTCGACGGGCCGTTCAGCGAGTCGATACTGCGCCGCGCACAGGAAGGCGGCTACGTTGAGATACACACACACGACATACGTGAGTTCTCGACCGACAAGCACAAGCGCGTCGACGACTACCAGTTTGGCGGCGGAGCCGGCATGGTGATGGCCATTCAGCCCATCGCCGATGCCATTGAGCATCTGAAGTCGCAACGCGACTACGACCACATAATATACATGACGCCCGACGGACTGACGCTCAACCAACGCATGGCCAACACGTTGTCGCTCGCGGGCAACCTGCTCATTCTGTGCGGCCACTACAAAGGCATCGACCAGCGCATACGCGACCACTACATCACCGACGAGATTTCCATTGGCGACTATGTGCTTACAGGCGGCGAGCTCGCCGCCTGCGTGGTTGTCGATGCTGTCGTGCGCCTGCTGCCGGGCGTACTGTCCGACGAAGAGTCGGCTCTCACCGACACGTTTCAGGACAACCTGCTCTCGGCGCCAATATACACACGGCCAGCCGAATACAACGGCTGGCGCGTGCCCGACATTCTGCTCAGCGGCCACGAAGCCAACATTGAGGCGTGGCGCGAGCAGCAAGCCTTCGAACGCACCCAGCGACTGCGCCCCGACTTGCTCAAAGGCTCGACGGATTTCCCTGTAAACAAGAATAAGTAAAATACTGATATAATGATACTTAGAGAGCAACCTACAATATTGGCCAACGAACTGCTCGACTTCATAGCCGAGAGCCCGTCGCCGTTTCACGTCGTTGAGCAAGTGAAAACGATGCTCGTAAACGCTGGTTTTCAACCACTTTGCCTCAAAAAACAATGGCAGCTCAAGAAAGGCGGACGATACTTCACCACACGCGGCGGAACGGCCATAGTGGCCTTCACCATCGAAACCGACGTGGCTTCCGACGGTTTCCGCATGGTGGCTGCTCACAGCGACTCGCCTTCTCTGCGCGTTAAACCTAATCCATTGTCGGCTATTGATGGAAAAATGCTGCGCATAGCCACCGAAACTTACGGCGGCGCTTTGCTCTACTCGTGGCTCGACCGGCCACTGGCTGTAGCCGGACGCATATACACAAAGACCGACAACCCATTGCACCCCAAAAGTGTACTGGTCGATTCAAAAACACCTATAGGCGTCGTTCCGAGCGTGGCAATTCACTTCAACCGCAACGCCAACGACGGATTATCACTCAACAAACAAATTGATATGCAGCCACTTATCGCCACCGAAGGCGGCGATAGTGTTAATAGTTTTTTCAAGACAATAACCGACGTTCCCGTAGCCGACATACTCGGCTACGACCTTAATATGTACGATGCCGAGCGCGGAACAATTGTCGGGCTTAACAACGAAATGGTCGTTGCGCCAAAACTCGACGACTTAGCCATGGTCTTCACCGCCACTAAGGCTCTCTGCGCCGCGGCCGACAAGCCTACCAACAAGATGCTTTGCATCTTCGACAGCGAAGAGGTCGGAAGCAACACCAAGCAAGGCGCCTGCTCGCCTCTGCTGCCCAATATCATCGAACGCATTGCCGAGCAACTTTCTCTGTCGGCCGAAGACCGCCAGAGAATAACCTACAACTCGTTCCTCATCTCGGCCGATATGGCGCACGCCCTTCACCCCAACCACCCCGAGCTGCACGACCCGACGAACCGGCCCGTGCTCAATGGCGGTCCTGTTGTCAAATTCAACTGCAACCAGAAATACATGACCGACGGCAGCAGCGCTGCCGTCGTCGAAGCACTGCTCGACGGCCTTGATCATCAGACGTTTGTCAACCGCAGCGACATGGCCGGCGGGTCCACTCTCGGCAACCTGCTCACCTCGCAAATCGACATCGCGGGCGCCGACATAGGCGCACCGCTCCTCGCCATGCACTCCGCTCGCGAGACTGCCGGCACCTGCGACATTCTCACCTCGCAACTGCTGTTTGAGAGGTTTATGGGGGCGTGAGAAAATAAAGGATAAAAACTTTTCCGACAGAAAAAACACAAAGGCTGGAAATTCAGCAAAGTTTTATATCTTTGCAACGCGAAAATAAATTTTCAAATAATAATACAGCAATGGACAAAAGTGCACTTCAAATTGCGCGTGCCGCTTACCAGCCAAAGGTACCGGCATCAATCAAAGGCGCTACACAACTCGTTGAAGGCAAGGCTACTGAATCGGTAGCTGATCAGGCCGACATCAAAAAACTTTTCCCCAACACCTACGGTATGCCTATCGTAACTTTCGAGAAAGGCACACAGGCTCTGGCTTCTAAAGCCATCAACGTAGGCGTTATCCTCTCTGGCGGCCAGGCTCCTGGCGGCCACAATGTCATCTCTGGCATATTCGACGGCATCAAAGCCATCAACAAAGACAGCAAACTCTACGGCTTCCTTGGCGGTCCGTCGGGCTTGGTCGATCACAAATACATCGAACTCACTGCCGACATCATCGACGAATACCGCAACACCGGCGGTTTCGACATCATCGGCTCGGGTCGTACTAAACTCGAAGAAGTTGAGCAATTCGACAAAGGTATTGAGATTTGCAAAAAGCTCAATATCAACGCTATAGTTATCATCGGTGGCGACGACTCGAACACCAACGCCTGCGTTCTCGCTGAGTATTACCTGCAGAAGAAATGCGGCATTCAGGTCATCGGCTGCCCGAAGACCATCGACGGCGACCTCAAAAACGAGATGATCGAAACCTCTTTCGGTTTCGATACTGCCACTAAGGTTTACTCTGAAGTTATCGGCAACATCGAGCGCGACGCCAACTCTGCAAAGAAATACTGGCACTTTATCAAACTCATGGGCCGCTCAGCATCGCACGTAACTCTCGAGTGCGCCCTTCAGACTCAGCCTAACGTAACGCTCATAGGCGAAGAGGTTGAAGCTAAAAAACAGACTCTCGACGACATCGTTACATACATAGCTCAGGCCGTCGCTAACCGCGCCGCCAAAGGTCTCAACTTCGGTATCGTTCTCGTTCCCGAAGGCCTTATCGAGTTCATTCCCGCCATCAAAAAGCTCATCGCTGAGCTCAATGATATGCTTGCAGCCAACCAGGCCGAATTCGACAAGGTGGCCGACGACCAGAAAATCGACTATGTGGTTAAACATCTGTCGAAAGAGAACGCTGCCATCTTCGAGAGTCTGCCAGTGGCCGTTTCGCGTCAGTTGGCTCTTGAACGCGACCCGCACGGAAACGTTCAGGTGTCGCTCATCGAAACCGAACAGCTTCTGGCCGAAATGGTTGGCAAGAAACTGGCTCAGTGGAAGAAAGAGGGCAAATTCGTTGGCAAATTCGCCACACAGCACCACTTCTTCGGCTACGAAGGCCGCTGCGCTGCCCCGTCGAACTTCGACGCCGACTACTGCTATTCTCTCGGCCGCGTGGCTTCGCTGCTCATCGCTTCGGGCAAGACTGGCTACATGTCGTCGGTTCGCAACACAACAAAACCGGCCGACCAATGGCTCGCCGGCGGTATTCCTATCACCGCTATGATGAATATGGAGAAACGCAACGGCAAGATGAAACCCGTTATCCAAAAAGCCCTCGTTAAACTCGATGGCGGTCCGTTCAAATTCTTCGAATCGAAACGCGCTCAGTGGGCTATCGAAACTGCTTTCGTTTATCCTGGTCCTATCCAATACTTCGGCCCGGCCGAAGTGGCCGACCAGCCTACCAAGACCATCCGTCTCGAACATCAGTAAATCGTCTGATATTCAATAAAAAAGGCTGCCGAAAGGCAGCCTTTTTTATTATACCAATGCGCATAAAAAAAAGTTGAATTACTATGTAATTCAACTTCAATAATATACTATTCTACTATTCAAATGGTGAATTTCCTGTAATACGGTTTCTGAACGGTGAAGAATTCTCTTGCTGCTGAAAAGCCGATGTGGACTTGTTTCCACCACCGTCGCCCCAGCCTTCAGTACCCCATTCTTCGTCGCCAATAGGCGGAGATTGGGCTATCAGTAAGATTTGGCTATCAACTGAATAGTCGATAATCTGTGGTTTTATGTATGCTTTAAGTTTCATAGCGGTGGCAAAGTTAATACTTTTTTCTCAATTACTAAAAACAATTAGTTATACTTTTGTTAAATTATCTAAGTTTCAACAAAAAAAGTATTATTTTTATAGCAAAAAATGTACCAGCGATGATTAAAATACGAAAAATAACCGTCAATGCATTCCAAGAGCACACCTATCTTGTGTTCGATGAGGACAATAACTGTGTGATTATTGACCCTGGCTGCTCCAACGAGAAAGAGCTCAGTGCCGTGGAAAAATACATAAGCGAGAATAATCTGAAACCGCAGGCGATATGGCACACTCACCTGCACTTCGACCATACAATGGCAACCGCGCATTTCGCGCGGTTGTACAACATTCCGGCCTTCTGCCACCGCGACGATTTGCCCACTTTCGACGCCAACCGCCTCATGGCAGCACAATGGGGTTTCGAGATTAATGCCGACGGCTCTGTGTTCGACCATTTTGTCGCCGACGGCGACAAAATCAGTATTGGCAACGATGAATTCACCGTGCTGCACGTTCCAGGTCATTCGCCTGGCGGCGTGGCCTTCTATTCGGCTGAAAATCAGGTTTGTTTCTGTGGCGACACGCTTTTCCGCATGTCGGTCGGGCGTACCGACTTGCCCGGTGGCGACGAGAACGAGCTGCTTAACAGTATCAAAACCAAACTATTCACCCTACCCGACGACACTTTGCTCTGCTGCGGGCATGGCGACGAATCGAACGTCGGTTTCGAACGACAGTATAATCCGTATTGTGGAAATTGATAAAAATTATCAGCCTACATTTTCCTCTTCGTCCTTCATCTGATCGATGAGGAAGTGGAGGCGGTTTTCGAGGTTGACTTTGGCCACGCTCGAGTCGATGTCGAGGAAGAGCATACCGGTCTTCGGACAGGTCTTGCGCAGGCGGTTTTCGATGCCGCGAGCCACAATATGGTTTGCTATGCAGCCGAACGGCTGCAAGCAAACGACTTTGTCGATGCCTTGTTTGCTCAACTCCATCACCTCGCCCGCTATCAGCCAGCCTTCGCCAAACTGATTGACGAGGTTGAGCACTTGCGAAGCGTCCTTCGCAAGGTCGAAAATATTGCTCTCGGGGCGATAGAAACGGAAGCGGCGTTTGACCTTCTCCCACTTGCGGTTGAGCTTGTCGAGATATGAGCGTATGAGCGATGTAAATATTCGCTCCATAAGCGTGGTGCGTTCTATGTTGTTGCCGTGGTTAACCTTGTTGTTGACAAAGGCCTGAAGCAGGAAGCTGAAGAGCGACGGCACAACAACTTCGATGCCCTGCTCTTGCAGCCAGCGCGTTATGTGCAGCTGACCGAACGAGTTGTATTTTATGTAAATCTCGCCTATAAGACCAACAACCTTAGGTTGGTGGCCTGTAATAGGCAGTTCGTTCATCTCTTTTATAGCATCGTCGAGAAGGTCGAGAAGGTCGTTTTCGCGCTTCTCGCCCACCTTCTGTATTCCAAGGTCGATGTACTTGTCCATAATGGCCTGCGACGCGCCTTTGGTCTTTTCGCGCACGGCCATGGCACGCTGCATGGCGGCAAGGAACTCGGTATAATGCACTATTTTCGCTGTAAGCGAAAGTGCGAGTTTCCAGTCGGCTTTGAAAGCCGGCTGCTCGTTGCCGTACGCTGTGCCTGTGTTGATTGAGAGCACCGGAACGTCGGAGAATCCTGCTGTTACCATCGCGTTCTTGATGAGCGCCAGATAGTTGGTGGCGCGGCACTGGCCGCCTGTCTGCGTAATGCCCACAACGTATTTGTCTTTCTCGTCGCGATGTTTTACAAGGAATTTCATTATGTCGCCCACAACAAGTGTTGCCGGATAGCAGACCTCGTTGTGGCCGTATTTCAAGCCATATTGTATCGATTCTTCGTCGGGTTTTGGAAGGTTTATAAAGTTGAAACCCAGACGTTTGAAGAATACCGGGAACATTGGCGAGAGTGAGTCGGAGAACCACGGAATGACTACCGTGCGCTCCGTCTTCTCCTTTTCGGTGAACGCATTGTGAAGCGACTTATAATCGTTCTTTTTGACGTTCTGCGCCAAAGCCTGGCTTTGCTTAAGCGACTCTATCAGAGAGCGTAAGCGCAGGCGCACCGAGCCCGGACTGCTTATCTCGTCGACACGGATGACGGTGTGGTTTTTGCCCACAGCGTTCAGTATGTTCGAGGCTTCGTCCATAAGGAACGAGTCGGGACCGCAGCCGAACGAGTTGATTTGTATAAGTTGCACATTAGCAGGCAGTTTGGCCACACCGTGAGCCGCGTGTATCACGCGGTTCGGATAGGTCCACTGCGATATATAATTCATTTCGAGGCACGAGTGAGGGTCCTGACGGAACACATCGTCGGAAATGATGTCGGCGCCCAAGTCGGTAACAATCTGCGCAACGCGCTGATTGATAAGCGGATCGATATGGTACGGGCGGCCGGTCATTACGAATAGCATACGGCCGTCGGCAATGGCCTTGTCGAGCAACTCGCGCTCCGATGCTATCAGTTTCTGTTTTACCTCTTCTTTCACTGCAACAGCCTTTTTCACAGCGGCTTTTATCGTTTGGCGTTTCACGCCAAGCGAATGCAGATATTTGTAGCAACTGTCGTAGAGCGCTTTCTCGTCTTTGAACGACACGACAGGCGTGTCGAACTTTATTCCGTAACGCTGTTCGGGGTTCACCGCCGAACGTATCACATCGGGATAGCCGCTGACAACCGGACAGTTGAAGCAGTTTGTATCGTGCTCATACTCTTTGGTTTCCATCACCACTAGCGGATAGAAAATGCGTTTCTCACCTTTTTCTATCAGGTTCATTATGTGACCGTTAGTCAGTTTAGCGGGGAAACAGATATTGTCGGACATGATGGAGAAGATACCGCCGCGGTAGAGCTTCGAGTTCGACTCGTCGGACAAA
Source organism: Bacteroidales bacterium (assembly GCA_017960905.1). Taxonomy (GTDB): domain Bacteria; phylum Bacteroidota; class Bacteroidia; order Bacteroidales; family Marinilabiliaceae; genus W3P20-009. The sequence goes on from JAGCYH010000037.1 coordinate 30,887, forward strand.
ACCGGCTTAAGTCCGCATGCGCTGAAAAGCGCATGCCAGAACGGATAGTTCTCAAACATGTTGAGCACGCGCGGAATACCTATCGTCTTGTCGCCATCGACTTCGGTATTAGTGTTTTCGAACACGTATTTGTATTTGGCTTCAATCTGGTTGAAACCGCTTACTGCGCTCTTGCTCTTGCTGTGGAAAATGCGTTCGCATTTGTTTCCGGCGAAGCTCAAATTCCCGTTAGGGAATTTGAACCGCACCACCTGACAGTTGTTCGTACAGCCTTTGCACTGAACCATGTCGGTAGTGATGTTGCTCAGAGTGTCGAGCACGGCTTTCCCGTCGAAACCTGACGGTTTCTGCTCAATCTGATATTGATCTATTGCGTACAATGCGGCGCCGTATGCGCCCATAAGTTCTGGAGAATCAGTAGTATACACCTGTTTGCCCGAGAGAATCTCGAGGGCACGCAGCACGGCTTTGTTTTTGAACGTACCACCCTGAACCACAATGGTATCGCCGAGTTTGTTAAGGTTTTGAAGTTTCAAAACCTTATAAAGGCAGTTTTTCACAACCGAGATGGCCAGGCCGGCGGCAATGTCGCCGGCGTCGGTATCTTGGCGGAGCGCCTCTTTCACCTTAGAGTTCATAAACACGGTGCAGCGAGTGCCTAAGTCGCACGGACGGCGCGCCATACATGCCTTTTCGGAGAAATCGCTGAGAGTGAGGTTCATCATTTTTGCAAAACTTTGCAAAAACGAACCGCATCCCGACGAGCACGACTCGTTGAGCTCGATATTCGCAACGGCACCGTTGCGAATGAATATCGACTTGATATCCTGACCGCCGATGTCGAGTATGAACGACACGTCGGAAGCCACATAGTGAGCGGCTTTGAAGTGCGCCATGGTCTCCACAATGCCATAGTCGAGGTCGAGGGCTGCTTTTATCAAATCCTCGCCATAACCCGTCACGCAAGTGCCTAAGAATTTGGCAGTTGCATTTTTCTGTTCAAGCACTTGATAGAAGAGGCGAAGCGCCTCTTCGACTTTCAGAAGCGGGTTGCCGTCGTTGTTGGCGTAGCTCTTGAAAAGTATCGCACCTTGTCGGTTAGTTATGAGGAACTTAGTCGTTGTAGAACCAGAGTCGATGCCAAGGAAAACTTCGTTTTCCTTGCCCTCTTCTATTTCGGCGTAGTCGAGTTTGCGAACTTTAAGGTTTTTCTTCCACGAGAGATAGTCGTCGTTGTCTTTGAAAAGCGGCGACATGTACTGCTCGCTTGCCGTCGACGACTCTTTCGAGAGCATTTCGAAAATCTGGTCGATTGTGTATTGCAAGTTCACATCGGCCGACAGAGCGGCGCCGCGGGCAGTGGTTATCTCGGCATGAGGCAGAATTATCAGGTCGTCTTCTTTGAGCTTCATCACACGCACAAACGCCTCGCGCAGCGATGGCAGGAATGTGAGCGGACCGCCAGTGCAAAGCACAGGCGTAATGATGTCGGCACCGCGCGCCAGAGTTGTCATGGTCTGCATTGCCACAGCATTGAAAATGCTGGCGGCAATGTCGGCAAGCGGCAAACGACGGCTCAGAAGGTTCTGAATATCAGTCTTTGCGAACACGCCGCAACGCGATGCGATAGGATAAATCTGCTTGTAGTCGTATGCCACATCGCTCATCTCCTTCGGCTGAATGTTGAGCAGAGTGGCCATCTGGTCGATGAAAGCGCCCGTACCGCCGGCACAGCTGCCATTCATGCGTATGTCGGGGCTTTTTTCTTTATGGAAAAAGACCATCTTGGCGTCTTCGCCGCCAAGGTCTATAAGAGTGAAATCTGTCTTGTCGAGTTCCTTCATGGCCATGCTCGAAGCAAGCACCTCCTGCACAAACGGCAGTCCGCTGCGCTCCGACAGGCCAATGCCCGCCGAACCAGTAATGCAGATGCTGTAGAGAGCGTCGGAACCCAGTTTGTCCGACATTTCGCGGAACTGACGCTCGAGACATGAGCGTATGTCGGCGAAATGCCTTTGATATGAGCTATAAGTCAATTCGTTAGTATCGACGTTCAACACAACGAATTTAATGGTCGTAGAACCCGCGTCGATACCTATTCTATAATGTTGTTTCTCTAACATCATTAATTCTCCAAAATTGCCACAAAGATACGGATTTATTGGCAAAGATGAATTAAAAATGAAACATGAAAAATGAAAAAATAAAAAATTATTCTATCTTTCTGAGAATCATCTCTTTGCCATCGTCGCGATAGGCGACGATGAGCACCGAGTCGGAAACCGATGGGACTTCGATGTTGCGGTTGGTCATATTCAGGATGCGCCGGCGCAGGTCGGGCAAGAGCGTATTGCGCACCTCCTCGCGCAGGCTGCGCACCATGGTCTTCTCGGTCGGACGCTCAGCGTTCGACCCGACGAAATCGTACTTGAACGATGTGGAGTCGAGACTTACAGTAAGTATGCCGTCATCGAAATGCCAGTCGCCTTCGATGTCGAGTTTGTAATTGAGAATAATGTCGCGAAAATCGAACGATTCGTTAAAAAGAAAAGAAATTTTTATTTCCGACTCGCACTTGAGTCCGAACCAGCCGAAATCCTCGCGCGTCTTTATGTCGACAATGCTGTTAATGTCATCATTAACAGCTATTTGCGCCGACGATTCGTAAACACCGAGCAGCCGCCGTTTTTCCGACGAACAGCCTAAAAACAGCATAGTAATGAGCAATATGCCTAAAAATCGAACCATAAAAATCAAAAAATCACTCTGTTTTTTACGTCAGAAAACTCAAAGTGTTGGCAAAGTTTAACAATCATTAAAAAAATAGCATAAATTTGCTGCGTCAACCGACAGAAATAGCCGTCTGAACGTTGGCGAAACAAATTACATACAACAAACACTATATTTATAAAATGAGTAAAACAATAATAAGCAGCTACAAAGAGCTCGAAGCCCTTGTAGGGAAGGATTTGGGTGTATCGGAGTGGCACACATTCACGCAGGAGCAGATAAATCTGTTTGCCGACGCTACCCTCGACCACCAGTGGATACACTGCGACGTGGAGAAAGCCAAACGCGAATCGCCGTTTGGCAATACTATCGCCCACGGATATCTTACGCTCTCTATTCTGCCGCATTTGTGGGAGCAGATAGTGGAGGTGCACAACATCAAAGATCAGATAAACTACGGCATCGACAAGCTGAAATACAACCAGCCGGTCATCGTAGGCAGCCGCGTACGCCTTCATGTGAAGGTGAATTCTGTAATCGACCTTCGCGGTACCACAAAAGCATCGATGGGTGTGAAACTCGAGATAGAAGGTAACCGTAAACCGGCCTATGAAGGCGAAATTCTGTTCCTCTATCACTTCAATAGTTAACTCTGTGTTTTAAATTAAGTAATAATTTGGTTTTCTCGTGGCCAATATTACAGCAAAAGAATGCTGTAATATTGGCTTTTTCATTTGTATGAAGTACTTTTGGCAAAAAATTCAAAACGATGAAAAACGATATAATAATAAGTGGCATACAACAGATGGGCGTTGGTGTGTCGAGTGTCGAAGAGGCATGGAAATGGTACCGCGAATACTTTGGTTTTGAGGTGATTGTGTTCGACGAATGGGCCGACGCCGAGTTTATGCTACCTTACACCGGCGGCACGCCAAAAAGCCGCCACGCATGCCTTGCACTCAATCTGCAAGGCGGAGGCGGTTTCGAAATATGGCAACATACCAGCTTCGAGCCTCGCCGTCCGGCATTCGATGTAGTACCGGGCGACCTGGGCATTTACTCGTGCAAGATAAAATGCAAAGACGCTGTCAGCTACCATAAAACACTGAAAGACAAAGGACAACGTGTGTCGGACGAAGTCTATACCGACGCTACGGGGCGCAAGTACTTCTACGTGCGCGATCCGTGGGACAATCTCTTCCAGATGGTTCAGCCAACCGAACAACAAGCCGGCTGGATGTTCAACGAGAACCTGCCCACCGGCGGCGTTTACGGCGCCGTGGTCGGTTCGCACGATGCCGATGCCGCTAAAAACTTCTACGACAAGATGTTGGGATACGATGTGGTGCTTTCGGACCAGACTGGCACATTCGACGATTTGGCGCACCTTGGTGCGCCAAACGTGCAGTTCCGACGCATTGTGCTCGCTCACTCGCAACCTAAGAAAGGCCCGTTCGGACGCCTGCTGGGCCCGTCGGAAATAGAAATCATTCAAGCCCTCGACCGCCCCACTCCGGCCCGCCGGATTTTCGAAGACCGCATGTGGGGCGAGCTCGGATTCATTCAGATTTGCTACGACATACGCAACATGGACGGACTGCGCGAGTTCTGCAAGGAACAGGGCTGGAACTTCACCGTCGACAGCATGGCCTACAAAAACGACTTCAACATGGGCGAAGCGGGTGGCGATTTTGCCTACAACGAAGACCCGTCGGGCTCTCTCATAGAGTACGTGCAGACGAACAAACTGACCATAATGAAGAAACTCGGCATTGCGCTCAACCTCAAAAAACGCAACCCCGAAAAGTCGCTGCCGACGTGGATTCTGTGGTGCCTGCGTTTCCTCAAACGCAAAGAATTACCGCCTCATGTGAATTGAAAATTGAAAGTTGAAAATTGAAATATACATAAAAGCGTTTGAGCTTTCGCTCAAACGCTTTTTTTATATTGCGTGAGGAAATAGTTATTCGGCCTTACGAACGCCCTGCAGATTGTATTTCTCACCATCTTTGATGATGTAGAGAGTGCCGTTCTCAACAACTTTCTGCACTTTGCTGTCGGCAGATTTGATGTTCTTAACCGCAGTAGCTGATTTCGGCTTGAAAGTGCAAGTAACTGTGGCATCGCCAGTTACGATAAGATAGCCGTCTTCGTGGCAACCGCTCCACGAGTCGAGTTCGTAGTTCTCGTCTGGTTCAGCCACAAAATGAAGCACTGTGCGCTCTCTCACTTTGTTATCAAGGTCTATCGTTTCTTCTACCAGTCTGATTGTACCGTTTTCGGTGGGTTGAGTAAGGGTTATATTGAAATCCTTAGCCTTAACAGCACGTACAGAGTATCCAAAACAGCCATAAGGTTTACGCTCAACCTCATTTACAATATGAAGATCATACTGAGTTCTACCTGCTACCATATACTTAGCATAATTTGAATTTGTCTCGCCAAGCGATGCCGACCAGTAATTACACAACAAGCCTTCACTTTGTATCTTATTCTCATCCTCTGACACAAAAATGTACGAACCAGCAGCCGGGAAAAAAATATGCGGAATAGACAAGGTATAATACTCATCAGGTGTAGCGCCTTGATGTATTCTCACGCCTTTATCGGTGGATTTATCCTCATTGACTTTATATGCTATATATCCTTTTACCTCGGTTCCGTTGTATCCATCGGTCCAAACCCAATAGCAGTTATTTATAAGTTCCTGAAACTGCTCATTCGACGGCATAATCCACTCTTGCCCCCAAGCCTTTGTTGCTGAATCGTCGTCAGGTTCAAGAATGGTTTTATTATCGCCAATGAAATTCTCTTCAGAATCGTACCAATCTTCTTCTGTTCAGCCATCGGGGACGGTGTATTTTGTATATGGCGGTTCCATCTCACCCCAATAGAAATAATTGCCATAGGCTTCTGGGAAAGATGCACCAATGTTGCATGTAGCCCATAGTGTACCCGAAGGCAGACCGAGGTCAATTGCCTGAGGTACAAATTCCTCCTCAACTTCGGCCACTGTTGTGGTCGATGCTACGAGCATAAATAGAAACGTATAAAATCTTTTCATACAAATGTTTTTATTGTTAACACTAATATCAAACATTTGACAGCATCTTTATCAACACTGCTTTTGGCAAAAATAAACAAAAATACAATAATGACACATTAAAACGAAGATTTTATTCGAAAATTGAAATGAAAAATGGCGGGATTTTCCCGCCATTTTTTTGTGTTTATTGCTTTATTATCAGTTGATTAACACCTTTTGTTGTGTTTCGCCGACCTTTACAATGTACATTCCGCGAGATTGGATTGCGAGGCTTACTTTATCGGTTTCGGCCTGCTGGCTTATGATTACGCGACCGGCAAGGTCGCTAACCGTAATCTCTTTCCCGACAGCGTTTTCGACAATAATGTTTCTGCCTGAAGGATAGATTGTTACATCGGCAACCTTAGTTTCTGTTATATTAGTCGGTACTGCACTCCAATGGATTCTTTCGTCGGGTACATTTCCCATCCATTTGTTGTGCCATTTCACGGGTTTTTCACTCGCTTCGCAATAGATTTCAATATTACTACAATTATTAAATGCATCTTCTTCAATAACATCAATATTCTTAGGAATATAAACCGATGTCAGACTAGTACAAGACGCAAAAGCCATATAGTCTATAGAGGTAATGTTCTTGGAAAAATCTATTGATTTCAGATTCTCACAGTGATAAAATGCAGACTTACCTATAATAATAACATCATCAGGAATATTGATTGAAGATAATTTTGTGCAATATGTAAAGGCATCATTGCCAATACTTGTAACACTAAGGGGGAGTGTTATTGATGTTAGTTCTTCGCAATAGGCGAAAGCACTTGGGCTAATACTTACTACTCCATTGGGAACATTGAAAGATCCTGTTTTTGTTTGTGGGCAAAACAATATTGTTTTTCCATCATAATCATAAAGTACCCCTTCTACAGATTTATACGAAGTATTACCATCTTCTACATATACCCCAGTAAGGTTATCACATCCAGTAAAAGCCGATACGCCAATACTCGACACGTTTTTAGGAATTGTTATCGATGATAACGATGTGTTCTCAAACGCATTGTCTCCAATGTTTGTAACAGCATCTGGTATTGTTATTGATTCCAATGCATAACAGTCTTGGAACGCATAGTCGCCAATGCTTGTAACAGCATCGGGTATGGTTATTGATTCCAATGCCTCACAACTTTCGAACGCAGATACGCCAATGCTCGTAACAGCATCGGGTATTGTTATTGATTCCAATGCACTACATTCATAGAACGCATCGTCGCCAATACTTGCAACATAATACTCATCTTCTCCATCAATAGCTTTATCGGGAATAGAAACCGAAGTAAATGAAGTGTAACTATCGTCATGTACTACCGATACGGAATTGCCGCCAATTTTTTCATAATACAATCCATTGTATTCGAAATCGGCTGCCCATGCTTGCGTAGCAAGCATAGAGGCAAATAAGAGTGTTAATGTTTTTCTCATGTTTTTATTATTTGAAATCACAAATATATTGATTTCCCGCAAAAATGGAAATAATTAGCAAATAAATAATCCGTGCGTGAGCAAAAAATCATGCGGGCGAACGCCTGCATGACATTAAAACACTAATTTGAAGCCGTCGAAGACGGCAGTGGTGTTTGGGAAAACCGCCTGAGCTTCGGCTTCGAGGTCGTCAGTTTCGCGATAACGGCTCGAGAAATGCCCTATGAGCAGTTTGCCCACTTCGGCCATTTTGGCTATCGTTGCGGCCTGTTTGGCAGTCGAATGCAGCGTCTTTTTGGCCAAGAGCAGATTGTCGTCACCGAAGGTCGATTCGTGGTAGAGAAGCGAGACGTTTTTGATAACCGGAACTATTTCGGGCAGATACGCAGTGTCGCTTATGTAAGCATAGCTCTTTGGCGTAGGCGGCTCTATAACGAGCTCACGCCGAGGCACTTCCTGTCCGTTTTCGTCGAAAAACGGCTTGCCGTTTTTCACCGAAACGATGTCGGCCACCGTCAGTCCGTATTTGTAGATTGCATTTTTCTGAATGTTGGGTTCCTTCCGCTGTTCGCGGAAGACGAAGCCGCACGTTGGCAGGCGGTGGTTGAGTGGCACCGACTGCACCGAAGCGCCTTTGATGTTGAGAATGAGTTCTGGCGCATCAAAACGCAGCGGATGAAATTTCACCTCGAAGGTTATATTATCACAGAAGAACTCAATTTGCTGTGTAAGAAGAGGTTGCAGACGTTCGTCTGCAAACACTTCAAGCGGTGTAGAGCGCCCGAGGAGCGACATGGTGGATATGAGGCCTATGAGGCCGAAGAGGTGGTCGCCGTGCAGGTGCGAGATGAAGATGTGGTTGATGCGCATGAAGTTGATGTGCATCTTGCGAATTTGGAACTGCGTTCCTTCGCCGCAATCGATTAAAAAAATCCGCCCAGATACGGACAGTATCTGAGCGGATGGATTTCTGAATGATGTCGGCAGAGCCGAGTTGCAACCGAGTATGGTTAATTCCATTGACATTGCTGCCAAGTGTAGTTAATTACTCTTTTTCAACGCGTTGCAACCGTGCGATGCCGTCTGCTACACTTGAAGTAACAATCAAAGGCGGGTCAAAACGCTGAATAGACAGCATGTTTTCGACACTCTGATGAACGCCGGATAGTATCAGCATACCCTCTTTACAAAGTCGATGTGCTATAAGTATTGCACTCAGACCGGTAGTGTCGCAGTAGGCGCACTGTGTAAGATCGAGTATCATGTTTTTGACAGAGTCGCCGGCCAGGAGAACCAATTCGGAGCGCAGTTCGGGAACCGAATGTGCGTCGAGCCGCTCTGTGGTCATGGTTATCACGGCAAAACCCTCTCTTTTTTCTACTATAAAGTTCATTCGACTTATTATAAAAAATTATTCGCCTTTGTTTTCTTTAGCTTCAAACTGGCCTTTGAGAGCAGCGAGTTCGGTGATGTCGCCGAGTGTGGTAACTTCAACACTCTCTTTCACTTTCTTCACGCTTTTCTTAGTAGCCTTAGCCTGCGCTTTTTTAGCGTCTTTCTCCTCAGTGTTCTTTTCATCTTCGAAAATACGTGAGTGAGAGAGAATTATGCGTTTAGCGCTCTTGTTGAATTCGAGAACCTTGAACGGCAGTTTCTCTTCAACTTTGGCCTGAGTACCGTCTTCTTTGATGAGATGACGCGGTGTGGCAAAGCCTTCAACGCCATACGGAAGAGCTATGGTAGCGCCCTTGTCGAAGATTTCGGTAATTGTGCCTTCGTGAACAGAACCAACGGTGAAGATTGTCTCGAATACGTCCCAAGGATTCTCTTCGAGTTGCTTGTGGCCGAGGCTCAAGCGACGGTTTTCCTTGTCGATTTCGAGAACGACAACGTCGATTTTGTCACCGAGCGAAGTGAATTCGTTCGGGTGTTTGATTTTCTTAGTCCACGAAAGGTCAGAGATGTGGATAAGACCGTCGACGCCTTCTTCGAGTTCGGCGAATACGCCGAAGTTGGTGAAGTTGCGAACGATGGCGGTATGTTTCGTACCGACAGCGTATTTCTCTTCGATGTTAGCCCAAGGATCCGGATGCAATTGTTTGATACCGAGCGACATTTTGCGTTCGTCGCGGTCGAGAGTGAGAACCTGAGCCTCAACTTCGTCGCCCACTTTGAGGAAGTCCTGAGCGCTGCGGAGGTGCTGCGACCACGACATTTCAGAAACGTGGATGAGACCTTCTACGCCCGGAGCGATTTCAACGAATGCGCCGTAATCGGCCATAACGACAACTTTACCTTTAACAGTGTCGCCCACTTTGATGTTCGGGTCGAGAGCTTCCCAAGGATGCGGGGTGAGCTGTTTGAGACCGAGAGCGATACGTTTTTTCTCATCGTCGAAGTCGAGAATAACGACGTTGAGTTTCTGGTCGAGTTGAACGATTTCTTCAGGATGCGAAACGCGGCCCCAAGAGAGGTCGGTGATGTGGATAAGACCGTCGACACCGCCAAGGTCGATGAATACGCCGTACGATGTGATGTTCTTAACAGTTCCTTCGAGAACCTGACCTTTTTCAAGTTTCGAGATGATGTCTTTCTTCTGCTGTTCGAGCTCAGCCTCGATGAGGGCTTTGTGCGAAACAACAACGTTGCGGAACTCTGAGTTAATTTTAACGACTTTGAATTCCATAGTCTTGCCTACGAAGATATCGTAGTCGCGGATAGGTTTAACGTCGATTTGCGAGCCGGGCAAGAATGCCTCAATGCCGAACACATCGACAATCATGCCGCCTTTAGTGCGGCATTTGACGTAACCTTTAACGATTTCGTCGTTTTCGAGGGCTGCGTTGACGCGGTCCCAAGAGCGCATTGCACGCGCTTTTTTGTGAGAGAGAGAAAGCTGGCCTTTGCGGTCTTCCTGGCTTTCTACGTAAACTTCCACTTTGTCGCCTACTTTGAGTTCGGGATTGTAGCGGAATTCGTTACGGCTTACGATGCCGTCTGATTTGAAACCGATGTTAACGACAACTTCACGTTTGTTCATTGCGATAACTTCGCCTTCAATAACTTCTTTCTCGACAATTGTCGAAAGGGTCTTATCGTATTTCTGGGTAAGCTCTTCGCGATTACCTTCGGCTACGATACCGCCGTTTTCGAGGGCTTCCCAGTCGAAATCCTGTACGCCCTGTACTTCATTACTCATAAAATTAAAAATTTAACTAATTAATTGTTAGACATTATGTTGTTTAAAATTAACGGCTGCAAAATTACTGCTTATTTTATTAAAACACAACTAATTTGACGTTTTTTTTATCATCATTCGTCACGTACGAGGCGCACAGCCATGCCGCTGCAGCGTTCATCGTAGATGTTCGAGCGTATCATGTTGGGCGCGAATGTTATGCCGCGGGCACCGACTTCGCCATAAGATGTGCTCGACCAGTAACCGCCAAGATTGTCGAAATCGAACTGCGTGCCGTGGCGCCAGCCGACGGCAGGCAGGAACACAGCCCCAGCCTCTTCCATCATCAGCCAGTCGTAGAGCGAATAGTAGTTCATTTCGGCATAATACCGGTTGTATTTAAACTCGTCGCCCTCGTGCACGCCGGTGTTGAAGGTGAGCCCTTCGGGCAAAGTCCAATCATCGGGCAGGATGACCATTCCGTTGGCTTCGCCAACGGACGCCACGCCGAATTTGATATTGCCTTGCTCATCGGTGCGGTTGAACAGATAAACCCATTCGTCGCGCGTAGGTGTGCGCCAGAGCCCGGCGGCATTGCCGCCATTGCCTATGGCGCAGAACACGCCCCAGTCGTGGTTGGCCGTGTAGTCAGTCAGGTCGCAGTCGCAACCCGGACCATAGTCGGCACTCGTTTCGCTCGCCAGATACGGTTCGGAGAGATATCCGCTTGTAGCCCAGCCGAACAAATCAATCCATCCATTGTAATCGGCTGATATATTGACGTTTTCATAACCTATACGGTCGTACTGGTTTTCGGCGAAGCGCCACGAGCCGGAACTTGCCTTATACTGCAGATTGCCTTGCGAGAAGCGCACTTTTCGGTCGGGTGCGACCGAAAAAGTGCCGCGCAAAGCGCCATTGTCGGCATTGGGCGAACTATATCCGGCAGCATCTTCGGCCTCGTAAATTGCCGTAACCTCAGGATTGTCGACATATAAATAATAATAATCGCCCAAAAGCACATAAGTTGTTGTGTTGTAGGGCGTTTCAACAGTCAGAAAATGGTTTTGCGCCGCCGTCCAGCTGATGCCAGAGAAGTTTCTTCCGTCATCGGAACCGTCGCCCACTTCGATGGTGTACACACCGTTAGAACCTATGAACGCCTGCTGCAGTTCGTAGTAAACCGAAGTAGCCGTCTCAGACGTTTCGCCTTGCGAAATGCCAACATTTATCATAATCATGGTGTCGCGGAGCAGCACATTGCTCGAGTCGCGAACCACCCCGCTGAACGAAAACGTCTGCGGCGCATGCGAACACGCCGCCGCCAATGCGGCGGCAATCATGGTGAAGATTGTTTTTGATAGTTTCATTTTGTGTAAAGTGTAATGATTAATGTGTAAAGTGTAATGTGTAATGTAGAGACGGTGCATGCACCGTCTTATAATAACACAATATTTATCAATAATTTATAATGGCACACATATTTCGTCATTCCTCTTCCTCTTTGTCGGTGCGTTCGAGGATGTTGGCGGCGAGGCCGTCGGCCGACTGTATAAGTCCGCAGAGCGGACAACGGTCGCGGGCGGTGTTGAGGCAGTTTTTGAGCTCGGGGCTTTGGAAGGGCAAGTCCCAAGCCGTCATGTGCCAGCGTATGGCAAGTATCTCATCGTCAGTAAGATCGAAGCCGCAGCGCAAAATCACTACAACCGATTTTTCGCCGTGCCCGAGCGGAAATTTAGAGTAATCGACATCGTAGCCAGGTTCATCGACCCAAACGCCAAAGGCGTTTTTCTTCTTTTTGATAGTAGGCTTGTAAATGTCGGCCTTGCACACATCGTGCAAGAGCGACGCGACGATGACGCTGTCTTTGGGGAAGAACGGCTCAACATCGGGGCGCATGGCAATCATCTGCTCGCGAAGCATGAGCGCCACTTTGCACACGTTGAGCGAATGCTCAAGCAGTCCGCCTTCGTAATTGAGATGGAATCGTGTGGAGGCCGGCGCAATGAAAAAGCCCAAATCGGCCAAGTCCTCTATCACATAATCAACGCCTTCGCGGCCAGTGGAGCGCAGCAGCTCCTCAAATTCGGCACGCATGCGCTGTGCCTCTTGTTTTCTGATATCTATTGCCATGTTGCTTGTGTTTTTTATTCTGCACAAAGATATGCTTTTTCGGCGGAACGACAAACACAGCCTTCGCAATTATTCGCCCTTGCGAGTTGTATTTAGCACAAAAAAGTATGGGCGCAACCTCTGAAGAGACTGCGCCCATACTATGATGTATTGCATTATTATTTCTGCGGGAAGATAATGCGGTAGTTGCCGCTCAGGTGCATGAAAGCGAAGAGACGGAGCAGACCGTCGTAGTAAGCATCGAAATAGCCGTCGTCGTAGGGCTCGTTTTTCGAATTCCAGAGGCGCTCAACGAATTCGCGGTTGTGCTCGTTGTTCGACTCAATGGTGGCTGCGGCCAGCGTAGCCACGAGGCCTACCGAGTGGCGCAGCTTGGTTTTGCCGCCTGCCGGCAGAATCTGCTCAGGCAGAGTACCGTCGATGTTGAACTGATCAACAAAAGTGTCGATGCCCTGGTTGTAGAAGAAGGTCTGAATGGTGTTGCCGTAATTTTGCTGCCACTCTTTGTCGGCGCAGGCCCACGAGTAGTCGAGAGCGATGTTCATAGGCACGCGCCACGAGTCGAAGCGAAAGGCGTCGCCAATGATTTGGCCGTTGTGGAGCAGTGTGCCGTCGTAGTTGTTGTAGTCGGGGTTGAGGCCCGTCTGCTCGTTGATACTGCGGTGGAGGTATTCGCGGCTTTCTTTGGCGCATTCGCGCCAAAAATCCGATTTACCGTCGCCAAGCCAGCGCGCCCACACCTCGTAGAATGCCGGCAAGTGATACGACGGGTCGGTATAGCTGCGGTTTTTGCCCGGCACGAAGGTTATGAGCTTCTTCTCAATGTTGATGAAGTGCGATGTCCAAGGCGAGTCGCCGTTTTCCTTCTCCATAGCGCAGTTCATAATAAACTGAGCTTCAGCCAGATAGTTGATATCGCCATCGTTACCCCAACGGTTCGAGGCGAAGAGAAGCGAAGTAACATAGTAGAGTTCGCCGTCGGACGCAGGGCCGAAGGCCCAGCGGTTGCGGCTGCCGTCGCGCTTGCAGCTCCAAGCGAAGAAACCTTTCATAGGTCCGTCCTGATTCTGCATGTATTTTTTGCCCCAACGCCAAATCTTGTCGAAGATATCCTGGCGGTCGAACTGCACTGCAATCATCAGTCCGTACGACATGCCTTCGGTGCGCACATCGTCGTTTTTAAGGTCGGAGATATAGGCCAGCGAGTCGCCCACTTCGAAGTAAACTTTGTTAGGTCCGAAGAAGACTTCGTTGAACACATCTTTGAGTTTTTGGTCTATTTCTTTTTGCGAATAGCCCATTTCGGCGAACACATTACGGTATTCGCCAGTTTCAAACCCACCTTTTTCCCATGTTTTGAGCGATTGCGCCGCAACCGACATTGCCACGCAGCTCATCATAATTGTCATAAATCGTTTCATTTTCTAACTATTTTTCAGTTATTGTTGTTATCGTTTTACGAAAGTAGATACTATTTTTTTCTTATGCAAATATCTTACCATTTTTTTGTTTGACAGGCTTTATAAAAACATTGCCATATACAATGGCAATGTTATTTTTTTGCCATCGACACCTACATTAAGATTACCAAATTTATAGCCGTTTTCTATGTTGTTCCATGTCAGCACTTCGTCAAGCGACAAGGTGCGGCCGTTTTTAGACTTCACCTCTATCGGTAGCGGTTGGCTGTCGTGCGTAAGCACAAACTCTATCGCCATCGAAGAATCATCTTTCTTGAAGAAATAAAGCGGTTGCTTCTTCTTGTGCAGCATATCCGCCATCAGATTCTCAAAAATTCCGCCTTTAGCTGGTCCGCTCAACGTGTCGGTCAGAAGTGCGGCTTTCATCTCAAATCCGTACATCGAAACCAAAAGACCGATGTCAGTCAGATAGATACGGAACTGATCGTCGCGAATGTAAGCCGACAGCGGGAATTGCAATGTTGACAGATTGTAGCAATAAGCCACAATGCCGGCATCGCGAAGCCAGTCGAGCGCAGAGCCGAACTTGCGTCCAGTGCCTTTGTGTTCCACCACCGAATATTGAAATTTGGTGTTATCCTTGGCCAACTGACGAGGTATCGACAAAAAACAACTACGCGCTTTTGCTCGGTCAGCTGATTCGGCGTACTTGGCAATATCATTCAGATACGCCGAAATAATCTTCTCTTGCTCCTGATGGACTATGCCGAAGTTCTTTGTAGCGACGAACTGGCTGACCACAGCTGGCATTCCGCCAACTACCATATACTCACGCAGGTATTCCATCATTTTCTTGTGAACCGCATCGTCTATTTTTGTCTTGTTAATGAAATGCTCGCGCAGAGAATTTATCAACTCATCCGACAAACCGATTGCCCACAGATATTCCTCAAAATCAAGCGAATACATATCTACTTGCCGTTCATATCCCATAGGAAACGAAGACACAGCCTTACAGTTGACGCCCAACAACGAACCAGACGCAATCACATCGTAAGTGTCGTCGAGTGCCCAAAACTTCAATGACGTGCGGGCTAGCGGACAAGACTGAATCTCATCGAAGAATATCAGAGTTTTATGCGGAATGAAACGAGCCGACGGAATATATACCGAGATGCGCTTAATCATCTCGGTAACAGTCAGTTCACCATCAAAGGCATTTTTCAATGCCGGAAATTGCTCAAAGTTGAGTTCAACAAACGACTCGTAGTTGTTGCGAGCGAAATCCTCTATGATGAATGTTTTGCCAATTTGCCGCGCGCCACGCACCAAAAGACACTCCTTTTGCTTGGTCGCCTTCCACTGTTTCAGATAGTCGGTGAATTTACGTTTTAGCATATCTGTCTAATTATTTGATTGCCGCAAAGATATAAAACTTTTTGCAGATTTTCGGACATTATTTTATAGAAAAATGCAGATTTTTCGAGTTAAATTTATTAACATTTGCAGATTTTTCGAGGTTATTTTATTAACATTTGCAGATTTTCGGACCTTTTGCGGACGTTGGGAACGCAAAATACTCTCCCAAACCACATCTTGGCACAAACGATTCTGAGCTGAATATACCACTCGTCATAAAAATAAAATATATAAAAGAAGAGCATCTAAAAGCCTGTTTTTACAATTAAAAAAACTAACTTTGCACCCGAATTTTGAAAAATAATTAAAACAATATAGCAATGAATGTATCGTACAATTGGTTAAAGAGATACATCAACCTTGACCTTACACCCGAAAAGGTTTCCGAAACCCTCACATCGATAGGTCTTGAAGTTGGTAGCGTAGAGACAGTACAAACGATAAAAGGCGGACTGGAAGGACTTGTAGTGGGCGAAGTGCTCACATGCGAGGCACATCCTAACTCCGACCACCTGCACAAGACCACGGTCAATGTAGGCAGCGGCGAGCCGCTGCCCATTGTGTGCGGCGCACCCAATGTGGCTGCAGGTCAGAAAGTTATCGTGGCAACAATAGGCACAGTGCTCTACGACGGCGACAAAGAGTTTGTCATCAAAGCGTCGAAACTGCGCGGCGAGCCGTCGATGGGCATGATATGCGCCGAAGACGAGATTGGCGTAGGCACCGACCATTCGGGCATCATAGTGCTGCCCGACAGCGTGCCTGTCGGCACGCTGGCAAAGGACTATTACAACGTTGAGAACGACACAGTTTTCGAAGTCGACATAACTCCCAACCGCATCGACGCAGCCTCGCACTACGGCGTGGCGCGCGACTTGGCCGCTGCCCTATCGCTCACTCGCGACGACATCAAACTGACTCGTCCGTCGGTCGATGCGTTCAGCATCGACGACAACTCGCTGCCGATTATAGTCACGGTAGAGAACACCGATGCTTGTCCGCGCTATGCCGGCGTGACAATCAACAACATAGAGATAAAAGAATCGCCCGAATGGCTTCAGAAGGCGTTGCGTTCGATAGGCCTGTCGCCCATCAACAACGTGGTCGACGTAACGAACTACGTGCTCTTCGCTCTCGGACAACCCTTGCACGCATTCGACGCCGACAAGATAAAAGGCGCACACATACGTGTGCGCAACTGCGCCGAAGGCACTAAATTCGTCACCCTCGACGGCAAAGAACGCTCGCTCCACCCCGACGACCTGATGATATGCAACGAAGACGAGCCGATGTGCATCGGCGGCGTTTTCGGCGGTCAGGACAGCGGCGTGACGGAAAATACGAAACGTATTTTCCTCGAAAGCGCGTACTTCAATCCGGTTTGCATACGTAAGACAGCCCGCCGCCAGCAACTCAACACCGACGCTTCGTTCCGCTTTGAGCGCGGCATCGACCCCAACAATACAATCTACGCTCTCAAATATGCCGCATTGCTTGTGAAAGAAGTGGCTGGCGGCACCATTTCGAGCGACATTGTCGACATCTGCAGCCGACAGTTCGACCCGTTCAGGGTCGAATTCAATATCGACCGTTGCAACCGACTGATAGGCAAACAGTTGCCAACAGAAACAATAAAGAAGATTTTGTCGAATCTTGAGATAAAAATTGATAAAGAGAACGGCAGCAACCTCACACTGCTCGTGCCGCAATACCGCGTCGATGTGACGCGCGAGGCCGACGTGGTTGAGGACATTCTGCGCATCTACGGATACAACAACGTGGAACTGCCCGACTGCATGAGAGCCGTGCACGTAGTGGGCCAGAAGCCCGACAAAGGCAAAATGCTCGACAGCATCGCTGCGATGCTCAACAGTGTTGGTTTTCAGGAAATTATGTGTAATACGCTGACAAAGTCAGCGTATTACAACGAGCTGACAACATTCCCCAAAGAACAGACCGTAGAGCTTGCCAACCCGCTCAGCACCGACCTCAACGGACTGCGCCAGACGCTGCTCTTTGGCGCGCTCGAAAGCGCTCAGCACAACCGCAACCGCAAATGCGCCGACCTGAAACTCTTCGAAATAGGCAACTGCCACAGCTTCAAAGGCGGCGACAAAGCCGACCTGAAGAACTACACCGACCAGCAGCGTATCTCGCTGCTGATGACCGGATTACGCAACGAAGCCAACTGGTGCACGCAAGCTCAGGAAGTTACATTCTTCGACCTGAAACGCACTGTTTTCAATGTAATTGAAAAACTGGGCATAAAATTCAACAGCATCGAAGAGCAGTATATTTCGAACGACATATACAGCGAAGGGCTGACACTCGTCATCGACAAGAGCAAGACCTTGGCTACGTTTGGCGCTGTAAGCGCCAAACTGCTCAAGCAGTTCGACATCGACGTGCCTGTATATTTCGGTGAGATGAACTTCGACGTGCTCTACGAGAAGAGCGCACGGCAGAACAAGATTTTCTTCACCGAACTGCCCAAATATCCCGAAGTGAAACGCGACCTCGCCCTGCTGATAAACAACGACGTAACATTCGGACAGATAAAACAGATAGCGCAGAGAACCGAGAAGAAACTGCTCAAGCGCATATCGCTCTTCGACGTTTACGAAGGCAAAAACCTACCCGAAGGCAAAAAATCGTACGCCGTAAGCTTCTATCTGCAAGACGAGACTCAGACACTGAAAGACGCTCAGATAGAAAAGATTATGGACGCGCTCACCAACAACTTCAAACGCGAGCTAAACGCCGAACTGAGATAGAAAACATTAACTATCAAATACATACGCCCGATTTTAATAATAAAATCGGGCGTATTTGTTTTTTATGATAAACTAGATACTTTTCTCATCCCTTCCACCTTCGATTTCAGGGCGCGGTAGGTTACGTCTTCCTGAATGCACATTGTGCGCATAATCTGCTCTTTCTCAAAGCCTTTCGCCTGAAGGATTTTGAAGAATGTCTGGCGCGGGTTGAGCGAGTTGTATTCTTCTTCTATTTGTGCCAAAAGGCTCAAATCCAATGTTTTGTAGTATTCAAGGAAACGTTCGTAGTCGCGTTTGTTCCACTGGCCGCTGTTGCCGCCGCGGACGAAAATCTCTTCGTAGAGTTGCTTGCCCTGGCTGTAGATTTCGGCGTAGC